>NZ_JCALDT010000020.1:0-1882 GCF_059813005.1 Mycobacterium sp. NGS27
CGGACGCGGTTGGGCCACCAATGGCTCTACCCGGCCCGTCTCCCCATGGATAAGCGGCGCCAATTGGGCAACGGCGGGTGCCTCGAACACCGCCCGCACGGAAAGACCAGTGTCCAGACCCTTGTTGATCGCGGCGATCAAACGCATCGCCGACAGCGAATCCCCGCCCAGCTCGAAGAACGAGTCCTCCACCCCGACCCGCTGCACACCGAGCACTTCGGCGTAAATCCCGGCCAAGATCTCCTCGGTGGCCGTGGCCGGAGCGCGATAGTGCCCGGTGTAATCCGGGGCGGGCAACGCGCGGATGTCGAGCTTGCCGTTAGCGGTCAACGGCAACGCTTCGAGCCCCACCACCGCGGCGGGGATCATGTAATCCGGCAACCGTTCGGCCAGTGCGCTACGCAGGGTCGCGGGGTCGGCGGTGCCGGTGATGTAGCCGATCAGGCGTTTGGCCCCGGGTTGGTCTTCGCGGGCGAGCACCACCGCCTGCTCCACCCCCTCCAACCCGGTCAGGGCGGCCTGGATCTCGCCGAGTTCGATGCGGTAGCCGCGGATCTTGACCTGCTCATCCGCGCGGCCCAGATAGTCCAGCTGCCCATCAGCGCGCCAACACACCAGATCCCCGGTCCGATACATCCGCTGCCCCGGCGCCCCGAACGGACACGCCACGAACCGCGACCCGGTCAACCCCGCCCGGCCCACATAACCCACCCCCACCCCGGCGCCGGCCACATACAACTCACCGACCACCCCCACCGGCACCGGACGCAACCACCCATCAAGGACGAACAACGCCGCCCCAGCCACCGGCGAACCGATCGGCGGCGCCCCCGACCCCGCCACCAGCGGCGCACTAATTGACACGTCCACCGTGGTCTCTGTCGGCCCATAGGCGTTGACCATCACCCGGCCCGGCGCCCACCGATCCACCAGCGAGGCAGGGCACGGCTCGCCGCCAACCACCAACGCCGCCGACTCCAACCCTTGCGGGGACAACACATCCATCGCTGAGGGGGTTTGGCTTAAGACGTTGACGTGTTCGGCAACGAGGAGGGCGTGGAAGTCTTGCGGGGAGCGGGTGACCTCTTCAGGCACCACCACCAGGCGTCCGCCGTGCAGCAGCGCCCCCCAGATCTCCCGGACGGACGCGTCGAAGGCATACGAATGCCACTGCGTCGACACCTTTGCCGGCCCCGGCGCCGACATGCCTGCATCCAGCGCCCGCATCAGCTGAGTGACGTTGTGGTGGGTGACCGCTACACCCTTGGGCACCCCGGTAGTGCCCGATGTGTAGATGATGTGGGCGATGTCATCGGCGGCCGGCGCCGGCAAACCGGTGTGGGGATAGGTGTGGATGTGGGGGTCCTCGACCTCGATGACCGCCCCGCCGAAGCCCTCGAGCCGGGCACGCAGTTGCGCGGTGCTGACCGCGGCGATGGGTGCGGCGTCGTCGAGCATGAACCCGACACGTGCTTCTGGCAACGCCGGGTCGATGGGCAGGTAGGCGGCGCCGGTTTTGAGGACGGCCAGGATGGCGGTGATCGCTTCGGCGCTGCGGGGCAGTAGCAGTGCGATGCAGTGTCCGGGGGCTGCGCCGTGGGCGGCCAGGAGGTGGGCCAGTTGGTTCGCGGTGTCCTCGAGCTCGCGGTAGGTCAGTGACAGGTTTGCGTCGCGGATCGCCACCGCGTCGGCAGTGCGCGCGACCTGGGCGGTGAACAGCGCCGGAATCGAGTCCGCTGGACCAGTGGTCGTTATCAAGGTGGCGCGGTTGCTCAGGGTGTCGAGGTGGGTGTGTTCGGATTCGTCGAGTAGGTCGATGGCGGCGAGGGGTTGGTCGGGTTGGGTGGTCATGGCTGTGAGAAGCCGTTCCAACCGCGCTATT
>NZ_JCALDT010000021.1:0-1575 GCF_059813005.1 Mycobacterium sp. NGS27
CTCACGCCGACAACCACCACTACCGACCTGCTCGACCAGCTGCAGCATGCACACGCCAAAACCGTTGAGCATCAACACCTTGCGCTCAACGAGATCCACCGCATCACCGGCCACGACAATCTGTTCGACACCCTTTTCGTGCTGGAGAACTATCCGGTCGACACCGGGGCGTTGGCGGGGGCCGACGGTTTGACCATCACCGGCTTCACCAGCCGCGAATCCACCGACTATCCGCTGACGGTCCAGGCCGTCGCCGGTAACGAACTCGGGCTGCGTGTCGAATTCGACACGGATGTGTTCGACGCCGCAGACATCGAAACCATCGTCAAGCGATTCCGCCGCGCCCTGGAAGCAATGGCCACCGATCCGGCCCGACGGTTGTCGTCGATAGATGTGCTGGACGGCGGTGAGCACGCTCGTCTGGATCAGATTGGCAACCGCGCGGTGCTGAGCCAGCCCGGGGCGCCGGTGTCGATTGCGGCGGCGTTCGGCGCCCAGGTCGTACGCACACCCGAGGCGGTCGCGCTGACCTGCAGCGGTGTTTCCATGACGTACCGGGAGCTGGACGAAGCAGCTAACCGATTGGCGCACTTGTTAATCGGCGCGGGTGCGGGTCCGGGTGAGTGTGTGGCGCTGCTGTTTACCCGGTCGGCTGAGGCCGTCGTGGCCATCTTGGCGGCGTTGAAGACCGGGGCGGCTTACCTACCGATCGATCCCGCGCATCCGGCTGCCCGGATCGCATTCATGATCGAAGACTCCGGGCCGATCGCCGCGATCACCACTTCCGATCTGGCCGCCCGGCTGGACGGGCATGCGCTGCTAATCGTCGATATCGACGACCCCCGCCTTGACACCCAACCCAGCACCGATTTGCCAGTGCCGGCCCCGGACGATATCGCCCACGTCATCTACACCTCGGGCACCACCGGTGTGCCCAAAGGTGTTGCGGTAACGCAGTACAACGTGGTGCAGCTGTTCGAGTCGCTCGACGCCGGGCTGGACCTGGCTTCGCCCCAGGTGTGGACGCAATTTCACTCATACGCTTTCGACTTCTCGGTCTGGGAGATCTGGGGCGCCCTGTTGCATGGTGGCCGGCTGGTAGTGATCCCGGACTCGGTAACTCGCTCACCCGACGACTTACACGCCCTGCTGGTCGCTGAGCGGGTCACCGTGCTGACCCAAACCCCTTCTGCGGTTAAAGCTTTGCCGCATGAGGGTTTGGAGTCGGCGGCACTGGTGATCGGCGCCGAGCCCTGTCCGGTCGAGGTGGTGGATCGGTGGGCGCCCGGCCGGGTGATGGTCAACGTCTACGGGCCCACTGAGACGACGATGTGGGCGTCCAAGAGTGCGCCCTTGAAGGCGGGCTCAGGTGCGCCACCGATCGGTGTGCCGGTAGCGGGGGCAGCGTTCTTCGTGCTGGACGGGTGGTTGCGCCCGGTGCCGGTCGGGGTGGCCGGCGAGTTGTATGTGGCCGGGCGCGGGGTGGGTGTCGGCTATCTGGGCCGGGCCGGCTTGACCGGGTCGCGGTTTGTGGCGTGTCCATTTGGTGGGTCGGGGGCGCGGATGTATCGCACC
>NZ_JCALDT010000022.1:0-1367 GCF_059813005.1 Mycobacterium sp. NGS27
TGTCTTGAGTCAAGAATTTGGCAGGGTTTGTGCGGTTTTTAGGTAGGCCTGACGTGGGGTTCGATCGTTGAGGGCTTGGTGTGGTCGGACGGTGTTGTAGATGGTGCGGAAGCGGTGAGCTTCCATGTCGAGGGCGTCGCCGTCGCCGATGTAGCCGCGGAAGAGGTGCTCGTATTTCAGAGTGCCGAAGAAGCGTTCGATGACGCCGTTGGTTTGTGGTGATTTGATTCGGGTCCGGACGTGTCGCAGCAGGGGATCGTCTCCGGCGAACCGTGCTTGGAAAGTCTTGCCGCGGTAGCACGGTCCGTTGTCGGAGACCAACGCGATCGGTGCGGGGGCTTGGCCGATGACCGTGTTGTTGGCGTCGAGGATGTCCATCAGACCCCGGTCAGCGCGCAGATCGGTCAGGCCCAGGACGCGTTGGGCCTCCTCGATGGCCAGCTGCAGGCAGCGCACGGCATCGATACCGCGGCCGGTGGGAGACACGGTGATGGCCAGGCAGTACTTGCTCACGTAGTCGATGACCGCGCTGATCCTCCAGATGCCGCCGCAGGCGGTTTCGAATTCGGAGAAGTCGGTCTGCCACACTCGGTTGCGTTCGGTCGGCGGGTCGCGGAAAACGTGACGACGCAGTACCGCCCACGATTTCCGGTCGGCTCGAAAGCCCTGTGGCAACAGCAGATCTCGTCGCCGCAGGGCGCGTTGCACCGAGGAGTTGGTCACGTCGTGACCGTCAGCACGCATCAGGGCCGCGATCTTGCGGTAGCCCCAGGCCGGCCAGGTTTCGGCGTACTTGGCGGCCAGTGCCTCGATGCGATCGACAGTGGGTGCTGGCCACGGCCCCTTAGGTGGTGCGCCATAACGCAGTCGCGCCAGCCGGCGCCGATACGTGCGTTCGGGAATACCGGCCAGTGGGGCGAACCTCGAAACCGGCAGCCCCGCTGCCGCTCTTAGGGCTTCGAGGTCTGCGAAGGGACTTGATCAGCGAAGGCAGCTCCGCGTTGCCAGATCCGCAGCTGGACCGTGGCCTCGGCCAACGCCAGCTTGAGCTGCTCGTTTTCCCTCCGCAACCGACGCTGCTCGGGAGTTCCTGACCTGCCCGCCGGCCCGCCAGGAACCTCTTTGAGCCGATCAGCACCCGCCTCGAGGAACTGATGCTTCCATTTCGTCATCGTCACCGCGCTCACCCCGCAGCGACGAGCAGCTTCGGCACACGTCATCTCATTGGCCAGAACCGCCAACACCAGTCGGGTCTTCTCCTCTGCGGGAATCTTCGTACGTCGCGACCGAACCATGTCCTCAACCTCTCAGCCTGGGCGGCATTTATCCACAAGCCGCGACCCTGCCAAATAGTTTGAGTCAGTAGA
>NZ_JCALDT010000023.1:0-1310 GCF_059813005.1 Mycobacterium sp. NGS27
ACCCCCACCCCCGCCGGCCGAGCCAGCACCGCCCGATTACCCCAACCCTCCAACTGGGCCAACTCACCCGCACCCAACACCTCGACCGAGGACAACCGCCGCGCCGGATCGGCCGTCATCGCCAGCACCACCCGCTGCAACCGCTCGATCAACACCTCAATGCTGGCCGCATCGAACACATCGGTGCGAAACTCCACCTCCCCACCAATGCCAGCAGGCTCACCAGCATCGGTGAAACGCTCCGCCAACGACCACGTCAAATCCATCCGCGCCGTATGGGTATCCGCCCGCAACGGCCGAACCTGCAAATCCCCCAACATCGCCCCGGCCGCAGCACCGTCTTGCCAGTTCTGCCACGCCAACATCACCTGAACCAACGGATGATGAGTCAACGACCGCGCCGGATTGAGCCGCTCCACCAACACCTCAAACGGCACATCCTGATGCTCATAGGCCGCCAAACTGCGCGCCCGCACCTGCGCCAACAACTCCCCCACCGTGGGATCAGCACCCAAATCCACCCGCAACACCAACGTGTTGACGAAAAAACCCACCAACTCATCAAGCGCAGGATCACGCCGCCCCGCGATCGGGAAACCCACCGCCACATCCACACTGGCGCTGACCTTGGACAACAACACCGCTAACGCAGCCTGCACCACCATGAAACTGGTCGCATTATGCTCACCGGCCAACTGACGCACCCGCGCCTGCAACTCAGCCGACCACTCCACACCCACCGTGGCCCCGCGATAATCCGCCACCGCCGGATACGGCCGATCCGTGGGCAACTGCACCCGCTCGGGCATCCCGGCCAACACATCTTCCCAATACGCCAACTGCCCAGCGATCCGACTACCACTGTCCTCGAGCTCACCAAACTGCGCCCGCTGCCACAACGTGTAATCGACATACTGCACCGCCAACGGCGCCCACCCCGGCACCTGCCCCACCGACCGGCTGGCATACGCCACACCCAAATCCCGCACCAACGGCCCCACCGAAGCCCCATCAGCAGCGATATGATGCACCACCGCCACCAACACATGCTCATCCTCAGCAACCCGGAAAAGCTGCGCCCGCAACGGAATCTCACCCGCCAAATCAAACGCATACCGCGCCGCAGCCCCGACCGCCTCCTCCAACCGGCCCACCGACCAACCCACCGCATCCACAACCCGCCAACCGAAATCGGCTTGTGCCGACGCCACCACGAGCTGCTGAGCCATTCCGCCGGGAGCGGCGAATCGAGTGCGCAGACTCTCGTGGCGGTCCACCACATCGGCCAGGGCCGCACCCAACGCCTCGGC
>NZ_JCALDT010000024.1:0-1276 GCF_059813005.1 Mycobacterium sp. NGS27
GCTGCTGTTTTCGCGTTCACCCGAGGCGATCACCGCGATGGTGGCGGTATTGAAGACCGGGGCGGCTTATCTGCCGATCGACGCCGCCGCCCCGGCAGCGCGCATCGAGTTCATGCTCACCGACGCGGCCCCGGTCGCGGTGGTGACCACTACCGCGTTGCGCGCGCGGGTCGAGGGTTTCGGCGTGCCAGTCCTCGAGGTCGACGACCCCGCCGTCGATGACCAACCCACCACGGACTTGCCGGCGCCCGCGGCTGATGACCTCGCCTACCTGATTTACACCTCGGGCACCACCGGGGTCCCCAAAGGCGTGGCCATCACCCACCGCAACGTCACCCAATTATTGGAATCGTTGGACGCCGGGCTGCCCACGGCGAGGGTGTGGACGCACAGTCACTCGCTGGCATTCGACGTCTCGGTGTGGGAGATCTGGGGTGCGCTGCTCGGCGGTGGGCGGGTGGTGGTGGTGCCCGACGACGTGGTGCGCGCACCGGACGATTTCCACGACCTGCTCGTTGCGGAACAGGTGAACGTGCTTACCGACACTCCGTCGGCTGTGGCGATGCTGCCATCCGAGGGGTTGCAGTCGGTGGCGTTGGTGATGGCTGCGGAGGCCTGCCCGCCGCAGGTGGTGGATCGGTGGGCGCCGGGGCGGGTGATGGTCAACGCCTACGGCCCCACCGAAACCACGATGTGTGTGGCAATCAGCGCCCCACTGCGGGCGGGATCGGGGGCCCCGCCGATCGGTTCGCCGGTGGGTGGGGCGGCGTTGTTCGTCCTTGATGGGTGGTTGCGTCCGGTGCCGGTCGGGGTGGTCGGTGAGTTGTATGTGGCCGGCGCCGGGGTGGGCGTGGGTTATGTGGGCCGGGTGGGGTTGACCGGGTCGCGGTTCGTGGCGTGTCCGTTCGGGGCGCCGGGGCAGCGGATGTATCGGACCGGGGATCTGGTGTGTTGGCGCGCTGATGGGCAGCTGGACTACCACGGGCGCGCCGATGAGCAGGTCAAGATCCGCGGCTACCGCATCGAACTGGGCGAAATCCAGGCCGCCCTGACCACCCTGGCCGGGGTGGAGCAGGCGGTGGTGCTTGCCCGCGAAGACCAACCCGGGATCAAACGCCTGATCGGCTACATCACCGGCGACGCCGACCCGGCGACCCTGCGTAGCGCCTTGGCCGAACACCTGCCGGCCTACATGATCCCGGCCGCGGTCATCGCCCTAGAGGCGTTGCCGTTGACCGCTAACGGCAAACTCGACACCCGCGCGCTGCCCGCCCCG
>NZ_JCALDT010000025.1:0-1257 GCF_059813005.1 Mycobacterium sp. NGS27
TGCCAACTGCGCGATCGTGGGTGCCTCGAACACGGTGCGCACCGCAAGGTCGGTATCCAACGTGGTGTTGATCGCCGCGATCACCCGCATCGCCGAAATGCTGTCCCCACCAAGCTCGAAGAATGAGTCATCGACCCCGACTCGTTCGAGGCCGAGGATGTCGGCGTAGATGCCGGCCAGGATTTCCTCGGTGGCCGTGGCCGGAGCGCGATAGTGCCCGGTGTAGTCGGGGGCGGGCAGGGCCCGGGTGTCGAGCTTGCCGTTGGGGGTCAGCGGCAGAGCGTCTACGGCGATGATGGCGGCCGGGATCATGTAATCCGGCAACCGCTGGCCCAACGCCGCCCGGATATCGGCCGGGTCGGCGTCGCCGGTGATGTAGCCGATCAGGCGTTTGGCCCCGGGTTGGTCTTCGCGGGCGAGCACCACCGCCTGCTCCACCCCGGCCAGGCCGGTGAGGGCGGCCTGGATTTCGCCGAGTTCGATGCGGTAGCCGCGGATCTTGACCTGCTCATCCGCGCGGCCCAGGTAGTCCAGCTGCCCATCAGGGCGCCAACACACCAGATCCCCGGTCCGATACATCCGCTGCCCGGGCGCCCCGAACGGACAGGCCACAAACCGGGATCCGGTCAACCGCGCCCGGCCCACATAACCCACCCCCACCCCGGCGCCGGCCACATACAACTCACCGATCACCCCGACCGGCACCGCGCGCATCCACCCATCGAGGACGAACAACGCCGCCCCAGCCACTGGCGAGCCGATCGGCGGGGCCCCCGACCCCGCCACCAGCGGGGCGCTGAGGGTGGCATACACGGTGGTCTCGGTTGGGCCGTAGCCGTTGACCATCACCCGTCCCGGCGCCCACCGATCCACCACTTCCGGGGGGCACGCCTCACCAGCGATCACCAGCGACGCTTCCACCTGCTGCGGGGACAACATCCCCACCGCAGATGGTGTCTGGGTGAGCACCGTCACCTGCTCGGCGGCCAGGAGAGCCTGGAAGTCTTGCGGGGAGCGGGTGACCTCGTCGGGCACCACCACCAGGCGTCCGCCATGCAGCAGCGCCCCCCAGATCTCCCACACCGAGTAGTCGAAGGCATACGAATGACACTGCGTCCACACCTGTGTCGTCGGTACCTGGGGAAGCGAGGACTCCGCCAGGTGGGCCAGGTTGTGGTGGGTGATGGCGGTGCCTTTGGGGGTTCCGGTGGTGCCGGAGGTGTAGATCAGGTAGGCGATGTCGTCCGGGGTGGGGGA
>NZ_JCALDT010000026.1:0-1161 GCF_059813005.1 Mycobacterium sp. NGS27
ACTGGTGTTTTCGCGCTCGGTGCAGGCGATCACCGCGATGGTGGCGGTCTTGAAGACCGGGGCGGCTTATCTGCCGATCGACGCCGCCGCCCCGGCAGCGCGCATCGAGTTCATGCTCACCGACGCGGCCCCGGTCGCTGTGGTGACCACTACCGCGTTGCGCTCGCGGCTGGACGGCCATGACGTGAGGGTCATCGAGGTCGACAACCCCGCGGTCGATGATCAACCCACCACCGCGTTGCCGGCGCCCGCGGCTGATGACCTCGCCTACCTGATCTACACCTCGGGCACCACCGGGGTCCCCAAAGGCGTGGCCATCAGCCACCGCAACCTGGCCCATTTGGCCGAGTCCGCACCGACCGGGCTACCAGTAACCCAGGTGTGGACCCAATGCCATTCGTATGCCTTTGACTTTTCGGTGTGGGAGATCTGGGCCGCCCTGCTGCACGGGGGGCGCCTGGTGGTGGTGCCCGACGAGGTCACCGGCGCCCCGCAGGACTTCCACGACCTGCTGATCGCCGAGGGGGTCACCGTGTTGACCCAAACCCCCTCCGCGGTGGCCGCGTTGTCCCCGCAGGGCTTGGAATCGGCCGCGCTGCTGCTCGGCGGGGAAGCCTGCCCGCCCGAGGTGCTCGAGCAGTGGGCGCCCGGACGGCTGGTGATCAACGCCTACGGCCCCACCGAAGCCACGATCTACGCCGCGATGAGCGCCCCCCTGCACCCCGGGGTCACCGCGGTGCCGATCGGCGCGCCGGTGCCCGGTACGGCGTTGTTCGTCCTTGATGGGTGGTTGCGCCCGGTGCCGGTCGGGGTGATCGGTGAGTTGTATGTGGCCGGCGCCGGGGTGGGCGTGGGTTATGTGGGCCGGGCCGGGTTGACCGGATCGCGGTTCGTGGCCTGCCCCTTCGCCGGGCCCGAGGCCCCCGGACAGCGGATGTATCGGACCGGGGATCTGGTGTGTTGGCGCCCTGATGGGCAACTGGACTACCACGGGCGCGCCGATGAGCAGGTCAAGATCCGCGGCTACCGCATCGAACTCGGCGAAATCCAGGCCGCCCTGACCACCCTGGCCGGGGTGGAGCAGGCGGTGGTGCTCGCCCGCGAAGACCAACCCGGCATCAAACGCCTGATCGGCTACATCACCGGCGACGCCGACCCGGC
>NZ_JCALDT010000027.1:0-1017 GCF_059813005.1 Mycobacterium sp. NGS27
GGTCAACTCGGTCTTGGGCGTGAACCCTCCGCGGAACTGGATGTAAACCAGGGTGAAGATGACGGCGAGAACGACCGCCACGACAAAGGTGATCAACCGGTAGGGCGGCTCTCGCGAGTCGTTGATCTGAACGGGTGAACCTTCCATGGCCTACACCGTGAGCCCGAAAGTTGTGGGCCCGGCGATGGACCGCCACCCGCGCGGTTGGTTATCCGGATAACCCACCGTCGCCACCGCTGCCCCTCGCCTCGGGGCCGTCGCCACCCGGCGCTGGCCTGTACACCTATGGAATAAGACCAGTGAAATGTACCGCGATGCAGTGGCACAAACAAAGCAACGGCGCCAACCTGCGGGTGCACAGCCTCGTCGCTCGGGTGACCACCTTCACCGATTCCGGCGAGCCGATCGTCTCGGAAGCGAATTATCCTGTCCCGCAGAGGCTTCGGCCACTGGCTACGTGTTACGGGTTGATGGTGTTATCTCCCACCTGGCGGCCCCAGACGTACTCGATCGCATACGGCGATCCGGTGTCGAGATGGTTGTACGGCGCGAGGCTGTTGCCGGTGTCCATCACCAGCTCCGGTGCCGGCCACAGATCGCGGGTGATCTTCTGCCAGCACCCCGGCGCCCCGCCCGGACCGCCGCGCGCGTTCACCCGGGGCAGGTTCTCCGGGTAGACGTAGGGATTGGGCGCACCACCGATCAGGCCGACCGCGCCGCCGAGCCCCAGCGTGAGCGCGGAGATGGCAACCAGCGACAGGGGATTCGCGACCAGCCCCAATCCGGACAGCGCCTCGGTGTTCATGTTCAACGAGTAGCCGTTGAAACCGCCCTCGGAGGCACCGGTGATGGGCACGATGTCGTGGTAGTTGCGCAGCGTGCAATAGATTTCGGGGCTGTAAGTGTCCAGTAGCTGCGCCGAAGGGACCAGGTCGGCGGCGCCGCGCGCCAGATACGGCCCGCCCTTTTCGAACAGATCCGCACCCGTGTTGCCGAACCCGGCCGCCGACAACAACG
>NZ_JCALDT010000028.1:0-841 GCF_059813005.1 Mycobacterium sp. NGS27
CCCGGCCGGCACCGGACGCAACCAACCATCCAGCACAAAAAAGCCCAAGTGCCCCAACGGCATCCCGATCGGGCTCGCATTGATATCGACGTCATCGTCGACGATCTCCCGAATCGACGCATGCACGGTCGTTTCGGTGATGCCATACATATTGATCAACCGCGGTGAACCCGGATGGTCTTGAAGCCACGCACCGAGGCGCTGGGGTTCCAACGCCTCACCGCCGAACACGACCGTTTCCAGTTTGAGCTGATCTGTTCGCTCGGGTAACAGCGCGTCGACGGTTTGCAGCGCGTAAAACGCCGACGGCGTCTGGCTCAGCACGCTGACCTGCTCGGCCACCAGCAGGCCGTGTAGCTCTTCGGGCGAGCGGGCGACCGATTCGGGTACCACCACCAGCCGGCCGCCGCGTAGTAGCGCACCGAAGATCTCCCACACCGAGAAATCGAACGCCAACGAATGACACTGCGACCAAACGTGATTCGCCGGCACCTCGTTGTCCAGGGACTCTAGCAAGCAGGTGACGTTGTGGTGGGGGATGGCTACCCCTTTGGGTGTTCCGGTGGTTCCTGAGGTGTAGATCAGGTAGGCGGTGTCGTCGGGGGCTGGCGGTGGCATCGCGGTGGTGGGGTGGGTCTGGGTGTGGGGGTCGTCGATGTCGATGAGCGGCAGCGCGTGGCCGGCTAGCCGCTCGGCCAACCTGGTGGTGGTGATCAGCGCGACGGGGTCGGCGTCGTCGAGGACGAACTCGATGCGCGCCGCGGGCATCGCCGGGTCGATCGGCACGTAGGCCGCCCCGGTTTTGAGCACCGCCACAATCGCCACGACCGCTTGAGCCGAG
>NZ_JCALDT010000029.1:0-806 GCF_059813005.1 Mycobacterium sp. NGS27
GCGACACCGGCGGTGCTGCCGCCGGTGCAACCGGATGTGGATACCTTCGCCGCGGCGGGGCATTTGTCGGTGCAACTAGATGTCGCGACGACCCGGATGCTGCTCGGTGAGGTGCCCGCAGCGTTTCACGCCGGCATTCAGGACATCTTGTTGATCGCCTTGGGATTGGCGTGGACGCAGTTCGCCGACTGCGGGGGTGGGTCGGTCGGCATCGACGTCGAGGGGCACGGCCGTCACGAGGAGTTGGGCGCAGATGTCGATCTGTCGCGCACGGTGGGGTGGTTCACCACCAAATACCCGGTGTCGCTGACGGTCGGTGGACTGGACTGGGCCCGGGTGATCGCCGGTGAGTCGGCCCTGGGTGCGCTGGTCAAAAACGCCAAGGAACAACTTCGCGCTCATCCGGACGGATTGACCTATGGGCTGTTGCGCTATCTGAACACCGAGGTCGACCTGACCGGGCCCGACCCGGCGATCGGATTCAACTATCTCGGGCGGTTGGGCGCCCCAGCGGCCGAGGGCACTGATGAGGTGTGGCGGGTCAGCCAGGACGGGCTGTCGGTGGCCGGCGTTGCGGCGCGGATTCCCATGACGTTGGCGCACACCGTGGAACTCAATGCGGGCACTGTCGACATCGAGACCGGCCCACAGCTGCACGCCAACTGGACGTGGGCGCCCTCAGTGCTCGATCACGCGCAGGTCAGCCTGCTGGCTCAGTTGTGGTTCGAGGCCCTGGCCGGCATCTGTGCACACGTCCAACACGGCGGCGGCGGGCTGACACCCTCAGATATCGCACCCGCCCGGCT
>NZ_JCALDT010000003.1:0-603834 GCF_059813005.1 Mycobacterium sp. NGS27
GCTGTTCTGCACCGTGCGCAACTACCACGACATCGAGCCCAAGGCCGCGTCCTTCCTGGGCGGCAATGGCTATTCGCTGGTCGCCCACACCCAGGCGCTGTCCGGATTGGGGCTGGTCGCGAACCCCCTGTCGCTGGTCGCCGTCTCCGCGCTCACGCTCGGGCTCGGCGGCGCGGTCGGCCTGATCGGTGGTGCGCCCAACCCCTACGTCTACCCGGAGAACCTGCCCCGGGTGAACGCGCGCGGCGGCCCGGGCGGGGCGCCGGGGTGCTGGCAACCCCTCACCCACGACCTGTGGCCCGCTCCGGAGCTGGTGATGGACACCGGCAACAGCCTCGCGCCGTACAACCACCTCGACACCGGATCGCCGTATGCGATCGAGTACGTCTGGGGCCGCCAGGTAGGGGATAACACGATCAACCCATGAAAATCACCGGAACCATTGTCAAGCTCAGCATCTTCTCGGTGGTGCTGTTGGTCTTCACTGTGATGATCATCGTCGTGTTCGGTCAGATGCGCTTCGACCGCACCAGCAAATACTCGGCGGAGTTCAGCAACGTCAGCGGCCTGCGCGCGGGCCAATTCGTCCGCGCCTCCGGCGTCGAGGTCGGCAAGGTCGACACGGTCGAGCTGGTCGACGGCGGCAAGCGGGCGCGGGTGAAGTTCAACGTCGATCGCTCGATACCGCTGTACCAGTCGACGAGCGCCCAGATCCGCTACCTCGACCTGATCGGTAACCGCTACCTGGAGCTCAAGCGCGGCCAGGGCGAAGGGGCCGACAAGGTTCTGCCGCCGGGCGGCTTCATCCCGCTCGCCCGCACCCAGCCGGCGCTCGACCTCGACGCCCTGATCGGTGGGTTCAAGCCGTTGTTCCGGGCGCTCGACCCGCAAAAGGTCAACACCATTGCGACCGCGCTCGTCACGGTTTTTCAGGGTCAGGGCGGCACCATCAACGACATCCTCGATCAGACCGCGCAGCTGACCAACCAGCTCGGTGAACGCGACCAGGCCATCGGCGAGGTCATCAAGAACTTGAACACGGTGCTGGACACGACGGTTCGGCACCGGCAGCAGTTCGACCAGACCATCAACAACCTGGAGGTGTTGATCACCGGTCTGAAGGACCACGGTGACCAGCTGGCCGGGGGGACCGCGCACATCAGCAACGCCACCGGCACGGTTGCCGACCTGTTGGCCGAGGACCGCGGGCTGCTGCACAAGACGCTCAACTACCTCGACGCGGTGCAGCAACCGCTGATCGATCAGCAGGACCAACTGCAGGACTACCTGAAGAAGGTGCCGACGGCGTTGAACATGATCGGGCGCGCAATCGGGTCCTATGGGGACTTCGTGAACTTCTACGCCTGCGACATCACTCTGAAGATCAACGGCCTGCAGGCCGGCGGTCCGGTCCGCACGGTCCGGTTGTTCCAGCAGCCGACGGGTAGGTGCACGCCGCAATGAGAACACTGGAACCACCCAACCGGGTTCGCATCGGCCTGATGGGCATCGTCGTGACGGTGCTGGTGATCGGCGTGGGCCAAAGCTTCACCAGCGTCCCGGTGTTGATGGCCAAACCGCACTACTACGGGCAGTTCAGCGACACCGGCGGCCTGAGCAAAGGCGACAAGGTGCGCATCGCCGGGGTGGACGTCGGCAAGGTAGAGGGCCTCAAGATCGACGGTGATCACATCGCGGTCCAATTCAACGCCGGCACAGCACAATTCGGCACCGAGAGCCGGATCGCGGTAAAGACCGACACCATTTTGGGTAAGAAGGTCCTCGAACTCGAGCCGCGCGGCAACCAAACGCTGAAGCCGGGCGGGACGCTGCCGATCGGCCAGAGCACCACGCCGTATCAGATCTACGACGCGTTCTTCGACGTCACCAAGGCCGCCCAGGGCTGGGACATCGACACGGTCAAGCAGTCCTTGCACGTGCTCTCGCAGACCATCGACCAGACCTATCCGCACCTGAGCCCCGCCCTGAAAGGGGTGGAGAAGTTCTCGGCCACCGTCGGCAAGCGCGACGAAGAGGTCAAGCACCTGCTCGCGCAGGCCAACAAGGTGGCCAGCATCCTCGGTGATCGCAGCGATCAGATCGACCGGTTGCTGGTCAACACCAAGACGCTGCTGGCCGCCTTCAACGAACGCGGTCAGGCGATCGACGCCCTGCTGGGCAACATCGCGGCGTTCTCCGAACAGGTCAAGGGCTTCATCAACGACAACCCGAACCTGAATCACGTGCTGGAGCAGCTGCGCACGGTCAGCGACATCCTGGTGCAGCGCAAGGACGACCTGGCCAACGGTTTCACCGAGGTCGGCAAGTTCCTGCCGTCCCTGAACGAGGCCATCGCCTCGGGCCCGTTCTTCAAGGTGGTGCTGCACAACCTGGCCCTGTACCAGATTTCGCAGCCCTGGGTCGACGCCGCCTTCAAGAAGCGCGGGATCGATCCGGAGAACTTCTGGCGCAGTGCCGGATTGCCGGAGTTCCGGTTCCCCGACCCGAACGGCACCCGGTTCCCCAACGGCGCGCCGCCACCCGCGCCCCCGGTGCTCGAGGGCACGCCCGACCACCCGGGTCCGGCCGTACCCCCGGGATCGCCCTGCTCGTACACGCCGGCCAATCCGGGCGGCAACGTCACGGTCGGGGACGAGGGTCTGCCGCGGCCGTGGAATCCGTTGCCGTGTGCTGGTGCGGCGTCGGGTCCGTTCGGCGGGCCGGGCTTCCCGGCGCCGGTCGACGTGATGACGTCGCCGCCGAACCCGAACGGTCTGCCGCCCACGCCGGGCATCAACATCGCGGGCCGGCCGGGCGATCCGCCACCCGACGTCCCGGGGACTCCGGTGCCGTTGCCGGCGCAGGCACCCCCGGGCGCGCGCACCGAGAACCTCGCGCCGGCCGGGCCGACGCCGCCGCCGTCGACGTTCGCGCCGGGGTTGCCGCCGGGACCGCCGGCGCCGCCCGGGCCGGGCAACCAGCTGCCCGCGCCGTTCATCAATCCCGGGGGATCTGGAGGCAGTGGCGCAGCGGGGGGAGGTAGCCAGAATTGAGCACCATCTTTGACGTCCGCAACCTGCGGCTGCCGAAGCTGACGCGGGCATCGGTGATCATCGCCTCGCTGGTGGTGATCCTGGCGATCGTCGTCGGCTACGTCGGTTGGCGCTTGTATCAGAAGGTGACCACCAACACCGTGGTGGCCTACTTCCCGGCGGCGAACGCGCTGTACCCGGGCGACAAGGTCCAGATCATGGGGCTGCGGGTGGGCGCGATCGACAAGATCGAGCCGGTCGGCAACAAGATGAAGGTCACCTTCCACTACGAGAACCAGTACCGGGTCCCGGCCAACGCCTCGGCGGTGATCCTCAACCCCACCCTGGTGGCGTCGCGGGCCATCCAGCTCGAACCCGCCTACAAGGGCGGCCCGGTGCTCGCCGACAACGCGGTGATCCCCGAAGAGCGCACCCAGGTGCCGGTGGAGTGGGATCAGCTGCGCAACAGCATCACCAACATCATCTCCAAGCTGGGCCCCACACCCGAGCAGCCGAAGGGCCCGTTCGGTGAGGTCATCGAGTCGTTCGCCAATGGGCTGGCCGGCAAGGGCAAGCAGTTCAACGACACGCTGAGCAACCTGTCGCAGGCGCTGACCGCGTTGAACGAGGGTCGCGGCGACTTCTTCGCGGTGGTGCGCAGCCTGGCCCTGTTCGTCAACGCCCTGCACAACGACGACCAGCAGTTCGTCGCGCTGAACCAGAACCTGGCCGATTTCACCACGCACCTCGCGCACTCCGACAACGACCTGGCCAACGCCATCCAGCAGTTCGACGGCCTGCTCAGCACCATCCGCCCGTGGCTGAACCAGAACCGCGAGGTGCTGACTCACGACATCAACAACCTCGAAACCGTCACGAACACGCTGCTGCAGCCCGATCCGCTGAACGGGCTGGAGACCGCGCTGCACGTCCTGCCGACCGCCGCGGCGAACATCAACCAGATCTATCACCCGTCGCACGGTTCGGTGGTCGCCATCCCGTCGATCACCAACTTCGCGAACCCGATGCAGTTCATCTGCAGCGCGATCCAGGCCGGTAGCCGGCTGGGATATCAGGAGTCGGCCGAACTGTGCGCGCAGTACCTCGCGCCGATTCTGGATGCGATCAAGTTCAACTACCCGCCGTTCGGGTTGAACCTGTTCAGCACGGCCGAGACGCTGCCCAAGGAAGTCGCCTATTCGGAGGATCGGCTGCATCCGCCGAACGGATACAAGGACACCACCGTCCCGGGCATCTGGGTGCCCGACACCCCGACGTCGCACCGCAACACCCAGCCGGGCTGGATCGTCGCCCCGGGTATGCAGGGCCAGCAGGTCGGGCCGATCACCGCGGGCCTGATGACCCCGGAGTCGCTCAATGAGCTGATGGGCGGACCGAACATCGAGCCGGTCCAGTCGACTCTGCAGACCCCGCCGGGGCCGCCGAACGCCTACGACGAGAACCCGATAGCGCCGGTCATCGGCCAGGTTCCGCCGCAGGTTCCCATTCCGCCGCCACCGCCGGGGCCGGGCGTGATCCCGGGACCGGTCGCCCCGACACCGGCGCCGGTGTCCGCGCCCGCACCGAACGCGGGTGGCCCCGCGTCACCCGCTGACTTTGGAGGTGGCCAGTGAGGGGCGCGACGAGCGCGATGAGGTTGGTCCGGCACCGGGCGTGGCAGACGTTGATCCTGCTGGTCGCGGCGATGGTGCTGAGTTCGTGTGGCTGGAAAGGCATTTCGAACGTCGCCATCCCGGGCGGCCCCGGCAGCGGCTCGGGCTCCATGACCATCTACGTGCAGGTGCCGGACACCCTGGCGATCAACGGCAACAGCAAGGTGATGGTCGCGGACGTGTTCGTCGGCTCGATCAAGGCGATCAATCTGAAGAACTGGATCGCCACCCTGACCCTGGGCGTGGACAAAAAGGTCAAGCTGCCCAAGAACGCCACCGCCCGGATCGGCCAGACCTCACTGCTGGGTTCGCAGCATGTCGAGCTCGCCGCGCCGCCGAATCCGTCGCCCGAACTGCTCAAGAACGGCGACACCATTCCGCTGAAGAACTCGACCTCGTATCCCACGACCGAGCAGACGCTGGCCAGCCTGTCGCTCATCCTGCGCGGCGGCGGCATCCCCAACCTGGAGGTGCTGCAGAACGAGATCTACAACATCTTCAACGGGCGCGGCGAACAGATCCGGGCACTGCTGGGCAAGCTGGACACCTTCACCAGCCAGCTCAACGCGCAGCGCGACGACATCACGCACGCCATCGACTCGACCAACCGGCTGCTGACCTACGTGGGCGGCCGCGCCGATGTCTTGGATCGAGTGCTCACCGACATTCCGCCGCTGATCAAGCATTTCGCCGACACGAAGAACCTGCTGATCAACGCCACCGACTCGGTGGGACGGCTCAGCCAGGCCGCCGACCAGTACCTGTCGGAAACGCGCGGGCCGCTGCACACTGACCTGCAGGCGCTGCAATGCCCCCTCAAGGAGCTCGGCAAGGCCTCGCCTTATCTGATCGGTGCGCTGAAGTTGATCCTCACCCAGCCGTTCGACATCGACACGGTGCCCAAGATGTTCCGCGGTGACTACATCAACATCTCGCTGACGCTCGACCTGACCTACAGCGCGGTCGACAACGCGTTCCTCACCGGGACGGGATTGTCCGGAGCCCTGCGGGCGCTCGAGCAGTCCTTCGGGCGCGACCCGGAGACGATGATTCCCGACGTGCGCTACACGCCGAACCCGAATGACGCACCGGGTGGACCGCTGGTGGAAAGGGGGGACCGGAATTGCTGACTCCCTTCATCCGACGCCAGCTGATCGCCTTCGGGGTCCTGACCGTCATCTCGCTGCTCGTCCTCGGTATCTACTACCTGCAGATCCCGAGCCTGATGGGCATCGGCCGGTACACGCTCAAGGCCGACCTACCGGCATCGGGAGGGCTGTATCCCACGGCCAACGTCACCTATCGGGGCATCACCATCGGCAAGGTCACCGACGTCGAGCCGACCGAGCACGGCGTGCAGGCGACGATGAGCATCGACAGCCACTACAAGATCCCGATCGACGCGACCGCCAACGTGCACTCGGTCTCGGCCGTCGGTGAGCAGTACCTGGACCTGACCTCGTCCGGGAATACCGGCAAGTACCTGGCGGAGGGCCAGACCATCACGAAGGGCACCGTGCCCGCCGAAATCGGGCCGGCCCTGGATACCGCGAACCGCGGGCTGGCGGTGCTGCCGAAGGAGAAGATCGGTCAGCTGCTCGACGAGACGGCGCAAGCCGTCGGCGGGTTGGGCCCCAACCTGCAGCGGTTGGTCGATGCCACGCAGGCGATCGTCGGTGACTTCAAAAACCAGATGACCGACGTCAACGACATCATCCAGAACTCCGGCCCGGTGCTCGACAGCCAGGTCAAATCGGGCGATGCCATCGAACGTTGGGCGCGCAACCTCAACCGGCTGGGTGCCCAGACCGCGCAGGAAGATCAACACCTGAAAAGCGTGCTGCGCCAGGCGGCGCCGACGGCCGACCAGGTCAACTCGGTCTTCAACGACGTGCGTGACTCGCTGCCCCAGACACTGGCCAACCTCGAAGTCGTCATCGAGCTGCTCAAGCGCTACCACACCGGCGTCGAGCAGGTCCTGGTGTTCCTCCCGCAGGGCGCATCGATCGCCCAGACGGTGGCGGCGCCGTTCCCGAACATGGCCGCGCTGGACCTGGCGTTGTCGATCAACCAGCCGCCGCCATGTTTGACCGGCTTCATTCCGGCGTCGGAGTGGCGGTCACCGGCCGACACCAGCGTTCAGCCATTGCCCACGGGTACGTACTGCAAGATCCCGATGGAGACCCCGGCCAACGGCGTGCGCGGATCGCGCAACATCCCGTGTACGGACGTTCCGGGTAAACGCGCCGCGACTCCGCGGGAATGCCGTGACCCCAAGCCGTACGTGCCCGCGGGTACCAACCCGTGGTACGGCGACCCCAACCAGATTCTGACCTGCCCCGCGCCGTCGGCGCGGTGTGACCAGCCGGTCAAGCCAGGCATAGTGATTCCCGCGCCGTCGGTGAACAACGGGCTGAACCCGGCACCCTCGGACCGGGTTCCCGGCACACCCCCGCCCACCAGCGATCCGCTGTCCCGGCCGGGGTCGGGTACCGTGCAGTGCAATGGCCAGCAGCCCAACCCCTGTGTCTACAAACCCAGTGGGCCTCCCTCGGCGATCTACAGTCCCCAAAGCGGTGAACTGGTAGGGCCAGACGGGGTGAAATACTCCGTCGAGAACTCGACCAGAACAGGAGACGATGGATGGAAGGAGATGCTGGCACCAGCCGGCTGAACCCCATCGACACGGACGATTCGTTGACCACGCAGGACAAGGACGAGGATTCGACGGCACCCGAGACCGCGCACACCGATCCGCAGGACGCCCCGGGGGATCCCGTGGAATCCACCGACGGTGACGCCGACGTCGACGCCGAGGAGTCCGAGTCCGACGGCGCTGCCGACAACGCCGCTGAATCCGGCGAGCCCGCCGTGGCCGCGCCCCGGCGTCCGTCCCGGGTGGGTCGCGGGTGGCTGGCCGCCATCGCCGCGGTGCTGGTGCTCTGCGCCGGCGCCATCGGGGCGGGTGGCTACCTCGCTCTGCACTACCACCAGCAAAGCCAACGGACCGCCCGCAACGACGACGCGGCGCTGAAGGCCGCGGTGGAATGCGTGTCGGCGACCCAGGCGCCGGACACCAACGCGATGACCGCGAGCGAGCAGAAGATCATCGACTGCGGCACGGACGCGTTCCGCTCGCAGGCGTTGCTGTACACCAGCATGCTCGTGCAGGCGTATCAGGCCGCCAACGTCCACGTTCAGGTGTCGGACGTGCGGGCGGCCGTCGAACGCAACAACCCCGACGGCTCGATCGACATCCTCGTCGCGATGCGCGTCAAGGTGGCCAGCGACCAGAACCAGAACGAAGCCGGCTACCGGCTGCGCGTGAAAATGGCCTTCGCCGAGGGGCAGTACAAGATTTCCAAGCTCGACCAGGTGACGAAGTGACGGTGGTGGCCGAACCCACTGCGCCCACGGCAATCCCACAGTCACCGCGGGAGACCTTGGCGCCCTGGCGATCTCGCGCCATCGCCGTCGCCGTCGACGTGCTGCCCGGCGTCGCCGTGGTGACGACCCTGGCGTTGGTGTCGTTCACCGTGCCGGCGGGCGGCGTGTGGTGGTGGCTGGCCATCTGCGTCCTTGGCATAGTGACCCTGCTGCTTCTGGTCAACCGGCTGTTGCTGCCGGTGATCACCGGCTGGAGCCTGGGCCGCGCACTGGTGGGCATCACCGTAACGCGGCGCACCGGCGCCACTCCGGGCCCGTGGACGCTGCTGCTCCGGGAGCTAGCCCACCTGCTCGATACCGTGTCGATCTTGGGATGGCTTTGGCCCCTGTGGGATTCGCGCCGCCGTACCTTCGCCGACATGTTGGTGCGCACGGAAGTGCGCCGCCTGGAAGCGGAGACGGCGCCACCTCACATCCGGCGCTGGAGCGCGGCCGCCGTGTCGAGTGCGCTGATCCTCTGCCTGGCCGGGGTCGCCATGAGCTTCTTCGTGTCGTACTCCGCGGACCGCGCGACCGATCAGACCCGCGCCCAGATCGCGACGCTGGGACCCAAGATGGTCGCCCAGATGCTGACGTATGACCCCAAGACGTTGCACGACGACTTCACCCGGGCACTGTCGCTGGCGACCGACAAATATCGGCCCCAGCTCGCGGCCCAGCAGGATCTGGTCCAGAAGGGGCACCCGGTCATCAACGAGTATTGGGTCACCAACAGCTCGATCGAATCGGCCAGCCCGGACCGGGCGAAGATGCTGCTGTTCATGCAGGGCCGCCGCGGGACCGGGCCCGAGCAGCGCTACATCAGCGCCACGGTGCGGGTGAATTTCGCCAAGGGAGGCGGAAACGATTGGCGCGTCGACGATCTCAACGTGCTGACCAAGCCGAAACAGCCCGGGGCCGGTAAATGAGCCCGCGCCGCAGGTTCGCCCCCGACGAGCGACCCCTGCTCGTCGCGCGGCCGGTCGAGGCCGAGGCGCCGCGACCCTGGCTGGTGCCGTTGGCCAGCACCGTCGCCGCGGTGCTGATGGTGGCGGCGATCACCGCCTGCGCGCTGATGCTCGCCTCGCACGCGTCCCGGGAGCGGACCGCGTCGAAGGACCGCGAGGTGCTGAACTACGTGAGCGGCTTCATGACGCAGTTCACCTCCATCGATCCGTTCCACGCCAACGACTACGTGAATCGGATCTTGGCGCAGGCGACCGGCGACTTCGCCAAGCAATACCAGAAGAACGCCAACGAGATTCTCCTCCAGGTCGCCCGGGCCGAACCGGCCACGGGCACCGTCCTGGACGCGGGCCTGGAGCGATGGAACGACGACGGCAGCGTCAATGTCATGGTGGCCACGGCGATCACCACCAAGTCTCCGGATGAAAAACAGGTGGTACAGAACGCCAATCGTTGGGCGGCAACCGCGACGCAGGAAGGGAACCAGTGGAAGATCAGCAACCTGCAGCAGGTGATGTGACCGCCGAGCAGAACACCGCCGCCGAAGGCGGCGCGACCACGGCGGCAGAGCGCGACGGCACGCTCCCGAGCGACGAAACTGCCGACGCGGCACCGGAATCCGACGCCACGGCGGCCGAGCCGGACGGCGCTGACGGCGAGGCCAGCGACGAGGCAACCGGCGAAGGGGAGGCCACCGGCCAGGATGCCGAGCAGGCCGCCGACACGGAGCCGGGCGATGGCCCGCGCAAGAAGCGGCGGACCGGTAGGGCCTGGGCCGCCGTCGCCACGATCGCCGCTCTGCTGTTCGTCGGGTCCGCCGCCTTCGCCGGCGCGATGATGCAGCCGTACCTGACCGACCGGGCCACCGCGGCAACGAAACTCAACGTCGCGCGGACCGCGGCCAACGCGATCACCACGCTGTGGACGTATACGCCGGAAAACATGGACACGCTGGCCGACCGCGCATCCCGCTACCTCAGCGGCGATTTCGAAGCGCAGTACCGCAAATTCGTCGACGCGATCGTGGCCCCTAACAAGCAGGCCAAGATCACCAACAGCACCGAGGTCACCGGTGCGGCGGTCGAAACGCTCGACGGCCCCAACGCTGCAGTCATCGTCTACACCAACACGACCTCCACCAGCCCGCTGACCAAGAACGTCCCGTCGCTGAAGTACCTGTCCTACCGGCTGTTCTTGAAGCGGTCCGACAACCGTTGGCTGGTGACCAGGATGACGACGATCACGTCGCTGGATCTGACACCGAAAGTTTAGCGGCGGCTGCCGGCGGAGCCGAAATATACTGCACCGCATGGCTGTCACGTCTCCGGTATCGCAACGATGGACGGTGGCCGCGTTGCTGCTGTTGACCTTCGCGACCGGCCTGGCCGACTCGATCAGCATCCTGGCGCTCGGTCACGTGTTCGTCGCCAATATGACCGGCAACGTGATCTTCCTCGGGTTCTGGCTGGCTCCGAGAAGCACCATCGACCTGACGGCCGTCGTGGTGGCCCTGCCGACCTTCATCTGCACCACGGTCGTCAGCGGCCGGCTCGCACGCCACTTCGGCGTCCGCACGCGAGCGTGGATCAGCACGGTACTGGCAACCGAGATCGTGCTGCTGGTGGCGCTGGCGATCCTGGCCGGCGCGGGAGTGCTGCGCTACCAAGGGAAGTCGAAGCTGATCATGATCGGCATCCTCGCGGTGACGTTCGGCCTGCAACACTCGAGCGCGCGCCAGTTCGGCATTCAGGAGCTGTCCACCACGGTCCTGACGTCGACGATCGTCAGCCTCGGGCTGGACAGTCGCCTGGCCGGCGGCACCGGCGAACGCCACAGGCTGCGCATCGGAGTCGTCGCGACCATGTGCGCCGGCGCGTTCTTCGGCGCGACGATGTCGAGATACGTGATCGCCCCGGTGTTCGTGGTCACCGCCGCGGTGATAGCAGCGAGTCTGCTGATCTTCCGGTTGGGGCCGGCTGCGACGAAACCTGCTGCGGCCGTTGCTAGTTGAACGCCAGCCAGCTGGGCAGCGCCCGCTCGTGTGAGTCGCAGAGCACCTGCCGGGTGTCGCACGATCCGCGCGGTGATCCGGCCCCGGCCCACATGCCCCCGGTGTCGCGGCGCAGCACGATCGCCGACGAGCCGCCGCCGTCGAGCAGGACGGCGTTATCGCTGCCGAGTCCGCGGAACAGGTCCTGCATGTTGTCCGGGGTGTAGTTGCCGCCCTCGAAGATGTACATCTCGTCCTTCTGCCGGGCATAGGCAATGGCCGTTCGCGCCGCGCTGGGCCCGCCGTCGTGCAGCTGTCCGGTGTTGCCGGGCGCCAACAGCCCGATTCCCGAGACCGCGACGAATCGCTCGTTCTTGTTCAGCAGGTCGGCGACCACCGGAGTGGCGGCGTCATAGTCGCTCTTTGTCTTGGGCCACACCACATACGGCGCACCACCGGACGGCAGGATCATGGTTGACAGCGCGCTCCAGTTTTCGCCGCCACCGGACAGGCCCTGCTTGCCGGGGTAGGCGACGGTGCCGGTGACCGCCTGGTTGGCGCGACCCTGCCCCTGGGTGTTGTCGACGAAGGCGCCGAGCGGAGAACTGCAGCCGGTCTGCCGCCAGGATCCGCCCTTTTGCCCTCGGACGTCGAAGAAGTTGGCGTTGATCGCGATGGTCGGCTGGCCCATGCGCTGCCAGGCCTGCAGCGGCGCGTAGAGCTCCGACGCCTGCCAGAGGCCCTCGCCGGTGCGGGCCCCGGGGTTGTTCTCGCACCTGGCCTGATCGCCCCGGTGCGTGTCGACCAGCAGGTGCGGCGACAGGCGACCCGCCGCGTTCTTGATGATCATCAGATGGCCGCCGTTGTCCATCTCGTACCAGCTGCCCCCGGCGTTGAGCATCGGCGCGGGATGGCCGGGGCCGAAGTTGTAGACCAGGTAGGAACCACGGGTGCTGTCGATGGCGTTGGCCAGCAGGTCGCGGCCGTCTGCGGCCCGGGCCAGGGGTTGTCCCGAGGTGATGGCCAGGGTGCAGCAGGCGACGACGGACGCGCAGCACGCCGCGAGCCGGCGGAAGCTGGCGCGTCGGGTCAGCACGTTAGCCCTTTCCGCCTGAAGCCGAATGCAACAAAGACATCATCAGCCTCAGGAGTCACACTGTCAACAAAGATAACGTTGGGGTGACGGTCGGGCTACGCGCGAATTACGCTTGCTCGCTTGAACTTTCGGGCCCGGCGGCGGCGGGTTGGGTGGCGCCGGATTCGGCCGACCCGGATTCGGCAGGCGCCGGCTCGGATCCGGCAGGCGCGGCGGCGGGCGCCCCCGCGTGCTTACCGCGGCGGGCCTGGTGCTGCGCCTGGTGCTCCTGGGCGATCGCCAGTTCGACCGCGCCCGGAATCCGGTGAAAGCCCTTGCGGTCGTAGAGGTGCGTGACGACGCCGCCGAGCAGCAGGCCGATGACAAGGCCGATCGTCGTCATGGTCAGGGCCTGGGTCAGACCGGCATCGCCATGGCCGCCGAAGTAGAGCAGCGAGCGGGCCCCGAGGAAGACCTGGTGCATCGGTTCGAATTCGGCCAGCCAGCGGAAGAAGGACGGCGTGGCCTCCAGCGGCACCGTGGCACCGGCGGACGGCAGACCGAGGATCACGAAGATGAGCATGCTGACCAGCATTCCGGCGGTGCCCAGCACCGAGAGCAGGGAACTGGATGTGATGCCCACCGCGGCGATCGCGAAGACCCCGAACGCCCAGAGTTGCCAGCTGTGGTCGATGGGCATGCCGAGCCCGTCGGCGATCGCCAGATACACCGCCGAGGTGAGCAGCCCCAGCAGCACCATCATGGCCCACTTCAGCAGCAGGGTCTGGAATCGGGAAATCCTGACCTGCTCGGCGAACCGGTACACCGGCCCGAATTCCGCCGGCACGTAACCGAGTAGCGCGTCCACCAGCGTGCTGACCACGATGCTGCCGGTGAATCCGGCCAGCAGCAGCAAGAGGGCGTAGTAGAAGGCCGACAGGCCGTTACCGGTGCCGTTCGGCAGTGGGTTGTACACGTTCGACTGGATGTCGATGGGGGCGCTCAGACCCACCTGGGCCGCCCCGGCCAGCGGCGCGCCGCCGGTCTGCGCGGCCACCTCCGCCATAACCCGTTGCCCTGCTATGCCGTTGGCCATTCCCATCGCCGTGTTGAGGGTCTGACCGGCGATGCTCGCGCCGAGCGTGCCGGCCCTCGGATTGGTGGAGACCGTGATCGACGGCCGATCGGCGCGGGCGGGCACTACCGCGCTGGTCGCGAAGTCTCGCAACTTCGACGAGAAGCTCGGCGGTATCAGCACCTGGCCGTACACCCGTCCGGTGTCCATTTGGTGCTTGGCCTCGCCTCGGGTGAGCACGCGAACGTCGAACTTGTTCTTGTCCAACCCATTGAGCAGGCGGTCGACGATCTGTGCGCCGCCGGGGCCGGCGTCCTCGTTCACCACCGCGATGGGGAAATGACGCAGGTTGGTTGTCGGGTTCAAGATGCCGCCGAGATAGAGCGCGCACAGCGCCGACATCAACGCGACGGTGATCACCAGGGGTGCCGCCCAGAACCGCACGGTGCGGATCGCCTTGATGTTCCGGTTGGGGTTGGGCGCCGCGTGCTGCGGGTGCGATTGAGGCATGCCGACTCCTGTCTGTCGAGCCCACTCTATGGGCTGCGGAGCCGGCCCTCTATGGCCTCAGTCACCCAGCTTCGCGTGCATCTCCCAGATCAGCAGTTCCGACGGCTCGCTCGCGATCACGCGCCGGCCGTCGGCGTCGGTGAATCGCACGGCATCGCCCTCGTTCACCGCGCCGATTCCCTCCACGTCGACCCGGCCCCGGGCCGCGAAAAGGTGCAGGTAGGGCGCCTGCGGAAGGCCCAACGCCACACCGGCCGCCAACCGCGTCACGTGCAGCGCGGCGTTGCGGTTGTGCAGGGTGATCGCGGCGTCATGCGCGAACATGCCTGAGGCGATCGTCACAAGATTGCCCGCCAACAGCTTCTGGTCGATCTCTCGCTGTTGATAGCTCGGTTCGACGCCGGCCTCATCGGGGGCCACCCACATCTGCACGAAATGAACCGGCTCAGTGGGGGAGTCGTTGCGTTCGGAGTGCAGGATTCCGCTGCCGGCCGACATGCGTTGCGCCAGGCCGGGATAGACCACGCCTTGGTTGCCCGCGGAGTCGCGGTGCGACAGTTCGCCCCGCAGCACCCAGGTCACGATCTCCATATCGCGGTGCGGGTGGGTGTCGAATCCCGTTCCCGGGGCGACGATGTCGTCGTTGTTCACCAGCAGCAGCCCGAAATGGGTGTTCTGCGGGTCATAGTGGTCACCGAAGGAGAAAGAGTGCCGCGATGTCAGCCACGCGGTTCTGGTGACGGCCCGGGTTTCCGCAGCCCTGATCTCCGTGGTCGCGGACATCGCCTCAGCCTAATGTCTGTGGCGTCACGCCACCGCCGCGGTGAGCATCCCCTGGGCGTGCCGAAGCGCCGCGTCGAGTTCCGGCAAGGTCAGCCCTGCCGAGTGGCCCAGGTGGATCTCGATCTGATACTCCGGCTGCCCGTCCTGGGCGAATATCGGCAGGACAACGAATTCCGTTGTGGCCAAGTCGGTCTCGAGTACATCGGTGATCGACCGCAGGGTCACCATCGTCATCAGCGTGGTGAGCTGGCGGGTGACCTGGGCCGTCGGCTCCAACGAGGCCAGCACATCGGCAAGCCGGGTGTGCAGCGATCGGTGAGTGTCATCGAACCGCCACGCGCCGTAGCCGCGGGCGCGGATATCGGCGAGTACCCGTCGGTGCTCGGCGATCTCGGTGCGGGTCAGCCTGGGCGTCACGCGATGCAACCACGCCTCGACGAAGTCATCATCGCGCCAGGCCATGGCGACCAGCCCGAACGGCGGGTCGATGGGGAAGCGCTGCCCCACGGCATGCTCGCCGTCGGTGGCATGGCCGACCGCATCGACGGTGGTCAGATGCCGGGTGCCGATCCTCGACATCGAGCAGCCCCCGCCGAGCGTGTGGTGCAGGAAGCGCAGCGCGTCGCGCCCGCGGTCCAGCAGCGGAAACTGCTGGCGCAGGCCGTGAACAAGTCCGAACAGTCCGCTGCCCAATACGTAGCGGCGATCGTCGCGGCGCGCCACCCAGCCCCGCCCTTCCAGTTCGGCCAGCACCAGGGCGCAGGTCGACGTGCTGATCGCGCAGCTCTTCGCCAACTCGGCCGAGGTCAAGCCGGGTTGCGAATCAGCCAGGGCGACAAGGACATTAATTACCCGGGCGGTCGGCGGTGATTTGGCACCCGATCCCCCGCGGGTCCCGGCCATTGACGTATCCACCGTCACCTCCTTACGATCCGCCTAAATATAGTCATATGTGTCCTAATATTAGGAGAGTGTCCGTGTTCAAGGTGGGAGTTTGGGGCCCGGGCTCGATGGGCGTGGTGGCCCTGCGCGGGGTGATCGACCATCCGGAGCTGCAACTGGTCGACGTCGTCGTGCACAGCGACGCGAAGGCTGGTCGCGATGCGGGGGAGCTGTGTGGCATCGCGCCCGTCGGCGTGGTGGCGACCCAGGATCCGGCGGCCCTGCTGGCCGGTGATGCCGATGTCGTGGTGTACGCCGCCGCCGCGAACTTGCGGCCGCTGGAGGCCGTCGAGGACATGGTGTCGATCCTGCGGGCCGGAAAGAACGTGGTGTCGTGTTCAGTGGTGCCGCTGGTATTTCCCGACGCCGTCGACGCCGCCTTCACCGACCCGCTGCGCCAGGCCGCGATCGACGGAGGGGTGTCGTTCTTCACCACCGGTATCGACTCCGGGTTCGCCAATGACGTGCTGCCGCTGGTCCTTACCGGAGTCTCCCGGGTGATCGAGTCGGTGCGGGTCACCGAGATGTTCAATTACGCCACCTATCCGGACCGCTCCGCCGTCTACGAGATTCTCGGATTCGGCCAGCGGCCGGACTACCCGGCCTTCGCGGCTCAGCCGGGGATCTTCACCTTCGGCTGGGGTCCGGTGCTGCACCAGTTGGCCGCCGGGCTGGGCGTCAAGATCGACAACGTCGAGGAGAGCAACGAGCGCATCCCCGCCACCGAGTCCTTCGACACCCCCACCGGTCACGTCGCCGCCGGAACCATCGCCGCGATGCGTTCGACGCTCACCGGTTACGTGGACGGGAAGCCCACTTTCGTGCTCGACCACGTGACGCGCATGCGTGACGACATCGCCCCGGATTGGCCGCAGCCACGCGTCTCCATCACACCGAAGGACCTCGGCTACGGGCCGGCGTCGGGACAGGGGCTCTACCGCGTGGAGATCGAGGGCTCGCCGAGCATGCGCTGTGAATTCGAGATGGCCGAGGGGGCGGACCACGACCTGGGGGCCCGGATCGCCGGCTCGTCGCGAATGGTCAACGCCATCCCCGCGGTTTGTGCGGCCCCGCCGGGACTGCTGTCCGCGCTGGACCTGCCGCTGATCACCGGGAGCGGCCTGGTGCGTCCGGTGCCTGGGCCGCCGCCGGACAGCCGGCTGTTCTAGCCCTAAGCCCGGCCGTCGGGAAAGGTCGCGGCGGCGAGCTGCAGGATTTCGGCGCGGTCGGCCGGCAGAATGAACCCGGCGGCGATCGCCGCGTCGAGGGCTGGGGTAAAGCCTTCCAGGTACTGCGCGCCGCCATCCGGATAGAGCCGCCGAATCGTGTTGGCGTCGAACAGTTCTCCGGAGCCGAAGATCGACGACATGATGCTCTCGTCGCCGCCCAGACCCGACGTCCTGGCGATCGGCACGTCCACCCATGGGGTTCTGATGCCACCGCGGGCGAGCCCGTTGCCATCCGGAACGGGTTGCGGCCCGGCGTCTTCGCGTACCTCGAGCGGGTCCGCGCTCGGGGCGGGTTCGCCGGAGACGACCCAGTTATTCAGCGCAGCCACCGCCGCTTGCACCACATAGTGGTGCTGCGGGCCGAAGTTGATGTTGTGTGCCAGCCGCTGGCCCATCAACATGTTGGTCGGCGCGTAGCCCGCCACGATGGTCTCGAGCGGTGCCGAGCCGCTGTCGATGAACGCAACCTGAATCGTGTAGTTGTCGGCGTGTGCGGCGCCGGCGATCTCCCAGACCCGCAGCCGCTCACCGTCCGGCTGCCTGGCGAAGTAGTAGCCGTCGCGCGGACCGCCGAAGACATCCGTCTCGGTGATCACCGCCAGCAGCGGGACACGCAGTTCCGGGCGGAACATAACCGGCTGTGTCGCAGAGGATTCGTCGAAGATCGAGCTGCCGTCCAGCGGGGCGGCCGGGCCGAAGCGGGAGTGCACCAGGAATCCGTCGTAGATGTGGGTCAGCGGGTCGACGGCGTTGACGTAGGTCGTGAGAAACATCGCGGACTGGGATTCGCCCAGCGCGATGACGTGCCGGGCGGGCAACCCGCGCAGGATGGCGTCGTGTTCGCCGTCCTTGATGAGCCCGCCGATCTGGGAGAACATGTCGTAGGAGAACGCGTCGCCCGGATGGTGCAGGGTCGCATACCGTTGCGGGTCTTGGCTTTTCAACGACATGTCCGTGCCGAGCAGGCTTTCGCCGCCTTCGACTCCCACCCGCTGAGCCGAGACCGCGACGTAGGCGTAACCGGCGCGCAGCATCTCGCGGTGCGCCATCATCCACACCGCGGCGGCGTCGATGCCACCGCTCACGTTGAGCCATTCGACCAGCACCGTCCCGTTGAACCGGGCGGGATCGGACGGCGTCAACACCACCATTCGGGTGGTGAAATCGGCCGAGCCCGAAGGTGTTACGTCCCAGCGGCCATCGGGACCCAGCTCGCTCACCGGGCTGTAGCTGCGGGCCGTGCCGGCGACCAGGAACTCCTCGACGCAGTACCCGACGTCGGCCAGGTCGAAGGCGCTCAGCAGCAGCGCCGGCTTGCCCGGGGTGGGGGTCACCTGGGTCGTGTGCGTCATGGCGCCGTCCTTCTCAATGCCGTTCCGCGGGAAGCGAACTGGGCAGGCCGAATTTCGTGAACAACGTGTCGTCGAGGAAGGCCACCACGTGGGACACCTTGCCGCCCCGCACATCCAGCACCTGCAGCTGAAAGGGCATGTGCGCCTCGCCGTCGCGCATGTACATGGCCGCGGCGGGCTGGCCGTTGGCGATCAGCGGCAGCATGCGCATGTCCCCGCTGCCCTCGGCCGGGCACTGCTGATGAATGAGGGTGACGATGGCCCCCGCCCCCTGATACCAACCGGTGTACGGCGGCATCTCCCAGATCGCCTCGGCGGTGAACAGGTCGACCAGCCGGTCGATGTCGTAGGTTTCGAACGCGGCGATGTAGCGTGCCAGCAGGTCCTGCGCTTCGGCCGAATCCGGTTGCACCAGTTGGTCTTCGGTGCTGGGCCCCACCTCCTCGAGCTGAGACCTGGCCCGCTGCAGCAGGCTGTTCACGGCGGTGGTGGTGGTCCCGACCGCATCGGCGACCTCCGCGGAGCGCCACTGCAGCACGTCGCGCAGCAGCAGCACCGCCCGCTGCCGTGGCGGAAGGTATTGCAGCGCAGCGACAAACGCCAACCGCACGGACTCCCGCGACCCGACGACGACCGAAGGGTCGGCCGGATGCTCGGTCAACTCCGGCAGCGGCTCCAGCCACGGCACCTCACGCCGCTCCACCAGCTCGGCTGTCGGGTCCGAGCTCGGACCGCCCAGGCCCACCGGCAGCGGCCTGCGCTGGCGTCCCTCCAGCGCGGTCAGGCAGGTGTTGGTGGCGATGCGATGTAACCACGTCCGCATCGAGGACTTGCCTTCGAAACGGTCGTAGGCCTTCCAGGCCCGGAGCAGGGTCTCTTGCACCAGGTCCTCGGCGTCGTGTAGCGACCCGGTCATTCGGTAGCAGTGGGCCAGCAGTTCGCGTCGATAGGGTTCGGCGTGCTCCGAGAAACCCTCGCCGGTCACCGGGTCACCTTCAGAGTTTTGCGCGAGAAGGCTCATCCGCATGAGCCTACGCAGTGTCGGGCCATCCGGCCCGAATCAACAGCCACTACGCTGCCGGTAATGACGAGGACCTCCGAGTGAACCGCACCGAACGCAGTTTCGACGGCTTCGGCGGTGTGCGCATCGTCTACGACGTCTGGACGCCCGACACCGCCCCGCGAGCCGTCGTGGTGCTCTCCCACGGTCTGGGCGAATACGCCCGGCGCTACGACCACGTCGCACAGCGCTTCGGCGAGGCCGGCCTGGTCACCTACGCGCTGGACCATCGCGGGCACGGCCGCTCCGGCGGCAAGCGGGTGCTGGTGCGCGACATCCATGAGTACACCTCCGACTTCGACACCCTGGTCGGCATCGCCACCCGGGAACACCATGGCCTCAAGTGCGTCGTGCTGGGGCACAGCATGGGCGGCGGAATCGTCTTCGCTTACGGCGTCGAACGCCCGGACAACTACGACCTGATGGTGCTCTCAGGGCCCGCGGTCGCGGCCCAGGACCAGGTCTCGCCGCTGCTGGGGTTGGCCGCCAAGGTGCTCGGGGTCGTCATGCCCGGGCTGCCGGCGCAGGAACTCGACGTCGACGCCATCTCCCGGGACCCCGCGGTGGTGGCGGCCTACAAAGAAGACCCGCTGGTGTATCACGGCAAGGTGCCGGCCGGCATCGGCCGCGCGTTGTTGCTGGTCGGCGAGACCATGCCGCGGCGGGCGCCGGCCCTGACGGCGCCATTGCTGGTGGTGCACGGGGAGCAGGACCGGCTGATTTCGGTCGCGGGCAGCCGGCGCCTCGTCGAGTGCGTGGGGTCCACCGACGTCGAGTTGAAGGTGTATCCGGGGCTCTACCACGAGGTTTTCAACGAGCCCGAGCGCCAGCAGGTGCTTGATGACGTGGTCTCCTGGATCACCGCGCGCCTGTGAGACGGGCGTGTCGGCGGGCTCCAGTATTTTGGCGCCATGACTGACGACAAGATGCTGGCGCGCATCGCCGCGCTGCTGCGTCAGGCCGAGGGCACCGACAACACCCACGAAGCCGACGCGTTCATGTCCGCCGCGCAGCGGCTCGCGACGGCCGCTTCCATCGACCTCGCGGTGGCGCGCTCCCATTCCGCCCAGCGGTCGGCGGCGCAGGCACCGACGCAGCGCACCATCACCATCGGGGCCGCCGGCACCAAGGGGTTACGCACGTATGTACAGCTGTTCGTGCTCATCGCCGCGGCCAACGATGTGCGATGCGACGTGGCGTCGAATTCGACGTTCGTTTATGCCTACGGGTTCGTCGAGGACATCGACGCCAGCCACGCCCTGTACGCCAGCCTGGTCGTACAGATGGTCCGCGCGTCGGACGCCTACCTGGCCTCGGGTGCGCACCGTCCCACGCCGACGATCACCGCCCGGCTCAACTTCCAGCTGGCGTTCGGGGCGCGCGTCGGCCAGCGGCTGACCGAGGCCCGCGACCAGGCCCGGCGGGAAGCCACCAAAGATCGCAGCCGGGCGCCGGGCACCGCTATTGCGTTGCGGGACAAGGAGGTCGAGCTGGTGGACTACTACCGCGGCGCGTCGAAGGCGCGCGGCACCTGGCAGGCCGCCCGGGCATCGGCGGGGTATTCGTCGGCGGCGCGGCGCGCCGGGGACCGGGCCGGCAAGCGAGCGCGGCTCGGCAACAGTCCCGAGCTTCCCGGGGCGCGGAGCGCGTTGAGCGGGTGACCGCGGGGGACTCCCCGCGGCGGGATTCTCAACGCTCCAAGGTCTATGCGGCCGAGGAGTTCGTCCGGACGCTGTTCGACCGTGCCGCCCAGCACGGCTCACCGGTGGTGGACTTCTTCGGCACGCAGTTGACGCTGCCGCCGGAGGCGCGATTCGGTTCGGTGGCCTCCGCGCAGCGCTATGTGGATGACGTGCTGGCGCTTCCGGCGGTGCGGCAACGGTGGCCGGCCGCGTCGACCCTGCGGGTGCGGCAACGGCGCGCCGCCAGCGCCGCGCACTACGAAAACCGTGAGGGCACAGGCATTATCGCGGTTCCCGATCGCGACACCGCCGACTGGGCGCTGCGCGAGCTGGTGATGCTGCACGAAGTGGCGCATCATTTGTGCCAGGCCGAGCCGCCGCACGGCCCCGAGTTCGTTGCGACGATCTGCGAGTTGACGGAGCTGGTGATGGGACCGGAACTGGGGCACGTGCTGCGCGTGGTCTACGCCAAAGAGGGCGTGCGGTGAGCCAGGCCGATCCCGACGCGCGGGCCCGCGACGTCGAGGCCCGGATGACCGACGACGAGCGGTTCGGGCTGCTGGTGTCGGTGCTGGGGGCCGGCGAGATGTGGCCGGTCCGCGACGAGCGGATCCCCGCGGACACGCCGATGAGTGCGGGATACGTGCCGGGCATCCCGCGCCTGGGTGTGTCGGCGTTGCTGATGAGCGACGCCGGCCTGGGCATCACCAACCCGGGTTTCCGCCCGGGCGACACGGCCACTGCGCTGCCCGCCGGTCTGGCGCTGGCCGCCAGCTTCAATCCGTCACTGGCCCGGGCCGCGGGTGAACTGATCGGCCGCGAAGCGCGCAGCCGCGGGTTCAACGTGCAACTGGCCGGTGCGATGAACCTGGCCCGCGACCCGCGCAACGGCCGCAACTTCGAATATCATTCCGAGGACCCGCTTTTGACCGCCACGATGGCCGCCGAGTCGATCGACGGCATCCAGCGCCAAGGCGTGATCTCGACGGTCAAGCACTACTCGTTGAACTGCAACGAAACCAACCGGCACTTCCTGGACGCGGTCATCCATCCCGATGCCCACCGCGAATCCGACTTGCTGGCCTTCGAATTGGCGATCGAGCGCGCGCAACCCGGCGCCGTGATGACCGCCTACAACAAGATCAACGGTGATTACGCCGCGGCGAACTCCGTCTTGATCAACGAGGTCCTGAAGGATGCCTGGGGCTACCCGGGGTGGGTGATGTCGGATTGGGGTGCCACGCCGAGCTGGCGGTGCGCCCTGGCCGGCCTCGATCAGGAGTGTGGCGCCCAGATCGACACGCTGTTGCGGCAGGCCGAGTCCTTCGGTGCGCCGCTGCGCGACGCGTACGCCGACGGGCGGCTGACAAAGGAGCGATTGTCGGACATGGTTCGCCGGATCCTGCGGTCCATGTTCGCCGTCGGTGTCGACAATGCCGAGCCGGCGCCGCCACCGGACCTGGCCGCGCACAACGAGATCGCGCTGAACATCGCCCGGCAGGGAACGGTGCTCCTGACGAACCGGGGGCTGTTGCCGTTGGAGCCCGGGTCGAGTGTGCGTATCGCCGTCATCGGGGGATATGCGCACCTGGGTGTGCCGGCCGGATACGGTTCCAGCACCGTTCTGCCGCGAGGTGGGTACGCGGCCGTGGTGCCCATCGGCGGCACGGGCCTGGAGGCCGGTATGCGCAATCTGTACCTGCTGCCACCGAGTCCGCTGGAAGAGCTACGAAAACAGTTGCCACACGCGCAGATCGAATTCGACCCGGGCATCAGTCCCGCCGAGGCGGTGCGCGCGGCGCACAGGGCCGACATCGCGATCGTGTTCGCGGTCCGCGCGGAGGGTGAAGGCTTCGACATCGCCGACCTGTCGCTGCCGTGGGGCCAAGACGAACTGATCACCGCGGTGTCGGCGGCCAACCCCGACACCGTCGTGGTGCTGCAGACCGGCAATCCGGTGAGCATGCCCTGGCGCGAGACGGTGAACGCCGTTGTGCAGGCGTGGTTTCCGGGCCAGGCCGGCGCCCAGGCCATCGCCGAGGTCCTCACCGGCCGGGTGAATCCTTCGGGCCGGCTGCCGATCACCTTTCCGGTGGACCTCGACCAGACGCCGCGCCCGCAGTTGCCCGACCCCGGCGAACCGTGGGGGAAGGCGAGCACCATCGAATACTTCGAGGGCGCCGACGTCGGTTATCGCTGGTTTGCCACGCGAGGCCACCAGCCGATGTTCGCCTTCGGTCATGGGTTGTCCTACACCAGGTTTGACTACCACGACCTGGTGGCCAGCGGCGGCGAAACGATCCGTGCCAGCTTCACCGTCGTCAACGTCGGCGACCGCGCCGGGACGGACGTTGCCCAGCTCTACCTGACGGCCGCCGCCGGTGAACCGTGCTTGCGGCTGCTGGGATTCGCGCGGGTGGAGCTCGAGCCCGGGGCGACCCACCGGGTGAGTATCGAGGCGGACCCGCGCCTGCTCGCCCGCTACGACGGCGGCGCCAAAAGCTGGCGGATTAGCCCGGGCGCCTATACGGCGGCGGTGGGTGCGTCGGCGATAGCGATGCGGCTGGAAGCCACGGTCGAGGTGACCGGCCGTACGTTCGGGCGGTGAATCACACGGGCACACACCCGAACGCACGACCGGCCCGACGGACTACTTGACGGGGGTCAGCGCGTCGCCGCACGTGCAGCGGTAGGGCTCACCCGAACCCGAGCAGTGGCAGGGGACCTCGATGCGGACGCGACAGCCGCAGCCTTCGTGGCCGCAGGTCAATTCGGTCCCGGCCTCGTAAGTTGCCATGTAACTCACCCTTTTCTCGTTGTGGTGACTCGTGCGGTGCGGGTCGACCGCACCCTCACTATATACCCCCCGAGGGTATGTCGTAAACGGCCACCACCGGTCCGATACCGGTCCGGCTTGCCGTGCCAACCCGGTCGGGCGCGGCTAGCGTGGGCGAAATGACCGAGAAACCAACCCCCGAAGACGTCGACGCATTTCTGGACAGCACGGTGGTGCAGGACGATCCGTCCTTGAGCGCCGCCCTGGAGGCCAGCAGTGCGGCCGGATTGCCCCCGATTGCGGTATCGGTCCAGCAGGGAAAGTTCCTGAGCCTGCTCGCCGGTGCCACCGGCGCGCGCAGCATCCTCGAGCTCGGCACGCTCGGCGGTTTCAGCACCATCTGGCTGGCGCGCGGCGCCGGCCCGCAGGGCCGGGTGGTGACGCTGGAATACGAGCCCAAGCACGCCGAGGTGGCGCGGGCCAACCTCGAGCGGGCCGGCCTCGCCGATCGGGTGGAGGTGGTCGTCGGGGCCGCGCTGGACACGCTGCCGACGGTGACCGGTCCCTTCGATCTGATCTTCATCGACGCCGACAAGGAGAACTACCCCGCCTACCTGGAGTGGTCGGTGCGACTGGCCCGTCCCGGCGCGGTCATCGTGGCGGACAACGTGATTCGGCAGGGACAGATCCTCGACCCGGAATCCAACGCCCAGGCGCAGGCTGTCCGGCGAACGCTGCAGGCGATGGGCGAGGATCCGCGGCTGGACACCGCGGTGATCCAGACGGTGGGCGCCAAGCCTTGGGACGGCTTCGCGCTCGCGTTGGTGCGCTAGGTGTAGCGCGGGGTGAGGTCGGCGACGGCCTGCTCGGCGGAGGTGAGTTCGCCTATCCGCAAAGCGGTTTCGCCCGCGTACAAAGCCGCGCTGTCCAACCAGGAGTCGGGCACGCCCGCCACCGGCGCCAGCGGCGTGAAGAACGGGAAGGCGGGCGACTGCAGGCGCATCAGCGGCCCCGCATCGAAATAACCCAGAGCCGACAGCGGGCGGCTGGCCGCGTTCAGGGCAGAAGGGAGCGCCTTGGCCTTCCCGTCGTGGCCGCACCACCGCCGGGTGGCCGCGTTGGGCACGACGCGGTGGCGCAGCGGCCAGCTCAGCCCGAACAGGTTGGTTTCGATCGTGCTGTCCGCCTGCAGGATTCGCCGCTGGTACTCGCGGTTCGCGTTGGCTTCGTGCGTCAACAGGAATCGTGTGCCGGCGATGACACCGCTGGCGCCGGCATCCAGCGCGGCGCGGGTGTCGGCGCCGGTGGCGATGCCACCGGCCACGAAGACCGGGCGGTTGGCGGACACGGCGAGGGCGTGCGGTAAAAAATCAAGTGCCGCCATCGTGCCCACGAGATGCCCTCCGGCCTCGCGTCCCTGAGCGATCAAACCATCGGCGCCGCCGGCTATCGCGGCACGCGCTTGCGCCTCGGTGCCTACCATCACGAAGACGAAGACCCCGGCATCGCGCAGGTGCGCGACGAGCCCACGCTTGTCGCCGAACGCCAGGACGACGGCGTCCACGCCGGCGTCGACGCAGACCGCGACGTGACGACGATGAACGAAGGGCAGCAACAGGTTTACCGCCACGGCGCGGTCAGGCGCCTGCGCGCGCACCTGTTCGATCGACGTTCGTAGCCGGCGGGGCGTGTCGATGCCCAGCGTGCCGAGCCCGCCCGCCCGGGCGACCGCGCCCGCCAGCGCCGGGCCCGCCAGTCCGCCGCCCATGCCGGCCTGCCCGACTGGTACATCGAGGCGCAGCCGGTCGACGATATCCATGCCCTAAGACGCTACGCGCCTTATCGATACGACCCCGCGGAGCGGCCCAGTCGGGCGCCGCTTTTCGTTGCTGGCCATGGTGCGCCGGCGTAATCTTGACGCCAGATGGATGGGTGCAGTTGGGCTCAAAAGGCTTGCTGCATAACAGAAAGGTCACAAAATGAGTACAGTCCATTCATCAATCGATCACCATCCCGATTTGTTGGCTCTGCGTGCGCGCTATGAGCGCGTCGCCGAGTCGATGAGCGCGCATGTCACGTTCGGACTGGCCCTGCTGACGGGCCTGTATGTGGCCGCGTCGCCGTGGATCGTCGGATTCAACGCCACGGCATCGCTCACCACGTCCGACCTGATCGCGGGGATCGCGGCGGCGTTCTTGGCCTACGGGTTCGCGACCGCGCTGGATCGCGCGCACGGCATGACCTGGACGATGCCGGTTCTGGGCGGTTGGGTCATCGTCTCGACCTGGATCCTGCCGGGCGTCACGCTGAGCGCCGGCATGGTCTGGTCGAATGTCGTTGCGGGCGCGTTGTTGACGTTCTTGGGCCTCAACGCGACCTACTTCGGCATGCGCACTCGCGCGGCGGACACGCGCGCGTAGTCGCGAACTTCGCTAGACCGCAAGGCGGTTCGCCTGCCCCGGGCCGAACCTTACGGCCCGGGGCGGCGATCAGCCGCAGACCGCGCCGATCGCGGCCGAGCTGACCAGCTTCACGTACTTGGCCAGCACCCCGGTCTTGTAGCGGGGCTCCGGCGGCGTGAAATCCTTTCGGCGCGACTCGAATTCGGCAGGATCGGTCAGCACGTCGAGCACGTGGTTGGCCACATCCAGGCGGATGCGGTCGCCGTCTTGCAGGAAGGCGATCGGTCCGGCGTCGACCGCCTCGGGCGCGATATGTCCGACGCACAGGCCGGTGGTCCCGCCCGAGAACCGGCCGTCGGTCAGCAGCAGCACGTCCTTGCCCAGACCCGCACCCTTGATGGCGCCGGTGATGGCCAGCATTTCGCGCATGCCGGGCCCGCCCTTGGGGCCCTCGTAGCGGATCACCACGGCGTCACCCTTGGTGATGGTGCCGTCCTCCAAAGCGTCCAGCGCGGCCCGCTCGCCGTCGAAAACCCTTGCGGTGCCCTCGAACACGTCGGAATCGAAACCGGCCGACTTCACCACCGCCCCCTCGGGCGCCAGCGATCCGCGCAGGATGGTGATCCCGCCGGTCGGGTGAATGGGATTGCTCAGGGCGCGAAGCACCTTGCCGTCCGGGTCGGGCGGCGCGATCTCGGCCAGGTTCTCGGCAACCGTCGCGCCCGTCACCGTCAGGCAGTCGCCGCGCAGCAGACCGGCGTCGAGCAGCGCCTTCATCACGACCGGCACGCCGCCGATGTGGTCGACGTGGGACATGACGTGGCGGCCGAAGGGCTTGACGTCGGCCAGGTGCGGAACCTTCGACCCGATCCGGCTGAAATCGTCGAGCGAGAGCTCGACGCCGGCCTCGTGGGCGATGGCGAGCAGGTGCAGCACCGCGTTCGTCGAGCCGCCGAACGCCATCACCACCGCGATCGCGTTTTCGAAGGCCTCCTTGGTGAGGATGTCGCGGGCGGTGATGCCGCGCCGCAGCAGCTCGACGACGGCCGCACCGCTGCGCCGCGCGAACCCGTCGCGGCGGCGGTCGGTCGCCGGTGGCGCCGCGCTGCCCGGCAGCGACATCCCGAGCGCCTCGGCGGCGCTGGCCATCGTGTTGGCGGTGTACATGCCGCCGCACGCACCCTCACCGGGACAGATCGCGCGCTCGATGGCATCGACGTCCTCGCGGGGCATCAGGCCCCGGGCGCAGGCGCCGACCGCCTCGAACGCGTCGATGATGGTGACCTCGCGCTCGCTGCCGTCGGACAGCTTGGCAACCCCGGGCAGGATGGACCCCGCGTAGAGGAACACCGAGGCCAGGTCGAGTCGTGCGGCGGCCATCAGCATCCCGGGCAGCGACTTGTCGCATCCGGCCAGCAGCACCGACCCGTCGAGCCGCTCGGCCTGCATCACCGTCTCGACGCTGTCGGCGATCACCTCGCGGGAGACCAGCGAGAAGTGCATGCCTTCGTGGCCCATCGAGATGCCGTCGGACACCGAGATGGTGCCGAATTCCAGCGGGTAGCCACCGGCGGAGAACACGCCCTCCTTGACCGCCTTGGCGAGCCGGTCCAGGGAGAGGTTGCACGGGGTGATCTCGTTCCAGGACGACGCCACCCCGATCTGCGGCTTGGCGAAGTCTTCGTCTCCCATGCCTACGGCCCGCAGCATGCCCCGGGCGGCGGCCTTCTCCAGGCCGTCGGTGACGTCACGACTACGCGGCTTGATGTCGGCGGCGGGGGCCGAATCGGTGGTGGGGGGCATCGCTCAAGTATGCGGGAACGCCGTGGCCAGCTGACCGGGGGATACCCCAACGGGGTATAAGCTGGCGGGGTGACGAACGACCACGGGTATTCGCAGCAGAAGGACAACTACGCGAAGCGGCTGCGACGCATCGAGGGCCAGGTGCGTGGCATCGCCCGGATGATCGAGGAAGACAAGTACTGCATCGACGTGCTCACCCAGGTGAGCGCCGTCAACAGCGCGCTGCGGTCGGTCGCCCTGAACCTGCTCGACGAGCACCTGAACCACTGCGTCACCCGCGCCGTCGCCGAGGGCGGCGACGATGCCCAAGCCAAGCTCGACGAGGCGTCCGCCGCGATCGCGCGGTTGGTTCGTTCTTGATCGGTGATGCAGTTGAGACCTTCGCTACGGCCCTGATGCGGGGGGAGGCGTAGTTGCGGTCCGTACGGTAAGGCAGTGTGATCGCATTAGGCGCGACAACCCAGGAAGTGGGTAGTCCGGCCGATACAGAAGCCATGACTGCCGAAATCAACGCTGCCGCGCGAACGTGGACCCCACGGATCGCGGCTCAGTTGGCTGTGCTGGCGGCCGCGGCCTTCACCTACGTCACCGCCGAGATTCTGCCGGTGGGCGCGCTGCCGGCCATCGCTCGCGACCTGCACGTCAGTTTGTTCGCGGTGGGAACGCTGTTGACCTGGTATGCCTTCGTGGCGGCCCTGACGACGTTTCCGCTGGTGCGCTGGACCGCGCACTGGCCGCGGCGGCGCGCGCTCATGCTCAGCCTGACCTGCCTGACGGCCTCGCAGGCGATCTCGGCACTGGCGCCTAATTTTGCGGTGCTGGCCACCGGGCGGGTGCTCTGCGCGATCACCCACGGCCTGCTGTGGGCGGTCATCGCACCGATCGCGACCCGGCTCGTGCCGCCGAGCCATGCCGGGCGGGCCACCATGTCGATCTACGTCGGTACCAGCCTCGCGCTGGTGGTGGGGAGCCCGCTCACCGCGGCCTTGAGCCTGATGTGGGGGTGGCGCCTGGCCGTCGTGTGCGTCACCGTCGCGGCCGCCGCCGTCACGCTCGCCGCCCGGCTGATGCTGCCGGAGATGGTGCTCACCGAGGACCAGCTCGCCCACGTCGGCCCCAGGTCACGACACCACCGCAACCCCCGGCTGATTCTGGTGAGCGTGCTGGCGATGATCGCGGTCACCGGCCACTTCGTGTCCTACACGTTCATCGTCGAGATCATCCGCAACGTCCTCGGCGTGCGGGGGCCCAACCTGGCCTTCGTGCTGGCCGCCTACGGGCTGGCCGGTTTGCTGTCGTTGCCGCTGGTGGCGCGGCCGCTGGATCACCGGCCCAAGAGCGCCGTCATCCTGTGCATGACGGGGTTGACGGCGGCCTTCGTGGCGCTGACCGGGCTGGCGTTCGGTGGCCGGGCCGGCGTGGCCACAGCGCTGATCGGAACCGCCGCCATCGTGCTGTGGGGGGCGATGGCCACCGCGGTCTCGCCGATGATGCAATCCGCCGCGATGCGCAACGGGGCCGACGACCCCGACGGGGCGTCGGGGTTCTACGTCACCGCGTTCCAGGTCGGCATCATGGCCGGCTCACTGGTCGGCGGCCTGCTGTACGAGCGCAGCGTCACGATGATGCTGACGGCTTCGGCAGCGCTGATGGCCGTCGCGCTGGCCGGCATCGCGGCCAACCGGCGGATGCTGGACGTTGCTCCGACAAGCTCACCCGATTCATAGCCGCGCAGGTCAAGTGCGTGAACGCACTCCTTTAGTGTCGCGGCAATCCGTCGGTGACGGTAGCTGGCGTGGCTGCTATGCCACACTGTGTCGAGAACACCGAGTGGAGGTAATGCGTATGTCAGGCTGGACGAGGGCCGGGACGAGGAAGGGCCTTTTCGCCGCTCTGAGCACAACCGGTTTGGCGTCCGTCGTGGGCTTGGCGCTGGTGCTGAGTGCGGCTCCCGCATCGGCGGATCCGGACCCGGCACCCGCTGACCCGGGTGCCGTCGCCGCTCCGCCCGGGCCGCCCCCGCCGCCCGATCCGTTGGCGCCCCCGCCTCCGGCTGACCCGCTGGCGGCCCCGCCGCCGCCCAACCCGCTGGCGCCGCCGGCGCCGTGGGCTCCGCCCAACGCCCAGCCCGCAGCGACGTCGGCCGAGGGGCAGAACGCCACGCCGTTCACCGGCACGGCGCCGTTCGGGCCGCCGTCGTTCGTCCCCAAGAGCGGCTCGACGGTGGGTGTGGGCCAGCCGATCATCATCAACTTCCCCGGAACGGTCGAGAACGCCGACGCGGCGATCGGCGCCGTGCACGTCTCGTCGGTTCCGCCGGTGCCGGGCAAGTTCTACTGGATGACCCCGACCCAGCTGCGCTGGCGCCCGATCAACTTCTGGCCCGCGCACACCGCGGTGACCGTCGACGCCGGCGGCACCGTGTCCACCTTCCAGACCGGTGACACGCTGATCGCCACGGCCGACGACGCCACTCACCAGCTGACCATCACCCGCAACGGCACCGTGGAGAAGACCTTCCCGATGTCGATGGGCATGACGTCGGGCAACCACCAGACCCCCAACGGCACCTACTACGTGCAGGACAAGAAGGCCTCGGTGGTGATGGACTCCTCGACCTACGGGGTGCCGGTGAGCTCGACGTATGGCTACAAGGTGACGGTTGAGGACGCGGTGCGCTTCGACAACGTCGGCGACTACGTGCACAGCGCGCCGTGGTCGGTCGACGACCAGGGCAAGCGCGACGTCAGCCACGGCTGCATCAACATCAGCCCCAGCAACGCGAAGTGGTTCTTCGACAACTTCGGTCCGGGTGATCCCATCGTGGTGAAGAACTCCAGCGGCGGCTCGTACAAGAAGAACGACGGCTCCGCCGACTGGATGAACTAGACCCTTCGCGACAGCGCAGAATCGCCCATTTCCCTCGGAAATGGGCGATTTTGCGTCTTGGCGTTAAGGACGTGTGTGCGCGGGTCTTTCGCGGCCGCGGCGATTATGTATAGCATCATACATACGCCGAGACCGCTGAGGAGCTGCGATGCGTAGTCCACGCGAGCGGATGGTCGTCTCCGCCGCGCTGCTTATCCGGGAGCGGGGCGCGCGCGCCACCGCGATCTCCGACGTGCTCGAGCACAGCGGCGCGCCGCGGGGCTCGGCCTACCACTACTTCCCCGGCGGCCGCACGCAATTGCTCTGCGAGGCGGTCGACTATGCGGGTGAGCACGTCGCCGCCGTGATCGCCGGCGCCGACGATGGCCCGCAACTGCTGGACACGTTGATCGACAAGTACCGCCGGCAGCTACTCGACAGCGACTTCCGCGCCGGCTGCCCCATCGTGGCGGTCTCCGTCGAAGCGGGCGAGCAGCACGACGCCGAACGCATGGTGATCGAGCGCGCCGCCGCGGTCTTCGACCGATGGACGGATTTGATCGCCACGCGGTTCATCGCGGACGGGATTCCGCCGGAGCGGGCACGCGAACTGGCGATCCTCGCGACCACCTCCCTCGAGGGCGCGATCGTGCTGGCGCGGGTTCGTCGTGACCTGACGCCCCTCGACGTCGTCCACCGCCAGCTGCGCGATCTGCTGCTGGCGGCATCGCCCCCTGCGGGGCCAGGGAAAGGAAATCCGCGATGACCGGTGAATGGCAATCCAGCGCGTGCATCCTGTGCGAATGCAACTGCGGCATCGTCGTCCAAGTCGAAGACCGCCGGCTGGCCCGCATCCGCGGCGATAAGGCGCACCCGGCCTCGCAGGGCTATACCTGCAATAAGGCGCTGCGGCTGGACCACTACCAGAACAGCGGCGCCCGGCTGACCTCACCACTGCGCCGCCGCGCGGACGGCAGCTACGAGGAGATCGATTGGGACACGGCGATCGTGGAGATCGCCGAGGGATTCAAGCGCATTCGCGACAGCTACGGCGGCGACAAGATCTTCTACTACGGCGGCGGCGGCCAGGGCAACCACCTGGGCGGGGCCTACAGCGGCGCCTTCTTGAAGGCGCTGGGTTCGCGCTACCGCTCGAATGCGCTGGCGCAGGAGAAGACCGGTGAGGCCTGGATCGACGGACACCTCTACGGCGGCCACACCAGGGGCGAGTTCGAACACGCCGAGGTCGCGGTGTTCGTCGGCAAGAACCCGTGGATGTCGCAGAGCTTTCCGCGGGCCCGGGTGGTGCTCAACGAGATCGCCAAGGATCCGGCCCGTTCGATGATCGTCATCGATCCCGTGGTCACCGACACCGCCAAGATGTCCGACTTCCACCTGCGGGTCCGACCCGGCACCGACGCATGGTGTCTGGCCGCGCTGGCCGCCATCCTGGTGCAGGAAAACCTTTGCAACGAAACATTTCTCGCCGAGCATGTGCGCGGCGCGGATGCCGTGCGCGCGGCGCTGCGCGAGGTGTCGGTGGCCGACTACGCCGAGCAGTGCGGGGTGGACCAGGAACTGCTGCGCGCAGCGGCGCGGCGCATCGGCACGGCCGCCAGCGTCTCGGTGTTCGAAGACCTTGGCGTGCAGCAGGCACCCAACAGCACCCTGTGCTCCTATCTGAACAAGTTGCTCTGGATCCTCACCGGCAACTTCGCGAAAAAGGGTGGCCAGCACCTGCATTCGTCGTTCGCCCCATTGTTCGGCCAGTTCTCCGGCCGTACCCCCGTCACCGGCGCCCCGATCATCAGCGGACTGGTGCCCAGCAATGTGGTGCCCGAGGAAATCCTGACCGACCATCCCGACCGGTTCCGGGCCATGATCGTGGAAAGCAGCAATCCCGCTCACTCGCTGGCCAATTCGGCCGCCTGCCGGGAGGCTTTTCAGGCGCTGGAACTGATGGTGGTGATCGACGTCGCGATGACCGAGACGGCAAGGCTCGCGCATTATGTGCTGCCCGCGGCGTCCCAGTTCGAGAAGCCGGAGGCCACCTTCTTCAACCTCGAATTCCCGCGCAATACCTTCCAGCTGCGCCGTGCGTTGATGGAGCCCCTGCCGGGAACCCTGGACGAACCCGAGATCTGGGCGCGGTTGGTCCGTGCGCTCGGCGTCGTGGACGACGCGGATCTGCGGCCGCTGCACGAAGCGGCCCGACATGGCCGGCAGGCATACACCGAAACGTTCCTCGGTGCCGCCGCGACCAATCCCACTGTGGCGCAACTGCTGCCGTATGTGCTGTACGAAACGCTCGGGCCGACACTGCCCGAGGGGCTGCGCGGCGCGGCCGCCCTGTGGGGGCTTGCCCAGAAAACCGCACTGAGCTATCCGGATGCGGTGCGGCGCGCCGGGCACGCCGACGGCAACGCCCTGTTCGACGCGATCCTGGCCACCCCGTCAGGGGTGACCTTCACCGTGCACAACTACGAGGACGACTTCGCGCTGATCGGTCACGCCGATCACAAGATCGCGCTGGAGATTCCGTCCATGCTCGACGAATTGAAGACGCTGTCCCGCACCCCGTCCCGGCTCACCACCCCTGAATTCCCGATCGTGCTGTCGGTGGGGGAGCGGCGCGCCTACACCGCGAATGACATCTTCCGCGACCCGACCTGGCGCAAACGCGACACCGACGGCGCACTGCGGATCAGCGTCGAGGACGCCCAGATGCTCGGTCTGGCGCAGGGGTGCCGGGCGCGCATCAGCACAGCGGCCGGTAGCGCCGAGGCCACCGTGGAGATCACCGAGACGATGATGGCCGGTCATGCCGCCCTGCCCAACGGTTTTGGGCTCGACTACCGCGACGCCGAGGGGCGCACCGTCACTCCGGGTGTGGCCCCGAACGTACTCACGTCGACCGGGTGGCGCGACCCCTACGCCGGCACGCCGTGGCACAAGCACGTGCCCGCGCGGATCGAGGCCGTGAGCGTCAGTTCCAGATCTTGACCCGGCTGCCCGGCTCCAAAAACAGCGCGCCGGCGTCGGCGCCGTCGAAGGCGTCGTAAAAGGCATCCATGTTGCGCAGCACGCCGTTGCACCGGAACTCCGGCGGCGAGTGCGGATCCACCGCCAGGCGCCGGATCGCCTCCGCCTCACGGGATTTGGTGCGCCACACCTGGGCCCATCCGTAGAACACGCGCTGCACGCCGGTCAGGCCGTCGATCACCGGGGCGGGCCGGCCGTTCAGCGACAACTGGTAGGCCAGCAGCGCGATCGACAAGCCACCCAGGTCGCCGATGTTCTCCCCGACGGTGAAAGCGCCGTTGACGTGGTGGTCGCCGTCCAGGCCCCGCGGAGTGTAAGCGTCGTACTGCTCGATGAGAGCCTTTGTGCGGGAACCGAATTCGGTCCGGTCGGCATCCGTCCACCAGTCGACCAGGTTTCCGTCACCGTCGTATTTGGCCCCCTGGTCGTCGAAGCCGTGCCCGATCTCGTGCCCGATCACCGCGCCGATCCCGCCGTAGTTGGCCGCGTCGTCGGCCTCGGGGTCGAAGAACGGCGGCTGCAGAATCGCTGCCGGGAAGACGATTTCGTTCATCCCGGGGTTGTAGTACGCGTTGACCGTCTGCGGCGTCATGAACCACTCGTCCCTGTCCACCGGCCCGCCCAGCTTGGCCAGCTCACGATCGTGGTTGACCGCGTACCCGCGCAGGTAGTTGCCGTACAGGTCGTCGCGCTCGATCACCAGCGTGGAGTAGTCGCGCCACTTGGCCGGATAGCCGACCTTGGCGGTGAACTTCTCCAGCTTGGCCAGCGCCCGCTCCCGGGTCTGCGGCGTCATCCAGTCCAGGTCGCTGATGCTCATCCGGTACGCCGCACGCAGGTTGGCGACCAGCTCGTCGATGCGGGCCTTCGCCCCGGGCGGGAAATGCCGCTGCACATACAGCTTTCCGACGGCGTCGCCCATCAGGTTCTCCACCAGCGACACCGCACGCTTCCATCGCTCCCGGATCTGCTCGGCGCCGGTCAGCAGCCGGCCGTAGAAGTCGAAGTCCGCGGACACCAGCTCGTCGGTCAGCCAGGAGGCCCGTGCGCGGATCAGCCGCCACCGCGCCCAGCTCTTCCACACCTCGAGGTCCTCGTTGCGCCACAGCTCGGCGAAGGTGCGCAGGTAATCGGGTTGGCGCACAATCACTTCCGCCAGCGACTCGGGGCTCGCACCCAGCGCGGCGGCCCAGCCCGCCCAGTCGAAGCCCACCGACTCGTCACGCAGTTGCGCGAACGTGCGCAGGTTGTAGCTGAGCTCGGCGTCGCGGCGCTTGACCACATCCCAATGCGCCTCGGCGAGCTTGCCCTCCAGCGCGACGATGCGTTCGGCGGTTTGGACGTGGTCGGCCGGGTCCCCGCCGAACACCAGGGCGAACATCCGCGCGATGTGCGCCGGATAGGCCTCCAGCACCTGGAGGTGCCGCTCTTCGCGGTAGTAGGACTCGTCGGGCAGCCCGAGGCCGGACTGGGTGAAATGCACCAGGTAGCGGGCCGAGTTCTTGGCGTCGGTGTCCACGTACACCCCGACGCCGCCGCCCGCGCCGGTGCGCTGCAGCGCGCCGATGGCCCGGGCCAGCGCGTCGGCATCGGCGGCGTCGTCGATCACGGACATCTCGTCGCGCAGCGGCCGCACGCCGCGGCGCTGCACGGTGTCCTCGTCGAGGAAGCTGGCATACAGGTCGCCGATGCGCTGCGCGTCGTCGTCCGTGGCGGCCGAACCCTGCTGGCTGGCCTCCACGATCAGGTCGCGCACCTGTTCTTCGGCGCGGTCGTAGAGCTGGCGGAAGGCGCCGTCGGTCGCCCGGTCTGCGGGTATCTCGTATTCGGCCAGCCAGCGGCCGTTGACGTGACCGAACAGGTCGTCTTGGGGGCGGATGCTTTCGTCGACAAAGCTCAGGTCGATGCCCGAGCGGATGGCCGTATTCGTCACCCCGCCATCCTTCCATCTTTTCCGGGTGCGACGATCGGGCCATGTCCGACGGCGAGCGAACCGAGCAAGAAGATTCCGTTGACGTCGACCCAGACGAGGACTCGAACGACTCCAGCGACGTGGCAGACGAATCCGAAAGAGCCGAAATGTTTTCGCATTACGGCATCGCGTCGGCGGTTCTCGGTGTGCTGTCGGTCGCCGCGGTCGTGCTCGGCTACGTCATCTGGTCCGATCACCGCGACCAGATTGCCGAGCGCGGCTACCTGAGCCGCGCCATGCAGACCGCCGCGGACTGGGCGGACGTGTTGATCAACATGAACAGCGGAAACGTGGATGCCAGCCTGCAACGGCTGCACGACGGGACGGTCGGCGAACTCAACACCGACTTCGATGCCGCCGTGCAGCCATACAAGGCGGTCGTGGAGAAGCTGCAGTCGAAGAGCGCCGGCCGGATCGACGCGGTGGCGATCGAAACCGTGCACCACGACCTGGACACCCAGCCGGCGGGCGCGAGGCCTCCAAGAGAGATCGTCACCACCAAGCTGCCGCCGTTCGCGAGTCGAACCGACTCGGTGATACTGATCGCCACGTCGGTCAGCGAAAACGTCGGAGCCAAACCGCAGACCGTGCACTGGAGTCTGCGGCTGGACGTCTCCGACGTGGACGGCAAGCAGATGATCTCCGGATTGGCGTCGATCAAATGAGAAACATCTGGCGGCTGGCCGCCTTCGACATCTTGGCGCCGCTGGCCGCGATCGCGGCCCTGCTGGCCATCGGGCTGGTGCTCGGCTGGCCGCTGTGGTGGGTGTCGGCGTGCTCGGTGCTGATCCTGCTGATCGTCGAAGGCGTGGCGATCAATTTCTGGTTGTTGCGCCGCGATTCGGTCAGCCTCGGCACCGACGACGACGCGCCCGGGCTGCGGTTGGCGGTCGTCCTGCTGTGCACGGCCGCCCTGGGCGCGGCCGTCGCGACCGGCTACACGCACTGGACCGAGGCGGACAACGACTTCACCGACGACTCCCACCAAGTGGTTCAGATCGCGACCGGCATGGCGGAGGCGATGGCATCGTTCAGCCCCACCGCCCCGACCGGCTCCATCGACCGGGCGACGGCGATGATCGTCCCCGAGCACGCGGCCGCCTTCAAGGAGCAGTACACGAAGTCCAGCACCGAGCTGGCCCAGCACAATGTCACCGCGCAAGCCACCACGGTGTCGGCCGGAGTCGAGGCCCTGGGGCCGTCGGCGGCCAGTGTGGCGGTGGTCCTGCGGGTCACTCAGAACACCCCGGGCCAACCGCCGAGTCAGGCGGCGCCGGCGCTACGGGTGACGCTGACCAAGCGGGGCAGCGACTGGCTGGTCGCCGATGTGCAGCCGGTCAGATAGCGGGTCAGTTCGCTTCGGCTGAGCGAGCGGACTTCACCTTGACGAACCGATCCGACAACCGCCGGATCCGGATCATCAGGGCGGCCGTCGGGCTGGTGCTGCCGTCGAGATAGCCGTCCAGCTCCTCGGCAGTGACCCCGATGCGCGACGCGAACTCCTGCGGGGCCAGACCCGAGCGGTCGATCAGGAGCCCGACGTGACGCGCCACCTCGGCGCGCTCGTTGGCCTCCAGGTGGGTGCGGGCACGCTCGAGCACCTCCCACAGCGCCTTGGCGATGCCGTACGGCCGGGTGCCCTCGAGGACCTCTTCGACCTGTCGGGCGGTCCGCCCGTACGGGTCCCGCTTCAGCGCACCGGCGATGCGCTTCCACGTCGCGATGTCACCGCCCTGCAGGGCGGAACGGATGGCCGCGGTCGGCCAGAACTCCACGGGCTGTTCGGTGTCCTGGAGCGACCCGGACGGTCCGTTGCCGGGTTGACGTTGTGCCGGGGCCGGCCGGCGGGGCGGCGGCGCGGGGCGTCGGTCGGGTGCCAACGTCACCTCGCCTCCTCCAGCATCGCTACGGCCACGGACATGCAGCGTTGCCTGATTCCCTCCCAGTCCGAGTCGGCCTCGGCTTCCGATCCCTGGTCTTCCGGGTAGTCGCAAGGGTCGGGATCTGCGAGTCGACGGACCAGCTGGGTGGCGATCCACTGCTCCCTGGATGATTTACAACAGTAGTACCTGTCCATTCCGGCCAGCACCACCGCGGCGGTCTCGGGCTCCAACGTATCGACCATGTCTGCAAAGTCGGCGTAATCGCGCCGGCTGTTACGGCGCATGATCAGGTAGCCCTTCAGCCGCAGCGTCTCCGCACCGGTCGGGACCAGCAACCGGTCGCCGGTGGGCAACTGCACGTTGGTGGTCTCCACCGGGCTGCGCCGCTCGTATCTCGGCCCGTCGTCGACGGCTGCGCCGGTGTCGCTTTCCAGCGCGTCGATCGCGACCGACAGGCGTCCCCGCCACAACGTCACCGGGTGAACGGGCCTGCCCGTGATGGCCTTGGCGATGCCGTTGCGCGAGGTCAGGCCGTTGACCAGCTTCTTGGCCGCCAGGGAGCCGTTGGTGTGGCCGTTGGCGCCCGGCTTCCTGTCGGCCGCCACGCCGACGCTGACCTTCTCCTCACCCAGGGCGACCTGGTGGGGGATCTGCCCGGGTCCAAGACCACGGGACCGATCCTCGTCGGGGCCCAGCGCCGCCTGCGCGGTGCGGCCACAACCGGTGAAGGCCAGCGGATCGGCCACGCAGATCGCGTCGGGCGCCAGGTGTTTGAGCTTGGCGGCCGACTTGACCACCATCCGCAGGTCGGCGCTCGGGGCCACCAGCGCCGAGATGTCGTCGGGGATGACGACGACGTCGCCGAGGTCGACCTCGGGCAGCGGCCGGTCGAAGTCCACCGACGGCAGCACGCGGGACAGCCACGGCGGCAGCCACCAGTTCCACTGGGCGAACATCGCCATCAACGCCGGCACCATCACCAGCCGCACCACGGTGGCGTCCACCGCGATGGCGACCGCGCACGCCACGCCGATCTCCGCCACCAGCGGCATGCCGGCGAACGCGAACCCGACGAATACCGCGATCATGATCAGCGCCGCGCTGGTGATGGTCCGGGCGCTGGTGCTGACGCCGTAGGCCACCGCATCGCGGGTGTTGCCGGAATGCAGGAAGCGCTCCCGGATGCGGGTGAGCAGGAAGATCTCGTAATCCATCGACAACCCGAAGGTCATCGCGAGCACCAGCGGGGGAACGGTGCTGTCGATCGAGCTGATCTGGGCGAAGCCGAGGTCCTTCAGCCACCCCCACTGGAAGACCATCACCAGGCTGCCGTAGGCGGCGGCGACCGACAGCAGCGTCATCAGGACGCCCTTGAGCGCCAGGAACACCGAGTGAACCGACACCAGCAGCATCACGAACGCGATCAGCGCCACGATGCCCAGCACCAGCGGCTCGGTCTTGGACACCTGGTCGTCGAAGTCCTTGATCAGCGCCGTGGGGCCGCCGACGTCGACGCGCGCGGTGCCCACTTCGGGGATCTTGGGCAACTGCGCACGCATCCAGCCAACGGTCTCGCGGGCCTTCATGTCCTCGGGATCCACCGACAACACCGCGGACAGCAGCGCGCTGCCGTTGTCCTCGGCGAACTGCGGAGGCGACACCGAGACGATGTTGGGGGCCTGCGACATCCGCTGGCGGATCGCGCCGACGGTGTGGCTGTGTTCGGGGGAGGCGGCGCCGCCCTCGGGGAAGTTGATCAGCACGCGGATCGGGCCCAGCGCGCCGGGACCGAGGGCCTGGGCCGCGGCGCCGACGCCGGCGCGAATTTCGTGCGACGAGTCGAACTGGCGCAACAGGCTGTTGCCCAGCACCATCGAGGACGCCGGCGCGGCCATCACGAGCAGCACCAGCGACGCCGCCAGTGCGGACATCCACGGCCGGCGCATCACCCAGCCGATCCAGCGGTTCCAGAACCGCGACTGCGTGCTCTCGGGCCGTCGCGACCAGTGCAGGAAGCCCGACCGTTTGGCGGCCGCGCGGCCGAACGTCGCCAGCGCGGCCGGCGTCAAAGTGGTCGAGGTCAACATGGCGACCGCGACGGCCAGGATGGCGCCCGTGGCCATCGACTTCAGGGCGGGGGTATTGATCACGTAGATCCCGGTCAAGGAGGCCACGACCGTCATGCCCGACAGCACCACCGCCAGACCGGAGGTCGCCATCGCGGCGTCGACGGCTTCGCGGGGCTGGCGCCCGGTCCGCAGCTCCTCCCGGAACCGCATCAAGATGAACAGTGAGTAGTCGACGGCGAGCGCGATCCCGAACATGGACACCGTCGAGGTCACGAACACCGACATGGTGGTGTAGGCGGACAGCAGATAGACCAGGCCCATGGTGACCACGACTGTGCAGATCCCCAAGGCAAGCGGAATGGCCGCGGCGGCCAGCGAACCGAACACCGCGAGCAGCACGATCAAAATGACCGGCAGGTTCCACTTTTCGGCCGCGGCGATGTCGTGTTTGGTGTTGGCCGCGGCGGCGGCGGACAGCGCGCCCTGCCCGATGACATAGAGCCGCACGCGGCCGTTCGCGGTCTGGCCGGGCTGATCGCCCTTGATGCCGACCTTGGTGCGGAGCTGCTTGGCGATGTCGCTCGTGTTGCGGGAATCCAGCCGCACCGACAGCACGTACGGGCGGTCGGGCTGCGGCGGCCGCTGGGTCGGGTTGGGGATTTCGGCGGTGCCGGGGATGCCGCCGGCGATCTGTCGCAGCTGGGCGACGGCGTCGTTCATGTCCTGGTAGCTGGCGTCGGGCCGGGGCGCGGCTACCAGCGCCAGCGACGACCCACCCTGGTCGTGGTACAGCTCCTCGAGCTGGTCATGGACCGCCAGCGATTGCGATCCGGCGACGTCGAACCCACCGCCGGTGAGGTTGCCCGACTGCGTCAGCGCCAGGTACACCGCCGGAACCAATGCCAGCAACCAGCCTGTGAAGACCAACCAGCGGTACTTACGCAGGCTGCGGCTGAGGCGGATCATTAACTGCTGGATTTTGTCGCTCCCCGGTTCTCGCGTAGCGCGTGCTCGCGACGATACCGCAGCGGGCTGTGGAATATGTGGCTTATCTAGTTCCTGAGCTGCGGCGACGGCGTTGTTGCCAAGACGCTGCGAAGACGTTGTGAAGTGGTGACCAAAGCGGGATTTCGGTCACACGCTCCGTCCGAACTGGCAGCGGTGATACCGGCGGTGGCAGGATGTCGAATGGCCCGCCAGGCGGTCCCCGGGGTTCACGGGGATGCCCGCGCTCAGTGGGGCCGTCTGTTGCAGTCGTTTGCGCGGCGCCGATCCGGCGATCCGCCGCAAACTCTTAAGGAGTTATCGATGACGAGAGCCACCGCTGGACGGGGTCGCAGAATCTTCGCCGGGCTGATCGCCGCCACGGTGCCCGCGGTCGCCTTCGCGGTGCTCGCCGGAGCACCGGCGACGGGCGCCAATGACCCGTGCGCGGCCAGTGAGGTCGCCCGGACGATCGGCTCGGTCTCCAAGTCGATGGGTGATTACCTGGATTCGCATCCGGAGACCAATCAGACGATGACCTCGATGCTGCAGCAGCAGGCCGGGCCGCAGTCGGTGAACGGATTGAAGTCCTACTTCGAGGCCAACCCCAAGGTGGCCGGTGACATGACGTCGATCGCGCAGCCGCTGACCACCCTGTCGACGCAGTGCAAGCTGCCGATCTCGATCCCGCAGGCGATGGGCCTGATGCAACAGGCGCAGGGCGCGGCCGGTGGGCTGCCCGCGCTGCCCGGAAACCCTGCGGGCGCATCGCCGTTGGGTGGGACCACCGGAGGAGCCCCGGCCGCGGCGCCGCCCGCGGCGACCAACCCGCTGCCGGGTCCGCCGCGCGGAAACACCGTCGGCTAGTCCCGATGGTGGCGACCCGCTTCGCCCGGCTTGGACTATGCGGCGACCCGCCGCGCCCGGCTACGCCGCGCTTGCGATCGCCGCGGCCGCCCTCGCGATCGCCACTAGAGCTCGGTTTCGGGGTTTCGGTCGGGCGGCAACGGCCCCTGCAGCGCGGTCTCGGTCGGATCGGCCGGGGGGTCGCCCTGCGGCGGCACGACCGGTAGTGGACCCGTGATCGGGTCCTCGTCGGACTCCGCCACGTTCTCGGTGCGGAACACGAAGAAGAACACCACCCAGCCGATCGCGGAGATGAGCAACCAGCTGATCAGCCGGTAGATCAGCATCGCCGAGATCGCGTTGGGCAGCGACATCCCGCTGGACACCAGGCCGGGCACGAGCACCGCCTCGACGATCAACAGCCCGCCGGGCATCAGCGGGATGGTGCCGACCGCGCGGGCGGCGGCGTAGGCCACCGTCAACCCGGCAACCGAGGCGTGGTCCCCGGCGGCGTACGCGGCGAAGCCCAGGCAGGCGACGTCGGCGATCCAGTTGAACATCGACCAGCCGAAGGCCACCCCCAGGTCGCGCCGCCCCAGGCTCACCGATTCCAGCTGCATCAGCGTCTCGCGCCACTTGTCCAGGCCGGCGTCGGCCGGCCTGCCCCGGACCGAGTTGATCCATGCCAACACCCGGCTGCCGATGCCGTCGATCAGCTCCGGGCGTGACGCGACGGCCTGGGCCAGCAGCAGCAGCGCGACGAAGCCGCCGAGGGTGAACAGCAACGAGAACGGGTTGTTCTTCGCGCCCAGCAGGAAGGCGCCGCCCAGGCCGAGCAAAGCCAACCCGACCGCCTGCAGTACGCCCGACATCACCAACTGCCACGACGCCACCACGGTCGAGGCTCCCCACAGCCGCTGCTGGCGGAACAGGAACGTCGCCGACAGGACGGGCCCGCCGGGCAGCGTGGTGCTCAGTGAGTTGGCGGCATAGAAGGCCGCCTCGGAGCGCAACTGCTTGACGTGCACGCCAGCCGACTTGAGCAACGTGCGCTGGATCTGAGCAAAGCTGTGCATCGACGCGGCCGCGGCCGCCACCGACGCTAGCAACCACAACCAGTTCGCCTCGTACAGGCTCATCCAGGCTTTGGCCAGCTGGTCCCAGCCCAGCGAAACCTCGACGGCAAGCACGATGGCTACCGCGCCCAGGATCACCCAGCGCACCCACCAGTACTTGCCACGCGAAGTTTCTTCGCGCGGCAAGTCGAGGTTGCGGGCGGGCGCGTCGTGCGACACGTGATTTAGGGTAACGGTGCAGGTGGCGCCGCGATCGCCGCGGATCGCTTACCGTGTCTCGGACGTTCTTGGGTCGTAACCGGATCGTGCCGACGATTACCGGCTCAGCAGGCGCGCAGACAGCCTCGAGCCAGGCTTGGGCTACGTTTGACCGCGCGCCGCGGCGGATAGGCTGACCAGATGTCAGCAAACGTCGACGATGCCTCGGTCGAACCCCTTGTCCGCAAGACCGCAGCCTGGGCGTGGCGCTTGCTCATCATCCTGATCGCCGTGCTCGCGCTGTTGTGGGTGGTGAAAAAGCTCGAAGTCATCGTCGTTCCGGTCCTGGTGGCGCTGCTGCTGAGCGCACTCTTGGTGCCCGTGGTCGACTGGCTGGACAAGCGCGGCCTGCCCCGCGGCGGCGCGGTGGCCCTGGTGTTGCTGGGCGGCTTCGCGATCCTGGGCGGCATTCTGGCGTTCGTCGTCCTGCAATTCATCGACGGCCTGCCCGGCCTCACCGAACAGGTGACGAACAGCATCGAGTCAACGCGGCGCTGGCTGACTCACGGGCCGGCCCATCTGCGCAACGAACAGATCGACAACGTGGGCAACGCCGCCATCGAGGCGCTGCACAACAATCAGGCGAAGCTGACCAGCGGCGCGCTCTCCACCGCGGCCACCGTCACGGAGCTGGTCACGGCGGCGGTGCTGGTGCTGTTCACGCTGATCTTCTTTCTCTACGGCGGGCGCAACATCTGGCAGTACGTCGTGCAGATCATTCCGTCGGACGTGCGCGGCCGGGTGCACGAAGCCGGTACTGCCGGATACGGGTCGCTGATCGGGTACGTGCGGGCCACGTTTCTGGTGGCCCTGACCGACGCGGCGGGGGTCGGCACGGGTTTGGCGATCATGGGGATCCCGCTGGCGCTGCCGCTGGCATCGCTGGTCTTCCTGGGCGCGTTCATCCCGCTGGTGGGTGCATTGATCTCCGGCCTGGTGGCCGTGGTGGTCGCGCTGCTGGCCAAGGGCTTCGTCTACGCCCTGATCACGCTGGGCCTGCTGATCGCGGTCAACCAGATCGAGGCTCATCTGCTACAGCCGCTGGTGATGGGCCGCGCGGTCTCGATTCACCCGCTCGCGGTGGTGCTCGCGATTGCCACCGGAGGAGTGATCGCCGGGATCGTCGGTGCCCTGCTGGCGGTGCCGACGGTGGCCTTTCTCAACAACGCGATCCAGGTGCTGCTGGCACCCGATCCATCCGTCGAAGCCGAGAAGCAGACCGAGGAAGCGGACGAAAAGAACGCGATTTTGCAGGCCGAGCCCGACAAACCCAAGGACGAATCCGGCTGAGCCGCTAGTCCTTTCGGTGCCGTTGCGAAGACCTGGTTACAGCCGACCCTCGCGACGCAGCAGGTCTTGCGCGGACAGGCCGCCGCCGGAACGCCGGCGTTGCCGCGCGGGGTCGCCGTTCTCGCCCTGCCCGCGCGCGTCCGCCTGATCGGTGGCCGCGTTGGGGTCGTTGCCCTCCGGGCGCATCTTCGGCAGGGCGGTGGTGGGTTCGGCGGCGTCGCTGGTGTCGTCGGTCCGGTGGCCGGGCACCGGTATGGCCCGCGTCTGATCGCCGGACGGCGGGGCGGTCGGGCCCGGCGCCGGCGGTCGTTGGGCAGGCTGCGGTGCGGAGCTGGTCGCGGGGCGCGGCTCGGCCGGGCGGTCATGCCCGGGCACGCCCGGCGCGGAGAAGCGCGTCGTCTTGGCTTCGGTGGGCTGGCTGGAGCGGGCGGGGACGCGGGTGCCGCCCGCGGTTTCACCCGAAGACGGTTCCCGCGCGGGCCGTGGCTCGGCCGGACCCGGACGGGCCGGGCGCGGCGGCTCCAGCGCGCCGGGATGGGTGGGGTCATGCGGCGGCCGCGGTGCGGCCGCGACCAGGCTTGCGGCGACCGGCGGCCGCGCGGGCCGGCCGTTGAGCGTGGGCCGCTTGCGCTCGTCGGGCAGGTCGATCTCGCCGAGCCCGATCTTGTTCTGCAGGCGCCGGGCCCAGCGCGGCGCCCACCAGCAGTCGTCGCCGAGCAGCTTCATCACCGACGGCACCAGGAACATGCGGACGACGGTGGCGTCCAGCAGCAGCGCCGCCATCAGACCGAAGGCCAGATACTTCATCAACACCAGGTCGGAGAACACGAACGAGCCAGCGACCACCGCCAGCACCAGTGCGGCGGCCGTGATCAGGCGCCCGGTGGTCGCGGTGCCGATCCGGATGGCCTCGGCCGTCGACATGCCGCGCTCGCGCGCCTCGACCATTCGCGACACCAGGAACACCTCGTAGTCGGTGGCCAGACCGAAACCGACCGCGACGACCAGCGCGATGACCACGACCATCAGGGGGGTAGGCGTGAAGTTCAGCACGTTCGCGAAGTGCCCGTCGACGAAAATCCAGGTCAGGATGCCCATCGTCGAGCCCAACGTCAGCGCGCTCATCACCGCCGCCTTGATCGGCAACACCACCGACCCGAACGCCAGGAACATCAGCAACATGGTCGCGCCCAGCAGCAGCACCAGCATCAGCGGAGCCTTGTCGAACAAGCTGTGGATGCTGTCCTGCTCCAGGGCCGGCGTACCGCCGACGTACAGGTTGAGCCCCTTCGGAGGGTTGATCGAGCGAAGTTCGGCGAGCTTCTTGGCGGCGTCGTTCTTGTTGACCAGACCGTTCTGGATCACCCGCACCGAGCCGTCCTTGGGCACCGTCGTCCCGTTCGGTCCGGCGACGCAGGGGTTGCCGGCGATGGTCGGGCAGGCCCGCTCCTCCCACTGCTTGTCGGTGAAGCCGCCGATCGAGGAGATCCTGTTGCGGATGTCGGCGACCTGTTGGTCGGTGACCTTGCTGCCGTTGCTGCTCTGGATGACGACCGTCAGCTGCTCGGTCCGGTAACCGGGGAAGAGCTTGTCGAAGTGCTCCTGGGCCATGCGCACCGGGTTGTCCGGCGGCAGGTATTTCTCGCTCATGCCGCCGAACGACAGGTTGCCCAGCGGGATGACCAGCAGGATCATGCCGATGGCGATCGGCAGGGCGAACGCCAGCGGGCGCTTCATCACCCAGTTGACGAGCTTGCCCCAGAAGCCGGCCTCGACCTCTTCACGGGTCTTGGTCTTCTGCAACCGGTCGGCCAGCCAGTTCAGGTAGGCCCGCGAATATTTCCAATTCCGCAGGAAGGGCACCCGGAATGCGGTCCGGACCCCGAGCGCGTCGACGTGGCGGCCGAGGATGCCCAGGCAGGCGGGCAGGAACGTGATCGACAGCAGCGCCGCCAGGCCCACCGCGGCGAAGATCGCGTACGTCAGCGAATGCACGAAGCCCTGGGGCAACACCAGCAGGCTGGCGCTGGACGCGATGATCAGCACCGCCGAGAACGTCACGGTGCGGCCGGCCGTCATCACCGTTCTTCGCACGGCGGCCTCGGTGTCGTAGCCCTCGGCTATCTCCTCGCGGAATCTGCTCACCACGAACAGCCCGTAGTCGATGGCGATACCCAGGCCGATCAGCGAGACCACCGGCTGGGCGAAGAAGTGCACCGGCCCGAACACGGCGACCAGGCGCAGGATGCCCAGCGAGCCCGCGATGCTCAGGCCGCCCACGATGGCCGGCAGGCCGGCGGCGACCGCGCCCCCGAAGACGAGGAACAGCACGACGGCGACCAGCGGCACCGCGAGTACCTCCATGCGGCGCTGGTCGGTGGCGATGGTGCCCGTCAGGGCGTTGGCGATCGGCTCGAGGCCGGCCAGCTGCACGGTGCCCCCGTCGAGCTTCTGCAGATCCGGCTGGATGGCCTTGTAGTTGTTGAGGATGCTGTCGTCGTCGTCGCCCTTGAGCGGAATGCTGACGAAGGTGTGCTTTCGGTCCTCGCTGACCATCCCCTTGATGACCGGGTTGGTGCTGTTCGGCGCCGCGAGCCAGCCGGCCCAGCCGACGACCTGGTCGGGGTGGTCGGTCTTGAACTTGTTGAGTTCGCCGACGAGCTTGTCGCGCCACGCCGGGTCGTCGGCCGATTTGCCGTCGGGAGCGGTGAAGGTGGCCACGATGTGGCTGGTGCGGTCGCGGCCGTAGGTCTGGTCGCCCAGTACCGAGGCTTTGACGGATTGGCTGCCGTCGTCATAGAAGCCGCTCTGTGTAACATGCTTGCCCAGGCTTACTCCGAAGACGCCACCCAGCAGACACAGAGCTACCGTGACCCCGATCACGATGTACCGGTACCGGTACACAGTTCGACCCCACCAGGCGAACACGCAAGCTCCTTACTGGATCGTCAACGACCCGCGCATAGGTTTTCCAGTGTCACACACGGGCGGTCAGCAGCGCGGAGAGCGGCCGGAACGGCTGTAGCCACGCACCCTGGTCAGGCAGCGAATCTAGGCCGATCCGCGGCAACGGTTCCCGGAAGACACCAGCGATATCCTCCAGATCAACGAAGTCCAAGGTATCCGACGCTAGCGCCCAACTCGCATGTTCGCGAAATCCGATCACCTGGACGCTGACCCCGGTTCGTGCGATGTCTTCCAGCGGATGACGAAAAGCCTGGCCGTCGGCGGAGGCCACCACCAGCGCCGCCAATCCCTGGGTGCGCCGCAGTTCGATGTGGGCCAGCATGTCGCGGTCCACGTCGCTGTCCTCGTCGATCTTCGGCTTGGCGAACACCGCGAATCCCACGTTACGAAGCGCGTCCACCCAGGGCCGGACGACGTCGGCGCTGCCCGGTGCGATGTTGGTGAAGACGGTGGCCTCGGGTTCCACCACCACGCCGGGGCGACTGGCGCTGACCTCGGCCGTGCGCGACAACAGCCAGCGCCCCAGGGCGTCGAACCGCGGGCGTTCCAGGGCCGTCGGGCGGCGGCCGAGGATCGATCCCAGGCCCATGTCGAGGTTGGGTGCGTCCCACACCAGCAGTACGCGTCCACCTGGCGGGGCGTAGTCGCCCAGCTCGTCGCCGGTCAGCACCGCCGGCGGCGCGACGGGCTCCGCTCCCGCCGCGGTCTCTTCAGTCAGGCTCATACTCATCGCCTACTCATCGTCTAAGCCAAATGAATTCGGTGACGGCGCTGCCCGCTTCTTGAGCCTTCGTCTCGTACTTGGTGCTGGGGCGCACGATCGAGATCGGCAGCGCACTGTCGGGACCGGCCGGGTGCAGTCGGGATTCACCCGCGCCGACCTCGGCGATGTGCTCGGCGTAGCCGGCGTGGTCCGTCGCAACGTGCAGGACACCACCAGGGAGTAGCCGGTCGGCTATCAAGCCAATCGTGCCGGGCTGCAGGAACCGGCGTTTGTGGTGCCGGGCTTTCGGCCACGGATCGGGAAAGAAGACGCGAACCCCGGTCAGCGACCCCGGCGCGATGAGGCGTTGCAGGACATCGAGGGCGTTGCCGCGGATCAGCCGGATGTTGCTCACCTGGTCGCGGTCGATGGCGGACAGCAGTTGCGCCAGCCCGCGGCGGTAGATTTCCACCGCGACCACATCGACATCGGGCTCGTCTTTGGCCATCGCCAAGGTGGAAATGCCACTGCCGCAACCGATTTCGAGTACCACCGGGGCCTGCCGGCCGAACCACGCGGCCGTATCCAGCGGGGGCTCGGAGCTGTCGGGTTCGTCGGGGGTGGCCACTGACAGGCCGAGTTCGGGCCAGCGTCGCTCCCAGGTCTGGCGCTGGGCGTCGGACAGCGTCGAGCGTCGCGATCGGAACGCCGTTGCCGGGAGATAGCGCTGGTCGGGACGGTCGGAGTCCCCGGTCGACGTGTCGGCAGACATCGCCACCCCGCGCTGCGCGTGCATTTGTCCATGGTGGCCTATGAACCCCGGATGTAGCCGCCCCTGGTCCGGATTGATACCCAACAGTTGCGTTCAACTGGTAACTGATTAACGGTGGCTCGCTTCTTCGTGACGCGGATGCCACCATTCGGTGGGACCGCTCGGTCCCGGCGCTGCATCGCCTAGCGGTTGCGCCGGCCGGGCAGGGGGTCATCCAGACCGAACAGGCGGGATATGAGGGCACAAGGACACCGAACTTTCGTCGACGAGCTGGCGCGGTTCGCTGCCGGCCACGTCGACCCGCGCATCACGGCGATCGCAACGCGATCCGCCACCCCGTTGCGCGTGGCCGTTTGCGGCCGTCGGGGCGTCGGCTGCAGCACCGTGCGCCGCGCCCTGTCCGGCGCGGGACCCGCGGCGGGCATCGCGGTCGACGGCCCGGCGACGGATGGTCGCGTGGATGCGGTGGTCTACGTGCTCACGGAGGTGGTCAAGCCCGAGGACACCCGGGCGATCGCCCAACTCGCAGCGGCGGGGCGCCCGGTGCTGGCGGTGCTGAACAAGGCCGACCTGGCGGGCTCGCTGTCCGGCCGTGGCGGAGACGGCCCGATCGCCGCCGCGCGCGCGAGGTGCGTGGAGCTGTCGGCGCTGAGCGGCGTGCCCATGGAACCGATGACCGGCCTGCTCGCGGTCGCCGCGCTCGACGACCTGGACAGCACCCAGTGGACGGCGCTGTCCACGCTCGCCGCGCACCCCGGCGGCACCGCGTGTTTCGCCGGCTCCTTCGCCGGATTCCTGTCCGCCGACGTCCCCGTTCCGGTCGAGGTGCGGCGGCGCCTGCTGGACACCCTCGACCTGTTCGGCACCGCGCTGGCGGTCGCCGCGTTCCGGCAGGGCCGGACCCCGGCCCAGGTGCTGACCCTGCTGCACCGGATGAGTGGCATCGAGGCCGTCGTGGCCAGGATCGGCGCGCTGGGCGCCGAGGCGCGCTACCAGCGGGTGCTGGACGCCGTCGCCGAACTCGAGGCGCTGGCCGCCGGCGGCGGCAGGCTGGGTGAGCGCATCGGCGGGTTCCTGTCCCGCGACGAGACCGTGCTCGCAAGGATGGCGGCCGCGGTGGACCTGGCCGAGGCGGCCGGCCTGGAGCCGGGCGACCGGAAGGCCGTCGACGCCCATCGAGACCCGGCCGCGCACCTGCCTCGGGCGGTGCGGTGGCAGCGCTACAGCCGCGCGTCGGCCAGCGACCTGCACCGCGCCTGCGGCGCCGACATCGCCCGGGGGTCGCTGCGGCTGTGGTCCCAGGCCTGCGCGTCGCTGCCGGGGGAATCCTGGTGAGCGGCGAGACAAGCCACGATCCCGTCGCCGACGTGGACGCGTTGGTCGCGGCGGCCGGCCCCGGGCTGGATCCGCCGGCGATTCAGCGCCGCGACGCGGTGCTGGTGACCGGTCCGTGGATGGCCGGGGTAAGCGCGGTGGTCGACGCACTGCGTGAGCGGCTGCCACAACGCGAATTCGTCGAGTCGACGGACCTGGGTCCCGGCGAGGCACCGGTGGCTGTGGTGTTCGTCGTGTCGGCGGCGGCGAACCTGACGCCGTCGGACTGCGCGCTGCTGGACGCCGCGACCGAGCACACCGACGCGGTCGTCGGCGTGGTGTCCAAGATCGACGTGCATCTCAACTGGCGGGACATCGTCGCCGCCAACCGAGACTCGCTCGGCGCGCACGCGCCCCGCTACGGCCGGGCGCCCTGGGTGGGCGCGGCGGCCCTGCCCGACCTGGGTGACCCGGACGTCGACGACGTGGTCGAAGCCGTCACGGCGGTGTTGGAGGCCCCCGATCTCGCGCGCCGGAACCGGTTGCGGGCGTGGGAGTCTCGGCTTGAAACGATGGCGCGCAGGCATGAGCGCGAGGTCGAGGGGTCCGGCCGGCGGGCCCGGGTCGAGGCGCTGCGCGAGGAGCGCAGCACCGCGCTGAAACAGCAACGCCAGGCGAAAAGCGAGCGGACCATCACGCTGCGCGGTCAGATCCAGCAGGCGCGGGTCGCCCTGTCGCACTCGGCGCGTAACCGGTGTGCGGCGGTGCGCACCGACCTGCAGGAGCACGCGGCGGGTTTGTCGCGGCGCGGTATGTCCGGCTTCGAGGCGCTCACCCGTGATCAGGTGGATGCGGTGGTGGCCGAGGTCAGCGAGGGCGCCGACGCGCGCCTGGCCGAGGTGGCGCAGGTGGTCGGCCTGCCGATGGAGCTACCGCCGCCCGAGCGGCTGCCAAAAGTCGACATCTCGCCGCCGCCGCTGAAATCGCGCCGACACGAAACCTGGCTGATGATCGTGCTGGGCGTCGGGTTCGGCCTCGGGGTGGCGCTGACACTGAGCCGGCTGATGAGCGGCCTGGCCTCGCGGCTCAATCCCGCGCTGGCCGTCGCCGCGGCTGTGGCGTGCGTGGCGATCTCGGTGGGGCTCACGTTCATGGTGATCAACATTCGTGCGCTGCTGCACGACCGGGCGCTGCTGGACCGCTGGGCGGGCGGCGTCACGTCCTCGCTGCAGTCGGTCGTCGAGGAGCTGGTCGCCACCCGGGTGCTGGTGGTCGAGTCGGTGTTGAGCAGGGCGCTGCTGGCTCAGGACGAGGCCGAGAACGCGCAGGTGTCGGCGTCGGTGGGCGTCATCGACACCGAACTGCGCGAGCACGCCCTGGCCGCCGCGCGGGCCGCGGCTGCGCGCGACCGGGACATGCCCGCGGTGGCGGCGGGCCTGGCCGTCGTACGTGCAGAACTGGGAGAACCGGGTATACGAGAAGACGAAAGTCACTCCGGAGACGACGGCGGTGACGACGACGCCGGAAAACCCGCTTCGAGGAGCGAAGATGACAGCCCGTCGGGATCTTCTGAATCGTTGTTGTGAGAAGGCTTATACCTGCCCGAGACCCACCCGACAAGATCCTCACGATAACCTGTTGTTAACGCCACCAATTCCTTAATTGTGTGGGCGAGAGCATAGCGAGCAACACCAGCCCGATACGCAGAAGAATCCAGGAGAGTTCGATGACCTCAGCGACCATTCCCGGTTTGGACACAGCACCCACGAACCACCCGGGCCTGTTGTCATGGGTGCAGGAGGTCGCCGAGCTCACCCAGCCCGACCGGGTCGTTTTCGCTGACGGCTCCGACGAGGAGTTCAACCGGCTGGCCACGCACCTGGTCGAGGCCGGCACCCTGACGAAGCTGAACGAGAAGAAGCACCCCAACTCCTACCTGGCGCTGTCCGACCCGTCCGACGTGGCGCGGGTGGAGTCGCGGACCTTCATCTGTTCCGAGCGCCAGATCGACGCCGGGCCGACGAACAACTGGATGGACCCCTCCGAGATGCGGGCCACCATGACCGATCTCTACCGCGGCTGCATGCGCGGCCGCACCATGTGGGTGGTGCCGTTCTGCATGGGCCCGCTGGGCGCCGACGACCCCAAGCTGGGTGTGGAGATCACCGACTCCGAGTACGTCGTCATCTCGATGAAGGTGATGACCCGGATGGGCAAGGCCGCCCTGGAGAAGATCGGCGACGACGGATTCTTCGTCAAGGCGATGCACTCGGTGGGCGCTCCGCTGGAGCCGGGCCAACAGGACGTGCCGTGGCCCTGCAACGACACCAAGTACATCACCCACTTCCCGGAGACCCGCGAGATCATGAGCTACGGCTCGGGCTACGGCGGGAACGCGCTGCTGGGCAAGAAGTGCTACTCGCTGCGCATCGCCTCGGCGATGGCCCACGACGAGGGCTGGCTCGCCGAGCACATGCTGATCCTCAAGCTCATCTCCCCGGAGAACAAGGCCTACTACTTCGCCGCGGCGTTCCCGTCAGCGTGCGGCAAGACGAACCTCGCCATGCTGCAGCCGACCATCCCGGGCTGGCGCGCCGAGACCCTCGGCGACGACATCGCCTGGATGCGGTTCGGCAAGGACGGCCGCCTGTACGCGGTCAACCCCGAGTTCGGTTTCTTCGGCGTCGCGCCGGGGACCAACTGGAAGTCCAACCCCAACGCGATGCGCACCATCGAGGGGGGCAACACCGTCTTCACCAACGTGGCGCTCACCGACGACAACGACGTGTGGTGGGAGGGCCTCGAGGGCGAGCCGGAGCACCTGACCGACTGGAAGGGCCGCGACTGGACGCCCGATTCCGGCGAGAAGGCCGCCCACCCCAACTCGCGCTACTGCACCCCGATGTCGCAGTGCCCGATCCTGGCGCCGGAGTGGGACGACCCGCAGGGCGTACCGATCTCCGGCATCCTGTTCGGCGCGCGCCGCAAGACGACGGTGCCGCTGGTGACGCAGGCCCGCGACTGGCAGCACGGCGTGTTCATGGGAGCCACCATGGGCAGCGAGCAGACCGCCGCCGCCGAGGGCAAGGTCGGCACCGTGCGCCGCGACCCGATGGCCATGCTGCCGTTCCTGGGCTACCACGTCGGTGACTACTTCCAGCACTGGATCGACCTGGGCAAGAACTCCGACGAGTCGAAGATGCCGAAGGTGTTCTTCGTCAACTGGTTCCGCCGCGACGAAGACGGTGGCTTCCTGTGGCCGGGCTTCGGCGAGAACAGCCGGGTGCTCAAGTGGATCGTGGACCGCATCGAGCACCAGGCCGGCGGCCAGGACACCCCGATCGGCATCGTGCCGACGGCCGACGATTTGGACCTGGACGGCCTGGACGTCGACGGCGATGACGTGGCCAAGGCGCTCGCCGTCAACCCGGCGGAGTGGCGCGAGGAACTGCCGCTGATCGAGGAGTGGTTCGAGTTCGTCGGCGACAAGCTGCCCACCGGTGTGCGCGACGAGTTCGAGGCGCTCAAGCAGCGGCTGTCCGAAGCGCGTTAAAGCCGCGCGGTGACGTAGGCCTCAGCCGCTAATCGCCTGCCGCCGTAGCGATCTGGGCAGGTAGACCGCTCCCGCCCCGGAGCTGGCCGCCAGGTCGCCCGGATTGGAGATCGCGCAGCGCTTCAGTGACAGGCAGCCGCAGCCGATGCACGAATCCAGGTTGTCGCGCAGCGCGATCAACCCGGCGATCTGATCGTCGAGGCGCGCGCGCCAAATTTTGGACAGCCGGCCCCAATCAGCTCGGGTCGGGGTGCGCCCGTCCGGAAGTGTGGCGAGTGCGTCGGCGACCTCATCCAGGCTCAGGCCGACGTTGCGGGCGGCCTTGATGAAGGCCAGGCGTCGCAGCATCTGACGATCGAAGCGGCGCTGACCGCCGGCGGTCCGGGTCGCCGTGATCAGCCCCTGACTCTCATAGAACCGGATCGCCGATGCCGCGAAGCCGCTGCGCTTCGCTATCTCACCGACGGTGAACAAGTCTCGCTTATCCATTGTGGCCTTCTCGAATTCGTGACTTGACTTAAAGTTTACTTCAACTATCAGTATGGGGGGATTACTCAATCCGAACAGCGACCCGTCGCTATTGTCACCGGCACCTCGCGCGGCTTCGGACGTGCGGTCTCCGCCGCCCTGCTCGACCGCGGTTGGACGGTCGTCGGCGATGCCCGACGCGCCTACGAACTGGAATCAACTGCCCGAGAACTGAATTCACCGAACTTCATCACGCTGGCCGGTGACGTCACCGACGCGTCGCACCGTGCCGACGTGGTGGCGGCCGCGCTAGCCGCCGGGCCGCTTGGCCTGTTGGTGAACAACGCCAGTCGGCTGGGGCCCAGCCCGCAACCGGTCCTCGCCGATTACCCCGCGAGCGAATTGTGGACGGTGTACCAGACGAACCTGTTCGCGCCGCTGGCCCTCATCCAGGCGACACTGCCGGCGCTCGCCGAAAACGGCGGCGCGATCGTCAATCTGACCTCCGACGCCGCCGTCGAACCGTACCCGGGCTGGGGCGGATACGGCTCGTCGAAGGCCGCACTCGACCAGCTCTCGGCCGTCCTCGCCGCCGAGAAGCCCACGGTGCCCGCGTACGCCTTCGACCCGGGTGACATGCGCACCGAGATGCACCAGGCCGCCTTCCCGGGCGAGGACATCTCCGACCGTGCCGAGCCGGAGGCGAAAGTGCCGGCGCTACTGCGATTGCTTGACACCCGGCCCCCCGCGGGCCGCTATCGCGCCGCGGACCTGGCGCCATCCGGAGCGGCGCGATGACCCTGACGGCCCCGCACACCCGCTTCCACCGCCCCCCGAACTCCGATGCCATCGAGCCGCCCGAAGCGCACGGCGTCGCCCGCGACGGCGTCAAGCTACTGATCGCTCGCCCCGACGGCGTCAGCCATGCCCGCTTCGCCGACCTCGTCGATCACCTGCGCCCGGGCGATCTGCTGGTGGTGAATAACTCCGCCACCATGCCGGCCGCCGTGGACGGCCGCCGCGACGGGCGGCCCATCGCAGTGCACTTCTCTACCCGGCGCGCCGAGAGGGTCTGGGTGGTCGAACTGCGGCCTGCGGGAGAAGCGGCCGGACACCTCCCAGACGTCCGGCCGGGCGAACGCATCGACATGCCGGGCGGCGGCGCGTTGGTCGTCGAGGCCTCCTACCCGCAACCCGGGATCAGCGGCGCGCGGTTGTGGTCCGCGCGAGTCGTCGTAGAGGGAGACGTCGCGTCGTATCTGGCCCGCCACGGCCGGCCCATTCGGTACGCGTACGTGCCACGGCCGTGGCCGCTGCGCTACTACCAGACCGTGTTCGCCCGGCACCCGGGCAGTGCCGAAATGCCCAGCGCGGCCCGTCCTTTCAGCACCGAATTGGTCACCGCCCTGGTTTCCGCGGGCATCGCGATCGCACCGATCACGCTGCACGCGGGGGTGTCGTCGGCCGACGCCGGCGAGCCACCGACTCCCGAGCCCTTCGCCGTACCGGCCGCGACCGCGCGACTGGTGAACGTCACGCGCACGACCGGCGGGCGGGTGATCGCGGTGGGAACGACGGTGACGCGCGCTCTGGAGTCCGCGGCCACCGCGGACGGCGCGGTGCGGCAGGTGGACGGCTGGACGGACCTCGTGCTCGGCCCTGGCCGGCCGTGCCGGGTGGTCGACGGCCTGATCACCGGCTGGCACGACGCCGGCGCCTCGCACCTGCTGTTGCTGGAGGCGGTCGCCGGCCCCGAGCTGGTCGGGCTGGCGTATCGGGAGGCAGTGGAGCACGGCTACCTGTGGCATGAATTCGGCGACAGCGCGCTGCTACTGCCCGCACCGGAGCCCACTTAACACCTGTCAAGTTTCGCGGCGGTACAGTTTGCGCATGCAGATCCGCCCCTACATCGGCGCCGACAAACCTGCTGTCATCCTGTACCCGTCCGGAACGGTCGTCACCTTCGACGACCTCGAGGCGCGCGCCAATCGACTGGCGCACCGGTTCCGCGCCGCGGGCCTGCGCGAAGGCGACACCGTCGCAATCCTGATGGAGAACAACGAGCACATCCACGCGGTGATGTGGGCGGCTCGTCGCAGCGGGTTGTACTACGTGCCGATCAACACGCACCTGACCGCGGCAGAGGCCGCCTACATCATCGACAACAGCAGCGCCAAGGCCATCATCGGCTCGGCGGCGCTGCGTGACACCCTCGCCGGCCTCGGCGAGCATTTGCCGGGCGGGCTACCCGAGCTGCTGCTGATTGCTGACGGCGACCTGCCGGGCTGGGAGCGCTACCCGGAATGCGTTGCCGGGCAGCCCGATACACCGATCGATGACGAAGTCGAGGGCGACCTGCTGCAGTACTCGTCGGGCACCACCGGCCGGCCCAAGGGCATCAAACGCGAATTGCCGCACGTGCCACCGGCCGACGCGCCCGGCATGATGTCCGCACTCGTCGGCTTCTGGATGACGCCCGACTCGATCTATCTCAGCCCCGCGCCGCTGTACCACACGGCGCCCTCGGTGTGGTCGATGAGCGCGCAGGCCGGCGGCATCACCACGGTGGTGATGGAGAAGTTCGACGCCGAAGGATGCTTGGACGCCATCGCGCGCCACCGAGTCACGCATGGCCAGTTCGTCCCGGCGATGTTCACCCGCATGCTGAAACTGCCTGACCGGGTGCGTCATTCGTACGACCTGTCCAGCCTGCAGCGGGTGATGCACGCGGCGGCCCCGTGTCCGGTGGAGATCAAGAAGCAGATGATCGACTGGTGGGGGCCGATCATCGACGAGTACTACGCGTCCTCGGAAGCGCACGGCTCGACGCTGATCACGGCCGAGGACTGGCTGGCGCACCCGGGTTCCGTCGGCAAACCCATGGGCGGCGCCGTACACATCCTCGACGAACACGGCGACGAGTTGCCACCCGGGCAGGCCGGCGAGATCTACTTCGAAGGCGGCTATTCCTTCGAATACCTCAATGACGAGGCGAAAACCGCCTCATCGCGCGACAAGCACGGCTGGGCCACGGTCGGGGACATCGGCTACCTCGACGACGAGGGTTACCTGTACCTGACCGACCGGCGGCACCACATGATCATCTCCGGCGGAGTGAACATCTACCCGCAGGAAGCCGAGAACCTTCTGGTCACCCACCCGAAGGTGTTGGACGCCGCGGTGTTCGGGGTGCCCGACGACGAAATGGGCCAGCGCGTGGTGGCGGCCGTGCAGACCGTCGACGCCGCCGATGCCACCGACGGATTCGCCGAGGAGTTGACGGCGTGGCTGCGAGACCGGTTGGCGCACTACAAGTGCCCGCGATCGATCGCCTTCGAAGCACAGCTGCCGCGCACCGACACGGGCAAGCTCTACAAGAACGGGCTGATCGAGAAGTACTCGGTGTGACCGATGCTCCGGGTGGTCGACCTGTCGAAGGCGCCGCACGACGGCCCGGCGTCGCCGCCCGGGGTGATCGTCGCCGTCGGCTCGGCCACCGACATCGCCGACGCTGAATTCTGGCTCGACGCAGCGACTTTCACGCTGACCGAGGATCGCTGCGCCGACCGGCGCGTGGTCACCGTCGCGTCGGTGCCGGCGACCGTGGCGGAGCTGACGGCACGCTGTCAACGCTGGCCGCACGCCAGCGGGGTCTGTGATGACGTGCTGCGCGCGGTGGATCCGCGGGGCTCGACGCTGGCTGGGGTGACGACGGAGTCGTTGGCGTACTCGACCCTGCAGGCCGGCCCGGAGTTCGCGCGGTGGTTACGCGAGCGGGGCCCGGTCCGGATGCCCGAGATCCCCGACCCGGTGCGGGCGACCCGCGACGGCGACGTTGTGCGTATCGCGTTCAACCGGCCGCAGCGGCACAACGCGTTCTCCACCGATGCGCGCGCGGCGCTGCTGGAGGCCCTGACGGTGGCTCAGCTGGACCCGTCGGTCACCGGCATCGTGTTGAGCGGCAACGGTCCGTCGTTCTGCAGCGGTGGGGACCTGGCCGAGTTCGGCACGTTCGCCGACCCGGCGAGTGCGCACCTGGCGCGTACCCGCCACAGCCCCGCCCTGGCGCTCGACGCGCTGGCCACCAGGCTCGGCCGCGCATGCCGGGCCGAAGTGCACGGGCGGGTTATGGGCAGCGGACTGGAGATGGCGGCGTTTTGCGGGTGGGTCACCGCCCGCAATGACGCGATGTTCGGGCTACCCGAGCTGGCGTTGGGCCTGCTCCCCGGAGCCGGTGGCACCGTCAGCGTCACACGGCGGATCGGCCGTTGGCGCACAGCGTATCTCGTATTGTCCGGTCGCACCGTCGATGCGGAAACCGCGTTGGCCTGGGGGCTGGTGGACGAGGCCTGGGGTCAGAAGCCCGAATAGGTGGTGGTGGTCGTGGACGGGATGGAAGAGACGATCGCCGCGAACATGGCGAACCACAGCACGACGCCGATCACCGCGGCGGCGGCGCCCACGACCGCACCGATGATGGCCCACTTCTTGGCGTTGTTGGACGCCTCATAGGCCTCGGCGTACCGGCCCTGGGCCCACAGCCCGGACACCTTGTTGGAGTAGACGATCGACACGATCCCGAAAGGCAGGCAGCACAGCACCGTGCACAGGATCGCCCAGACCAGATAGTTCTCGGGCTCCTGCATTCCCGGCTGCTGCGCCGGCCATCCCGCCGGTGGCGGCTGGCCCTGCCATCCCGGTGGGTACTGAGCTTGCCACCCGGCGGGCCGCTGGCCTTGCCACTCCGGTTGTTGGCCTTGCCATTCCGGTTGCTGCGCTGGCCATTCCGGCGAACCTCCGGGCGGCACGGGAGGATAACTCATGGCGGCTGCCTTTCCCTTTGGTTCAGAGTCAGGTAAATATACTCCCAAACTATGTTCTCGGGCCGCGAGATTGGTGAGCCGGATCAGACGCCGCCGCGCGTCACCAGTTGCCGGGCAATCACATTTCGCTGGATCTCGTTCGTGCCTTCGCCGACGATCATCAACGGTGCGTCCCGGAAGTAGCGTTCGACGTCGTATTCGGTGGAATAGCCGTATCCGCCGTGTATTCGCACCGCGTTCAGCGCGATCTCCATGGCGACCTCGGAGGCAAACAATTTCGCCATGCCGGCTTCCATGTCGCAGCGTTCGCCACTGTCGTACCGCTCGGCGGCATACCGGGTGAGCTGGCGGGCCGCGGTGAGTTTGGTGGCCATGTCGGCCAGGTAATTACCGATCGACTGGTGCTGCCAGATCGGCTGGCCGAAGCTCTCCCGCTGCTGGGCATAAGCCAGCGCGTCCTCGAGCGCCGCGGTGGCCACCCCCAGGGCACGAGAGGCCACCTGGATACGTCCCGTCTCGAGTCCCTTCATCATCTGCGAAAAGCCTTCGCCCGCAACGCCTCCCAGCAGCGCCGTGCGGGGTGTCCGGAAGTTGTCGAACGACAGCTCGCACGACTCGACGCCCTTGTAGCCCAGCTTCGGCAGATCCCGCGACACCGTCAGGCCCGGGCCGTGCTCGACGAGCACGATCGAGATGCCCTTGTGGCGCGGTGTGGCATCCGGATCGGTCTTACACAGCAGCGCGATCAGTCCGGAACGGCGCGCGTTGCTGATCCAGGTCTTGGATCCGTTGATCACCAGCCCGTCGGCATCGGGCAGCGCGGTGGTCGTCATGTTCTGCAGATCCGAGCCGCCGCCGGGCTCGGTCAGCGCCATGGTGGCGCGCACCTCTCCGCTGGCCATCCGCGGCAGGTAAGTCCGCTTCTGATCCTCGGTGCCGAACAGCGTCAGCAGTTTGGCGACAACGGTGTGCCCGCCCATCGCACCGGCCAGGCTCATCCAGCCGCGCGCCAGTTCCTCGGTGACCCGCACGTAGCACGGCATGGACACCGGCGACCCGCCGTATTCCTCCGGAACGGCCAGGCCGTAGATGCCGATCCGCTTCATCTGGTCGATCCACGCCTCGGGGTAGGTGTTGGCGTGCTCGACCTCGCGAATGCTCGGTTTGACGTCGCGGTCGATGAACGCCCGCACCGTGGCGACCAGCATCTCTTCTTCGTCGTTCACCTGCGATCACCTTCCAGCCCTGATGGTGGCGACCCGCTTCGCCCGGCTTCGCCGCACTCGCGATCGCCACGAGCCCAGATGGTGGCGACCCGCTTCGCCCGGCTTCGCCGCACTCGCGATCGCCACGAAGTTGACCCTCGATTCCACAGCCTGCCAGCATGGGGCGTTGTGACGAGTGACGGGTATGCGGGGATTCGCGAGGGGGGACCCTACTTCGACGACCTGTCGGTTGGGCAGGTGTTCGACTGGGCGCCGTCGATGACGTTGTCGTCGGGGCTGGCCGGCGCCCATCAGGCCATCGTGGGCGACCGGTTGCGCCTGGCGCTGGACGCTGACCTGTGCGGCGCGGTGACGGGCCTACCGGCGCCGCTGGCCCACCCGGGGCTGGTGTGCGACGTGGCGATCGGGCAGTCGACGTTGGTGACCCAGCGGGTCAAGGCCAACCTGTTTTATCGCAACCTGGTGTTCCACCGGTTCCCGGTGATCGGCGATTCCCTCTACACCCGCACCGAAGTGGTTGGGCTGCGCGCGAATTCGCCCAAGCCGGGCCGGGCGCCGACGGGCCTTGCGGCGCTGCGGATGATCACGATAGACCAGGCCGATCAGCTGGTGCTCGACTTCTACCGCTGCGGCATGCTGCCCGCCAGCCCGGATTGGCGGCCGGAGGACGGGCCCGACGACGATCTGTCGGCCATCGGCGCCGACGTGCCCGGCCCGGCCCACGATCCGACCGCGCAGTGGGACGGAAAGGTGTTCCGCGACAAGGTGCCCGGGCCGCACTTCGATGCCGGCTTGGCGGGCTCGGTGTTGCACAGCACCGCCGACGTGGTCAGCAGCGCACCCGAACTGGCCCGGCTCACCCTGAATATCGCTGCCACGCATCACGATTCGCGAGTCGGTGGGCGCCGGCTCGTGTACGGCGGGCATACCATCGGGCTGGCTTTGGCGCAGGCGAGCAGGCTGCTGCCCAATCTGGTCACGGTGCTGAACTGGCAGTCCTGCGACCACACCGGACCCGTGCACGAGGGCGACACCCTGTACAGCGAGCTGCACATCGAATCCACGGAGCCGGCCGATCACGGCGGCGTGTTGGGGCTGCGGTCGCTGGTGTACGCCGTCGGCGACGCAGAACCGGACCGTCCGGTGCTGGACTGGCGGTTTCACGCGCTGCAGTTCTGAGGCCGCCGTGCGCCACGCGCACAATGGGGTCGTGAGCTCGGCCGCAACCAACTGGGGCAGCAGCGGGCTGGCCTACTTGACCGGCCTGCCCGACGGTCCCGCCGACTTCTCCCGCGCCAGCGTGCTGGCCCGCGCGCACCAGGTCGCGACGGCCATCGGCGGCGGACTGGGTATCGACGTCGACGCGGTGAGCCTGCTGACCGGGCGGGCCGCACTGCTGGGGCTGACTCGTCGCGGTCGGGTGTCGCCGGGCGGCGGCACCCGCCTGTTCGCCGCCCGGGACGGCTGCTGCGCGCTCACCCTCTCGCGGCCCGACGACCTCGCCGCCGTCCCGGCCCTGCTGCAGGTCGACGACGTCGACGCCGACCCGTGGCCGGTGTTGGGGCGCTGGGTGGCGGCCCGTCCGGTGGCCGAAATCGTCGAGCGGGCGGCGCTGCTCGACCTTCCGGTGGCGGGCCTGGGCGAGGCCGCGCCCGCGCCGCCGCGGATACGCGTGACAGGACCGCGGTCGGCGCCGCGCGTGTTACCGGGCCTGCTGGTGGCCGACCTGTCCTCGATGTGGGCGGGGCCGCTGTGCGGGCGGCTGCTGGCCCGCGCCGGAGCGACCGTCGTCAAGGTCGAAAGCCCGCGCCGCCGAGACGGTACCCGGGCCGGCCATCCGGCCTTCTTCGATTGGATCAACGGCCAAAAGCTTTGTTACGAAGCCGATTTCGACAGCCAGGCCGACGAACTGCGTGACCTGCTCGCGGCCAGCGACGTCGTCATCGAGGGCTCGCGCCGCGCGGCGCTGGCGCGCCGGGGCCTCGGGCCCGATGACATCGCCCCACGCGCGGGTCGAATCTGGTTGCAGATCACCGGATATGACGGCCGCCGGCCGGGATTCGGGGACGACACCGCGGTGGCCGGCGGACTGGTCGGCACCAGCGCCGGCGGGCCGGTGTTCTGCGGCGACGCCATCGCCGACCCGTTGACCGGGCTCGAGGCGACGCTCGCGGTGGCCAAATCCCTGGCCCGCGGTGGCGGCGAGTTGATCGGCGTGTCCATGGCCGGGGTCGCCGCGACCTACGCGGCCCTGCCGGTCGAGGCGTCGGCGTCGTCGGCGCCGGTGTCTGCACCGTCGGCCCCGCCGGCGTCGGGTCCGGCATCCGGGCCGGGCGCCGACAACGCGGCGGTGCGCCATTTGGTGAGCCAAAGGCGCGTGCTGTCATGCTGATTCAGCGGGCAACCCTGCTGGACGGCACCACGACAGACATCCGGGTGGGCGCGCTGATCGAGGAGATGGCGCCGCCGGGGGAGGGTCTGGTGCCCCGGGCGGGCGAGGGTGTGCTGTACGCGGGCGGCGGCGCCGTCCTGCCCGGGCTACACGACCACCATGTGCACGTGCGTTCTGCGGCCTCGGCGCTCGATTCGTTCTTCGTCGGGCCGCCGGGGGTCAGCAACGCGTCGCAGCTCACGCAATTGCTCGCGAACGCCACCCCGGGACCCGACGGCTGGATTCGCGCTGTGGGATACCACGATTCGGTTGCCGGAGAACTCGATCGGGGCACCCTCGACGCCATCGTTTCGCACGTGCCGGTGCGCATTCAGCACCGCAGCGGGGCGCTGTGGATCCTCAATTCCGAGGCGCTGGGCCGCGTCGGCCTGGCCGATCATCCCGATGGGCGGCTGCGCAGCGCCGACCGGGGCTGGTCGCTGGCGCTGCAGCGGCGCGAAACCGATCTGGCCGAATTGAGCCGCCGGATCACCGCGACCGGTGTCACCGGCGTCACGGACGCAACCCCCGATCTCGATGCCGACGACATGGAGTCGCTGACGGCGGCGCACCAGCGCGGCGAGTTCCGGCCCCGGCTGAGTTTCCTGTCGCCGGGCAAGAAGATCCTGCACGACGACCGCCTCGACCTCGATGCCCTCACGGAATGGATTGCGCGCCAACATGACAGTGGACAACCGGTCGCGGTGCACTGCGTGACCGCGGCACAGCTGGTGGTGGCCCTAGCGGCGCTGCGCGCGGCCGGCGGCCATCCGAAGGACCGCATCGAACACGCCGCCGTGGTGCCCGACGACAACCTGGCCGACCTGGCCGACCTCGGGGTCACGGTGGTGACGCAGCCCAACTTCGTCGCCGAGCGCGGCGATCAGTACCTCGCCGAAGTCCCCGTCGCCGAGCACGATCAGCTGTGGCGCGTCGCCTCCCTGCGCTACGCGAGGGTGCCGGTCGCGCTGTCCACCGACATGCCGTTCGGCCATGGCGACCCATGGACGGCGATGCGCGCCGCGGTCCACCGCACCACTCCGCGGGGCGCCGTGCTGGGGGCGCGCGAATGTGTCTCTGCGCGAGAGGCTTTGACGATGTTTCTGGGCAGGGCCGATCAGCCCGGCCGGCCACGCACCGTGGAGATCGGGCAGCCGGGCGACCTGTGCGTGCTCAACGAGCCGCCGGCTACGGCGCTGGCGGCCCTGGACGCGGGGCTGGTGGCGGCCACCATCATCGGTGGCGAGCTGGTGTACTTCGCGATGTGAGGCGGATCAAGCGGCGGGGGCCAACGCCGCCCGAAGACTGTCGCATTGGCTGTCGAAAAACCGCTGGGACACTTGGGCTTTCGGCAAAATCAGGTCGAAACCGTGGAAGGCGCCCGGAATGGTTTCCACCTGGCACGGCACCCCCGCGGCGCGCAGGCGCTCGGCGTAGGCCAGGTTTTCGTCGTGGAACAGGTCATGCGTACCCACCCCGATCCAGGCCGGCGGCAATCCGCCCAGGTCGTCGCGGCGGCCGGGGACGGCCACCTGCGGGTCGGCGTCGCCCAGGTAGGCCGCCCAGCCGAACCTGTTGCTGCGGTTGTCCCACAGCCGGTAGTTCGCATTGGGCGCGGTGGCCGAACTGCGGTCGTCGAGCATGGGATAGGTCAGCAGCTGGAACGCCGGGCTCACCTCGGCACGGTCGCGGGCCAGCAGGGCCAGGGCCGCCGCGAGCCCACCGCCGGCGCTGGCGCCGCCGATGGCGATGCGGTAGCGGTCCACCGATGGCAGCCCGGCCAGCCAGGTGAGTGCCGCATAGCAGTCTTCCAGCGGGGTGGGATAGGGATGTTGGGGCGCCAGGCGGTATTCGACCGAGGCGACGGTGATGCCCAACCGCCTGCTGAATCGGCTGCAGAGCCGGTCGTCCTGCTGGGCGGTGCCGATCACGTATCCGCCACCATGGATCCACAACAGCGCAGGGGTGGCCTCGGTGGCCCCCGCGGGCCGGAACAGCCGGACGCCGGCCCCGGAACCGAGCGTGATCGCCTCGACGCCGGCGACGGGCTTGCCGAGGCGCCCCCGCCACGCCATCCCCACCCGCATCAGCGGCAGGGTGCGCGGACTGACGAGCCGCCGCGGAGCGAAGCGGGCAAATCGCTGCAGGTCGGGATGAACATCGTTGTTCGTCACCGGACAAGTATCACCGACGCGGAAAATCAAGGGACGGCGATGCGTGGTCCGCCGTACCCACTAGGACTTCAGGAGGCAGCGTGACCGTCGACAATCCCCGGCTGGCTTCGCGGTTGGTCGATACGGCTCTCGGGGCGATCCGGGTGCAGGTGAGTGCGGGGACCGGGCCCGCCGTCCTGATGTGGCCCAGCCTGTTGATGACTGGCGATCTGTGGGCCGGCCAGGCCGCACGCTTCGGCGACTCACACCGCCTGGTGCTGATCGATCCGCCCGGCCACGGGCGCAGTGCGCCGCTGCGCGCGATGTTCAGCTTCACCGACTGCGCGCGCTGCGTCGTCGAACTACTGGACGGCCTCAACATCGACAGGGCGCATTTCGTCGGCAACTCGTGGGGCGGGATGATCGGCGGCACCTTCGCCGCCCTCTACCCCGACCGCGTCGACCGCGCGGTGCTGATGAATTGCACGGCCTCGAAAGCGCCTGTCGTGCAACAGGTGCAGTACGCTGCCATGCTCCGGGTGGCGAGGCTGCTGGGCGGCATCCGGCCGCCGCTGACCCGCTCGGCCGTCCGCGCCTTCTTGGGCCCGACGACGCTGCGCACCCGCCCGGACGTGGTGGCGACGGTGCGGGCAGCCGTGCAGTCGGTGAACACCGATTCGGTCCGTTGGGCGGTGCGCAGCGTGGTGTCCGCCCGACCCGACCAGCACGCCCTGCTGGGTCGCGTCACGGCCCGGGTGCTGGTGGTCGCGGGCGCTGAAGACGCCACCTTCCCGGTGCGCGAGACGCGGGCGATGGCCGACTCCATCGGCGGCGCATGCTTCACCGTGCTCGACGGGGTGGCCCACCTGGCGGCGCTGGAAGATCCCGCGCGGGTCAACGAGCTGCTGGACGCATTCCTGTTCGGCTGATTTGGACAGGATTCGCAGCGGCGAAAAGCCCTGCCGGCGGCCATGATTCGGGCGCTATCGGTTGCGCGGTGGCCACGCCGGTCTGCCGCCGATCGCCGCCGTGGGTGAACCACGCCCGGCGCTGCAACGTAGCCGCAGGAAGGGCCTTGAAAGAGAGGGGGATTAACCGAGCCACGATCGGGGTATCGGAGCAGTGCTGGCGCACGTGCTTGCCGTCAGCTTGTTGGGGTTTGCCGGTACGTCGCCGCAACGTCCTTCGGGGGGACCGAGCGCCGGTGCGCCGCCCGATCGGCCAGGACGCGAGGGACGTGAAATGCTTGGGCAACTCTACGATCGGGCACTCGGCGGCGAGCGATGTTGGATCCGTCATGACGACGGCGAACTGCGGCCACTGCCGACGCACAAATGGTTGGGTGTGCGATGTCCCGGTGATGGATCTGGTGGCGCCTTCGACGAAATCTTCGACGAAGCCGTCACGCAGATGTGCACCGGGCCGACGATCGAGTTGGGCTGCGGCCCGGGCCGATTGGTGGCGAGGCTGATCCGGCGGGGCATCCCGGCGCTCGGCATCGACCGGTCTGCGACCGCGATTCAGCTGGCGGGCCGCGGCGGTGCGCCGGCCCTGTTGGGCGATGTGTTCGAGCCGCTGCCGGGAATGGGCCTGTGGCAGACGGTTTTGCTGGTCGATGGCAATGTCGGGCTGGGTGGGGATCCGCTGCGAATTCTCCGGCGCGCCTTCGAACTGCTGGCCCGCGGTGGCCGTTGCATTGCCGAATTCGACGCCGAGGCCATCGGGATCTGTTCGCGATGGGTCCGGCTGGAGGCGTCGGGCGAGGTCGGCCCCTGGTTTCGCTGGGCATCCGTCGGGGTGGACAGCGCTGCCGCGCTGGCCGCGCAGGTGGGGCTCACGCTGACCGGCGTCAGCCTGGTCGGTGGCCGGGTGATCGCCGACCTGACGGTCAGGTAAGCGTGTCGTACACAGCAACATGCGTCGCAGGCTGAAAACCGCGAAAGGCGGTTCAAGCAGCGTAAATACCGCCTGCAACGTGCGCACTGGGCAAAGCGTTTTCGCTGCCGTCGCCCGTTCGACGGAAACGTCAGTTTGTCAATCGCGGTGAGGGGTACAGTCCCCTCCATGACGGTGACTGGACCGGGCATTACCAATTGCGTGAAATGGTTGCTGCGGGCCCGCCCCGGCGACTATGCGCTGGCGTTGAGCGTGGCGGGGACTTCGCTGCCCGTGGTCGGCAAGCATCTCGAACCCCTGGGTGGCCTGACCGCCATGGGCGTCTGGGGAGCCCGGCACGCTCCGGAGGCGATCTCCGCGGCGACCAGGGACTGGTTCACGCCGGGGATCAGCGACGTACGCCGCCGCGACCGCGAAAGCACGCAACGGGTATCCCTCGCCGCGCTACGCGGGGTCGTGTCGGCAGCCGATCTCGAGACGGACTGGCCCGTCGCCGCAAAGACACCGCCGATCTGGGCGGGCCTGCGCCAGCGCCGCTATCTCTACCGCCGCGCCGTGCACTACGGCGACCACCCCGATCAGGTGCTCGACGTCTGGCGGCGCCAAGACCTGCCCGCGCAGCCCGCGCCGGTCCTGATCTTCCTGCCGGGCGGCGCCTGGGTGCACGGCAAGTGCATGGGTCAGGGTTCGGCGCTCATGTCGCGGCTCGCGGAGCAGGGCTGGGTGTGCCTGGCGGTCAACTACCGCGCCGCCCCGCACCACCGCTGGCCACGCCACATCATCGACGTCAAAACCGCCATCGCCTGGGCACGAGCCAACGTCGACAAGTTCGGCGGTGACCGCGATTTCGTGGCGATAGCGGGATGTTCGGCCGGCGGCCACCTGTGCGCGCTGGCCGGGCTCACGCCCGACGATCCGCAGTTTCAGGCCAAGCTGCCCGAGGGCGCGAACACCTCCGTGGACGCGGTCGTCGGGATCTACGGCCGCTACGACTGGGAGGATCGCTCGACGCCGGAGCGCGAACGGTTCGTCGAGTTCCTGGAGCGCATCGTGGTGAAGAAGTCGATCGCGCGGCGCCCCGACATCTTTCACGACGCATCGCCGATCGCGCGTGTGCACCGCAACGCGCCGCCCTTCCTGGTCATTCACGGCAGCAAAGACTCGGTGATACCCGTCGAACAGGCACGCAGCTTCGTCGAGCGGCTTCGGGCGGTATCGCATTCGATGGTCGGCTACCTCGAATTCCCCGGCGCCGGCCACGGGTATGACCTCGTCGACGGCGAGCGCGCCGCCGCCGCCGCGCACGTCACCTCGTTGTTCCTCAACCAGATCTACCGCACCAAGACACGCGTCGGGGCAAAAGAGGTCATCTGAACGTCGCCGCTGAGTATGGTCCCTCTATGGGCAAGGGGCAGCGGTGAAGAGGCTTAGCGGGTGGGACGCCGTACTCCTGTACAGCGAAACGCCGAACGTCCACATGCACACCATCAAAGCGGCCGTGATCGAGCTGGACGCCGACCGCCGCTCGCTGAACGTCGACACGTTTCGCGAAGTCATCGCCGGGCGGCTGAACAAGCTCGATCCGTTCTGCTACCAGCTCGTCGAGGTGCCGCTGCACTTACACCACCCGATGTGGCGAGAGAACTGCGACCTGGACCTGGACTATCACATCCGCCCCTGGCGGGTGTCGCCGCCAGGGGGCCGGCGCGAACTGGACGAGGCCATCGGGCAGATCGCCAGCACGCAACTCGACCGCAGCCGTCCGCTGTGGGAGATGTACTTCGTGGAGGGTTTGGCCAACAACCGGATCGCGGTCGTCGGCAAAATCCATCACGCGCTGGCCGACGGCGTCGCGTCCGCGAACCTGTTGGCCCGGGGCATGGACCTGCAGCCCGGCCCGGAGGGCGGTCCGTACGTGTGCGACCCGGCGCCCACCACGCGGCAGCTGATGGCATCGGCATTCGCCGACCACATGCGCCATGTCGGAGCGCTGCCCCACACCTTCCGCTACACCGCCCAGGGCCTGGGCCGGGTGCGCCGCAGCTCCCGCAAACTCTCCCCGGAACTGACGCGGCCGTTCGAGCCGCCGCCGACCTTCATGAACCACAAGATCACCCCGGAACGGCGGTTCGCGACCGCCACCCTGGCCCTGGCCGACGTCAAGGAGACCGGCAAGCGGCTCGGGGCGACGATCAACGACATGGTGCTGGCCATGGCGACCGGCGCCCTTCGCACCCTGCTGTTGCGATACGACGGCAAGGCCGAACCGCTGCTCGCGTCGGTGCCGATGAGTTTCGACTTCTCGCCCGAACGGATCTCGGGCAATCGCTTCACCGGCGTACTGGTGGGCCTGCCGACGAACTCCGACGATCCGCTGGAGCGGGTGCGGTGCTGCCACGAAAACGCCATCGCCGCAAAGGAAAGCAACCAGCTGATGGGGCCGGAGCTGGTCAGCAGGTGGGCGGCCTACATGCCACCGGCGCCCACCCAGGCCTTCTTCCGCTGGGCCTCCGGTCGCGACGGACACAACAAGATCCTCAACCTGAACATCTCCAACGTGCCCGGCCCCCGGGAACGCGGCCGGGTGGGCGGGGCACTGGTCACCGAGATCTATTCGGTGGGCCCGTTGACCGCCGGCAGCGGCCTCAACATCACCGTGTGGAGTTACGTCGATCAGCTCAACATCTCGGTGCTCTCGGACGGCTCCACGCTCGAGGACCCGCACGAGGTTTCCGACGCCATGGTCGCCGACTTCATCGAGATACGCAGGGCCGCAGGGCTTTCCGAGAACCTAACGGTCATCGAAGCGGCAATGGCTCCGGCGTGATCGACACGGATTCCTGGCCGACTCGGCGTTGGCGGTAAGCCGAATCTCTTTGGGCTGTTAACGCCATTTCCGCCGACCGTTACCATCGGTCCGACAGGAGCTATCCCAGAGCCACCGATCCGTGTAAGGAGCCGCGGCACCGTGAGCAGTGGAAATCAAGAGGCCGGCACCGAAGAACCCGAAGTTCTGGTCGAACAACGGGATCGAATCCTCATCATCACGATCAACCGGCCCAAGGCCAAGAATGCGGTCAACTCCGCGGTGGCCAATGGCCTGGCCGCGGCCGTGGATCGGCTCGACAACGAGACCGGCCTCTCGGTGGGCATCCTGACCGGCGCGGGCGGTTCGTTCTGCGCCGGCATGGACCTCAAGGCCTTCGCCCGCGGCGAGCTTCCCATCGTCGAGGGCCGGGGTATGGGCTTCACCGAGCGTCCCCCGGTCAAGCCGCTGATCGCCGCGGTGGAGGGCTACGCGCTGGCCGGCGGTACCGAGCTGGCGTTGGCCACCGACCTGATCGTGGCATCGAAGGACGCCGCGTTCGGCATTCCGGAAGTCAAGCGTGGGCTGGTCGCCGGTGGCGGCGGGCTGCTGCGGCTGCCGCAGCGCATCCCGTCCGCGATCGCCATGGAACTGGCGCTGACCGGCGAGAACCTGAGCGCCGAGCGCGCGCATGCGCTGGGCATGGTGAACGTGCTGGCCGAGCCGGGCGCCGCGCTGGACGCCGCGGTCGAGCTGGCCGAAAAGATCGCGGCGAACGGGCCGCTCGCGGTGGCGGCCACCAAGCGGATCATCGTGGAGTCCCGGGGCTGGAGCCCCGACGAGATGTTCGCCGAGCAGAACAAGCTGCTGACTCCGGTGTTTTCCTCCAACGACGCCAAGGAGGGTGCCATCGCGTTCGCCGAGAAGCGCCCACCCAAGTGGACTGGCACCTGATATCAGGCGGTTCAAAGCTGTTGTGCCGCAAGGCTTGCGATAGTTGTGAGCGCGCAACTGCGCCGAGTTCCAGCAGCGGGACGGCCACGCGCATCGAGCGCCTGGCCGCGCCGCCACGCCCGGGTGATGCAGCGGGCGACCGGTGCCGGGTCCGCGGAATGTTGCGTGATCTAAACTACAGACGGGCATGACACTTTTGGCCGGCTTTGTAACGTGTTGATACCGGAGAAAGACCGAGATGAGCATTTCGCTGCTGCTCGAGATGGCCGCGTCGGACAGCGCGGAGCGCACCGCGGTGGTGTCCGGAGACCTGCGGCTGAGCACGCAACAGCTCAGCGATCTTGCCGACGGCGGCGCGGGGGTGATCGCCGCATCGAATGCCAAGCACGTCGCGTACGTGGGCACCGGCGGCGCGATGCTGCCGGTGCTGATCTTCGCCGCGGCGCGCGCCGGGGTGACCTTCACCCCGATCAATTACCGGCTCTCCGCCGAGGGGATCCAGGCGCTGATCGAGCGGCTGCCCGACCCGTTGGTGATCGTCGACAGTCGCTACCGCGACGCCGTCGGCGACGTGTCGGACCGGATGATGGTGTCCGACGATTTCCTGGCGGCCGCGCGCACCGCCGAACCGGCCACTGAAGGCCTCGCGTTCCCCGACCCGGACTCCGTCGCGATCGTGCTGTTCACCTCGGGCACCACGTCGCAGCCCAAGGCCGTCGAACTCTCGCACAACAACCTGACCAGTTACGTCACCGGCACGGTGGAATTCGGGTCGGCCGCCGGCACCGACGCCGCCCTGATCTGCGTGCCGCCGTATCACATCGCCGGGGTCAGCGCCGCGCTGTCGAATATCTATGCCGGCCGCAAGATGGTGTACCTGCCGAATTTCGATGCGCGGGAATGGGTTCGGCTGATCAACGCCGAGAAGGTGACCACCGCGACGGTGGTGCCGACCATGCTGGACCGCATCGTCACCGTGCTGGAGAACGGCGACGGGACGGCCATCGAGCTGCCGTCGTTGCGCAACCTGGCCTACGGCGGCTCCAAGGTCGGGCTGCCGCTGGTCCGCCGTGCACTCGAGCTGCTGCCCGACGTGGGCTTCGTCAATGCGTACGGCCTGACCGAGACCAGCTCGACGATCGCGGTGTTGACGCCCGACGACCATCGCGCGGCGCAGGCGGCGGATACGCCCGATGTCGCCCGCCGGCTGGGATCGGTGGGCCGAGCGGTCGCCGGCATCGAGCTGCAGATCCGCGACGAGGCCGGCCATGTGCTGCCGCCGGGTGCGACGGGCGAGCTGTTTGTGCGGGGCGAGCAGGTGTCGGGCCGCTACACCGGGATCGGTTCGGTGCTCGACGAAAACGGCTGGTTTCCCACCAAGGACATCGCCATGCTCGACGACGAGGGCTACCTGTTCATCGGCGGGCGCAGCGACGACACCATCATCCGCGGCGGCGAGAACATCGCGCCCGCCGAGCTGGAAGAGGTCCTGGTCGAGCACCCCCACGTGCGTGACGTCGCCGTGGTTGGTGTCGAGGACCCGCAGTGGGGGCAGGCGATCGTCGCGGTGGTGGTGCCCGCCGCGGGCGTGGAGCCCGACCCCGAAGAATTGCGCGACTTCGTCCGCAAGAGTTTGCGCGGATCGCGCACTCCCGACGAGGTAGTGTTTCGCGACGAGCTGCCCACCACCGCCACCGGCAAGGTCTTGCGGCGGGAAATCATCCAGACCCTGACCGGATTGCGCGCCGCGCCGGCCCAGCAGTAAGCGATCAAGGACGGAAATCAATGATCAAGAACGGAACTCGTCTCGCCAGCCAGGTCTGTGACACCCAGGTGATCGTCGTCAGAAGTTCCGACAGCCTGGACGATCTGCGGTGTGGGGGTGCGCCGATGGTGCCGGTCGGTGGCGAGCGGTCGGGCGAACTGGACCCGGCGTTCGCCGGCGGCACGGTGATGGGCAAGCGCTACGTCGACGAAACCGGTGCCGAGGTACTGGTGACCAAGCCGGGTGCGGGAAGCCTGAGCATCGGGCAGACCGCCCTGCAGCTCAAAGAGGTCAAGCCGTTACCGGCCAGCGACTGAGCCGCCCTGCTTTCCGGAAATCTTGTTCCGGGCGACGAATTCCTTTGCCTTGATCAGGAATTCGAGCTGCTCGCCCACCTGGTGTAGCGGGCCCGCATTGCGCGTTGAGCGGGAGAGCACGATGGCGCCCTCCAGCGCGGCGATCGACATCACGGCCAGCGACGCGGCATCGGCCTGCTCGAAGCCGTCGTTGACGAATGCGCGGGTGAGCGCGGTGCACCAACGGCCCAGGATCGCGCCGGCCTCGGTGGAGAGCTTAGGGCCGTCGTCGTCCGAACAGCCGATCGCCGCCGCCACGACCGGGCAGCCGGCGGTGAATCCGCCCTCGGTCAGCAGCCGCTCCCAGAACCCGACGAATTCCTGCAACAACACCCGGGCGCCCCGGCCGGCGGCCTCGTCGATGATGGCCGTGATCGAGTCACCGGAGTACCGCAGCGCCTCGGTCAGGATCTGGTTGCGCCCGTCGGGAAAGTGGTAATAAACCGAACCGCGTGGGGCGCCGCTGCGGGCGAGCACGGCGTCGATGGTGACGCCCGCGGCTCCTCGTTCGCGCATCACCTCGGCGGCGCTGGCCAACATTTTCGTCCGGGTGCCCCCACGTTTCGCCGGGGCTTGGTCCGGCGCGGCCTTCCCGATAGTCGGCGTTCGAGTACCTTCCATGGCCCGACTCATGCAGCGTGCGAATGCCGCAACGCCGGCCAGTGCATTTGGCGTGGGGTTAAGCGAAATGTGCGGCGCCGCAAGTCCGGCATCTCGCGGGTGAATTGGTAGCCGGCGACGTTGAGCTCGATGATCCACATGATGTTCTCCCGGCCTGTGTAGGGCCCTAGATTATGCTATGAACCATATAAGACATTTGTAAATTAATCTATTTCTCAGGCGCGGTGTGACGTAAGTCGCAAAATCTTCTGCCTGGTGGACGAGGCCGCCGCTTACGTGCACCTAAACAAGTCCGAGATTATGTCTTATTGCATAATTCATAGATTTCCGCTTCACTGGGCGGATGGTCAGCAGCCCCGAGCCCCCGCCCCTGCCGGAACTGGACACCGTGGCGCTGCGGCGCGACGGCCATGTCCTACTCATCGGGCTGAACCGACCGCACAAACGCAACGCGTTGGACCGGGCGATGCTCGCCGACCTTTCCCGCGCCTACGGCGTGCTGGAGTCCGATCCCTCGGTGCGGGCCGGCGTGCTGTTCGCGCAGGGCGACCACTTCACCGCAGGTCTGGATCTGGTCGACGTCGGCCCGGGGATCGCGAGCGGGGAGCTGTCCTTTCCGGACGATGGCCGCGATCCCTGGCGCCTCGACGGCACCTGGACCACGCCACTGGTCGCCGTGGCGCACGGCTGGTGCATGACGCTGGGCATCGAGTTGTTGCTGGCCGCAGACATCCGCATCGCGGCGACCGGCACCCGGTTCACACAGCTGGAGGTGCAGCGCGGGATCTATCCGTTCGGCGGTGCGACGATCCGCCTGCCCCGAACCGCCGGGTGGGGCAACGCGATGCGCTGGCTGCTCACCGGCGAGGAGTTCGACGCCGCCGAGGCGCACCGCATCGGACTGGTCCAGGAGGTGGCCGACGACGCCGCGGCGGGCCTGGCCCGGGCTCGCGACATCGCGCACACCATCGCCGATCGCGCCGCGCCGCTGGGTGTGCGGGCGACGCTGGAGTCGGCCCATCTGGCGCGCGATCGCGGGGAAGCTGCGGCGATCGAACGGCTACGCCCGGCCGTCATCGAACTCTTCGCCAGCCAGGACGCCGCCGAGGGAGTGCAGTCGTTCGTCGAACGCCGCGACGCCCAGTTCTGCGGCCGCTGACCGGGCTCGAGCGTCACGCGAGCGTGGTGCGGGACGCCGCGCGTCACCCTGGCGTGACACTGCGCGTCAAGCCCTAGCTTTCGACGGTGTAGCCCATCGGCATCAGCACGCTCTTCTGTTGCGTGAAGTGCTCGACGCCCTCGGGCCCGTTCTCGCGGCCGATGCCGGAGTTCTTGTAACCGCCGAACGGGCAGCACGGGTCGAACGCATACCAGTTGATGGCGTAGGTCCCGGTGCGGATCTTCTCCGAGATCTCGATGCCCTTGGGAATGTCGGTGGTCCACACGCTGCCGGCCAAGCCATACGCCGAGTCGTTGGCGATCTTGATCGCGTCCTCCTCGGTGTCGAACGGGATGATGCTCAGCACCGGCCCGAAGATCTCCTCCTGGGCGATCGTCATCTTGTTGTCGACGTCGGCGAAGACGGTGGGCTGCACGAAGAAGCCGCTGTCCAGGCCCTCGGGACGGCCACCGCCGCACACCAGCCGGGCGCCCTCCTCGATGCCCTTGGCGATGTAACCCTCGACGCGGGCGCGCTGCTTCTCCGAGATCAGCGACCCGATCTGGGCGGCCGGGTCCGACGGCGGCCCAACCGGTAGCGCCTGCACGAATTGACTGACCGCATCCACGATTTCGTCGTAGCGCGAGCGGGGCGCCAGGATGCGGGTCTGGCCCACGCAGGCCTGCCCGGTGTTCATGATGCCGGAGAACACCAGCATCGGGACCGCCGACGCCAGGTCGACGTCCTCGAGGACGATCGCGGCCGACTTACCGCCGAGCTCGAGCGTGCACGGCTTGAGCATTTCCGCGGCGCGCCGGCCGATCTCCTTGCCGACGCCGGAGCTGCCGGTGAACGTGAACAGGTCGACGTCTGGGTTGGAGGTCAGCGCCTGGCCGGTCTCGATGCCGCCGGGCACCACCGACAGCACGCCTTCGGGCAGGCCGGCCTCGACGAAGATGTCCGCCAAAGCATTTGTGGTCAAAGGTGTTTCGGCGGCCGGCTTGAGCACTACGGTGCAGCCGGCCAGCAACGCGGGGCCCAGCTTGTTGACCGCCAGGAACAGCGGCACGTTCCAGGCCACGATCGCGCCGACCACGCCGATCGGCTCGCGGTGCACGATGGTCTGTCCGTAGGAGCCGTTGCGGATCTCGCGCCACTTGACCTGGTCGACGGCCGGGCCGGCGAAGAAGTTCATCGCGCCCATCGAGCCCATCCAGTGCATCGTCTCGATGGTGGTCGGCGGCTGGCCGGTCTCGCCGGCGAGCAGCGCGCTCAGCAGCTCCTTGCGCTCCTCCATCAGCTTGGCGGCGTTGGCGATGACGGCCGCGCGTTCCTTCGGCGGCGTCGTGGGCCAGGGGCCGTTGTCGAAAGCGGCGCGGGCCGCGGCGACCGCCGCGTCGACGTCGGCCGCTGCCGCCAGGGGCGCCTTGCCGAAGTACTCACCGGTGGCCGGACAGCGCACCTCGATCACCTTGGAGGTCGACGGCTCCGTCCACTTGCCGCCGATGAAAAGCTTGTCGTATTCGGTCTTGATGTCGGTCATGTTCCGCCGCTCCTCCTCATTGCTCCGCGCTGCATCGTCGCCGCGGGCATGCGCGCCACCCTACCCAAGCCAGAGCAAAACGAGAACACGTTTCACTATTGGGGTTGCAGGACCAGCACCAGATTGCTCACCAGGAACTCGCGCAGCACCGGCACACCCGTCAGCCACCATGCCCATCGTGGGTGGTAGCGGGGAAATGCGGCTACCAGGGCCCCGGTGTTCTCGGCCCAGCTCAGCCCCTCCGCCACCGACACCCCAAACAACGACGACCCGTAGTCGTTTTTGGGTCGGTGGCCGTGTTTGCGGGCGTAGCGCGCGGCGGCGCGGGCGCCGCCGAGGTAATGGGCCAGGCCCGTCTCGTGACCGCCGAACGGCCCCAGCCAGACGGTGTAGGACAGCACGGCCAGCCCGCCCGGCCTGGTCACCCGCAGCATCTCGGCGCCGAGCTGCCAGGGCCGCGGCACGTGCTCGGCGACGTTGGAGGACAAGCAGATGTCCACGGAGTCCTCGGCGAAGGGCAGCGCCATTCCCGAGGCCCGCACGAAGGTCCCCGTCCGGGCGGCGACGGCGGGCCCGGCCGCATGCATCTCGCTGGGGTCGGGTTCGACCCCGACATAGCGCAGGCCGGCATCGGTGAAGGCCGCCGCGAAGTAACCCGGGCCGCCGCCGACGTCGAGCAGCGTGCGGCCGCAAAGCGGCTCGCCGTGGGCGGCCCGCCACAGGTCGCTCACCATGGCCGCCGTGTCGGCCGCCAGGGCGCCGTAGAAGCGGGCCGGATCCGGCTGCTCGTAGCGAAACTCCGACAGCAGCCGCATGGAGCGGGCCAGCGTCGCCCGGCGCGCGAAGATGTCGGTGGCCGCCACCGGCCACACCCTACGGATGTGTGGCGCTGCCCGATGCACATCCTCGCCGGTTAGGCTGACGACCGATGTCTTCCTTGCGCTCCGTGCTGCTGCTGTGCTGGCGCGATACCGGGCACCCCCAGGGCGGCGGCAGCGAAGCGTATTTGCAGCGCATCGGCGCGCAGCTGGCCGCATCGGGAATCGCCGTCACGCTGCGCACCGCCCGCTACCCCGGGGCGCCGCGCCGGGAGGTCGTCGACGGCGTGCGAATCAACCGGGCCGGCGGCCGCTACTCGGTGTACGTCTGGGCCCTGCTGGCGATGGCCTCGGCGCGGCTGGGGCTCGGGCCGCTGCGCGCGGTGCGGCCCGACGTGGTCGTCGACACCCAGAACGGCCTGCCTTTCCTGGCCCGGCTGATCTATGGCCGCCGCACGGTGGTGTTGGTGCACCACTGCCATCGCGAACAGTGGCCGGTGGCCGGGCCCGTGCTCGGCCGGCTCGGCTGGTTCGTCGAGTCGACGCTGTCGCCGCGGGTGAACCGGCACAACCAGTACGTCACGGTGTCGCTGCCGTCCGCGCGCGACCTGGTGAGCCTGGGCGTCAACGGCGCGCAGATCGCGGTGGTGCGCAACGGTCTTGACCGCGCGCCCGCGCAGTCGCTGACGGGCCCGCGGTCGGCCGCGCCGCGGGTGGTGGTGCTGTCGCGGCTGGTGCCGCACAAGCAGATCGAGGACGCCCTGGAGGCCGTCGCGCGGCTGCTGCCGCGGATCCCGGGGCTGCACCTGGACATCGTCGGCGACGGCTGGTGGCGCGACCGGCTCGTCGAGCACGTGCGGCGGCTCGGCATCGGTTCGGCGGTGACGTTCCACGGGCATGTCGACGACGTGACCAAACACCATGTCCTGCAACGGGCGTGGGTGCACCTGTTGCCCTCCCGCAAGGAGGGCTGGGGTCTGGCCGTCGTGGAGGCGGCCCAGCACCGGGTGCCGACCATCGGCTACCGGTCCTCGGGCGGCCTGTCGGACTCGATCGTCGACGAGGTGACCGGGATCCTGGTGGACAGCCACGCCGAGCTGGTGGACCGGCTCGAAGAACTGATCGCCGATCCGGTGCTGCGCGACCAACTGGGCGCCAAGGCGCACACCCGCAGCGGTGAATTCTCCTGGACGCAGAGCGCGGACGCGATGTGCGGCGTACTGGAAGCCGTACGGGCCGGCCGCATGGTCGGCGGGCTAGTCACCGGGCGGGACTGAGCGGGTGCGGCGACGCCACGCGCCGATCATCGCGCCGGCGCCACCGCCGATCAGCATCGTCAGCCACGCGAGATGTGCGACCATCGTCGCCGTCCGCCGCCCGGCCGCCACCCCGGCGGTCTGACCGCCGATCCGGTAGAGCGCAATCTCGTGGTCGCGATAGGCGGGGGCCACCGCGTTCAGCGTGCGCGCGGCCGCCCCCATGTCGCCCGCGCTGTCGGATTCCACCACCAGCCAGGCCACGCCCGCAGCGGCCAGCGCCGCCGGATCGGATCCGGACAGCAGGAGCTCCTGCACCGCCCGGGCGTGCGCTCCCTCCCCGGCAATGGTGGTCCCCGAGATCACCAAATCACCGGTGCTGAGCACGTCGGCACGCACCCAGCGGGGCAGCGGGTCCAACACCGGCGCCGGGCCCGACCAGGAGAACAGCCGCATGGTGCCGGCGGGCAGCACCGCGACCGCCCCCGGCTGGGCATCGATCACCGCGGCGACGGCGGTCCAGCCGCGCGGATAGCACACCGGCGCCACCTTGCCGAACACACCCCAGGCCAGGTCGGGCAGGGCCAATAACAGCGTCAGGCAGCAGACCAGCGCCGGGGCGGCGCTCGAGGAAAGCCGTAGCCACCGGCGCAGCGTCACCACCGCACCGGCACCCGCCAGGGCGTAGCCGGGCACCGCCAGCGCTACCCACTTCTGGCCGTCACGCAGCACCCCGAAACCGGGCACGGCGTCGACCACCGCGCTCAGCAGCGCCACGCCCGGGCCAGTCGCCAGCGCCGCCGGCACGAGCACGGACACCGCCGCCAGCACCAGCAGCGGCACCACCGCCGGGCGCCGGATGATCGTCGGTAGGCCCGCCGCCACCACCCCCAGCAGCACCACGGCCGAGAACACCGCGAAAAGCGTTGTGCGCGAACCTGGTACTGCGTCGCCGTTCCAGATGCCGCCGAGACTGGCCAGGCTGGCCAGGGTGCCCAGCCCGGGCTCGGCGCGCGGCGCGAACGCCTCGACCCCGAGCCGGTTCGCCGCCGTGTGGGCGGTCAGCGACGATCCCGCCACCGACGCCGTCAGCCAAGGCAGCGCCGCCACCAGCGCGGCACCCGACGCCGCCGCGGCGCACCACCGGCGCGACCGGCCGGTACCGGGCGCCGCCGCGCAAACCAGCGCCACCGTCGCGGCCAGCAGTAGCCCGGTCGGGGTCAGCCCGGCCAGCGCGACCCAGAAGGCCAGCCCGCAGAACACAGACCGGTTCGCCGCCGTCGTCCGCAGCGCCAGGACTGCCGACGCCACCCAGGGCAGACAGCCGTAACCGACCAACAGGCTCCAGTGCCCCTGCAGAAGCCGTTCGGCGACATAGGGATTCCAGATCGCCACGGTGGTGCCGACGAACTGGCCGGAAGCGCCCGCGCACGGCAGCGCAACCGCGATCAGCCGGGCCGCCCCCCACCCCGCCAGCCACAGCCCGAGAATCAGCAGGGCCTTGACGACGATGCCGCCGTCGACCAGATGGGAGGCCAGCGCCACCGCGAAGTCCTGGGGTGTGGCGCGCGGCGCCGCCGTCAGCCCCAGCGCGGTGTCGGAGAGATACGACCGCGGCGTCGACACCGCGTCGCGCAACAGCAGGTAACCGGGCGCCAGGACCGGCCCAACCACCAGCAGCGCCAAGACCAGTGCGTACCCGGGCCGGGTCCAGCGCACGGTCAACGCATCCGAGCCGGGCTATTCCCGGTCGTGCGGGCCGGGCGGATGCGGCTCGGCCGGTCCCGCCTCGGTGGGCGCGTCCGGCCCGGCCTTCCCGGGTAAGACAGGTGGTTCGGAGCCGGGCGGACCGGACTCTTCACGCGCCTCGGGACGCTGGGTGGGCAGCTTCTCGGTCTCGGCTTCGGCGCCCGGCACCCGTTCCTCGAGGCCGCTGCGGCCGAAGAAGTCCTGGTCGCCCCGGTCGAGACCGGGATCGGTCAGCGCGCTCTCGCTGCGCAGGCTGAACGAGGCGAGCAGCCCGCCGCCGATCAGTGCGATCAAACCGACCGCGGTGAACGTGATCGGCAGCACCCGCGACCACAGCGCCAGCCGGTCGCGCTCGTCGCGGGCCGCGTTGACCTGGGATTCGACGGTGTCTTCGTTCGAGGTGACCTTGTAGTCGGCGAGGGTGAGCTCCGGCTTGAGCGGGTCGCGGGCGAAATAGTGGTCGGCGTGCTCGGTCTGCTTGACGATGGTGCCCGACACCGGGTCCACCCAGAATGTGCGCTGCGCCGCGTAGTAGCGGGTCATGGTGATCTGCTCGTTCGGATCGCCGCCCTGGACGCCCCACATCGACGCCGAGGTGGTCTGTTTGGCGTCCTCGTTGCCGGCCAGCAGCGACGGGTACGCGACCGGAGCCACCAGCTTGCCGTCGGAGTTGTAACCGACGTTCTGGGTGAACTTGTACGTGGAAAGCCCGTTGACGTCTTCCTGGGCTTCATAGTTGACGTCGAACGCCTTCTGCGCGATCGGATCGAAGTAGGGGTAGGTCTTCTTCTCGGTGTTGAACGGGAACCGGTAGGACAGCCCGTCGTGTCGCAGCGGCATCGCAGTGGGCGGGTTCTCGTCGTTGACGGCGCGCGGCTTCTGGACCGAGCCGCCGGCATGGGTGTCGTCCGAAACGGCCAACGCGGTCTTGCGATTGAGCGTGACGGTGTCGACGATCGCCAGCAGCAGCCCGCTGTCCTTCTGTTTGTCGGTTCGCCGCAACGAGCTGCCGACCTGCAGCGTGACCACGTCGGCGTTGGCGGGGGACTCGACGCTGATCTGCCGCTGGGAGACGAGCGGCACGTTCTGGTTGACGACGACGTGGTCGGTCGACAGCGACGAGGAGTCCAGTGCCGTCCCGGTGCCGTCCCCGACCAGCGTGGCATCGATGTCCAGGGGAACCTTGGTGATCCGGCTGGTGGTGTACGTCGTCAACAGCAGCGCGGCGATCAGCAGGGCAGCTCCGAGGCCGATGATCCCGCATGCGGCGAACCGCAACATGACTGCTCGGTTCACGTCGCTGTGCCCTCCTCGATTCCTTGCTTCATCAGCCGCGACCCGACCCGAGCAGCAGCCCGGGGCAAACTCGTTTGACCCTAACAGCAGAAAGTAAGGCGGCGGCTTACCAACCTGTTGAGGTCCCCCCGGTGTACCCATTCGGCGTGCATGGCACCACAGGCACACTGTGGTGGTGAGCGATGACCAGCGGGTGGGCGGGGTGCGCAGCTTCCTGCCGGCCGTGGAAGGCATGCGCGCCTGCGCGGCCATGGGCGTCGTCGTCACGCACGTCGCGTTCCAGACCGGGCACTCCAGCGGCGCCACCGGCAGGCTGTTCGGCCGCTTCGATCTCGCCGTGGCGGTGTTCTTCGCGTTGTCTGGTTTTCTGCTGTGGCGCGGACATGCCGCGGCGGCAAGGGATCTGGGTCCCCGCCCGGCCACTGGCCACTATCTGCGGTCCAGGGTGGTCCGCATCATGCCCGCCTATGTGGTCGCCGTCGTCGTGATCCTGACCCTGTTGCCCGACGCCGATCACGCCAGCCTGACGGTGTGGTTGGCCAACCTCACGCTCACCCAGATTTACGTGCCGCTGACGCTGACTGGCGGCCTGACCCAGATGTGGAGCCTGTCGGTGGAGGTCAGCTTCTACCTGGCGTTGCCGATTCTGGCCCTGCTGGCCCGCAGGCTGCCGGTGCGGGCCCGGGTGCCGGCGATCGCCGCGCTGGGGGCCCTCAGCTGGGCGTGGGGCTGGGCGCCCATTCATACCGGGTCCGGCACGAATCCGCTCAACTGGCCGCCGGCGTTCTTCTCCTGGTTCGCCGCCGGCATGCTGCTGGCCGAGTGGGTGAACAGTGGGGTCGGGGTGCCGCATCGCATCGCGCGCCGGCGCCTGGTGATGGCCGCCGTCGCGGTCATCGCGTACCTGATCGCGGCGTCACCTCTGGCCGGTCCCGAGGGTCTGGTGCCTGGCACCCCCGGCCAGTTCGCGGTGAAGACCGCGATGGGCTCTGTGGTGGCCTTCGCGCTCGTCGCCCCGCTGGTGCTCGATCGGGTGGACACGCCGCATCGCGTCCTGGGGACCACCGCCATGGTGACCCTGGGGCGGTGGTCCTACGGGCTGTTCGTGTGGCACCTGGCGGCGCTGGCCATGGTGTTCCCGGTGCTCGGGACGTTCCCGTTCACCGGCCGCATGCCCACGGTGCTGGTGCTGACGCTGATCTTCGGATTCGCGATCGCCGCGGTGAGCTACGCGCTGGTCGAGTCGCCGTGCCGAGAAGCGTTGCGCCGCTGGGAGAAACGCGACAGGCCGGACGAAAAGGCCCAAGCCGTCGACGCCGAGGCGGACGCGATCGCGCCCTAGCTCGCCTCCGCGGCCGCCAGGCGCTCCAGGATCTCGGCGCGCACCGCCGAGCGGCGGGCCTTGCCGGCGTCGTCGCGCAGCGGGGTGTCGACGAACTCGACGGTGTGCGGCACCTTGTGCCCCGCGACTTGTTCACGCAGAAACTCTTGCACCCCAACGGAATCCAGCTCCGAACCGTCGATCGGATGCACAAGCGCGTATGGCACCTGGCCGAGATCCTCGTGCGGGACACCGACGACCAGGCAGGACAACACATCCGGGTGCGCCGACAGCGCGTTCTCGATTTCGGCGGGGTAGACGTTGCGGCCGCCGACGGTGAACATGTCGACGCGGCGGTCCGAGAGAAACAGGAAGCCGTCGGCGTCGAAATAGCCGAGATCGCCCAGCGAGTCCCAGCCGTCGCGGGTCTTCGCCGTGGCGCCGACGTAGCGGTAGGTGGGCGCGCTGCCCGGGCCGGGCCGCATGTAGATCTCGCCGACCACGCCGGGCGGGCAGGGGTTGCCGTCGTCGTCGAGCACCTTCATCTCGCCGGCGACCACAACGCCGACCGAACCGCGGTGCGCCAGCCACTGGTCCCCGGAGATGAACGTCAGCGCCTGTAATTCGGTGCCGCCGTACAGCTCCCATACTTTCTCCGCGCCCAGCAGGTCGATCCACGCCTGCTTGATGGCCGGCGGGCAGGGCGCGCCAAGGTGCCAGAACCGCCGGATCGAGGACAGGTCGTAGGCATCCGGGTCGGCCTGGTAGACCGGTAGCGTCCGCTGCATGATCGTGGGCACCGTCGTCAGGAACGTCACGCGATGGTCGGCGATCAGCCGCAGAAACCGCTCCGGTTCGAACCGGCTCATCAGCACCAGGTGATGGCGCATCAGCAACGCGATCGTCGCGGTGGTGAAGCCGGTGTTGTGCGACAGCGGCACCGGCACCAGCGTGGTGTCGCCCTCCTGGGCGCCCAGCGGATAGCCGATCGCCGACGGTATCCGGCTGTCGCCGCCGGACTCGATCAGCTTGGGCCGCCCGGTGCTGCCGCCGGATCCCATCGCTTTCCACACCGGCGAAACCGCCTCCGGCAGCGGGGCGTCGGACAGCGCCGGATCGGGCGTGAAATCCATTGGCACGCTGGGTATCTGGCGATGCTCGCGCCCGACCAGCAAGGCCGGCGGTCGCAACTCGAGCAAGCCCGCCAGCTCCGCGTCGGGCAACCGCGCCGATAGCGGCTGCGGCACCGCGCCCAGCTTCCAGCACGCCACCGCGGCCTGGATCCACTCGATTGAGTTGGGCAGCACCATCGTCACGTAATCGCCGACACCGACACCGCGCTCGGCGTAGGCGCGGGCCAACCAATTCGTCGAGCGGTCGAGTTGGGCGCGGGTCAGGGTCACCCCGTCGCAGGTGACCGCCGGCTCGTCGGGCGCGAGTTCGGCCAGCGCCGAAATCTGCGTACCGATCGGCGGGATCGGCTCACTCATACGCGCCCTGTCGCTCGAAGATGCGGCGCGGGTTCTCCACCAACATGGTGTGCAACTGCTCGTCGGTGACGCCGCGTTCCTTGAGCGCCGGGATGACGTCGTTGTGAATGTGCAGGTAGTGCCAGTTCGGGGCCATCTGCGGCACCAGCTCCTCGGGGAGCGCGTCGAAGTAGCAGTTGGCGTCGTGCGAGAGCACCATCCTGTCGGCATGCCCGCGCTCGCACATCTCCGCCACGATCCGGACCCGCTCCTCGAATGGTGAGATCACGTCGAGGCCGAACCGGTCCATGCCCAGATACGATCCGGCCGCGATGAGCTCTTCGAGATAGCCGATGTCGGTGCTGTCGCCGGAATGCCCGATGACCACCCGGGTCAGGTCGACGCCCTCTTCTTCGAAGATGCGCTGCTGCTCGAGGCCGCGCCGCAGGCCGGCGTGGGTGTGCGTGGAGATCGGCACCCCGGTGCGTTTGTGCGCCTGGGCGACGGCGCGCAGCACCCGCTCGACGCCGGGGGTGATGCCGGGCTCGTCGGTGGCGCACTTGAGGATTCCGGCCTTGATGCCGGTGTCGGCGATGCCCTGTTCGATGTCGCGCACGAACATCTCGGTCATGATCTCCGGGCCGCCCAGCAAACCCCCTGGACCCTCGTAGTGGAACCGGAAAGGCACGTCGTTGTACGTGTAAAGCCCCGTTGCCACAACGATATTCAGCTCGGTCCCGGCTGCCACGCGGGCGATGCGCGGGATGTAGCGGCCCAGGCCGATCACGGTGAGGTCGACGATGGTGTCCACGCCACGGGCCTTCAGCTCATTGAGCCGGTCGATGGCATCGGCGACACGCTGGTCTTCGTCACCCCACGCTTCCGGATAGTTCTCCGCGATCTCGGTGGTCATGATGAACACGTGCTCATGCATGAGGGTCACGCCTAATGCGGCGGTATCGATGGGCCCGCGAGCGGTATTGAGTTCTGACACGCCACTGATGCTAGGTCGGCCGGCACGTGACCAACAGAGCCGTTTTGCTTCAGGTGCCCCGAGGGCCGCCCTATTGCAGTACCGTCACCCTCGTCTTGGTCGAGAACCCGCTGGGAGTCACGTCATGTTGCTCAATCCGAATAACCTGCAACGCCGGTACCCAGACCGTCGCTCGGGGGAGATCATGGCCGCGACGGTCGACTTCTTCGAGTCGCGGGGCAAGGCCCGGTTGAAGTCCGACGATCACGAACGAGTGTGGTACTCGGAGTTTTTGGACCACATCGGCCGGGAGCGCATCTTCGCGTCATTGCTGACCCCGAGCGCCTACGGGGCCGACGACTGCCGCTGGGATACCTACCGGATCAGTGCGTTCGCCGAGATCGTCGGCTTCTACGGGCTGAACTACTGGTATCCCTTCCAGGTCACCGCGCTGGGCCTGGGCCCGATCTGGATGAGCGCCAACTCCGATGCCAAGCGCAAGGCGGCCGCGTTGCTCGAAGCCGGCGAGGTCTTCGCCTTCGGCCTGTCGGAACAGACGCACGGCGCGGACGTCTACCAGACCGACATGAATTTGACGCCTTCGCTGGATGGCGGCTGGACCGCCACCGGGGAGAAGTACTACATCGGCAACGCCAACGTGGCCCGGATGGTCTCGACCTTCGGCAAGTTCGACGGCACCGACGAGTACGTGTTCTTCGCCGCCGACTCCCAGCACGATCGCTACGACCTGATCAAGAACGTGGTGAACTCGCAGAACTTCGTGGCCAACTACGCGCTGCGCGACTACCCGGTCACCGAGGCCGACATCCTGCACCGCGGTCCCGAGGCCTTCCACGCCGCCCTCAACACCGTCAACGTCTGCAAGTACAACCTCGGCTGGGGCGCGGTCGGCATGTGCACCCACGCGATGTACGAGGCCGTCACCCACGCGTCCAACCGCATCCTCTACGGGACCGTCGTCACCGACTTCACCCACGTGCGCCGGCTGCTCACCGACGCCTACGCGCGGTTGGTCGCGATGCGGCTGGTCGCCACCCGAGCGTGCGACTACATGCGCAGCGCGTCGGCCGAGGACCGCCGCTACCTGCTGTACAGCCCGCTCACCAAGGCGAAGATCACCAGCGAAGGCGAACGCGTGATCACGGCGCTGTGGGATGTCATCGCCGCCAAGGGCGTGGAGAAGGACACCATCTTCGAGGCGATGACGCGTGAAATCGGGCTGCTGCCAAGGCTGGAGGGCACGGTCCACATCAACATCGGGCTGCTCGCCAAGTTCATGCCCAACTTCCTGTTCGCCCCCAACAGCGCGTTGCCGTTGCTCGGCCGCCGGGACGACGCGGCCGACGACGCCTTCCTGTTCGCGCAGGGGCCCACCGGCGGGCTTGGCAAAGTGCGCTTCCATGACTGGCGCGCGCCGTTCGACAGCTTCGGGCATCTGCCCAACGTCGCGCTGCTGCGCTCGCAGATCGACGTGCTCGCCGACATGCTGGCCGGCGCGACCCCGGATGCCGCGCAGCAGAAGGACATCGACTTCGCCTTCGCCGTCGGCCAGTTGTTCGCGACGGTCCCCTACGCCCAGCTCATCCTGGAGGAGGCCGGGCTGTCGGGCGTCGACGAGGCGTTGATCGACGAGATCTTCGCCGTGCTGGTCCGCGACTTCAACGCTTACGCCGTGGAGTTGTCCGACAAGCCCGCGACGACGGACGAACAGGCCCGCTTCGCGCTGCGGATGATCCGCCGGCCCGCCCACGACCCGGCGCGCTACGACCAGATTTGGAAGGATCACGTCCTTCCGCTGAATGGCGCGTACGCGATGCGGCCGTGAGCTGGCGCTCCCGCGGGCCTGGCGCCCTCGAGCGTGCAGGTAGTTTAACGCTGGGCCGCGAGCGTGCAGTTAGTTTCACGCTCAACAGTGGTCCTGGTCAGGCGACGTCAAGGCGAGAGGCGACGCCCCGCGCCCACCCTTGACTGTGAGCTCCATCACAGTAGGATGACCAGTGGTCATTAGGTTGAGGAGGGTCATTGCCAACGGTCACCTGGGCGCGCGTCGATCCCGCCCGTCGCGCCGCGATCATCGAAGCCGCGGAGTCGGAGTTCGGGGCCCATGGGTTCTCCCGGGGCAGCCTGAACGTCATCGCACGCCGCGCCGGGGTCGCCAAGGGCAGCCTGTTCCAGTATTTCGCGGACAAGCGTGACCTGTATGCGTTCATCGCCGACATCGGCAGCCAGCGGGTGCGGGCCTACATGGAGGACCGCATTCGCGAACTCGACCCGAGCCGGCCCTTCTTCGACTTTCTCACCGATTGGCTTGACGCGTGGGTGGCCTACTTCGCGGACCATCCGCACGAACGCGCGCTGCACGCCGCGGCGACCCTGGAGGTCGACACCGAAGCCCGCGTCAGCGTGCAGAACGTCATCCACCGCCACTACCTGGAAGTGATGCGTCCGCTCGTCCGCGAAGCACACATCCGCGGCGACCTGCGCGCGGATTCCGACACCGATGCGCTGTTGTCGTTGCTGCTGTTGATCTTTCCGCACCTGGCGCTGGCGCCCTACATGCGCGGGCTGGATCCGGTTTTGGGGCTCGACGAGCCCAGCCCGGAGCAGCCCGCACTGGCGGTGCGCCGGCTCGTGTCCGTGCTGGCCGCCGCGTTCTCGGCCGCGCCGAAAACCCCGCCGGTCGGCTCAGCCCCTAAACGATCTGAGGAGGTCACATGAACAGAACCCGTATAGCCTCGATGGTCGACGGCGGTCTGAACTGGGATAGCTTGCCGCTCAAGCTTTTTGCGGGCGGCAACGCGAAATTCTGGAATCCGGCCGACATCGACTTCTCCCGGGATCGCGAGGATTGGGAACGCCTGACCGACGACGAACGCCACTACGCGACGCGGCTGTGCGCCGAGTTCATCGCCGGCGAGGAATCGGTGACCCAGGACATCCAGCCCTTCATGGCCGCGATGCGGGCCGAAGGCCGGCTCGGCGACGAGATGTATCTGACGCAGTTCGCCTTCGAGGAGGCCAAGCACGTCCAGGTGTTCCGCATGTGGCTGGACGCCGTCGGCATCACCGAGGATCTGCACGACTTCCTCGAAGGCGTGCCGACCTACCGCACGATCTTCTACGAGGAGCTGCCGGACTGCCTGCACGCGCTGACGGTCGATCCGTCGCCGGCCGCCCAGGTGCGGGCGTCGGTGACCTACAACCACATGGTCGAAGGCATGCTGGCGCTGACCGGTTACTTCGGCTGGCACAAGATCTGTGTGGAACGCGGCATCCTGCCCGGCATGCAGGAGTTGGTGCGGCGCATCGGCGACGACGAGCGACGGCACATGGCGTGGGGCACCTTCACCTGCCGGCGCCACGTCGCCGCCGACGACGCCAACTGGGGTGTCTTCGAAACCCGGATGAACGAGCTGATGCCGCTCGGCCTGCGTCTGATCGAGGAAGGCTTCGCCCTCTACGATCCGATGCCCTTCGGGCTGTCGGTGGACGAGTTCATGCAGTACGCCGCCGACAAGGGGATGCGACGCTTCGGCACCATCTCGAGCGCCCGCGGGCGCCCGCTGGGCGAGATCGACCTCGACTACTCACCGCTGCAGCTCGAGGACACCTTCGCCGACGAGGACGAGCGGGCGCTGGCGGCCGTCTAGCGGCGGAACCTCACTCGACCTTGTCGTCGCCCGACGAGGAGCCGCTTTCGGATTCCCCGACCCATACGGTTTTGGCGTTGACGAATGCGCGGATGCCAAGCCCCGCGAGTTCGCGTCCGTACCCGGACCGCTTGACGCCGCCGAACCCCAGCTCGGGATAGGACACCGTCATCCCGTTGATGAAGACCTGGCCGGCCTCGATGTCGTCGATGAACCGCTGCTGCTCGGCCTCGTCGTTGGTCCAGGCGTTGGAGCCCAGGCCGAACGTGGTGGCGTTGGCGATCTCGATGGCCTCGTCGATGTCCGCGGCCCGGTACATCGACGCGACGGGGCCGAACACCTCCTCGGTGTAGAGGGCCATGTCCTTGGTGATGTCGGTGACGACGGTCGGCGGATAGAACCACCCCGGCCCATCGATGGGCTTGCCGCCGAGCCGCACCTTGGCGCCCGCCGCGGCGGCGTCGTCGACCTGCTTGGCGATCTCATCGCGGCCCGATTCGGTGGCCAGCGGGCCCACGTCGGTGTCCGGGTCGGTCGGGTCGCCGACGGTTAGCGCCTCCATCTGCTCGGTGAACTTGTCGACGAACGCGTCGTAGATGTCGGTGTGCACGATGAACCGCTTTGCGGCGATGCACGATTGGCCGTTGTTCTGCACCCGGGCGGTCACCGCGGTCTTGGCGGCCTCGTCCAGGTTGGCCGACGGCATCACGATGAACGGGTCGCTGCCGCCTAGCTCGAGCACGGTCGGTTTGATCTCGTCGCCGGCGATGGCCGCCACCGACTGGCCGGCCGGTTCGCTTCCGGTCAGGGTCGCAGCCGCGACCCGCGGGTCGCGCAGGATGCGCTCGACCGCGCTGGAGGAGACGAGCAGGGTCTGGAAACATCCCTCGGGGAAGCCGCCGCGGGCGATGACGTCGGCGAGGTACAGCGCGCTCTGCGGCACGTTCGACGCATGCTTGAGGATCCCGACGTTGCCCGCCATCAGCGCCGGTGCGGCGAACCGCACGGCCTGCCACAGCGGGAAGTTCCACGGCATCACCGCCAGCACCACCCCGAGCGGCTGGTAGCGGGTGTAGGCCTTCTTCGCGCCCACTGCCTCGGCGTCGGCCGGCTCGTCGGCCAGTAGCTGCTCGGCGTTTTCGGCGTAGTAGCGAAAACCCTTGGCGCACTTCAGCGCTTCGGCCTTGGCCGACTTCAGGGTCTTGCCCATCTCCAGCGTCATCATGGCCGCGACGTCGTCGGCCTCGGCCTCCAGCAGGTCGGCGGTCGCGTTTGCCCACTGGGCGCGCTGGGCAAACGTGGTGTTGTGGCGGTAGTCGAGGAAGCGGTCGTAGGCACGGGCAATCGCGGCATCGACTTCTTGATCGGTGGCCGCGGTGAAGGTCTTCACTGTTTCGCCGGTAGCCGGGTTAATGGTGGCGATGGGCACGTCGGCCCTCCTTCATCGGGTTCGTGGCTGAAAAGTCCAACACCTAGCCTGCCACTATCGTTCCCCTAAGGGAGGTGTCGGATGAGCAAGGCCGCTGAGCTGATCGTCAAGTGCCTGGAAAACGAGGGTGTTTCCGTCGTGTTCGGGGTTCCCGGCGAGGAGAACATCCGGTTCGTGCAGGCGCTCGCGTCGTCGAGCATCCGGTATGTGCTCACCCGGCACGAGCAGGCCGCCTCGTTCATGGCGGAGATGTACGGCAGGGTCACCGGCCGGGCCGCGGTGGTGTCGGCCACATTGGGCCCCGGCGCGATCAACATGCAACTCGGTGTCGCCGACGCCACCACCAACAGCACCCCGCTGGTCGCCATCTCCGCGCAGGTGGGCCACGACCGGGAGTTCAAGGAGTCGCACCAGTACGTCGACCTGGTGTCGATGTTCGCCCCCATCACCCGGTGGGCGGCCGGCATCCCTACCGCGCGCGCCATCCCCGAGATGGTCCGTAAGGCGTTCAAAGTCTCCGAGGCGGAGCGGCCGGCCGCGGTATATCTGGCCGTGCCCGAGCACATCGATGCCGACGAGGCCGACTACGACCTGCGACCGTTGCCTCGCAACGTCGTACGCGCCGACGCCCCGGCCCCCCGCCAGGTGGCGCGCGCCGTCGACGTCCTGCGCAACGCGAAGCGGCCGGTGCTGCTGGCCGGGCACGGCGCCGCGCGCGCCGACGCCACCAAAGCCCTGGTGCGCTTCTCCGAGGAATTCGGCATCCAGGTCGCCAACACCTTCCACGGCAAGGGCGTCATGCCCGACGATCACCCCAACAGCATCGGCACGCTGGGCTTCATGCGGCACGACTACGTCAACTTCGGGTTCGACAACGCCGACGCCGTCATCGCCGTCGGCTACGAGCTGCAGGAGTTCGACCCGGTGCGGATCAACCCGCAGGCCGACAAGAGGATCATCCACGTTCACCGGTTCCCGGCCGAGGTCGACGCGCACTACTCGGTCGACGTGGGGATCATCGGTGACATCAGCGATTCCTTGAACGCCCTCACCGACGCGCTGTCCGGTCACACCTTCGCTCACGCCGCCGACGTCCCCGGCTCGGGTCTGCTGGCCGAGGAATTCCAACGGGGACAACAGGATTCGCGCTACCCGCTGGCGCCGGCGCGGGTGGTGGCCGACACCCGTGCGGCGCTGGGCCGCAGCGACGTCGTCCTGGTCGACACCGGCGCGACCAAGATGTGGATGGCCCGGCTTTACCCCACGTATGAAAAGAACACCTGTCTGATCTCAAATGGCCTGTCCACCATGAGCTTCGCCCTGCCGGGGGCCCTCGGCGTCAAGCTGGCCCAGCCGGAGTGCAAGGTGCTGGCCGTCGTCGGCGACGGCGCGTTCCTGATGAACTCGCAAGAAATCGAGACCGCCGTGCGCGAGCGGATCCCGCTGGTGGTGCTGATTTGGGAGGACGGCGGTTACGGCCTCATAGAATGGAAGATGGACCTCGAACTCGGCGAGCACTACTACGTGAAGTTCAACAACCCGGACGTGGTGACCTACGCGGAAAGCTTCGGCGCCAAGGGATACCGGATCTCTCATGCCGAGGAGCTGCTGCCGACCCTGCGGACCGCGCTCGACGACGACGGCGTCTCGCTGATCAGTTGCCCGGTCGACTACTCCGAGAACCTGCGGCTGACCGACCGCCTCGGTGAGCTGGACGAAACGCTGTAGTTCGGGAAACCGTTGCAGATGTCGGAGCGCGATCGTGACGAATCGGGTCGGCCGCGAAATGCCCGGCCGCGCGACGCTTTTGGCCGACCACTTCCGCCCGGCAGCGCGGGTGTGCCACGCGTCCCGGATGACCTGGCGCTGGCGCCGGCCGAGACCCTCGCGTATGCCCAGGATCTGCTGGATCGCGGTCTCGCCTTCAACGCCCACGAGGTTTTAGAGGCCGCATGGAAGAACGGTCCAACCAACGAGCAGCCACTGTGGCAAGGCCTGACGCAGCTCGCGGTGGGGATCACCCACGTCCAGCGGGGCAACCCGAATGGGGCAACCACGTTGCTCCGTCGCGCGGCAGGCCATCTCGGCCACGCGGACCGGCCGGCGCCGCACGACATCGACGTCGCCGGATTGGTGGACTACGTCAACGCGCTGATCGATGATCTTGCCGCCGGAGTTGATGTCACCGCGTCGCGACTACGGCCCCGCCTCCTGATCTGATACGTCGGTTAGCTCCGACAACGTCGGCTCCGCCGGGTACGTCACGTGCCCGCGCTCGTCGACGACGGGGGTGGCGCCCCATTGACCGAGCCGGTGCTGACGCGGGACCGACCCGCTCATCAGGTGCCATACCGTCCACCCTTGCGCGACAAGGTTGTTCGCGATCAGCTGCCGGTGGCATCGCCAGGGCATCGGCTCGCCACACATGATCGCCAGTCGGTGTGACCGGGCCAGGGTGATCAGCCGGGTGAGGCCGCGCTGGTATTCGCCGGTGAGGGTGTAGTCGGCGTAATTCTTGAAGCTCGCGTTTTGCCAGCCGGCGTTGATGGCGGGATCGACGCTTTGCTGACGGCGGCGTCCGCCGAGCTCGGGAAGGTGGATGTAACCGACGCCGGCGTCACCCAGCCAGCGCGCCATCTCTGCGCTGCCGAACTGGGGGCTGCGTCGCGAGCCAGGCTGAGCGCGCACGTCGGCGAGCAGGTCGATGCGGGCGTCATCCAGGGGCTCCAAGAAGGTCGGCACCGGGCATGTCCAGTGTCCGATGGTCCAGATCTCGTCGTGCTCGCCCATGGTTGTGCCGTGCTCGTTCTAGTCGATCTTCTCCAGGGCGTCGCCCTTGTGCATCGCGACGTGGTCGGTTTTGTCGCTTTTGATCTCGTATTGCGGGTCGTCTTCGGTGCAGTGCCGTTTGTGGCCTTTGTACTCGGTGTCGCGGGTGTGCTTTTTCACGATGGTGCCGCTCACCCGGCCGGCTTCGGAATTCCACCTGACGTGATCTCCGACTTCGAACTGTTTGGGCACCGCGCCTCCTTCGCATACTTCGTGTCACGGCTGAACCTTCGGTCGCCAAGACGAGTACCCGCTAACGGCCGGCGGCATGATCGAATGGCTCATGCTGTTCCGTCAGCTGGAATACTTCGTCGCGCTCGCTCAGGAGCGTCACTTCGCGCGCGCCGCGAGGGCCTGTTACGTGTCGCAGCCCGCGCTGTCGGAAGCGATCCGCAAGCTCGAAGCCGAACTCAACGTCCCGCTGGTGCGGCGCGGACAGAAGTTCGAGGGCCTGACTCCAGAAGGTGAGCGGCTGGTGCCGTGGGCGCGGCGCATCCTGGCCGACCGCGACGCCATGGAACAGGAAGTCACCGCGTTGCGCGCCGGCCTCACCGGCGAATTGCGGCTCGGCGTGGTGCCGGCCGCCTCGACTACCGTTGCGCTGCTTACGGATCCGTTTTGCGCGGCACACCCCTTGGTGCGCGTTCGGCTCGAGGTGAACCTGCGCTCGGCCGGGATCGTCGACCGGGTCCGCAACTTCGAATTGGACGCGGGCATCCTCTACCCCGACCAGCAGGACACGGCCGATCTGCTGGTGACTCCGCTGTACCACGAGCAGCCGGTGCTCATCGCCGCCGCCGAGCTGCTCGGCGATAAAGCGGAAACCATCGCGTGGTCCGAAGCGGTGCAGCTACCGCTGTGTCTGCTCACTCAGGGCATGCGCGGCCGCCGGCTCATCGACGACGCGCTGGCCACCCACGGCCTGCAGGTCGCCGCGCAGCTGGAAACCGATTCCGTGGCCGCGCTATTCGCGCACGTTCGCACCGGCCGGTGGGCGAGTATCGTGCCGCAGCCGTGGATTCACACCCTGGGCGTACCGGTCGGGGTCAGCGTGCTGCGGCTGCGGCGCCCCTCGGTCACGGCGCTGATAGCGCTGGTGACCAACAGGGCAGAGCCGGGCTCGTTGCTGGCGCGCGCATTGCGACGAACCGCGCGCGAGGCCCGCATCGGTGCGACGCTCAGCGAGTTGCCCTGACCCAGCCTCGAGTGATCGGCGTTGCCTATCAGCCGGTCGGAACCGCGTCTTTGACACGACGTGAGCGCCCTCTGAGACTGGGATTGATTCCGCTCAAGGAGGACTTCAATGGCCAAGTGTGTGATGGTGCTCTACCCCGACCCCGTCGATGGCTACCCGCCGACCTACGCGCGCGACAGCATCCCGACGATCCACGCCTATCCCGACGGCAGCACCTTGCCGACTCCGTCCAAGATCGACTTCACGCCCGGTGAGCTGCTCGGCTGCGTCTCGGGTGAGCTGGGGCTGCGCAAGTTCTTCGAAGACGCCGGGCACGAGTTGGTGGTGACGTCGGACAAGGAGGGCCCCGACTCGGAATTCGAGCGTGAGCTGGCCGACGCCGACATCGTGATCTCGCAACCGTTTTGGCCGGCCTACCTGACGAAGGAACGCATCGCCAAGGCGCCCAAACTGAAGCTGGCGTTGACCGCGGGCATCGGCTCCGACCACGTGGATCTGGACGCCGCGAAAGAACGCGGGATCACCGTCGCCGAGGTGACGTACAGCAACAGCATCAGCGTCGCCGAGCACGCGGTGATGCAGATCCTCGCGCTGGTGCGCAATTTCGTGCCGTCGCATCGGTGGGCCGCCGAAGGCGGCTGGAACATCGCCGACTGCGTCGAGCGCGCTTACGACCTCGAGGGCATGGACGTCGGCGTCATCGCCGCCGGCCGGATCGGGCGTGCGGTACTGCGCCGGCTGGCGCCGTTCGACGTCAACCTGCATTACACCGACACCCGCCGGCTGGCGCCGGACGTGGAGAAACAACTCAACGTGACGTTTCACCCCGACGTGGAGTCGCTGGTGCAGGCCGTCGACGTGGTGTCCGTCCATTCACCGCTGTACGACGACACCCGCAGGATGTTCAACGAGCAGCTGATCTCGACGATGCGGCGGGGCTCCTACATCGTCAACACCGCCCGCGCCGAGGAGACGGTCCCGGAAGCGATCGTCGCCGCGCTGAAATCCGGGCAGCTCGCGGGCTACGCCGGTGACGTGTGGTACCCGCAGCCCCCGCCGCCCGACCACCCCTGGCGGACCATGCCGAATAACGCCATGACGCCGCATGTTTCGGGTACCACGTTGTCCGCTCAGGCGCGTTACGCCGCCGGCACCCGGGAGATCCTGGAGAGCTGGTTCGCCGGCAAGCCCATCCGTCCCGAGTACCTGATCGTCGAGGGCGGACGGCTCGCGGGCACCGGAGCGCTGTCCTACCAGAAGTAGGACAGCCTCACCCGGCGCTGGTCGCCGTCGACAGGGCCATCGGTGGCACGTAACCGCCGACCAGGGCGCGATGCCACCAGGCCCGGTCACGGCGCAGCTCCGCCGGTGTGGTGAAGCGATACTGGTAGAGCTGGGCCCGCACCAAGCGGGGCGGAGATTCGGGAAAAGGGTTGTGGCGCAACAAGCGTAGCGTCGCCCGATCGTTTTGCAGCAACCGCTGCATGAAGGGCCTCAGCCATGGCTGCGCGTAGCCGGGCGAGATCGCGGCGAACCACATCAGCCAGTCCAGGCGCAGATGATACGGGGCCCACTGTCGCGGCAACCGGCGCACCGCCCCCGGCTTGCCCTTGAATTCGTATTCCTTCCAGACGGTTTGGGCGGTGATCAGCGCCTCGTCGGTGCCTTCGATCACCACCTCACGACGGATCCGCCCGATACTGCCGAACGCCCCGTAGGTGTTGACCAGATGAAACGAGTTGAACGACATATTCATTCGCTGCCGCGACGACAACATGTTGGCCAACGGCCAGTAGCTCATGAACAACACCGCGGCCGTCACCGCGATTACCAGGCCGACGAACCACAGCGGCTGTGACAAATGCGCCGCCAGACCCCCGTGTGCCGGAACGAGTCCCTCGGGCAGCAGCATCGCCACCGACGCGTCGTCGATTGCGCTGAACGCCAGCACGATTGTCACCCAATTGAGCCAGGCGAAATTGCCCGAGGCGACCAGCCACAGCTGGGTGACGACGATGATCGCGGCGGCCACGCCGGCCACCGGCTGCGGGGCGAACAATCCGAACGGCACGATCAGCTGCGCGAAATGGTTGCCCGCCACCTCGATCCGATGCAGCGGTTTGGGCAGATGGTGGAAGAACCAGCTCAGCGGCCCAGGCATCGGCTGCGTCTCATGGTGGTAGTACAAACACGTCAGGTCACGCCAGCACGGGTCGCCGCGCATCTTGATCAGCCCCGCACCGAACTCGACGCGGAACAACAGCAGCCGAACCATCCAGAGCGTCAGCACCGGCGGCGCCACGGCGTGGTTGCCCAAAAAGATCATCAGGAACCCGGTCTCGAGCAGTAGCGATTCCCAGCCGAACGAGTACCAGGTCTGTCCGACGTTGACGATCGACAGGTAAAGCACCCACAGCGTCAGCCACATCGCCATCGCCGCCCACAGCGGCACCGCGTCGGCGGCCCCGACGGCGATCGCCGCCGACAGTGCCGCGCCGAACCACGAGACGGCCGAAAACAGCCGATCGGAATAGCGCAGGTGGAAAAGGCTCGGCGTGCGCCAGAAGGTTTGCCTGGCCAAGAACTGCGGAATGGGCAGGATGCCGCGCTCGCCGATGAGCGCGCGAAACTGGACCGCGGCCGCGACGAAACCGAGCAGGTAAATCACCGCGGCGCCGCGCTCGAGCACCAGTCTGCCCACCCAATATTCGGGTGCCGAAAACCAGTCCATGGCGCGTGACTCCTCGGTTGGTGGCGGTTACGCCAACCCGCGTATCCAGTCAATCAGCCGGTAAACGGGTAGCCAAGAGCCCGGCCGACTATTCGTCGCGCGGCGCCTGCGCACGTTCGGGTACCGCAACCACCGAAGCGGCAAGCACCGCAACCGAAATCAGTGCCAGCAGCTGGACACCGGCGGAATGGCCGGCGTAGCCGTCGGCCGAGCGCCAGGGCTGCCGCGACAGCGCCGCCCCGGCCAGGATCAGCCCGCTGGCACTGCACACCACGCTGAAGCGTTCCCAACGCCGCCGGCGCAGCGCGTAGCGCAGGCCCAGGGCGATGCCCATCACCACCACACCGCCCCACCCGGCGATCAGGCCGGCCGCAGCCAGCGCCGCGACGCTCGCTGATGCGCCGGGCCGCCACGGCCGTGCGGGCTCGGTCGGGTCGTCCTTTCGCCGGGTGCGCCAGAGCGCGAGCATCGCGAGCAGCGGAAGCAGGGCCAGCCCCACCGCCAGGCCCGCGCGGTAGAGCGAGTTGGAGGCGAACGTCAGCGTGATGGTGCCCGGGTCGCCCGCGGGCACCACCCAGCCCTGTTGCCACCCGTTGACGGCGATCGGCGTCAAGCGGGTCCCGGCGCTGGTGTGTGCCACCCAACCCGGGTTGATGCTTTCCGGGATGACCAGCACCCGGGATGTGGCCGAGGCGGGCGCCTGCACCTCGCGGCGGGCCGGGCCCCAGGCCCGCCATGACGAAACACGCACCGGCTGTGCGGTTTCGGGGGCGGCGGAGGCGGTCAGCTCGGCCCCGTCGACGACGAACTGGGCGCCGGGGCTGACCAAGAGCTCCTGTTGACCCGCGGGCAGCGCGATCGGGTCGCGCTCGCAGGGCACCGCGGCCAGCGGCGCGTCATCCAGGATGGCCCCCACGGTGGTGTGAATCGCGGTGTGCACGAACCGGCCCGCGACCGCGATGACGGGTCCGCGGTCGCATCCGACGCCGATCTCCCGGCCGCGGTTGCGTGCCGCGTCGCCCGGTGCGATCGGGTTGCCGTCGGCGCCCAGCGCCGCGACCTCGGCCAACCCCGGCGGCTTGAGCTGGTCGAAACCCAAAGCGTTGCGGTCGATGACGTCTTGCCAATTCAGCAGGCTGATCGTCACGGTGTCGGTCACCCGGGGTTTCAGCGGCACAATCTGCGTCCCGTCGGGTCGCACCGCGGCGGCCTGCGGGCCGTCGCCCAGGTTGATGGCCACCATCGTCGGGTGGGCGGGCAAGGTCGACCTGCTCGGGACCAGTCGCAACCCGGTGACCTGGGTGGGGCGCGGCAGCGTGAGCGTCAGGGTCGGCGGGGTCTTGTGCTGCACCACACGCTGCGGCGCCGTCCACGCCGTGGCGGGGTCGCCGTCGGCGGCCGCGTACGCGGAGCCGAGAACGTCGACGGTATCCGAATCACCATGAGCCACGGTGACATTCGGTTCAGTGATCAGGTCGGCCAGCTTGGGGCCTTGGCGCGGCCGCACCCACACCGTCGGGGTCACCGACGTCGCCGTCGGCACGGTCAGCGTCCGGCTGAAATTGACCGGTTCCTCCGGTGCCAGGGCCATCGACGGCGCACAGCGCACACCGTCGGGAGCTGGTGCGCAACCCGGCCTGCCCAGCAGTTCCGATCCCAGATCCCACCCGGCGACCGCCGATCCCGGCGGCGGCCCGGGCACCCGCACGGTGTGCCGCAGCTCGACCTGGTGGGCGAATCCGGACGCGTCGTATTGGGTAATCGACAGGTCGGTGATGCCGAACTGCACCCCGGCGGACCCGTCGTCGGTTCCGGCGGCGGTGATTCGCACCCAGGGGGTCTCGCCATAGGGCAGTGCCGCGACCAGCGGCTTGCCCGGCTCGTCGAAGCGCAAAGTGGTGCTGCCGGTGGCGGTCTCGACCAGGATTCGGCGCACCTGGGCGCCGACGGCGGTGGCGCTGGGCGTCAGCGTGATCGCCGCGTTGGTCACCGGGTGGTCGAAGTCGATGCGCATCCATTGACCGACGGCGGCCTGCAGCGAGTTCGACACCCAGGCCGTCGCCGAATCCCCGTCGATCGCGGCGGCGGGGGAGGTGGCCGGCGCGACGTCGGGCATCGCGGTGGAATCCGACGACGAACTCGATACCGTGATCCGCCCGCCGGACCAGGCGCCGGCGACCGGCTCGGCGCCGGGGACGGGGTAGTCGGGCACCCGGTTGTAGGTGTGCCGCGCATCGCCGGGGGCGCGGATCGCCGATGAATGTTGGTCGACCCGGCCATAATCCGTCTCCCGCGCCACCGGGGTGTCGGTGATCATCACCCCCGCATTCATCGGCAGCCCGGTGCCCCGCGCGTCCGCGGAAAGCAGCGTGGGGCCCAGCGGCGGCTGACCCAGCAGTCGCCGGCGCTCGTCGAGGCGCAGCAGCGCCTCGGGTCCGCCGTCGACCCGGGCCAGCCGGTCGGTATCGACGAAATACGGTGTGGCGGGGTCGGTGTCGCCGCCGACCCGATAAATCTCGACCGCCGGGTATCGCGGCCGCAGTCCGCTGTCCGCGACGAAACCCGCCAGGGTGCCCGGCCCCACCGGCGCGCCGAACTGTGCGACCTTGCGCAGCCCCGGTGACCCGTCGACCGCGCGGTGCACCAGGATCGGGCGCGCCGAGCGCGACGTGTCGGGGTCCAGGTCGTTGCGCAAAGCCAGGTAGGAAATGCCTTGGCGGGCAAGGGTATCGGCTAGCCCCGCCGAGGGCCGGCCGGCGGCGAACAAGCGCTGCACCGAATCCAGCGCCCGGATGGTCTGCGGCGGGGTCAGCGGGATGGAATCGCGCACCCCCCACGGGCTGGCGCCCAGCACCTGCAGCGGCTCGTCGTGACTGGTGCCCCACACCTGGGTGGCGAACGGCGCGCCCGGAACCACGAGTACCCGCCCGGGTATCGGCGTCCCGGTGTTGTGTTCGGTGAGCCAGTCGGCGGCCTCGTGCCAGTACTGCGGGATGGCGGTGAAGGTTCCGGGCGGGGCCAGCCGGCCGGTCCACGCCAGTGACGTGCTGACCATCAGCGCCGTCACGACGACGATCGCGGCCGCGACGCGCTTGTCACGCTCGGGATGCGCAAAGGACCGCAGCCACACCAACATTGGTGCGCCGCCCGGCAGCGGTATCCGGCCCAGCAACTGCGCGAGGCCCAGCACCACCGGGATCCTGATCACCGAACCGAGCTTGTGCACGTTGCGCAGCGGGGCGCCACCGGCGTCCAGGAAGGCCTGCACCGCGTGCGCCACCGGCGAGCCCAGGCCGCCGCTGTATCCGGCGGCCATCAACACCACCCCGGTCAACAACATCGTCACCAGCCGCCCGCGCGCCGGCATGGCCGGGCTGGCCAGCCCCGCCAGTCCGGCCGCGGCGACCAGGCAGGTTCCGAGCACGGCGGCCGACCCGGTCACCAGCGGAGCGCCCGCGGTGGCGGTCGGCGCAACGTACGGGGTCCAGCTGTCGGTACCGCGCAACATCTCGACCAGTGACGACCATTGCGTCGTCACGCCGGAGGACTCGATGAAGTCCAGGAACGGGGGGCTGATCGCGCGCAGCATCACCAGCGCCATCACCCACCACAGCGTGGCCAACAGCAGCGCCACCAGCCACCACCCGGTGTACCGCCACCACAACCGGCTCGGCCGGTGGCACGCCCACCAGATCACCGCCGGCAGGCAGCCGGCCAGGGTCGCGATGGCGTTCACCGCACCCATCAGCGCGACTGCCAGCCCCGCCTGCCCGGCCAGCGCGCGCACTGACCGGTGGCCGGAGCCTCGCAGCGCCAGGATCGTGGGCAGCAAGACCCACGGCGCCAACATCATTGGCAGCGTTTCCGACGAGATCGAGCCGAGGGTGGTCAGCACTCGAGGCGACAGCGCAAATGCGACCGCGGCGATCACCCGTGACGCCGGGCTGCCGATCCGCAACGCCTCGGCGACCCGTAGCAGCCCCCAGAAGCCAACCGTGAGCAGCAGCGCCCACCACAGCCGCTGGGTGATCCAGCCGGGCACGCCCAGCGCATGGCCGAGGAGAAAGAAGGTGCCGTGCGGAAACAGGTAGCCGTAGGCCTGGTTCTGCGCCTGCCCGAACGGCAGCTCGCTGTTCCATAGATTGGTTGCCCGGGCCAGAAAGCGCAGCGGGTTGGCGGTGAGGTCAAGCTTGGTGTCGGGGGAGATCCGCCCGGGCGATTGGATGAACGTCAGGGCCAGCGCGAACGCACCGACCAACCACAACCATCGCCGCGACACCGGCTCGGCCGTCGAGCATGAGACCGGCGCTCCGGTCCCCGTCTCCGACCGGCTAGCTACGGTTGCCGTACTCGACCCGGTTGAGCACTGACGACTGCGGATCGCCCCCGGGAAGTGGCGGCTTCGTGTCTTGCTGGACCATCAGCGTGATCCCGAAAATCGCGGCCGCGCCGAGCAACAGGCCAACCACAACGCTCGCTGCGGCGGGCGCAACGATCCGGTTCATTCGACGGCTCCTGAGTGTCGGCTTGCGGTCGTGACTTTCAACCTAGCGCCAACCTAGCAGAAGCCCGCGCTGCCACCGGGCCGCCGGTCACCAGTGCAGACAGTGTCCGTGCACACAGCGGTCGCCGTATTCCACCTGATAGGGACCGGCCGGGAGCGCGGGGCGCTGAACGGGTGGCACCTGCACCAAGCTGTGGTCGGCGACGGCGAGCGTGATTCCGACCGTCGTCGCCACCCCGGCGGACAAACCGACCGCGACGCTGACCGCGGCGGCCAACGTGAAACGGATCATCGCCGGCTCCCTCCCTGCCAGTCAAAAGGCGCCCCGACAAGCCCCAGACCCCTGATCAGCAACGTACCGCTGATGCCCCCTGGAGCCGGGTACGAAACGCCCGTCGTGAAAGCATGGCCCGATGGCATTTTCGCGCACCTTCGCCGTGCTCGCAGTCGCGTTGGCGCTGGTGGCCGGCTGCGGCCACCACGCCGCACACCCGCCCCGCCCGTCGACTTCCACGTCAAGCAAGCCGGTGGCCGCCCCGGCGCCGCCGGTGTGCGCCGACCCGTCGGCGGTGCCGGCCACCCTGAACATCCGCGACAAGCTGGCCCAGCTCTTGATGGTCGGTGTGAAGAACGCCGACGACGCCCGGGCCGTCGTCAACGGCTATCACGTGGGCGGAATCTTCATCGGCAGCTGGACCGACCTGTCGATCTTCAAGGGCCCGCTGGCCGACATCACGGCCAAGGCGGGCCCCCTGCCGCTGGCCGTCAGCGTCGACGAAGAGGGCGGCCGGGTCTCGCGGCTGAAATCGCTGATCGGGACGTCGCCGCCGCCCCGGGAGCTGGCACAGACGCAAACCGTCCAGCAGGTGCATGACCTGGCCGCCGACCGCGGCAAGAAGATGCACGACCTGGGCATCACCGTCGACTTCGCGCCCGTCGTCGACGTCAGCGACGAGCCTGACGACGCCGTGATCGGCAACCGCTCGTTCGGCGCGGATCCGGCCACGGTCACCGACTACGCCGGGGCTTATGCGCAGGGGTTGCGGGAGGCCGGGCTGCTCCCGGTGCTCAAGCACTTCCCCGGCCACGGGCATGGCTCGGGTGATTCACACACCGGGGGTGTGGTCACGCCGCCGCTGGACAGTTTGCAGAACAGCGATCTGGTGCCCTACCGGACGCTGGTGGCCGCTGCGCCGGTCGCGGTGATGGTGGGCCACTTGCAGGTTCCCGGACTCACCGGCGACGCCCCGGCCAGCCTGAGCCCCGAGGCGGTGCAGCTGCTGCGCAACGGCGTCGGCTACAAGGGCCCGCCGTTCACCGGGCCGGTGTTCAGCGACGACCTGTCCAGCATGGCCGCCATCTCCGATCGGTACGGGGTATCGGAGGCGGTGCTGCGCAGCCTGCGGGCCGGCGTCGACGTCGCCCTGTGGGTCACCACCGACGAGGTGCCTGCGGTCTTGGACCGGTTGCAAAAGGCTGTCGCGTCGGGGGAATTGCCGGCCCAGCAGGTCGACGAGTCGCTGGTGCGGGTGGCGACGATGAAGGGCCGCAGCGCCACCTGCGGTCACTAGTGGGTGTGCCGCGGCGCCGCGTTGCTTACTCTTGAGTCAGATAGACGGAGAGGCATGCGATGGCGGGTGGTACCAAGCGGTTACCGCGTGCCGTCCGTGAGCAGCAGATGCTCGACGCCGCCGTGCAGATGTTCTCGGTCAACGGCTATCACGAGACCTCGATGGACGCCATCGCCGCCGAGGCGCAGATCTCCAAGCCGATGCTGTACCTGTACTACGGCTCCAAGGAAGACCTGTTCGGCGCCTGCCTGAACCGGGAGATGGGTCGGTTCATCGACGTCGTGCGCGCCGACATCGATTTCCGGCAGAGCCCCAACGACATGCTGCGTAACACCATCGCGTCGTTCATGCGTTACATCGACGCCAATCGGGCTTCCTGGATCGTGATGTACACCCAGGCCACCAGCTCGCAGGCGTTCGCCCACATGGTCCGAGAGGGACGCGAGCAGATCATCGAACTGGTGGCCGGGCTGATGCGGGCGGGTAGCCGCAACCCGCGCTCCGAGCGGGAGCACGAGATGATGGCCGTGGCCCTGGTGGGCGCGGGCGAGGCGGTCGCCAACCGGCTGTCCGCCGGCGACGTCGACGTCGAGGAGGCGGCCCAGCTGATGGTCGACCTGTTCTGGTACGGCCTCAAGGGCTCGCCGGCGGAACGCGAAGCGGCCGCGGCGGGCGGCTCGGACGCCGCGGGCGACTAGGCCTACCTTCGTGCAGGTGGCCCGGATGAGCGCCCCCGGCTCGGACCGCGGCAACCTCGACTTCTTTTGTGCGGTAACCATCGTCGGGTTGCTCGCCGGAGTCGCCGGATTGGCGACGACGTTCGTGCTGCGCGCTGTCCAGCACGCCACCTACCACTACAGTTTCGGCGCGTTACTGGCGGGGGTGGCCGCCAGCAGCCCGATCCGCCGGGTCGTAGGCCCGATGATCGGCGGCGCCCTGGCGGGCCTGGGGTGGTGGCTGTTGCGGCGCCGGGCGGAGGTGCCCCCACTGGCGCAGACCATCGCCGCGCGGGAGCCCGTGCCCAGGTTGTCGTGGAGCGTCGATGCCTTGCTGCAGGTGCTGCTCGTCGGGTCGGGCGCATCACTGGGGCGAGAAGGGGCGCCGCGTCAATTCGCGGCTGCGCTAAGCGATTTCGGCACCGGATGGCTCAAGCGGCTTTCACCGCATGATCGTGAGGTCTTGCTGGCCTGCGCGGCCGGGGCCGGGCTGGGCGCGGTGTACGCGGTCCCGCTGGCCGGGGCGCTGTTCTCGATCCGGATCCTGCTCAGCACCTGGCAGCCGCGCGCGGTGGGCGCGGCGTTTCTCTCCTCCGGCCTGGCGGTCGCCGTCGGCTCGGCGATCACCCGCGACCAGCCCAACCTGCAGTGGCCGATCGAGGAGTCGACGTATCTGCTGACCGCGCACGGATTGCTGCTGGCGCCGGTGGCTCTGGCGGTGGGGCTGGCCTTCAACCGGTTGATGGCCGCAGCGCGGCCCGCCCGTCCGATGCGCACGCCGATGCTGATCCCCGCGCTTGCCGCGGCGGGCCTGGTGATGGGGATCTGTTCGCATTGGTGGCCCGAGCTGCCCGGCAACGGCCGCAGCATCCTGACGGTCAGCCTGGCCAGCGGCATGACCTTGCTGTCGGCGCTGGCGATTCTGGCGCTGAAACCCCTTCTGACAGCGTTGTTTCTGCGGGCCGGCGGGGCGGGCGGACTGCTCACGCCCTCACTGGCGACCGGCGCGGCCGCCGGGTCCGCGCTGGTGCTGATGATCAACTGGGCGACGGGGACGCACCTGCACGTGCCGGCGGTGTCGCTGGCCGGCGCCGCGGGCGTGCTGGCGGTGACGCAGGGCTCACCGATCTGGGCGGCGATCTTCGTCTGGGAACTCGCCCGGCCGCCCCTGTGGCTGTTTTTGCTTTTCCTGCTGACCGCGACCAGCGCCCACGGTTTGAAAGTACTTGTACAGGGCCGCAGCCCGACGCACGCGGGCTAGCGGGACGCTAAAGCGCCCGGACAGTGCCGGTCAGGTGCGGGTAGCCCTTGGCGATGTTGCGCAGCGAAATGTCCCAGCCGCCATCGTGTTCATCGATGTAGAGCCCCGCGGTTGCGGGCAGCACCACCGGCTTGCCGAACCGCACCGAATAACGCACGGCATCGGGGATCTGCGCCTCGACATTCGCCAATACAGCTGCGGCGCTGAACATTCCGTGCGCGATCACCGTAGGGAATCCGAACAGTTTGGCCGCGACCGAGTTGGTGTGGATCGGGTTGTGGTCGCCCCCGACGTCGGCGTAGCGCCGGATCAGCCCCGGGCTGATGCGCAGCACAGTCGACGGTGGCGGTAGCTTGGGCTGCTTCTGCGGGGGCGGCTTGGGTTCGTCGGACAGGCTGGTCCGCTGCTGGTGTAAGAAGGTCGTCACCTGATGCCAGGCGGTGTCGTTGCCGACGCTGACGTCGGTCACCAGATCGACCAACAGACCCTTGCGGTGCTCGCGCAGGTTCTCGGCGTGCACGCGCACCCCGACGGTATCGGTGACCGCGATCGGGCGGTACTGCGTGATCTGGTTCTCGGTGTGCACCGATCCCATTGCGGCGAAAGGGAAGTCGAACCCGGTCACCAGCGACATCAGCGCCGGAAAGGTCAGCGCGAACGGGTAGGTCAGCGGGACGTGGTTGCCGTAGCGCAGGCCGGTCACCCCCGCGTACTCGGCCACATTGGCGCGGTCGATCGGCAGTTCCTCGATGGTCACCGTCCGGGTGGGCAACTCGCTGCCGCGCGACACCACCGGCAGGGCCCCGGCGGCCGCGCGCAACATGTTTTTCAGGCCGCTTGGCTGGTTCATGACATTCTCCTATGCGCCCAGCATCGCCTGGCCGCAGACGCGAATGACGTTGCCCGTCACCGCGTTTGAAGCCGGACTGGCGAAGTAGGCGATGGTTTCCGCGACGTCCACCGGCTGGCCGCCCTGCAGCAGCGAGTTCAGCCGGCGCCCGACCTCGCGGGTGGCCAGCGGGATGGCGGCCGTCATCTGGGTTTCGATGAATCCCGGCGCGACGGCATTGATCGTGATGCCCTTGTCGTAGAGCTGCGGGGCCAGCGACTGGGTGAGGCCGATCATCCCGGCCTTCGTGGTCGCGTAGTTGGTCTGGCCGCGGTTGCCGGCGATGCCTGCCATCGACGACAGGCCGATCACCCGACCACCCTCGCCGAGCGTGCCGTTGGACACGAGCCCTTCGGTAAGTCGCAGCGGGGCAAGCAGATTGACCGCCAGGACGGCGTCCCACCGAGCGTCGTCCATGTTGGCCAGCAGCTTGTCGCGGGTGATGCCGGCGTTGTTGACCAGCACGTCGGCGCGGCCGCCGTGGTGTTCGCGTAGGTGTTCGGTGATCTTGTCGACGGCGTCTTCGGCGGTGACGTCGAGCCACAGCGCGGTGCCCCCGACGCGGCTGGCGGTCTCGGCCAGCGCCTCGGCGGCCGATTCCACGTCGATCGCGACCACGCGTGCGCCGTCGCGGGCGAACACCTCGGCGATCGTCGCGCCGATTCCCCGCGCCGCGCCCGTGACGATGGCTACCTTCCCGTCCAGCGGTCGCTCCCAGTCCGCCGGGGGAGTGGAATCCGCCTCACCGACGTAGAAGACCTGGCCGTCGACGTAGGCGGACTTGGCCGACAGGATGAACCGCATCGTCGACTCCAGGCCCGTCGCAGCGGGTTTGGCGTCCGGTGAGAGATAGACCAGCGCCACCGTGGTGCCGTTACGCACCTCCTTGCCCAGCGAGCGCGTGAAGCCCTCCAGCGCGCGCTGCGCGATCTGCTCGTGCGGGCTCGCGGCGGCGTCGGGCGTGGTGCCGACCACGGCGACGCGCGCCGAATGGCCGAGATTGCGCAGCAGGGGGGTGAAGAACTCGTAGAGCCCCCTGAGCCCCTCGGGCGTGGTGATGCCCGTGGCATCGAACACCAGGCCGCCGAATTTGTCGGCCCAGCGACCGCCCAGGTTGTTGCCCACCAGGTCGTAATCGGCGTCCAGCGCCGCGCGCAGCGGTTCGACGACCCTGCCCTCCCCGCCGATCAGCAAGGCCCCGGCCAGGGGCGGTTCACCGGCGGAGTAGCGGCGCAGCGTCTCGGGTTGGGGGACGCCGAGCTGCTTGGCGAGAAACGATCCAGGACCGGAGTTGACGATCTGAGAGAACAGATCGGATGAAGCCTTGGGAGCCACCGGAGCTACCTTCCATATTCTTTCGAAGTCGGGGTATGCCTACAGCACAACCGTATCGAGGACGAACTTACTGCAGAGTAAGAACAGTGGGTAGTATGGCCCCAGACGGGCGACTCCCAAACCGATAGACCGCCAGAAACACGGAGAAAACAGTGGCCGCTGCAAGTTCTGAGGCAAGCAAGCAACGCAGTTCCGAGCGGCGGCCCGTGGCCGTCCTCGGCGGCAACCGCATCCCGTTCGCCCGATCCGATGGTGCCTACGCGGAGGCCTCCAACCAGGACATGTTCACCGCCGCCCTGGAAGGGCTGGTGGATCGCTTCGGGCTGGCCGGCGAGCGGCTGGGCCTGGTGGTCGGCGGTGCCGTCCTCAAGCACAGCCGGGACTTCAACCTGACGCGTGAATGTGTGCTCGGCTCGCAGCTGTCGTCCCACACCCCCGCGTTCGACCTGCAGCAGGCCTGCGGTACCGGGCTGCAGGCGGCCGTCAACGCGGCCGAGGGCATCGCGGCGGGACGCTACGACGTGGCCGCAGCCGGCGGTGTGGACACCACCTCCGACGCGCCCATCGGCCTGGGCGACAACCTGCGCCGCACGCTGCTCAAGCTGCGCCGCGCGAACTCCAACGTGCAACGGCTGAAGCTGGCGGGCACGCTGCCCGCGACGCTGGGCGTCGAGATCCCGGTCAACAGCGAACCCCGCACCGGGCTGTCCATGGGGGAGCACCAGGCGCTGACGGCGAAGAAGATGGGCATCAGCCGCGTCGCCCAGGACGAGCTGGCCGCCGCCAGCCATCGCAACATGGCCGCCGCCTACGACCGCGGCTTTTTCGACGACCTGGTCACGCCGTTCTTGGGGCTGTACCGCGACGACAACCTGCGCGCGGACTCGTCGGCGGAGAAGCTGGCGAAGTTGCGTCCGGTGTTCGGCGTGAAGGCCGGTGACGCGACGATGACGGCCGGTAACTCGACCCCGCTGACCGACGGCGCGTCGGTGGCGCTGCTGGCCACCGACGAGTGGGCGGCCGCGCATTCGTTGACCCCGCTGGCCTACCTGGTGGATTCGGAGACCGCGGCGGTCGACTATGTCAACGGGCGCGACGGCCTGCTGATGGCCCCGACCTACGCGGTGCCGCGGCTGCTCGCCCGCAACGGCCTGAGCCTGCAGGACTTCGACTTCTACGAGATCCACGAGGCGTTCGCGTCGGTGGTGCTGTGCCACCTGCAGGCGTGGGAATCCGAGGAGTACTGCAAGGAGCGCCTGGGGCTGGACGCCGCGCTGGGGTCGATCGATCGGTCCAAGCTCAACGTCAACGGGTCCTCGCTGGCCGCCGGCCACCCGTTCGCGGCCACCGGTGGACGAATCCTGGCTCAAGCGTCCAAGCAGCTGGCGCAGCGTAAGGCCGAGCAGAAGGGCGGCGGCACCGTGCGCGCCCTGGTCTCGATCTGCGCGGCCGGCGGCCAGGGCGTCGCCGCGATCTTGGAGGCCTGACGGCCCATCGGCCCTCGCCCGCGCGGGCTCGACGCCCGTAATGAGTTGGGTCACTCCTGGTTAGTCCCATCGGGGCGCGGGTATTCGACCCACCGGATGGCCCCGTGTTGTGGTCTGACCCCCCGACCCCGACGGCAATACGGGGCATCCCCCGAATGCGAGTGCCGGCCCGTTTCACGGACTGGCGTGCGAAAAGGGCCGCCGCTGGAGTGAGGGGATCCAGCGGCGGCCTTTTCGCTGCCGGGGGATTGCGCGGTTCGGCAAAAGACAAATCCCCCGCTTCGCGGTCGAAGCGGGGGATTTGCGCGTGGCGTTCGAGGTTGGCCTAGAAGGCGGCCTCGTCGAGCTCCATGATGTCGTTGTCCAGCGTGTCGATGACCTCGCGAGTGCTGGTCAGCAACGGCAGGAAGTTCTTCGCGAAGAACGATGCCACCGCGATCTTGCCCTCGTAGAAGGACTTCTCCTCGCCGCTGGCGCCGGCGTCGAGCGCCGCCACGGCAACCGCCGCCTGGCGCTGCAACAACCAGCCGATGACCAGGTCACCGACGCTCATCAGGAAGCGCACCGAACCCAGACCCACCTTGTACAGGCTGGTCACGTCCTCCTGCGCCGCCATCAGGTAGCCGGTCAGCGTCGCCGCCATCGCCTGCACGTCCTCCAGCGCCTTGGCCAGCAGCTCCCGCTCGGTCTTCAAGCGGCCGTTGCCGGACTCGCTGTCGACGAACTTCTGGATCTGCTCGGACACGTGCGCCAGGGCCTGGCCCTTGTCGCGGACGATCTTGCGGAAGAAGAAGTCTTGCGCCTGGATGGCCGTGGTGCCCTCGTACAGCGAGTCGATCTTGGCGTCCCGGATGTACTGCTCGATCGGGTAGTCCTGCAGGAAGCCGGAGCCACCGAAGGTCTGCAGGCTCTCGGTGAGCTTGGCGTACGCCTGCTCCGAGCCCACACCCTTGACGACGGGCAGCATCAGGTCGTTGACCTTGACCGCCAGCTCGGCGTCCACACCGTGCAGTGCCTCGGCGACGGCCGAGTCCTGGTAGGTCGCGGTGAACAGGTACAGCGCGCGCAGACCCTCGGCGTACGCCTTCTGGGTCATCAGCGACCGGCGCACGTCGGGGTGGTGCGTGATGGTCACTCGCGGTGCGGTCTTGTCGGTCATCTGGGTCATGTCGGCGCCCTGCACGCGAGACTTCGCGTACTCGAGCGCGTTCAGGTAACCCGTCGACAGCGTCGCGATGGCCTTGGTGCCGACCATCATGCGGGCCTGCTCGATCACCTCGAACATCTGCGCGATGCCGTTGTGCACCTCGCCGACCAGCCAGCCCTTGGCGGGGACGTCGTGCTGGCCGAAGCTCAGCTCGCACGTCGCCGATACCTTCAGGCCCATCTTGTGCTCGACGTTGGTGACGTAGACGCCGTTGCGCTCGCCCAGCTCACCGGTCTCGAAGTCGAACAGGAACTTGGGCACGAAGAACAGCGACAGGCCCTTGGTGCCCGGTCCGGCACCCTCGGGGCGCGCCAGCACCAGGTGGAAGATGTTCTCGAACAGGTCGCCGGAGTCGGCGGAGGTGATGAATCGCTTCACCCCGTCGATGTGCCAGGAACCGTCCTCCTGCTGAACCGCCTTGGTCCGCCCGGCGCCCACGTCGGAGCCGGCGTCCGGCTCGGTGAGCACCATGGTCGAACCCCAGCCGCGCTCGGCGGCCAGCTCGGCCCACTTCTTCTGCTCGTCGGTGCCGAGGTGGTGAAGGATCTGGGCGAAGCCCGCCCCTCCGGCGTACATCCACACGGCCGGGTTGGCGCCCAGGAGATGTTCGTGCAGGGCCCACAGCAGCGCCTTGGGAGCGGGCACGCCGCCCAGCGACTCGTCAAGGCCGACCTTGTCCCAACCCGCCTCGATGACGGCGCGAACCGACTTCTTGAAAGACTCGGGCAGCGTCACCGAGTGCGTCTCGGGGTCGAAGACCGGCGGATTGCGGTCGCCCTCGACGAACGACTCCGCGACCGGCCCTTCGGCCAGCCGGCTGATCTCGTTCAACATTTCGCGGGCGGTGTCGGCGTCCAGATCGCTGTATTCGCCTTGGCCCAATGCCTTGTCAACGCCCAGAACTTCGAACAGGTTGAACGCCTGGTCGCGGACGTTGCTCTTGTAGTGGCTCACTACGGTCCTCCTCGTTGAGAATGCCACTTGTGGTTGGGTACTAGGTCTAAGTTACCCACCAGTAACACCGCTAAAATATCGCTAGCGTCAGCGGTATGCAAGCCAATGTGAGCTAGATTTCATTGCCTAATTAACCAACCGGTTGGGAAGCTGCAGGTCACGCCCTGAAAATCGATTTACCTGCGGTGATGACGGGCACATGACCGATGTGCGCGGCGTCACTGCGCTGCCCTCGGAGCTGCCCGCAGTGGATCTGCGGGCCGACCCCGGCCGCCTGCGGGACGCCCTGCGCGTCGCCGGCCACGAGATCGGATTCTTCTATCTCACCGGTCACGGCGTGCCGCCGGAGTTGGTGACGCGGGTCCTGGACGCGGCCCGCCGGCTCTTCGCGCTGCCGCAACCGGACAAGGACGCCGTCGCCATGGTGCGCAGTCCCCACTTCCGTGGTTACACCCGGCTCGGCGCGAGTTGACCCGCGGGGAAGTGGATTGGCGCGAGCAGATCGACGTCGGGCCGGAACGACCTGCGATCGGTGGGCTGGACGGATCCGACTATCGGTGGCTGCAGGGCCCCAATCAATGGCCCGCCGCGCTGCCGGACCTGCCCGGGATCGTGGCGGAGTGGGACGCCGCGTTGTCCGCGGTGGCCCGCACCCTGCTGCGGCAGTGGGCGGCCGCGCTGGGCGGCCCGCCCGATGTGTTCGACGCCGCCTTCGCCGACGCGCCGGCCACGCTGATCAAGATCATCCGCTACCCGGGCCGCGCGGCCGGCCCGCAGGGCGTGGGCGCGCACCGCGACTCGGGGGTGTTGACACTGCTGCTGGCGGAACCGGGCAGCACCGGCCTGCAGGTGCGGCCGCCGGGAATCGGCCATTCGAACGGCGGCTGGATCGACGTGCCGCCGCGCGAGGGCGCATTCATCGTCAACATCGGTGAACTGCTGGAGGTGGCGACGCGCGGGTACTTACGGGCCACCGAGCACCGGGTCAACCTGCAGGGGCCGGCGGGCGACCGCATCTCGGTGCCCTTCTTCTTCAACCCCCGCCTGGACGCGCGGATACCGGTGCTGTCGCTGCCCGACGAACTCGAGGCACGCGCGCAGCGAATCGACGATCCCTCGGATCCGATCTTCGCGGTCTACGGCCGCAACGCCTGGAAGAGCAGGCTGCGGGCGCATCCGGATGTCGCCGCGGCGCACGGATATTCGGCAGAACGCTTAGAAAACGGGCGAGGGTGGCCGCGCCCGGGCGAGTGAAGCCGGGTAGGGTCAAATCCGACAAATCCCGTCTCCGGCTCTAGGGGCGAATAAGTCCGGTGAACTCGAATGACAAGTTGACAGCGTCGTCACTGCGGGAGGCCTTCGGTCACTTCCCGTCCGGTGTCGTCGCGATCGCCGCCGAAGTGAACGGAACGCGGGAAGGTTTGGCCGCCAGCACTTTTGTGCCCGTATCGCTGGATCCGCCGTTGGTGTCGTTCTGCGTGCAGAACACCTCGACGACGTGGCCCAAACTCAAGGATCTGCCGATGCTGGGGATCAGTGTGCTGGGCGAGGAACATGACGCGGCCGCGCGGGCGCTGGCCGCCAAGACCGGCGACAGGTTCGCGGGGTTGGAAACCGTCTCGCGTTCCACCGGCGCGGTGTTCATCAAGGGCACCGGCCTCTGGCTGGAAAGCGCGATCGAGCAACTCATTCCGGCCGGCGATCACACCATCGTGGTGCTGCGGGTCAGCGAGGTGACGGTGGACGCCGAGGTGGCGCCCATCGTGTTCCATCGAAGCGTCTTTCGCCGTCTCGGCGCGTAATCCTCGCGGAAGACTAGCGACGGAACAGCTTGTTACCGAGCCACACCACCGGGTCGTACTTGCGGTCGGCGACCCGCTCTTTCATCGGGATCAGCGCGTTGTCGGTGATCTTGATGTTTTCCGGGCAGACCTCGGTGCAGCACTTGGTGATGTTGCAGTAGCCCAGGCCGTGCTCGTCCTGAGCGTCGTTGCGCCGGTCGCGGGTGTCCAGCGGGTGCATTTCCAGCTCGGCGATTCGCATCAAAAAGCGTGGGCCGGCGAACGCCTTCTTGTTCTCCTCGTGGTCGCGCACCACGTGGCACACGTTCTGACACAGGAAGCACTCGATGCACTTGCGGAACTCCTGGGAGCGTCCGACGTCTTCCTGCGCCATCCGGTATTCGCCGGGCTGCAGGTCCTTGGGCGGCGCGAAAGACGGTATCTCGCGGGCCTTTTCGTAGTTGAACGAGACGTCGGTGACCAGGTCGCGGATCACCGGGAACGTCCGCAGCGGCGTGACGGTGACCACCTCGTCCTCGGCGAAGGTGGACATCCGGGTCATGCAGAGCAGCCGCGGCTTGCCGTTGATCTCCGCCGAGCAGGAGCCACACTTGCCCGCCTTGCAGTTCCACCGGACCGCCAGATCGGGCGTCTGCGTCTGCTGCAGGCGATGGATGATGTCGAGGACGACCTCGCCCTCGTTGACCTCGACCGTGAAGTCCTGCAAACCGCCGTCGGCGTCGTCGCCGCGCCACACCCGCATCGTCGCGTTGTAGGTCATTTGCCACTCCGTCCCGGGTGCCCGGCGAGTTCTTCGTCGGTGTAGTACTTCTCCAGCTCGGCGATGTCGAACAGCTCCAGCAGATCGGGCCGCATCGGCGTCTGATCCTTCTTCGTGATGGTGATGTCCGGAATCACCTCGTCGCCCTCGGCCGCCTCGCACACCAGCAGCACCTTGCGCCACGACGAGTCCATCGACGGGTGGTCGTCGCGGGTGTGCCCGCCGCGGCTCTCGGTGCGCTGCAGCGCGGCCTTGGCGACGCATTCGCTGACCAGCAGCATGTTGCGCAGGTCGATGGCGAGGTTCCAGGCCGGGTTGTATCGCCGCTGCCCCTCCACGTGCAGGTTCTTGAACCGCGCCCGCAGCTTGTCCAGCCGCGCCAGGGCCTCCGTGATCTCGTCGGACTTGCGGATGATGCCGACCAGGTCGTTCATCGACTGTTGCAGTTCCAGCTGCAGGGTGTAGGGGTTCTCCCCGGCGGCGCCGTTGGCCGGCGCGTCAAAGGGTGACAGCGCCCGCTTCGCCGCCGCCTCGACGGCGTCGTCGGCGATGGCCGGACGGCTGCTCAACGCCCGCACGTAGTCGGCCGCGCCCAGACCGGCGCGCCGGCCGAACACCAGCAGGTCCGACAGCGAGTTGCCGCCCAGCCGGTTCGAGCCGTGCATGCCGCCGGAGCATTCGCCGGCGGCGAAGAGCCCGGGGACCGTGGCGGCGCCGGTGTCGGCGTCCACCTCGACGCCGCCCATCACGTAGTGGCAGGTCGGCCCGACTTCCATGGGCTCCTTGGTGATGTCGACCCCGGCCAGCTCCTTGAACTGGTGGTACATCGACGGCAGGCGGCGGTTGATCTCCGCCGGGGTCAGTCGCGACGCGATGTCGAGGAAGACGCCGCCGTGTGGGCTGCCCCGTCCGGCCTTGACCTCGGAGTTGATCGCGCGCGCGACCTCGTCGCGGGGCAACAGGTCCGGGGTGCGGCGGGCCGAGTCGTTGTCCTTGAGCCACTGGTCGGCTTCTTGTTCGGACTCCGCGTACTGGCCCTTGAACACCGACGGGATGTAATCGAACATGAACCGCTTGTCGTCCGAGTTCTTCAGCACCCCGCCGTCGCCGCGAACGCCCTCGGTGACCAAGATCCCCTTCACACTCGGCGGCCACACCATGCCCGTCGGGTGGAACTGGACGAACTCCATGTTGATCAGCGACGCGCCCGCGCGCAGGGCCAGTGCGTGGCCGTCGCCGGTGTACTCCCACGAGTTCGAAGTGACCTTGAACGACTTGCCGATGCCGCCGGTGGCCAGCACCACCGCGGGCGCCTCGAACAAGATGAAGTTTCCGCTTTCGCGGATGTAGCCGAACGCCCCGGCGATCGCGTCGCCGTCCTTGATCAACTCGGTGATCGTGGTTTCGGCGAACACCCGGATCCGGGCTTCGTAGTCGCCGAGCTCGGCGAAATCCTCCTGCTGCAGCGACACGATCTTCTGCTGCATGGTGCGGATCAGCTCCAGGCCGGTGCGGTCACCGACGTGGGCCAGCCGGGGGTAGGTGTGCCCACCGAAGTTGCGCTGGCTGATCTTGCCGTCCTTGAGGCGATCGAACAGCGCGCCATAGGTTTCCAGCTCCCAGACGCGGTCCGGGGCTTCCTTGGCGTGCAGTTCGGCCATGCGCCAGTTGTTGAGGAATTTCCCGCCGCGCATCGTGTCGCCGAAGTGGGTCTTCCAGTTGTCCTTCGGGTTGGTGTTGCCCATGGACGCCGCGCAGCCACCCTCGGCCATCACCGTGTGGGCCTTGCCGAACAGCGACTTGCACACCACCGCAACCCGCAAACCCCGTTCGCGCGCTTCGATGACCGCACGCAGCCCGGCGCCGCCCGCACCGATCACGACCACGTCATACGTGTGCCGCTCGATTTCAACCATTGAAACCCTCGCTAGCTAAATTCTGATTGATGTCGAAATGGCTTGTCAGCCAACAAATCTCAGGTCTGGGATGGTGCCGCTGGCCACCAGCGCGATGTAGAAGTCGGTGAGCATCAGCGTGCCCAGCGTGATCCAGGCGTACATCTTGTGCCGGGTGTTGATGACGCTGACCTGCGTCCAGATCCAGTACCGCACAGGGTGCTTGGAGAAATGCTTGAGCCGGCCGCCGGTGACGTGCCGGCAGGAGTGGCACGACAGCGTGTAGATCCAGAGCATGATGACGTTGCCGAGCAGGATCAGATTGCCCAGACCGAAACCGAATCCGCCGGGTCCGCTGTCGGAGTGAAACGCGACGATGGCGTCGTAGGTGTTGATCACCGAGATGATGCCGGCGATGTAGAAGAAGTACCGGTGCGTGTTCTGGATGATCAGCGGGAACCGCGTCTCGCCGGTGTAGTGGGCGCGCGGCTCGGCCACCGCGCAGGCGGTGGGCGACTGCCACACCGTGCGGTAGTAGGCGCCGCGGTAGTAGTAGCAGGTCAACCGGAACAGCAGGAGGAACGGCAGCGACAGCGCCGCGTACGGCAGCCACCACACGTCGGGAAGGAACTGCGGCCAGATGTCGCCGGCCTCACCGCAACCCTTGCTCACGCACGGCGAGTAGAACGGCGTCAGGTAGTGGTATTTGGGGACGAAGAAGTAATTCTGTTGAAACGCCCGCGCTGTCGCATAGATAAGGAAGGCGGCGAAGCCGAGATCGATTCGCAGCGGCGACATCCACCACCGGTCGGTGCGTAGGGTGCGTTGCTGGATACGGGCGCGCGTGGGTGAAAAGACACCGGACGCAGGACGGTTCGCCGTTGGTGCGCTCATTTAGTGTGTTCCTCTTCGAACGGGCTGTAGGTCGAAGGGTACACAGAGGAAAGCCCCCCTTTTCTGGGGGGCTTGGGTTGTTCAGGCCCTGTTGTGACCGCCGACACCCTCGTCGTCGACGTCGCGCCAGAATTCGCTGTCGTACTGGGTGTCTGGAATGACGATCTTCTCGCCGGACTGCTGCACGGTGGCGCCGGCCAGGTCCAATTCGGACACGTCGGTGTCGAGCAGGTCGACGTCGGACATGATGCGGTCGGCGTCGATGACGATGCGCCGCATGGCCGGGCTGTCACCGTATCGGGCCCGCAGGGAACTCACGCACCGCCGCAGGCCGCCGATGAGGTCGTGGAGTTCGGCGAATTCGGTCGTGCCAGTCGTGCTCGTCAACGGATCTCCTCGGCAGTGTTTCGGATCACAGTACGCCCTCGATACTATCCACGGCACACGCCACACGTCAGTTTTGTTGAGCCCGGATGCCGAGGGAGCAGACACTTATGACGGGACGCACCCCGCCGGCCGAGCGGGCCGCCACGCTGCTGAAACTGCACCGGCCGGGTGACCCGGTCATCCTGCCGACCGTGTGGGATGCCTGGTCGGCGCGGCTGGCCACCGGCGCCGGATTCGCCGCCCTGACGGTGGGCAGCCACCCGATGGCGGACTCGATCGGCAAACCCGACAACGAGGGCATGTCGTTCGACGACGTCCTCGCCCGGGTCGCCCAGATCACCGCCGCCGTCGATGTCCCCGTGTCGGTGGACATCGAGTCCGGTTACGGGCAGCCGCCGGCCCGGCTGATCGAGGGCCTGCTCAGCGCCGGGGCCGTCGGGCTGAACATCGAGGACACCGTGCACTCGGAGGGCAAGCGGTTGCGGTCGGCCGGCGAACACGCCGAGCTGGTCGGCGAGCTGCGGTCGGCCGCCGACGCGGCCGGGGTGCACGTCGTCATCAATGCCCGGACGGATCTGTTCGTGCGCCAGGACGGCGAGGCGTCCGATCGCGTCGAGCGGGCGGTGGCACGGCTGAATCAGGCGGCGGCCGCCGGCGCCGATGTGCTCTATCCGGTGGGCCGCCACGACCCCGACACGTTGCGGCGCCTCACCGCGGAGCTGGAGTTGCCGGTCAACGCGATCGCGCTGCCCGACCAGGACGACCCGGCGACGTTCGGTCCGCTGGGTGTGGCGCGCATCAGTTTCGGGCCGTTCCTGCAGGCCGCGCTGGCGACCCGGGCCAAGGAGCTGCTGGCCCGCTGGGGCTGACGCGCCGAATCCGGCGGAGCCGTTGTGACGCCGCCGGATTCGGCTGTTTCTCTCCGAACTGGCCGGAGACTATTTGGTGATCTCGATGCGCTGCGCCTGGTTGTCGGCGTATGCACCGGCGACCCGCACTGTCAGCACGCCGGCGTCATAGGTGGCCGTGATGGCATCGCCGGTGACGTGGCCGGGCAGCTGGAACGACCGGCGGAACGCTCCGTACCGGATCTCCCGCAGCGTGCGGCCTTCCTTCTCTTCCGAACGCTGATCGCGGTGCTCGCCGTGGATGACCAACCGTCCGCGGTCGACCTCCACGTTGACGTCCTGGTCGACGTCAACGCCCGGGAGCTCGACCCGTACGATCGCGTCGTCGCCGTCCTTGACGATCTCGGCGGCGGGCTTGAAGCCGCTGGTCGCCGGGGTGTTCCAGTCCGCCGCGGCGGCGGGTCCGAAAAAGTCGCGCAACCACCGGTCGGTGTCCCAGGCCGGCCGCGACCACAATGCGAGGCTGCTCATGGCGCTTCCCTTCTAATTCCTTGAACTTGATTGTGAGATTCCTGTGACCGGTGCCTGTTCGACCGGCTACTAGGTCAAACATGAGTCGACCCCGCTGAAGTTCCACCTTGTCGTTCGCCGGCAGCGAACGATCAATCACAGGCCTTCCTGTGAGTTGTGAGATCCTCGTCATAGGACCGTCACATTGGGCGAAAAGAACGTAATTTCTGGCCGTTACTCTCAAAGCCATGTCTGCAGACGGGATTTCGCGCGCCAGCTGTGCGCGTCGTCACATCATCGTAGTCGGACATGGCATGGTAGGGCACCGATTCGTCGAGGCGCTGCGCGCCCGTGACGCCGAGGGACTCTGGCGCATCACGGTTTTCGCCGAGGAGACCGACGCCGCCTACGACCGCGTCGGCCTGACCTCCTACACCGAAAGCTGGGATCGCAAGCTACTGGCGTTGCCCGGCAACGAATACGAGGGCGACGAGCAGGTCCGCCTCGTGCTCAACCAGCGCGTCACCGAAATAGACCGCGCCGCAAAGACAGTGACGACGGCGGACGGCCAGCGGCACGCGTACGACACGTTGGTCCTGGCGACCGGGTCGTACGCGTTCGTGCCCCCGGTGCCGGGCCACGACCTGCCCGCATGCCACGTGTACCGCACGCTCGACGACCTCGACGCCATCCGCGCCGACGCCCAGCGCACAGTCGAAACCTCGCACGCCACCGCGGGTGTCGTGATCGGCGGCGGCCTGCTGGGCCTGGAAGCCGCTAACGCGCTGCGCCAGTTCGGGTTGCAGACCCACGTCATCGAGATGATGCCGCGGCTGATGGCCCAGCAGATCGACGAGGCCGGCGGTGGGCTGCTGGCCAGGATGATCGGCGAGCTCGGTATCTCGGTGCACGTCGGCACCGGAACCGAATCGATCGAGGCGGTCGAGCATTCGGACGGCACCACCTCGGTGCGGGTGAGTCTGACCGACGGCCAGGTCATCGACGCCGGTCTGGTGATCTTCGCCGCCGGCATCCGGCCGCGCGACGAGCTCGCGACCGCCGCCGGACTGACGCGCGCCGAGCGTGGCGGGGTGCTCACCGACGTGGCTTGCCAGACAAGCGATCCCGACATCTACGCGATCGGCGAGGTCGCCGCGATCGGCGGTCGGTGCTACGGCCTGGTGGGTCCCGGCTACACCTCCGCCGAGGTGGTGGCCGACCGGCTGTTGGACGGCGTCGCGGAGTTCGGCGAGGCGGACCTGTCCACGAAGCTCAAACTGCTGGGCGTCGACGTGGCCAGCTTCGGCGACGCGATGGGGACCACCGAGAACTGCCTCGAGGTCGCCATCAACGACGCGGTCAACCGCACCTACGCCAAGCTCGTGCTCTCCGACGACGCCAAGACGCTGCTCGGCGGCGTGCTGGTCGGTGACGCCTCGTCCTACGGCGTGCTGCGGCCCATGGTCGGCAGCGAGCTGCCCGGCGACCCGCTGGCGCTGATCGCACCGGCCTCCTCCGGCAGCGGCACCGCGTTGGGCGTTGGGGCGCTACCGGATTCGGCGCAGATCTGCTCGTGCAACAACGTTACCAAGGGCGATCTGAAGTGCGCGATCGCCGACGGCTGCGCCGATGTCCCCGCGCTCAAGGCGTGCACCTCGGCGGGCACCTCGTGTGGGTCATGCGTCCCGCTGCTCAAGCAGCTGCTGGAAGCCGAGGGCGTGGAACAGTCCAAGGCGCTCTGCGAGCACTTCAGCCAATCGCGCGCGGAGCTTTTCGAGATCATCTCCGCCACCGAGATCCGCACCTTCTCCGGGCTGCTGGAGCGCTTCGGCCGCGGAAAGGGTTGCGACATCTGCAAACCCGTGGTCGCCTCCATTCTGGCCTCCACCGGGTCGGACCACATCCTCGAAGGCGAGCAGGCCTCGCTGCAGGATTCCAACGACCACTTCCTGGCCAACATCCAGAAGAACGGCAGCTACTCGGTGGTGCCCCGGGTCCCCGGCGGGGACATCAAGCCGGAGCACCTGATCCTGATCGGCCAGATCGCCCAAGACTTCGGGCTCTACACCAAGATCACCGGCGGGCAGCGGATCGACATGTTCGGCGCGCGGGTGGACCAACTGCCGGAGATCTGGAAGCGCCTCGTCGACGGTGGCATGGAATCGGGTCACGCGTACGGCAAGGCCTTGCGCACGGTGAAGAGCTGCGTGGGAACCGACTGGTGCCGTTACGGGCAGCAGGATTCGGTGCAGCTGGCCATCGATTTGGAACTGCGCTACCGCGGCTTGCGGGCACCGCACAAGATCAAGATGGGCGTCTCGGGCTGCGCGCGAGAGTGCGCCGAGGCGCGGTCCAAGGACGTCGGCGTCATCGCCACCGAAAAGGGCTGGAACCTGTACGTCGGGGGCAACGGCGGCATGACGCCCAAACACGCGCAGCTGCTGGCCAGCGACCTGGACACCGAAACGCTGGTCCGCTACGTCGACCGGTTCGTCATGTACTACATCCGGACGGCCGACCGGCTGCAACGCACGGCGCCGTGGGTCGACTCGCTCGACGGCGGGCTCGACCACGTGCGCGAGGTGGTGTGCGACGACTCGCTCGGCCTGGCCGGGGAATTCGAGGCCGCAATGGAGCGGCACGTCGAGAACTACAAGTGCGAATGGAAGGGCGTGCTGGACGACCCGGACAAGCTGTCACGGTTCGTGTCGTTCGTCAACGCCCCGGACGCCGTCGATTCGACGGTGGCGTTCACCGAGCACGCCGGCCGCAAAATCCCTGTGTCCATTGGCATGCCGCGGGTCCGTGCGGCGACAACGGAGGAATGAGGAACCGATCATGACACTTCTCAACGACATTGCGGTGTGGACCAGCGCGTGCGCGTACGAGCACCTCATTCCGGGTCGCGGCGTCGGCGTGCTGCTCGACGACGGTTCCCAGGCGGCGTTGTTCCGGCTCGACGACGGCTCGGTGTACGCGGTCGGCAACGTCGACCCGTTCTCCGGGGCCGCGGTGCTTTCCCGCGGGATCGTGGGTGACCGCGACGGCTGCGTCACGGTTCAGTCGCCCATCTTGAAGCAGGCGTTCTCGCTCGAAGACGGTTCCTGCCTGGATGATCCGACCGTTTCGGTGCCGGTGTACCCGGTGCGGATCACCGACGACGGCTACGTTCAGGTCGCGCGCGACTACCAGCCGCGGGCCGCCTGAGGCCGAACGCCGGGTTCAGCGGGTGATGTCGCCGACCAGGTAGCGCTGCATCGTCGGCCCGATCGCGTCGACGAGTGCGTCTACCGGCATGGAGTGCAGCGGCTCGGATCGGATGCCGTAGCGCATGATGCCCAGGCCCACCAATTGCGAGGCGCACAGCGAGGCCCGCAGGGCCGCCTTGTCGGCGCCCAGAATCTTCAGCAGTGGGCCGAAGACGGGTCCGATGAACATGCCCTGCACGATTTCGGCGGTCTTCGCCATTCCCGTCGACGCGACGGCACTGGCCGCGAACGGGCCGCCGCCGGCGGCGTCCCACGTCGTGATCAGCATGCGCAGGGTGCGCCGGCCCACCTGATTGGCACCGCCCGTCACGATCCGGTCGATGAATTCCGGTGTGCCGAAGGGCAACCGCAGCATCTTGGCGACCGGGTCGAGGATCCCATGCGACTGCTCTTCGCGGCGGGGCATGGTGCCAGGATCGCCCGTCGGCGACCAAAGATCAAGGAACGCCGAGCACCGGCGCGCCTCGCCGGCAGGCGATTTGCGCTAGGGAACGGCAATTGTGGTTCGAGGGTGGGCCGGCTGATGCGGGCTCGATCGGCGCGACGCGTGCCGGGCCGTCCGGGCGAGGACCGGCGGCAGCGCCCGGCGAAATCGGTTCGCGACCAGCCGCGCGAGCCCCGGGTGGGTGCCCAGCGGCTCGCTGACCAGGTCGGCGCCACACCCGTGCAGCCGTTGTTGGAACAGGCCGTCGGCCAGTAGATACGAAGCGACCACGACGCGTCCGCCGGTGCGGCGCGCCCGTGCCCGATCCACGGCCTCTGGCACCGGCGGATCACCGGTGGCCGCGAACGCCAGGCTCACCCGGGACCCGGTCAGCGCCGACAACAGCGTCGCCGTGGTGTGCAGATCGGCGCGGGCCTTGTCGTCGGATGTCCCCGCGGCCGCCAGGATCACCGAATCGCCCGGCCGCCAACCGCATTTCAGCAGTTGATCGCCGACGATCCGGGCGATCTGACCGCTCGGGCCCAACGCGGGGGTGACGGTCACGTTCGGGTGTCCACTGATCTCGACGTGTGACGGCAGGTCCGCTCGTACGTGGTATCCGCGCGACAGGAACGCGGGCACCACGATGGCGGGCCGTTCGGCGGCCTTCGCGCGCGCCAGGACTTCGCTGGGGGTGGGGCCGAGAACATCCACGAAGGCAACGTCTACCGTGCCGCGGACGAGCGTACTCACCTGTGCCGCAAGGTCTTCGATCATCGCAACGCCACCCGGCCTGCGGGTGCCGTGGGCTACCAGGATCAATGCCATGTGGAGTCTCCCGGATGGTCGACCGCGAGCCGGTAACCGCGCTTGACCACGGTCGCGACGATGTTCTTGTCGCCCAGCGCCGTTCGCAGCCGCAGCACTGCGGTATCGACGGCGTGGGGATCATTGCTGTTGCCGGGAAGTACCCGCAGCAAGTCGTTGCGTGCGACGACATCGCCGGGACGTTGTGCCAGTGCGCGCAGGGTAGCCATGCTCGATCCCGACAGCGACTGCACCGACCCGTCGACCAGCACGCACGTTCCGCGGATCTCGATGTCGTGCCCGGCCGCGCGGATGGTGCACGACCGCAGCGGCGGGAGCTCCTGGGCGATGTGACGGGCCAACGCGCCCAACCGCATTCGCTCGGGCGAGGACGTCGGGATCCCCGCGCGGATCAACGGCTGGGCGGTGACCGGGCCGACGCACATCGCATGCACGTCGCTGCGAAGCGCTTGCAGCAGTTGGTCTTCGATGCCCAGCTCGCGGCTGCGTTCCAGCAGCGCCGCGCCGGCGGGCGCCGAGGTGAAGGTCACGGCGTCGAATTGCCGGCGCGCGACCGAGGCGACGAGTTGGTCGAAGTCACCGCCGGCCGGCGTCGGCTTCCACCGGTACACATGGATGGGAACCACCTGCGCGCCCGCCGCCCGCAATCCGTTGATGAACTCCGGGAAGGGATCCCAACCGTCGGCCGCACCGTGCAGCTGGACGGCGATGCGCTTGCCGGCGACGTCCGACTCGAGGAGGTAGCGCAGGACTTCGCGCGACGACTCTGACTTGGGGGACCACTCCTCGTGCAGCCCGGCGGCCCGCAACGCGCCGGTCGCCTTCGGGCCGCGCGCCACGATCCGCGACTTGGCAAGCGACGCCAGCAGCTGGGTCGCCAGCCCCCAGCCGTCGGCCGCGGCGACCCAGCCGCGGAAGCCTATGCCGGTGTGCGCCACCAAGATATCGGGTGGTTCGGCGATCACCGCTTCGGTGTGATTCTGCAGTTCGGCGTCTTCGGGCAGCGCGATGATGTTGATGGCCGCGGCGCTGGAGACCTCCGCGCCGTTACGGCGCAGCAACGCGCACAGCTCCTCGGCGCGGTTCGCCGACGTGACGGCGATCCGGTAGCCGGTCAGCGGCGCGGAGTCTGGTGGGGCCAGTTGGGGGGCCATATGAATTGTGTATGCCTGCGACGTTTCGGTTGCGTTACCTGTCAATTGCTGTGGCATTGCCCGTGTTGCGAGTCCGCTCACACGCGGGCGGCCTCGGTATCCGGCGCCGATCCGGACAAGCCCGGGGCGGACGCGGGACGGCGTACGTAGACCACCCACGTCATGATCGCCGCGACGATGTACGAGCTCAGAAAGACCCAGTAGGCAGATGTTTCCGTGCCGGTGCTCAGGTACGACTGGCGCAGCGCCAGGTTGATTCCCACGCCCCCCAACGCCCCGACGGCCGAACAGATGCCGATCAGGGATCCCGACATGGCGCGGGCCCAATGACGGCGCTCGTCCTCGCTCGTGTCCAGCGACCGACTGCGCGCCTCGTAGACCGAGGGGATCAGCTTGAAGACCGAGCCGTTGCCCATGCCGGACAGGACGAACAGCACCATGAAGCCGGTGACGTAGCCGATCATGCTGGCGGAGTGCGCCGCGGCGTGGTGATCGTCGAGGGTGCTGACGGTGACCAGAAGCCCGGCGGCCACGGTCATGCCGGCGAGTACGCCCAGGGTGACGCGGCTGCCGCCGACGCGGTCGGACAGCCGGCCGCCGTAGATGCGTGCCAGCGAACCCAGCAGTGGCCCGATGAAGGCCACCTGGGCGGCGTGTAGGGCCGCATGTTTGGCGCTTTCCCCGCTTTCGGCGAAGTTGACCTGCATCACCTGCCCGAAGGCGAAGGAAAATCCGATCCAGGAGCCGAACGTGGCGATGTAGAGCAGCGAGATCACCTGGGTATCGCGCTCGAACAGGATCGAGCGCATGGTGCTCAACCGGGTGCCGTGGTGAATGTCGTCCATGAACGACGCGGCCGCGATACCGACCATGGTGAGGAACACCAGATACACAGCGCAGACCCAGTACGGCGCCTTGTGCCCGGCCGCGGCCAGCGCCAGCAGGCCGACCAGCTGGATCACCGCGACCCCGACGTTGGCGACGCCGGCGTTGATGGCCAGCGCGCCGCCCTTGAGCCGCTGCGGATAGAAGGCGTTGACGTTGGCCAGCGAGGCCGCGTAATTGCCGCCGCCGAGCCCGGTCATGGCCGCGCACACCACGAACAACCACAGCGGCAGACCGGGATTGGCCAGCAACACAATCGTGAGGGCCGTCGGGATCACTAACACGAAGGCCGAGAACGTCGTCCAGGTGCGGCCGCCGAAGGCGGCGATACCCAGGGTGTAGGGAATGCGGACACAACCCCCGACCAGGGTCGCGACCGCGCCGAGCAGCAGCTTGTCGCCGGCGGAGAAGCCGTAGACGGAACCGGGCATGAACAGCGCCATCACCGGCCACAGGGTCCAGATCGAAAACGCCACGTGGTCACCGGCAATGGTGCACAGCAGGTTGCGGCGGGCGATGTTCTTGTTGCCGGCCTCCCAGGCCGCCGCGTCCTCCGGATTCCAGTCCGCCTGTCTCCCAACGACCTCGAACCGGTTGGCGCGCATACAGATTCCTCTCCTCCGGTCTCACGAAATCGCCGCATCCGGCCGCCGCCGTGCCAGGGGTCACCGCGCTCGCCCGATACCGGGAGAGCTGTTCAGGGGCGGCTTTCGACACTTGGGCACCCCAGATCATGGGGCATGCCTTGCCGTGCGGTCCGATGCTCACATTTACGACGCGAGCGGGTCAACCGGAGGGGGCCGTTATCGGCTGTTAGTTGTTTACCAATTGTCTGGTAGATCCCTGGGGGCTGCTCAGCGCGCGAGTGTGCGGTTCATCCAGCCTGAATCGGCACCGCCACCAAGTGATTTCACGCATAGGCGCGTGCTCGTGTGAGCTGGAATACGGTGCCGTCCCGGCACCAAATGAGTTAGGAAAAGGGCCAACTCGCGGCACCGGAGTGGGCGCCGACCAAAGCCCTGGGCCGCGCCCAGTGCAGCCGCACCGCCTGGCCGGGCCGGACCTGGGCGATCTTGTCCACGTCCTCGTCGACCACCACCCCGATCACCGGATAGCCGCCGGTGACCGGATGGTCGGGACCCAGGATCACCGGTAAACCGTTGGGCGGCACCTGGATTGCGCCGCGGGTAGCACCCTCGCTGGGCAGCTGCCGGTCAGGATAGCAGTGCTGCAGCGGCCGGCCCGTCAGCCGCATCCCCACCCGGTCGGTGCGATCGGACGCCATCCAGTACGTGTGCACCAAGCGGTCTGGCTCGACGAACCAATCGTCACGCGGCCCGGGCACCACGAACAGGTCGACGGCGCCCCCGGTGATGGCCGCGACCGGCGCCTGGTCCAATTCGGGATAGGCATCGGTGTGCTCGCCGATGGGCAGGCGGTCGCCGCTCCGCAGCGGCGCCGGCCCGATGCCCGACATCACGTCGTAGCTGCGCGAGCCCAGCACCGGGTCCACACAGATGCCGCCGCGGATCGCCAAATAGCTACGCAGGCCCGCGCGGGGCACGCCCAGCGAGATCACCTCGCCATCGCGCACATGGTGAATGCTGTTGGTGCCGAACTTGATTCCGTTGACCGTCGGGTCGGTGTCCGCACCCGTCACCGCGATGTCCACGTCACCGCCGGTGACCCTGGCCGCGAAGCCACCGAACGTCACCTCCACGGTGGCACGGTCGTCGGGATTGGCCACCAGCCGGTTGGCCAGCCTGTGCGCGCGCCGGTCGGCGGCTCCGGACCGGCTCACCCCCAGGTGGGCAAGCCCCGGGCGACCGCGGTCTTGGAGGACGGCGAACGGTCCGGTGCGCAGGATCTCCAGGATTGGCACGGCTCTCTCCTTAGCTATGGTGGCGTACCGCTTCGCCCGGCTACGTCGCGCTCACGATCGCCACCGACTAGACGGCCCGGAACTGAACCCACATGCCCTGCGTCAACAACGCGGGGTTCGGGCGCTGCAGATCCCACAGCGCGGCGTCGGTGTGGCCGATGAGTTGCCAACCCCCGGGGGACCGGCGCGGATACACGGCGCTGAATTCACCGGCCAGGCCCACGGAACCCGACGGCACGGAGGTGCGCGGCTCCGGGCGGCGCGGCACGCGTAGCCGCGGGTCGCCGTCGACCAGATAGGCGAAACCGGGTGCGAATCCGCTGAATCCGACCCGCCACGGCGTGGCGGTGTGGGCGTCGATCACCGCCGCGATGCTCAAACCGGTGTGGCCGGCGACCTCGGCGAGGTCGGGACCGTCGTAGACGACGTCGATCACCACGTCGGCGCGGCGCTCCGAGGAGGCGTCCGGGGTGGCGGCCACGCGCAGCTTACGCAGCCGCTGTCGGATGACGCCTTGGTAGCGCGGGCCGTCCAGCTTCACCAGCACGGTGCGGGCCGCCGGGACGACGTCGACCACGCCCGGTATCGCCGCGTCGCGCAGCGCGTCGGCCCATGCCAGCACCTCAGCGGTACTGCCGCATTGCACCATCAGCGCGCGGTCGCCGTAGTCCACAACGGTGTTGCCGACGAGGTCGGTCGGCAGGTGGTGGGCGAGGTCGCCGCTAAGATCCGTCACGCTCATTACTCGACGGTAACTCCGGGATCGGCGCCTGTGCGAGGGGTAGCGACGGATTTTCGAGCACTGCCAGAGCTGCCTTAGCAAACGCTCAAACAGCCGCGGCGAGCCCGGGTGGCTAGCCCAGAATCTTGGTCAGCAGCGGGGGCAGTTGGTCGGCGATGACGGGGTAGCTCAGCGGCGACGCGAACGCGATGGCGCCGGCCTGTTCCTTCGTGGTGAAGATGTGGCGATTCTGCGCGGTGGTGAGCGACCCGGCGACTTCGGGGTCGGCCAGGATCGCCTTCTGATCGTCCGGGCTCTGGGTCGTCCAGATCACCACGTCGGCGGACTCGAGCACCGCTTTGATGTGGTCGCGCGGAATCATGGCCCGCTGACCGGTGCCGAACGGCTTGATGGTGTCGGAGATGACCAGCCCCATCTGGTTCAGGAAATCCGTCCGCCAGCCCGCCATGGTGGCGGTGACGGTGCCCTGCTCCGGCGCGCCGTGCATCAGCAGCGCCTTCTTGCCGGTCCATTGTTGATTCTTCTTGCCGATGTCGGTGAACTTCTGGTCGACGCCGTCGACCGACGACTTCATCTGGTCGGCCTTGAAGACCGCCTGGCCGACGGTGGTTGCCTGTTCTTTCCACGGTTCGAAGAAGGCGTCGCCGTCCGACTGCGCGACGGTCGGGGCGATCGCGGACAGTTTCTGATACGTGTCGGCGTCCAGGCCGGCGTTGACGGCCACGATCAGGTCCGGTTTCAGGCCGGCGATCTGGTCGACGGGAACGCCGTTGTCCAGGTTCAGCACCGTCGGCTGCGCACCGCCGAGTTTGGGCGCGGCCCAGGGCCAGACCGCGAAGGGCTGGTCACCGAACCAGTTGGTCACCGCGATCGGCACCACGCCGACCGCCAGCAGGTCGTCCTGTTCGGTGTAGCCGGCGCTGACGACACGCTTGGGGGGTTCTTTAACGACGGTCTGACCGAACAGGTGGGTGACCGTCACCGATCCCGGGGTCGCTCCGGGGGCCGCACTGCGTGACGAGCATCCCGAGGAGAACGCGGTCGCACCGCCGATCGCGGCGACCCCGGCAGCACCTGCGAGCTGCAAGAATCCCCGTCGATTCCATCCCTGTCGCATCGCGTGAGAGTATCGCGTTCCGCCCGTTCAGATGCATCGCCGCGCGGTTGGGACCCGTCAGCCCAGCGGCATGCCGGCGTCCATGAAATCCAGGGCGCGATAGATCGTGTCGGCGGTCTTCGGCGCGCCGTCGAAAGCGGCCATCATGGCACCCGTCAACGCCCCCGCGAACACTCGGACTTCGAAATCGTCTGCGGCACGGCCGATCCGGTGCGCGATGGCCTCGGCGGCGACCGTCACGGTGCGGTAGTACTCGTCGTACATCGCGGCCTTGAGTTCGGGTATGGAGAACATCAGGCGTTGCCGGGTGCTCTCGAACTCGAGCTGGTCGTCGGGCAGCTGGGCGATGACGGCCTCGTAGGCCCGGCGGAAGGCCTGCGCCGGAGACAGGTCGCGCGGCTGGGCCTTCAACGCGTCGAGGATCAGCGGGTCGAGGTCGTCGGCCAGCAGCAGCGATTCCTTCGATCCGAAGTAGCGGAAGAAGGTGCTCGGCGACACGTCGGCCGCCTCAGCGATCTGTTCCACGGTGGTGGCGGCGTACCCGTTCTGCTCGATGAGGCGAAACGCCTCGCGCCTGATGGCGCGGCGGGTCTTGATCTTCTTGCGCTCCCGTAGCCCCGGGGGAGCCCCAGTCACCTGCATGCGCCGATTGTCGCGCATCGGCGCCTCGTCGTGGGCGCGCGTTGCGGAAGTACGCAGTCGCGGACAGTGAGTCACCGGTCTAGCTGCGCTTGTACGGTTTCGCCGGGTCGCGGCGCCGCGGTGGGCGTCGCCTGGGTGGCGAATGCGACCGCCGCGCGCACGGCCTTGGGGTTGCGCAGGATCCGGTAGTGCGCGAGGCGCCCAAGGCCGTGCGTGGCGGTCAGGCTTGCCCCCGGCCACGCTGAGGCCAAGTCCTCGCTCATCGCAAAGGGGCTGTCGGGGTCGTCGGGGTCGTGCAGGATCAGCAGCGGAGGCGGATCGTCGATGCACGAGGCCAGATGGGTCAGGTCGGAATGCAGCAACTGGAATCCCAGTCGGCGGTCGAGTCGGCGGTGCAGAGCGTCGCGGATGCGCGGGCCGAAGCCGTGCCGCTGCGCGAACCAGTCGAGGTAGAACGCGAAGCCGCCCATCGGTGCCAGGAAGACCAGGCGCTCCGCGCGTGCTCCCCAGGACAGCGCCAGTGCGGTGGCCTTGGCGCCCAGGGAGTGCGCAATGATCGCGTGCGCGGGCCCGTAGGCGTCCACCATGGCTTTCACCGCTTGGGCACATTCGCCGATCGTCGTGCGGCCGGGCGCCAATCCGCCGGGGTCGGATTCCTGGTGGCTGGGCAGGTCGAAGGCAATCACTCGATGGCCCGCCGCTAGCAGGGGTTTGACGAACACTCCGAGGTGCGCACGGCATCCGCCCCAGCCGTGTATCAGGTACACCGGCGGCCCCTGGCCCCAGGCTTCGCCGACGATTCTGTGACCGGACCATGACGCTTCCACAGGTTCACTGGCGCCCACGCCGGGCGGCATGCGGGCCGATGTCGTCTCGGGCGGTGTGCACCACAGTTCGATGGCCCAGCGCGCACCCAGTCGCGGGGCCGTCCGCTCCAGAATGCCGAATGCTCTGCGCACGCGCGGTGAGACGGGGGGTTCTAGACCCGATCCTTCGCCCACGCATGGGGCATCGAAATCGCTCATGAATGCAGTTCCTATCCGGGCCGTGGCAACGTCGGGTGCTCAGCCGGCCGCTTCCGGCACGGTCATAGTGTCGCGGTCGAGATCGCTGAGGACTCCGCGGGTGGTCGATTCGGCGGGATTCGGCGAAGAGCGACGCGACCTCCATCTTGCCCTGGATGCGTTGCGTTGCGGAGTTCTGACAAACGAAGCAGGGCCGTTGCGATTTCTGCGTATCGCCCACGTAACTGTGCACACCCCGGCCGGTAACAGGGCATCTCTAGCGTCGAGTCGTCACTGCCCGCGCCTCACGAAACTCAGGAGTCCCACCAGATGACCACGACCATCAGCCCCGTAACGCAGCCCGCGCCCACGCGCGAGCGTCATGCGGGACGGCACTGGATCGATGACTGGCGGCCCGAAGACCCCGACTTCTGGGAGACCACCGGCAAGCCGATCGCTCGCCGGAACCTGATCTTCTCGATCTTCGCCGAGCACGTCGGATTCAGCGTGTGGATGCTGTGGAGCATCGTGGTGGTTCACATGACCGCGGTCGGCGGACCCGGCCACCCCGCCGCGTCCGGGTGGGCGCTGACCGCCAGCCAGGCCCTGTGCCTGGTCGCCGTCCCCAGCGGCGTCGGGGCGTTCCTGAGATTGCCCTACACCTTCGCGGTTCCGCTGTTCGGCGGCCGCAACTGGACCACCATCTCGGCGGCGTTGCTGCTCATCCCGTGCCTGCTGCTGGCCTGGGCGGTGAGCCATCCGGGCCTGCCGTTCGGCGCCCTGGTGGTGATCGCCGCGACCGCCGGCTTCGGCGGCGGCAACTTCGCCTCGTCGATGGCCAACATCTCGTTCTTCTACCCGGAGAAAGACAAGGGCTGGGCGCTGGGCCTGAATGCGGCCGGCGGCAATATCGGCGTGGCGGTAGTGCAAAAGATCATTCCGCCCATCGTCATCGCCGGTGGTGGGATGGCGCTGTCGCGCGCCGGCCTGTGCTACGTGCCGCTGGCCGTCGTGGCCGCGGTCTGCGCGTTCCTGTTCATGAACAACCTCTCCGAGGCCAAGGCCGACGTGCGGCCGGTGCTGGAGTCGCTGCGGCACCCCGACACCTGGATCATGTCGCTGCTCTACATCGGCACCTTCGGGTCGTTCATCGGTTACTCGGCGGCCTTTCCCACCCTGCTGAAGACGGTTTTCGGGCGCGGTGACATCGCCCTGGCGTGGGCCTTCCTGGGTGCGGGCATCGGATCGGTCATCAGGCCCCTCGGCGGAAAGCTGGCCGACCGGATCGGCGGGGCCCGCATCACCGCCGCGAGCTTCGTGATGCTGGCGATCGGGGCGGGGGCCGCGTTGTGGTCGGTGCAGGCGGTCAACCTGCCGGCGTTCTTCGCCAGCTTCATGTTCCTGTTCGTGGCGACCGGCATCGGCAACGGCTCGACCTATCGGATGATTTCGCGGATCTTCAAGATCAAGGGCGAACTGGCCGGGGGCGATCCGGAGACCATGGTGGCCATGCGCCGCCAGGCCGCCGGGGCGCTGGGCGTCATCTCGGCGGTGGGTGCGTTCGGCGGGTTCGTGGTTCCGCTGGCGTACGCGTGGTCGAAGTCGCAGTTCGGCGGCATCGAACCGGCGCTGAGGTTCTACATCGTGTTCTTCCTCGGGCTGCTCGGCGTCACGTGGTACTGCTACCTGCGCAAGCACAACGCGGTTACGCGGGTGGGGATCTAGGCGAGGCCCGGCGTCAGGTCGACGGCTTCTGCTTTCCGCCGTATCCGTCCCAAGGGCTGTAGTCGGCGATCAGGTCTTCCTGGGGTGGCCGTTCGTCTCCCGGAACGTGCTGCAGGTTGATCCGGATCCGGTACCAGATCGAACTGGGCCCGCGCATCCCGTCGACCAGGACGTCGACCGGCTCGAGTCGGCGGGCCGCGGCGGGATAGCGGTCGCGCCAGACGTCCAGCGCCGCCAGCGCCTCGTCCTTCGTCTTGGTGCGGGCGATCTCGATCAGCGGCATCGTCGATTGCCGCCGGCCTGCCGCTCCGCTGCCGCGCGTGCCCGACCCCTTCGGAGCGCGTTCGGGCGGCCCCATCTCCTCGGCCAGCACCAGCAGCCGGTCGAGCTCGCCGACGGCGTCGTCCATTGCCTCCCACGGGTCGCCCAGTTCGGCAAACCGGTCGGGCACGGTGTCGATGGTGAACGCCGCGGGGTCGCAGCCGGCGACCTCGTCCCAGTGCAGCGGGGTCGAGACCCGGGCATCGGGCGTCGCCCGCACCGAGTACGCCGACGCGACCGTGCGGTCCTTCGCGTTCTGGTTGAAGTCGACGAACACCCCTTCGCGTTCTTCCTTCCACCAGCGGCTGGTCGCCGCCTCGGGCAGGCGCCGCTCGACTTCGCGGGCGACGGTCTGCGCGGCGAGCCGTACCTGGCGGAACTCCCAGCGCGGGGCGATGCGGGCGTAGATGTGGAAGCCGCGCGATCCCGACGTCTTCGGCCACGCCGTCAGGCCGTAGTCCTCCAGCACCTCACGGGCCACCAGCGCGACGTCGACGATGCGCCGCCAGGACACCCCGGGCATCGGGTCCAAGTCCACCCGCAGCTCGTCGGGGTGATCGAGGTCCTCGGCGAGCACCGGATGGGGGTTGAGGTCGACGCATCCCAGGTTGACCGCCCAGGCCAGCCCCGCCGCATCGTGGATCACCGCCTCGGCGGCGGAAGTGCCTCGGGCGTAACGCAGTTCGGCGACGTCGACCCAGTCCGGCCGTTTGACCGGTGCGCGCTTCTGGAACACCGCTTCCTCCGTGATGCCCTTGACGAAGCGCTTCAGGATCATCGGGCGGCCGGCCACGCCGCGCAGTGCGCCGTCGGCCACCGCCAGGTAATAGCGGACCAGGTCGAGCTTGGTGTACGGGCCAGCGGAGAATCCAGCGGATTCGCCGGCGCTCGCCGGGGGGAACACCACCTTGTCCGGGTGCGTGATGGTGACCTCGCGCCCGGCCACCTCCAGCGAAACCGGACCCATGTTCATCATCGTAAGTCGGTGGGTACTTACCCCTGGTAATGCGACGGACGTCACATAGGGTGGGATCCATGCCTAATCTGATCGGCCTGCCCGGGCAGGCGGTTTCCAAGGTTCAGCAATACGCGGAGCGCGGTCTAGCGGAGCTGCACTATGTCCGCAAAATTCTCGAAGCCGGGGGCTTTCCGCTGGAGCCTCCCCAGAACCTTGCCGCGATGGTCAGCGACATCCGCAAATGGGGCGAGATCGGGATGCTTCCTGCCCTGCACGCCCGGCGCACCCCGGACAAGGTGGCCATCATCGACGATGACGGCGAGTTGACGTGGAAGGAGCTCGACGACGCCGCCAACGCGGTTGCCCACGGCCTGCTGGACAAGGGCGTCAAAGGCGGCGACGGCGTCGCGATCCTGGCCCGCAACAGCCGCTGGTTTTCCATCGCCGAGTTCGGATGCGCCCGGGTCGGTGCTCGCATCATCCTGCTGAACAGTTCGTTCTCCGGGCCACAGATCAAGGAGGTGTCCGAGCGCGAGGACGCCAAGCTGATCATCTACGACGACGAATACTGCGAGGACGTCAGCAAGGCCGACCCGCCGCTGGGCAAGCTGCGGGCGCTGGGTACCAATCCCGACTCCGACAAGAAGTCGGGCAGCAAAGACGAGACACTTGCCGAGCTGATCGAACACAGCAGCGGCAAGCCCGCACCCAAGGCGGACAAGCATTCGTCGATCATCATCCTGACCAGCGGCACGACCGGCACCCCCAAGGGTGCGAACCGCAGCACCCCGCCGACCTTGGCACCCATCGGCGGCATCCTGTCGCATGTCCCGTTCAAGGCCGGCGAGGTGACGGCGCTTCCCGCGCCGATGTTCCACGCGCTGGGCTTCCTGCACGCCACCATCGGAGCGTTCCTGGGCTCGACGCTGGTGCTGCACCGAAAGTTCAAGCCGGACGTGGTGTTGAAGGACATCGCGAAGCACAAGACGACCGCGATCGTCGTCGTCCCGGTGATGTTGTCGCGGATGCTGGACGCCCTGGAGAAGATGGACGAGAAGCCCGATTTGTCTTGCCTGCGAATCGTTTTCGTCTCCGGTTCGGCGTTGAACGCCGATGTCGCCGAGCGGGGTCTCAAAGAGCTCGGGGACGTCATCTACAACATGTACGGCTCGACGGAGATCGCGTTTGCCACCATCGCCGAACCCAAGCACCTCAAGCACAACCCGTCGACGGCGGGACCGGTCGTCAAAGGCGTCAAGGTCAAGATCTACGACGAAAACGGCAAGGAGCTGCCGCAGGGCGAGGTCGGCCGCATCTTCGTCGGCAACGCCTTCCCGTTCGAGGGTTACACCGGCGGCGGCAAGAAGCAGATCATCGACGGGCTGTTGTCCTCGGGCGATGTCGGCTACTTCGACGAGCACAACCTGCTGTACATCAGCGGCCGCGACGACGAGATGATCGTGTCGGGCGGCGAGAACGTCTTCCCCGCGGAAGTCGAGGACTGCCTCAGCGGGCATCCCGAGGTGGTCGAGGCCACGGCGATCGGTGTGGAAGACAAGGAGTGGGGTCACCGCTTGCGCGCCTTCGTGGTCAAGAAGGACGGCTCCGACGTCGACGAGGACACCCTGAAGAAGCACGTGAAGGACCAGTTGGCCAAGTACAAGGTGCCTCGTGAGGTGGTCTTCCTCGACGAGTTGCCGCGTAACCCGACGGGCAAGATCCTCAAGCGCGAATTGCGCGAAATGGACGTCGAATAGCCCATTCGGGGGCGGCGGGCGTCCGTTCGTTGGGCGGGTTAGCGCCGGTCTTTGATGGCGCGGGTTATTTGCGCCGTGAGCTTGGGGTCGACCAGTAGTTGATCGATCAGCGCCGTGAGCACCTCTTGCCCGGTCACCCGGGCGACTCCCAGCCGGTCGGCGGCTTCACGCTGCCAGATGTCGAGTGCGCGGTGAGTGGCCGCCGCGAGGTCGACGGTTCGGCGCGTGCGCTGGGTGCGTCCCGGCTGGCCGGCCGGCGGCGGGCTGGCGATCCGCGGGCGGCCCTGCCCGAGACTGAGACGTTCGGTGGGGGCGGCGTCCCCGGAGGGCCCGTTGGCCGAGTTAGGCGCGCGAAAGGCCCCAACGCCGGGTCCGCTGTGGCCGCTGTTGAAGTTCACTTCGGTGTCTTCCTCCGTGAGTGCCAATCAGTAAATCAGCGCTCGGTGCCGTTGTGTCAATACTGATTCTGTCACCGACGCCGGCGTAAGTCGCGTCGCCGGGCGCCTACGTTCCGGTCACGAGCCGCGCGGGCCGGGGACTCTGCTGCATGCGCGGCGGCACCTCAGCACCGCACGTTACGAAAGTAGCTGTTTGCTCGGCAACCATTAAATCGGCGCGGCCAATGACACGGTTGGCTATTTTTCGAAATACCGCCGAATCAACGCATCCGTCGATACGGAAAGCCTGAAATCAGTGAACACGTAGTCCGCAGATCAGTACCTCAGTAAACCTTTTGTGCGCTGCGTAAATCGAGTTTTTGATGCCAGAACGCGTCAGTATTCGAGGACAAGTTAAATTGCACGAATGCGTAAATCATATTGCCGAATATCGAAAGCTGTTGCGTGATTGTTATCTAATTCACAGTCAAAAAAGACAAATCTGCCTTGTTTGCCGGAAAACGCGCAACTAACGTTTTAATCAGCGATAGCGAGTGGTTGGAAGGAATGACTTCGATGATCTCCCGGCGATCATTGCGCGGCGCGGCCGCAGGTGCCATAGGTGCCGGAGCTGTGGCCGGCGCGCTGCTTTTTTGCGGCGCGCCCACGGCTCAGGCCGGCCCGGCGTCCGCACCCACCACGAGCTTCGCCAGTGCTGGGCCGCACAGCGGACCGGGCTTCATCCCCGATCGCCCCGGCGGTCGCGGATGGGGCGGCCATGATGGTCGGGGAAATGGCAATGGGGGGCACGGCAACTGGAGCCGTGGCGGTGGCTACTGGGGCCCCCAGCACTGGTGGAACTGGTGGTGGTAACCACCATCTCCGCGCGGTAACGGCCCTCGCCGACACGCCAACCCTCGGGATGGCCGACCGCGTCCGGGGAACCATGCCGGCCTGACCTAGTCAGGTCGGCATGGCCCTGTTTTGGGGCTTTGTGCGACGTTTTACGGGTCCCGGGGCAGGCCAAGCAGCCGTTCGGCGATGATGTTCAGCTGTACCTCGGAGGTGCCGCCGTAAATGGTGGTGGCGCGGCTGGCCAACAGGTATTCGCCCCATTTGCCGGGTAGCTGGCCGGGGTCGCCGATCGCGGCATCGGTGCCGAACGACGAGACCGCGAACTCGGCGTAACCCTGGCCGGTACGCATGGACAGCAGCTTGGAGATCGCCGCCGACGGCATGGCGTCCCCACCGGCCAGCGTCAACAGCGTCGAACGCAGGTTGAGCACCTTGGCCGCATGGCCCTCGGCAATCAATTGGCCCGCCCGATGCTGGGCGATCTGGTCGAAGTGGCCGTCGCGAACGAACTCGACGAACTGGGGCAGGGTGGCCAGGAAGTTCGCGTCGCTGCTGCCGATCGACACCCGCTCCGCGGTCAGCGTGTTGCGGCTGACCTCCCAGCCCCGGTCGACCTCGCCGAGCACGCACCCGTCGGGCACGAACACGTCGTCGATGTAGACGGTGTTGAACATCGCGTTGCCGGTGAGCTCGCGTAGCGGCGTGACCGTCACGCCTTCACTTTTCATGTCCAGCAGGAAGTACGTGATGCCATTGTGTTTCGGGGCGCTCGGGTCCGTCCTGGCCAGCAGCGCACCCCACTGCGAGTACTGCGCGGCGGTGGTCCAGATCTTCTGACCGGTGATGCGCCAGCCGCCGTCGGTCCGGGTGGCCTTGGTGGAGAGGCCGGCCAGATCCGACCCGGCGCCGGGTTCGGAAAACAGCTGGCACCAGATCATCTCGCCGCGGAAGGTCGGCGGCAGGAACCGTTGCTTTTGCTCGTCGGTCCCGAACGCGACGATCGACGGAATGATCCACGCGGCGATGCCGACCTGCGGCCGCTTCACCCGCCCGGCGGTGAACTCCTGGGCGATGATGATCTGCTCCACCGGGCTGGCGGCGCGGCCCCACGGCTTCGGGAGATAGGGCAGCACCCAGCCGCCCTCGGCGAGGGCGACCTTGCGCTGCTCGCGCTCGATCTCCTTGAGCGCGGCGACCTCGGCCCGGATCTCCGCCCGCAACTTCTCGGTGTCGGGGTCGAGGTCGATGTCCACCGGACGCATGCCGGTGGTGGTCGCGGTGTCGACGACTTTCTGTGGGTAGTCCGAACTGCGGCCGAAGGAGGCCGCCAGCATCAGCGCCCGGCGGTAGTAGACGTTCGTGTCGTGTTCCCAGGTGAAGCCGATCCCGCCGTGCACCTGAATGCAGTCCTGGGCGCACCGCTGGGCGGCCGCGGGCGCCAGCGTCGCCGCCACCGCGGCGGCGAAGGCGACGTGCGAACCCGCTGTGTCCCAGCCGTTTTCGCGCGCCTCGTCGATAGCGCGGGCGGCATCCCACACGGCCGCGGTGGCCCGCTCGGTGTCGGCGATCGTCTCGGCGCACTTGTGCTTGATCGCCTGGAACTGACCGATCGGGCGGCCGAACTGTTCGCGAATCTTGGCGTAGTGGGACGCCGTGTCGGTCGCCCAGCGGGCCACGCCGATGGCCTCCGCGGACAGCAGCGTGGTCATCAGCGCGTGCGCGGTCGCCATGCTCAGGTTGGTCAGCACGACGTCGTCAGCGACCTCGACGGCGTTGGCTCGCACATCGGCGATGGGGCGCAGCGGGTCCAGGCTTTTCACCGGCTCGATCTCGAGCTGGTCGGCGCGCAGCACCACCCACGCCTCGCCGCTGTCGATCGCAACGGGCAGCACGAGCAGCGAGGCCTGCGCCGCGGCGGGGACGGCACGGACCTCGCCGCGGATCACCAGTGAGTCACCGTGCCGGGTGGCGGTCAGCGCGCAGCAATTCAGGCCGTAGGCGGCGATTTCGGCGCCCGATGCCAGCTCGGAGAGCACCTTCGCGTCCGGGTCGTGCGCGGAGATCAGGGCACTGGCGATCGCCGACGGCACGAACGGGCCCGGCACCGCCCCGTAACCGAATTCGGCCAGCACGATGGCCAACTCGAGGATGCCAAAGCCCTGCCCGCCGACGGATTCGGCGAGATGAACGCCCTGCAAGCCCTGGTCGGCGGCGGCCTGCCAGTACGGCGGGGGGTTCTCGAGGGGCGTCTCCATGGCCGCGTGCAACGTCTCCGACGGCGCGACGCGCGTCACCAGTGATCGCACGGAATCGGCCAGGTCTTGATGCTCGGGATTTATCGCGATCGGCATTGGTCGCCTTCCGTTGCTGCAGGAGGCCGCGTCGGCCACGTACCTTCCAAGCTAACAACCAGTCGGTTGGTTGACGAGATGGGCCAGGGCGTCTTTCGCGCAGGCGCCGGCGACATGGTCGAGACGTGTCAGCGCCATCGCTTGCTGATCCATTGCGCGATGGTGTCGGCTTGCTCGCTGCGTGCGCCCGGGGTGGTGAAGTAGTGGTCGGTGTCCACCGACGCCTGCGATTTGTCGGTGCCGGCGAGTGCGTCGAAAATGCGCCGGGCGTCGGAGGGAAACACTCCGGTGTCGGCTTCGGCGTTGATCACCAAGGCGGGACAGGTGATTCGGGCAAGGTGCGGTTCGGCGCGGGTTTGCGCCACCCGCAGGCTCCACATGCCCAGCCAGTTGCGCAGCGTGCAGGCCGCCGCGATCCCTTGCGCCGAGCGGTTGGCCTTGGCCGGGACGCCCGCGTAGCACATGTTGGGTTGCCGTTTGGTGGGCTCGATGCCGGCGTCGACCATGCGGGGATCGGCCCAGGTCCGCATCACGGAAAAGGGGCGATCGGAAAACCCCGCCGCGCGAACACGTTTGAGCTCCGTTTCGGCCCAGTCGGTGATCGCGTGATTGCGCGCGGCCTGCGCGGTGCGGTAGCGGGCGAGAAATTCCGGCGAGTAGGGCGGGCCGTTGCGCTCGTTGAACAGGTCGAGGTCGGCGTCGGTGGCGACGGGGTCGTTCTCGTCGACGACGGCGGCGTCCATCCAGGCGGTGAGCACCTCGGGACGCCCGGGATGGGCGGCGGTGGCCACGTAGCCGTCGGCGGGCGGCAATTCGGTCAGCCCGGCCGCCGGACGCATTCCGTCCAGCGGGGTGACGTTCGGTTCGACGGCCTGTGACTGGTACGCGGCCATCAGCGAGCCGCCACCCGAATTTCCCAACAGCACAACTGTATCCACGCCCTGAACGTCACGCAGCCAGCGCACGCCGACGCCGATGTCGACCAGGGCGTGGTCGAGCAGAAAGCTGCTTTCGAAGCCGCGGAACCTGGTGTTCCAGCCCAGAAACCCGACGCCGCGAGTGGCCATGTAGTCGGCGAGGTAGTGCTCGGAGAAGTCGATCTGGTAGTGCGTGGCGATCATCGCCACTTTGGGTTTGCGTCCGACCCCCCGGTGATACAGACCCTGGCACGGGTGCCCGCCCGCGCCCGCGCGCCCCGCGGTGGGGGACGGCAGCCCGACGAATTCGCGGATCACTCCGGCACCGGTGCGACGAGTCAATTCAGCGGTCCCCCTCACGCATAGATGGCTCGGTAGTAGATGTTGGCCAGGGTTTGGATGCAGGCCCGATCATCGGGTTCCGCCGCGCGGGTCCCACCGAGCTGCAGGTAGCAGAACTGGTTGAACATCGCCACGATGGCCTCGGCGAGCAGCCGCGGATCGTCGTCGAGGCAATAGCCCTGAGCCTGGGCGCGTCGGACCGAATCGGCTATGAATGATATTGGTATTTCACAGATTTCGGCCCAGTATCGGGCGAAGTCGTCGTTGATCATCGCCAGCTGCGACACGCTGATCACCTCGGCGAGCCGATTGCGGTAGGTGTGCCAGTGCGCCGAAGCGGCGGCGTGCGCGCGCTCCCGATCGGACAAACCATGCCCGGTCACCGAGAGCGCGCGCTCGTTGGCCTCGTCCCGGAAGCGCAGCGCCCACTGACGCACCATCGCCTCTTTGGAGTCGTAGTAGTTGTAGAACGACGCCGCCGACCGGCCGGCCTCGGCGGCGATGTCGGCGATGGTCGTGGCCAGGACGCCCTTGCGCGCGATGACGGTCCGGGCGGCCGTATCGATGGCCGCCCGCGTGCGCCTGCCCCGAACGGTGGGAAGCTCGGCGGGCCGGCCGCCCCGGCCGGCGGTGGACGCCGCGGTCGACACCTGCGCACCTCCCTGGGCTAAAACTGAAACTGATGTTAGATTCAGATTTGGATCTTGGCCAGGATCGTCAAGCCGGGGACCGAGGGGAGCCACCAGATGATCAAGCCGCACAACACCAACACGGAATTCGAACTCGGCGGGATCAACCATGTCGCCCTGGTGTGTTCGGACATGGCGAAAACGGTGGACTTCTACAGCAATATCCTCGGCATGCCGCTGATCAAATCGCTGGATCTACCGGGCGGGGCGGGTCAGCATTTCTTCTTCGACGCCGGCAACGGCGACTGCGTCGCATTCTTCTGGTTCGCCGACGCCCCCGACCGGGTGCCTGGCATCTCGTCGCCGGGCGCCATCCCGGGCATCGGCGATATCACCAGCGCCGTCAGCACCATGAACCACTTGGCCTTCCACGTGCCACCCGAGAAGTTCGACGCCTACCGTCAGCTCCTCAAGGACAAAGGGGTGCGGGTCGGGCCCGTGCTCAACCACGACGAGAGCCCCATGCAGGTGTCCGCGACCGTCCATCCCGGCGTCTACGTGCGCTCGTTCTACTTCCAGGACCCGGACGGCATTACCCTTGAATTCGCTTGCTGGGTAAAGGAATTCGCCAGCGATGATGCCAAGGCGGTGCCCAGGACCGCCGCCGAGCGCCGGCCCCCGGTGGGTGCGGCGCACTGATCCGACCGGGCCGAGCCGGAGGGTGTTTTGATGACCGACGGCATTCTGACCGACGCGCAGATCGCGGCGCTCACGCCCCAGCAGCGCCGGGACCTGATCACCAGGCTGGAGCAGCCGCTCGGTGACGTGATCGACCCGGACTTCCTGGCGCGGGTGCGGCGCATCCGGTTGAGCCTGATGATCGGTGGCTCCATGGCGATGGTGCCGTGGCTGGGCTACCTGTCGGTGACGCTGCCCGAGAACTACGTCGCGCACAACTGGCCCATCACCTGGATCGGTTTCGACGTGCTGCTGGTCGGGTTCATGTTGACCACGGCGGCGCTCGGGTACCTGCGCCGTCAGCTGCTGGTGCTCGCCGCGTTCACGACGGGGGTCCTGCTGATCTGCGACGCCTGGTTCGACCTGATGACCGCTGGGCCCAAGGACATCTGGCTGTCGGTGATCACGGCGGTGCTGATCGAGGTGCCGCTGGCGATCTTCTTGATCACCAGCGCGGTGCGCATCATGCGGCTCACCATGATGCGGTTGTGGCTGCTGCATCCCGGCATGCGGCTCTGGGATTTACCGCTGTTCCCGTGATCCGGTGACTTGGCGGCGAGCTCTATGCGTCCGCACGTGTTTCGATGAGGCGGTACAGGTTTGGCTCGGCGAGCTCGTCGAGCAGCGCCGCCAGCTGATCGACGAGCTGGTCCGGCTCCAGTTGGACGTCACCTGCCAGCCAGGCGCTGATGGTTTGTCCCACGCCGCCGACCACGAAATGCGCTGCGGCTTTGATGCGTTCGTTCGCCGGAACTTGCAGCGCCTGGCCGACGTGTTGACCGGACAGCATGGCGAACAGCGCGCTGGACTCCGCGCGTTTGCGCACGACCACCGGATCGGCCAGCTGCGTGCTGAACAGCAGCCGCCCCACGCGCGAGTCTTCGGTGATGGTGCGCACGATGTTCGCCATGCCGGCGCGGGTTTGCTCATCGGCCGGCACCGCGGCGACCGCCGCCTGAGTGGTGGCGGCCAACTCGGCGACAACCCAGTCGAAGACGCGGGCGACGAACTCGTCCTTGTCGGCGAAGCTCTCATAGAAGTACCTGGCGGCCAGACCGGCGCTGCGGCACACGCCGCGGACGGTGACCGCCGAGATGTTCTGCCGCTCCGCCCCGAGCAGGTCCAGGCCCGCGGCGAGCAGCCGGTTGCGGCGGGTGGCCAGGCGCTCAGCGGCCTCGACCCCGCGATACGGCCGCACGCTCTCGCTCATGGAAACCATCTTGACACTTACGCCCGGCCGCGACAATATCAGGAAACAAGCGTTCGCACATTAGCGACGCGCTGCGGGAGGACCTGACCATGGCAATTCACGAACCGGTGCACCAACCGGTTGGGCACGTCGAGCGCAGAGTCACCGACCCGCCCCGCGCCCGGCGGCGCAGGCGGGGACGACTGCTGGGTATCGACGAGGGCTTGATGGGAGTCGCACTGCTGGCCGGCCCGGCGAACGTGATCATGCAATTGGCGCAACCCGGCGTCGGATACGGCGTAATGGAGAGCCGCGTCGAAAGTGGTCGGGTCGACCTGCACCCCATCAAACGCGCCCGCACGACCTTCACCTACCTGGCCGTGGCGACCAATGGCACCGATGCCCAGAAGGACGCGTTCCGCCGGGCGGTGAACCGCGCCCATGCGCAGGTGTACTCCACCGCGGCAAGCCCGGTGTCCTACAACGCCTTCGATCCCGCGTTGCAGCTATGGGTGGGGGCCTGCCTGTACAAGGGCGGCGTCGACATCTACCGCATGTTCATCGGTGAACTCGAGGGCGAGGAGGCCGACCGTCACTACCGCGAGGGCATGACACTGGCCACCACTTTGCAGGTGCCGCCGGAGATGTGGCCCGCCGACCGTGCGGCGTTCGACCGTTATTGGGAAGAGTCGCTGGCCAAGGTGCACATTGACGACGCCGTGCGTGAGTACCTGTTTCCCATTGCCGCCAACCGGATTCGGGGCGTTCGACTGCCCCGTGGGCTGCAGCGCCGCTCCGACAGCTTCGCGCTGCTGATCACCACGGGCTTCTTGCCGCAGCGGTTTCGTGACGAGATGCGGCTGCCCTGGGACGCAACCAAGCAACGCCGCTTCGACAGGTTGATCGCCGTACTGGCCGCGGTGAACCGGTATCTACCGCGGTTCATCCGGCAGTTCCCGTTCAACATCCTGCTGCACGACCTGGACCGCAGGATCAAGAAGGGCCGCCCGCTCGTGTGACGGCGCAAGCCGGCAGGCCCGGCTGCTTGAAAACGATAATCATATTCATTAAGCTCCTCACCCTGGTAACCCTTCCAGCCTGAGGAGTGCCTATGACGGCGCCAATTTGGATGGCCTCGCCGCCCGAACTGCATTCCGCGCTGCTCAGCAGCGGCCCCGGACCCGGGCCATTGCTGGCCGCGGCCAGTGCGTGGTCGCAACTGAGCGCCGAATATGCCTCTGCCGCAAACGAATTGAGCACATTACTGGCGGGGGTGCAGACCGGTGCATGGCAGGGGCCCACGAGCGAGTCCTATGCTGCCGCGCACGCGCCGTACCTGGCCTGGTTGGCGAAATCGAGCGCCGACAGCGCCACGGCCGCCGGTCAGCACGAGGTGGCCGCTGCGGCCTACACGGCAGCCCTGACGGCCATGCCCACGCTGGCGGAACTGGCCACCAACCACGTTGTGCACGGAGTCCTGCTGGCGACGAACTTCTTCGGCGTCAACACAATACCCATCGCCGTCAACGAGGCCGACTATGCGCGAATGTGGACCCAGGCGGCCACCACCATGTCCACCTATCAAGCGGTGAGCACCGCGGCCGTCGCGTCGACACCGCAACCCGATCCGGCCCCACCGATCGTGAAATCCGATGCCTCGAACGATGATTCGGGGAGCCCGTTTCACGATCCCAAGATCGACAATCCGCTCAACGACTTCATCGCGAAGATCCTGAAAAACTTCGGGATCGACTGGGACCCCGCCGAGGGCACGGTGAACGGGCTGGACTACGACGCCTATACCAACGCCGCGGACCCCATCTTCTGGGTGGTGCGCGCCCTGGAACTGCTGGAGGATTTCGAGCAGTTCGGTTACTACCTGGTGCACAATCCCGCCTTGGCCTTCCAGTATCTGGTTCAGCTGGCGCTGTTCGACTGGCCGACGCACATCCTCGAGATCTTCACCAGCATGCCGGAGTTGCTGGCCCCCGCCCTGCTGCTCGCGGCCGCTCCCTTCGGCGCCGTCGGCGGGTTCGCCGGCTTGGCCGGCTTGGCGGCCATACCCCAACCGGCGGTCGTCCCGGCGCCCATGCCGATCCCACCCCCGGCGCCCCCCGCCCTGCCCGCCGTCGCAATGGCCCCGAGCTCCGTTACGACCGCTGCGGCACCTGCCTCGGCCCCGGCGCCCGCGCCCACCCCTACCGCAAACACCGTGGCCAGTGCGCCACCGGCAGCGCCGGCCCCGGTCACACCCGGAGCGGGGTTCTTTCCGCCCTACGTCATCGGCCCCCCGGGGATGGGAACGGGCTCGGGCATGAGCGCGAGCGCCGGCACAAGCGCGAAAAGGAAAGCACCCGAACCGGATAGCGCCGCAGCGGTGGCGGCCGCGGCCGCGCGGCAAGCCGCCCGGGCGCGCCGGCGTCGGCGCGCGACACAAAGCGGGGACGAGTTCATGGATATGAACGTCGATGTCGACCCCGACTGGGGCGCGTCACTGGCGTCCGGCAGGGGCGCCGGCACACTGGGCTTCGCCGGGACCGCCCGCCGGGACATGGCCGCCGCGGCCGCCGGATTGACCACACTGGCCGGTGACGAATACGGCGGCGGCCCGACGCTGCCGATGATGCCGGGCACCTGGAGCACCGAGGGCGCCGGCGACCGGGCGCCGCGCAGCGATGAAGGGAACGAGTAGCGCCCGTGACGACGGGTCGACCATCGCGGCCTGGCGAATCGTCCCGAAACCCCTTGTTGGTGCGCGCTGAGATAATGACCCGGTGGAGACGCTGAAGTCCGGGCGCCGGTTACGCGTCGGGTCGATGGAAGTGCTGGTCGCCCTTCTGTTGGCCTGCGCGTTGGCCGCCACGACCCTGCGCAACGCGGTGTTCAACAGCGCGGCGCTCTCGACGGTGGGCACCGTGTTCTGCGGAGTCTTCGTGCAGGCGATCCCCTTCCTGGTGCTCGGTGTCGTAATCAGCGGATTGATCGCGGTGTTTGTGTCGCCGCAGCGGCTGGCGAGCTGGTTGCCACGCCGGCCGGCGTTGGCGGTGGTGGCGGCCGGCCTCGGTGGCGTCGCGCTACCGGGGTGTGAATGCGGGTCAGTTCCGTTGGCGCGCAGGTTGTTCGGCGAAGGCGGGGCAACCGGAGCCGCGGCGTTGACGTTCATGCTGGCCGCGCCGGCGATCAACCCGGTCGTCCTGGTCGCCACGGCGGTGGCGTTCCCGGGCGAACCCCGCATGGTCTTCGCCCGCATGGGGGCGTCGCTGCTGACCGCGGTCGTCATGGGCTGGGCGTGGTCGCGGTGGGGCCGCGCGGAATGGATCACCCGCCGGTTGCCCGCCGGGGGAATCCGGACCGAACCGCGGTGGATGGCCTTCGTCGAGGCGGCCCGTCACGACTTTCTGCAGGCCGCATCGTATTTGGTGCTCGGCGCTGCCGCAGCGGCGTTGCTTCACGTCGCGATGCCGCAGTGGGTGTTCACGCATCTGGCGACTGACCTGGTGCTGGGCGTCGCGGCGATGGCAGCCCTGGCGGTGGTGCTCGCGTTGTGTTCGGAGGCCGACGCGTTCGTGGCCGCCAGCATGACGATGGTGCCGCTGGTGCCCCGGCTCGTGTTTCTGGTCGTCGGGCCGGCCGTCGATGTCAAATTGTTCGCCATGCAGGCGGGCATGTTCGGCCGCGCGTTCGCCGCGCGCTTTGCGCCGTGCACCTTCCTGGTGGCCACCGCAAGCGCCTGCGCGATCGGGCTTTTCGTCCTGGGCGCCCGGTGATGAGCCGCGAAGCCGAGAACACCGTGCTGCTCCTGGTGGGCATCAGCATCGCCATGATCACCGTGTCCGGCGTGTTCACCCGCTACGTCAAACCCGGGCTGTTGCCATGGTTGATCGGATCAGCGGTGGTACTCATCGGTCTGGCGCTGATCGCGATCATCGGTGACATTCGTCGCGGCGGGCCGCGAGTCGGTGACGCAACCGGTGATCAGGGCCACGAGCATTCCCATCGGACCGGCATCGCCTGGTTGCTGGTGGTCGCCGTCCTGGTGCTGATGTTCGTGGCGCCACCGGCGCTTCGGCCCTCGGCCGCCGCCCCATCCGTGACATCGGTATCCAATGATGTTCTGAATAGGGCATTTCCGCCGCTGCCGCCCGGGCCTTCTCCAGAGGTCTCGCTCCCCGAGGTGCTGATGCGCGAAGCGCACGACTCGACCGGATCGTTGACGAACCGGTCGATCACCATGACCGGCTTCGTATTGAACGAGGCCCAGGGCGTCGACCTCGGTCGCATCGTCATCATCTGCTGTGCGGCCGACGCTCAGCTGGCGCGCATTCACCTGCGCGGACCGGCCGCCGGCGCCGCGGCCGGCCTGCCGGACAACACCTGGCTGCGGGTCCAGGGGCAGGTCATACCCGCTCCGCGACAACCGAATTCGCCGGCGATTCCGATACTGCAGGCCACCTCGGTCACCCGCATCGACGCCCCGCCCAACCCCTATGCCTACCCGCATTGAGCGATCAGTTGCATCGGCTCACGGCTGTCCCCGCGGGGGTGGGGCCGACGGCAGCCGCTGCGGCCGCAGGTAACGACGAGCGCCATTACCGTTGCGCGCCACCGGAAAGGCTTTGTCGGTCGCGGGGCGTAGTGTGGTCTTCGTGCGTAGCGAAGGCGATACCTGGGACATCACCACGAGCGTGGGGTCGACCGCGTTGTTCGTGGCAACGGCGCGGGCGTTGGAGGCGCAAAAGGCCGACCCGTTGGCCGTGGATCCGTACGCGGAGGTCTTCTGCCGCGCCGTCGGCGGTTCGTGGGCGGACGTCCTCGACGGCAAGGAGCCCGACCACCAGCTGAAGACCGCCGACTTCGGCGAGAACTTCGTCAACTTCCAGGGCGCCCGCACCAAGTTCTTCGACGAATATTTCCGTCGTGCCGCGGACGCGGGCGTGCGTCAGGTCGTCGTCTTGGCGGCGGGCCTGGACTCGCGCGCTTACCGGCTGGACTGGCCGGCCGCGACGACGATCTTCGAGCTCGACCAGCCGCAAGTGCTGGACTTCAAGCGAGAGGTGCTCACCGGCGCCGGCGCCCAACCGCGTGCCGAGCGTCGTGAGATCGCCATCGACCTGCGCGATGACTGGCCGCAAGCGTTGCGCGACAGCGGCTTTGACCCCGCCAAACCGTCGGCATGGATTGCCGAGGGCTTGTTGATCTACCTCCCGGCAGCGGCCGAAGAGCAGCTGTTCACCGGTATCGACGGCCTGGCCGGCCACGGCAGCCACGTCGCCGTCGAGGACGGCGCCCCGATGGAGCCCGAGGACTTCGAAGCCGCGGTCGCCGAAGAACGCGCGGCCACCGCGCAGGGCGACGGGCGCGTGTTCTTCCAGCTGGTATACAACGAGCGGCATGCGCCGGCTACCGACTGGTTCGGCAACCACGGCTGGAATGCGGTCGGCACTCCGTTGGCCGACTACCTTCGGCGGGTCGGCCGCCCGGTGCCTGGACCGGAAACCGAGGCCGGCCCGATGATCGCGCGCAACACCCTGGTGAGCGCCGTAAAGGCCTGACTTCCGCGGTCGCCTTTTCATGAGTTTTCGATGAGTTGACCTCGCGCCGGAACTTTTGCGCGCCGCCCTCCGACTAATGACGGGCTGATCGGTGCGCCGTCCAACAGCCCGGGCGGCATCGGTTTCAGCCGGCAAGGAGTCCGGAGGATGACCGCACCCGTATGGATGGCGTTGCCACCGGAAGTCCATTCCACGCTGCTGAGTACCGGTCCCGGACCTGCCGGCCTGCTGGCCGCCGCGGCCGCCTGGAGCTCGCTGAGCGCTACTTACGCGTCGGCGGCCGACGAGCTCTCAGCGACCCTCGCCGCAGCGCAGGCCGGAGCGTGGGAGGGCCCAACCGCGGAACGGTACGCGGCCGCCCACCTGCCCTATCTCGCGTGGTTGATGCGGGCGAGCGCAAACAGCGCGGTGGCCGCGACCCGGCACGAGACCGCGGCCACGGCCTACACCGCAGCGCTGGCCGCCATGCCCACGCTGCCGGAGCTGGCCGCCAACCACACCGTCCACGGCGTGTTGGTGGCGACGAATTTCTTTGGCATCAACACGATTCCGATCGCCCTCAATGAGGCGGATTACGCCCGGATGTGGGTCCAGGCGGCCACCACGATGACGACCTATCAGGCGGTCTCGACCGCGGCGGTAGCGTCCGCGCCGCCGACCGATCCGGCGCCCCCCATCATGAACGCCAGCGACAGCAGCGGCGAAGACGACGACGATACGGGCATCGTCGACAACGACGGCGGTGACCCGACCCAGCTGAGCTGGTGGGTGAACCGCTTCCTCGAGATCTTCCAGACGATAGGAAAAGATCTGGCGGAATTTCCCGAGGATCCGGCCGACGCAATCGAGGATCTGCTCGAGGACATCTTCGGGCCGGCGGGACTGATCGCCGACGAATTCACCCACCTCGGGGAGGCCCTTCAGACCTTCCCGCAGCTTGCGGCCATTCCCTTGATCGTGCCCGCGGGATTTGGGGGAGGCGTAGCCGGTCTGACCCTGCTGGCCGGGATCCAGCCTGTCGCGGACCCGATTCCGGAACCAGCCGCCGTGCCCGCAGCGATGCCGCAGGCGCCCAGCGCGCCGGCCGTCAGCAGCGCCCCGGTGGTGAGCGCCGCTCCCGTCGCCGCGCCGGCGTCGTCCCCGGTCTCCGCCCCCGCTCCGGCGCCCACGCCGACCTCGGCCCCGGTTACCGCGGCACCGCCGCCGCCGGTGACCGGCGGCGAGGCAGTCGCCTTCCCCTATCTGGTCGGTGGACCCGGCATCGGCACCGATTCCGGCATGGGCAGCGGCGCGCAGCGCAAGTCGTTCGAGCCGCGTTCCGCCGCGGCCGCCGCGCCGGCGGCGGCATCGGTGTCCGAAAGGCAGCGGGCGCGGCGGCGCCGTCGCGCGACGATGCAAGACCACTATCGCGGCTACGAGTACGTGGACCTGGAACCGGATGACGGGCCGGTACCCGATCCTGGCCTGCCGGTGGCATCGGATCGCGGCGCGGGGTCGCTGGGCTTTGCCGGAACGGCGCCGGTGGGGAGCGCCGAGGCGGCGGGGCTGACGACGCTAGCGGGTGACGAGTTCGGAAACGGGCCAGCGGCGCCGATGTTGCCGGGCAGTTGGGACACCGATTAAGGGGAACTTTTCCGCCCGGCCAGCCGACTACTGGCTGCGTGATCGTTCCGCGGCTACCGGTCGTGGCGGTAGCCGAGTTCACCCGATCGTCAAGGAGTCGTTGTCATGACCGCGCCGGTGCGGACGGTGTCGTCCCTGATCCGCTCGGCGGTAACGGGTGGCCCCGAGGCTCGCACGCCGAGTTGATAATGAAAATGATTTTCATTAAGGTAAGGCCTTGCTGTGAGAGCGCCCGACGTGTGGCTGTGAGTATGCCGAAAATGCGGAGAACTCAGGGTCAAAGCAACCTCAACAGCGGTAAAACAAGGACAGTGCAGTGGTGAGCCGGACAGACCCAAGCGTCTCGACAGTTAGCTTATGCAATGCTAACTTCAGGCGGGTTAGGTTAGGGGAGACTACATACATGAAAAGACGCGGCCGTGGAGCGCGGTGACACCGGCATGCTCACAGCTCAGCCTGTCAATTCGCGGGTTGACGAGGACGTCGTCAGCCGGTTCGCCACGTGCTGTCGCGCGCTGGGCATCGTCGTGTACCAGCGTCAGCGCCCCGCCGATCTGGCCGCCGCGCGCTCCGGCTTCACCGCGCTGACCCGCGTCGCCCACGACCAGTGCGACGCATGGACGGGCCTGGCGGCCGCCGGCGATGTGTCCCTGCGGGTGCTCGAGGCGGTCTCGCGCAACGTCGCGACCGCGGGCACGCTGCAGCGCCAGGTCGATCTGGCGCCCGGCTCGCTGGGCTTCCGCTACGACACCGGACTGTATTTGCAGTTTCGCGCCATCGCGCCCGACGACTTCCACCTCGCCTACGCGGCCGCGCTGGCAACGGCCGGACGATTTGCTGAAGCCCACGAAATCGTCGCCGGCCTGACTGCCGGCCGCCCGAACTGGCGTGAGGCCCGCTGGGTGTCCGTCGTCATCAACTACCGGGCCGAGCGCTGGTCGGACGTCGTCAAGCTGCTGACCCCGATCGTCAACGACGCGGATCTGGACGAGGCGTATGCGCACGCCGCCAAGATCGCCCTGGGCACCGCGCTGGCCCGGCTCGGCATGTTCGCCCCGTCGCTGTCGTATCTGGAGGAGCCCGAGGGCCCCGTCGCGGTGGCCGCCGTCGACGGCGCGCTGGCCAAGGCGCTGGTGCTGCGCGCGCACGTGGACGAGGACTCGGCGAGCGAGGTCTTGCAGGACCTGTACGCCGCCCATCCCGAAAACGAGCAAGTCGAACAGGCTTTGACCGACACCAGTTTCGGGATCGTGACCACCACGGCGGCCCGGATCGAGGCCCGTACCGATCCGTGGGACCCCGAAACCGAGCCCAGCGCCGAGGATTTCGTCGACCCCGCCGCGCACGAACGCAAAGCCGTGCTGCTGCACGAGGCGGAGCGCCAGCTCGCCGAGTTCATCGGGCTCGACGAGGTCAAGAACCAGGTATCGCGGCTGAAGAGTTCGGTCGCCATGGAACTGGTCCGCAAGCAGCGTGGCCTCGCGGTCGCGCAGCGCGCCCACCACCTGGTGTTCGCCGGTCCGCCCGGAACCGGTAAGACCACCATCGCCCGCGTGGTCGCCAAGATCTATTGCGGCCTGGGGCTTTTGAAGCGGGAAAACATCCGCGAGGTGCACCGCGCCGACCTCATCGGCCAGCACATCGGTGAGACCGAGGCCAAGACCAACGCGATCATCGACAGCGCGCTCGACGGCGTGCTGTTCCTCGACGAGGCTTACGCACTTGTCGCCACGGGCGCCAAGAACGACTTCGGGCTGGTGGCCATCGACACGCTGCTGGCGCGGATGGAGAACGACCGCGACCGGCTGGTGGTCATCATCGCCGGATACCGCGCCGACCTGGATAAGTTCCTGGATACCAACGAGGGCTTGCGTTCTCGATTCACCCGCAACATCGACTTCCCTTCCTACGCACCGTCGGAGCTGGTCGAGATCGCCAACACCATGGCCGAGCAGCGCGACAGCATCTTCGAACAATCCGCCCTGCAACACATGGAGGCGTTGTTCAGCAAGCTGGCATCCGAGTCGACTCCGGACGCGAACGGAATCTCGCGGCGCAACCTGGACATCGCCGGCAACGGTCGATTCGTCCGAAACATCGTCGAGCGCTCCGAGGAAGAACGCGAGTTCCGGCTCGACCATTCGGAACACGCCGGCACCGGCGAATTCAGTGACGAGGAGTTGATGACGATCACCGACGGCGACGTCGAACGGTCGGTAGAGCCGCTGCTGCGCGGCCTGGGCCTGTCGGTGCCGGCATGAGCAACGAGTCCGACGAGCGCCGTTCGTTCACCTCTCGCACGCCGGTCAACGACAACCCCGACCAGGTCGAGTATCGCCGCGGTTTCGTCACGCGCCACCAGGTCACCGGCTGGCGGTTCGTGATGCGCCGAATCGCCTCCGGTATCGCCCTGCACGACACCAGGATGCTGGTCGACCCGCTGCGCACACAGTCGCGCGCGGTGGCCATGGGGGCGGTCCTTCTGATCACCGGCTTGGCGGGTTGCTTCGTGTTCTCCCTGATCCGGCCGAGCGGCACGGTGGGCACCAACGCCATACTGGCCGACCGGTCGACGGCCGCTCTGTACGTCCGCGTCGGCGAGGATCTGCATCCGGTGCTCAACTTGACCTCCGCCCGGCTGATCACCGGCCACGCGGTCGATCCCACCATGGTGAAAAGCAGTGAACTGGACCGCTTTCCGCGCGGCAACCTGATCGGCATCCCGGGGGCGCCGGAACGCATGGTGCAAAACCCCTCGCACGACGCGAACTGGACGGTGTGCGACTCGGTCAGCGAGCCGGCCCAGGGTGGGCATGCCGCCCACAGCACCGGCGTCACGGTGATCGCGGGCCGGCCGGACAGCAGCGGTGCGCGCGCGGCGACGCTCCCGTCGCGACAGGCGATCCTCGTGGACAGGGACGGCGGCACCTGGTTGTTGTGGGATGGCAGGCGTTCGCAGATCAACCTGACCGACCACGCCATCACGAACGCACTCGGCTTGGGGCAGAACAACTCCGAGGTGCCCGCGCCGCGGCCCATCGCGCTGGGCCTGTTCAACGCGATACCCGAGGGGCCGCCGCTGACCGCGCCGGTCATCCCGAACGCCGGCGCCCCGGCGCCGTTCAGCGTGCCCGCGCCGATCGGCGCTGTGGTGGTCTCCTACGCCCTGGACCAGAGTTCTTCGGGCGCGCCGCGCTACTACGCGGTCATGCCCGACGGTTTACAGCAGATCTCGCCGGTGCTCGCCGCGATCCTGCGCAACACCAATTCCTATGGGCTGGACCAACCACCGCGGCTGGGTGCCGACGCGGTGGCCAAGCTCCCGGTGTCGCGGATGCTGGACACCGCACGGTATCCCGATCAGCAGATCAGCGTCGTGGATGCGGCCAAATCCCCTGTCAGCTGCGCCTATTGGAGCAAGCCGGCCGGGGCCGCGACCAGCTCGCTGAACCTGATGTCGGGCTCCGCACTGCCGATCGCCGAATCGATCCGCACCGTCGACCTGGTGAGCGGCGGCGCGCCGACAACCGCCACCCGGGTCGCCCTGGCGCCCGGCACCGGCTACTTCACCCAGACCGTCGGCGGCGGCCCGGACTCACCGGGCACCGGCTCATTGTTCTGGGTCTCCGACACCGGCGTCCGCTACGGCATCGACAACGAGGCCGAGCATTCGGCCGCCGGGCACGGCAAAACGGTTGAGGCGCTGGGCCTTAACGGATCGCCGGTCCCCGCGCCGTGGTCGGTGCTGTCGCTGTTCGCCAATGGACCGACACTTTCGCGCGCCGACGCGCTGCTGGCACATGACGGGCTGACGCCCGATCAAAGGCCCGGCCGCGTGGCCTCTGCCGAGGGAGCCACCCGATGAGCCGACTGATCTTCGAAGCGCGCCGCCGGCTGGCGCCGCCGGTGACCCGCAAGGGCACCATCGCCATCGAGGCGCCGCCCGAGCTGCCCCGGGTGATTCCGCCGTCGTTCCTGCGGCGGGCGATGCCCTATGTGCTGGTGATCCTGATCGTCGGCATGGTCGTCGCCCTGTTCGCCACCGGGATGCGGCTGATCTCGCCGCAGACGTTGTTCTTCCCGTTCGTGCTGTTGCTCGCCGCGACCGCGATGTATCGCGGCAACGACAACAAGACGCGTACCGAGGAGGTCGACGCCGAACGCGCCGACTACCTGCGCTACCTCTCGGTGGTGCGGGACAACATCCGCACCCAGGCCACCGCGCAGCGCGCCGCCGCGCAGTGGTCCCACCCGGAGCCGACCGCGTTGGCGGCGGTGCCGGGATCCCGCCGCCAATGGGAGCGTGATCCGCACGATCCCGACTTCCTGGTGCTGCGGGCCGGCCGCCATCACGTGCCGCTGGCCACCGCCTTGCGGGTCAACGACACCGCGGACGAAATCGACCTGGAGCCCGTGTCGCACAGCGCATTACGCAGCCTGCTCGACACCCATCGCACCGTGCGCGACGTGCCGACCGGAATCGACCTGGCCAAGGTTTCCCGGATCACCCTGGTCGGCGCGGAAGACGAGGCGCGCGCGGCGTTGCGCGCCTGGATCGCCCAGGCGGTGACCTGGCATGACCCGACCGTGCTCGGGGTCGCGCTGGTCACCCCGAACCTGGAGGACCCGGACTGGTCGTGGCTGAAGTGGTTGCCGCACATCGACATTCCCGGTCAGCTCGACGGGGTCGGACCGGCCCGCTTCATGTTCACCAACGTTGACGACTTGGTGGCGAGCCTCGGTTCGGCCCTCCTCGACCGTCCGGCCTTCACCGGCGAGGCCGCCGCCGCGCTCCGCCATCTGCTGATCGTCGTCGACGACCCCGACTACGACCTGAACGCGTCGACGCTCGCGCTGGGCCGGGCCGGTGTCACCGTCGTGCACCGCAGCGCAACGGCGCCGAACCGTGACCAGTATTCGGATCCGGAGAAGCCGATCCTGCGCGTCGCAAGCGGCGCCATCGAACGCTGGCAGACCGGCGGTTGGCAGCCGTACATCGACAATGCCGACGAATTGGGTGCCGACGAGGCCGCGCACCTGGCGCGCCAGTTGTCGCGCTGGGACTCCAATCCCACCCACACCGGGCTGCGCTCGGCGGCCACCCGCGGTGCCACGTTCACCACGATGCTGGGCATCTCGGACGCGTCCCAGCTCGACGTGCCCACGCTGTGGGCGCCGCGCCGGCGCGAGGACGAGTTGCGCGTTCCGATCGGGGTCACCGCGACCGGTGAGCCGTTGATGTTCGACCTCAAGGACGAAGCCGAGGGCGGGATGGGGCCGCACGGGCTGATGATCGGTATGACCGGGTCGGGCAAGTCCCAGACCCTGATGTCGATCCTGTTGTCGCTGTTGACGACTCATTCGGCGGATCGGTTGATCGTCATCTATGCCGACTTCAAGGGTGAGGCCGGGGCCGATAGCTTCCGTAACTTCCCGCAAGTCGTCGCCGTCATCTCCAACATGGCCGAGAAGAAGTCGCTTGCCGACCGGTTCGCCGACACGCTGCGCGGCGAGGTGGCCCGCCGGGAGACGTTGTTGCGTGAGGCCGGCCGTCAGGTGCAGGGCAGCGCGTTCAACTCGGTGGTGGAGTACGAGGCCGCGATCGCTGCCGGACACGACCTGCCGCCGATCCCGACGCTGTTCGTGGTCGCCGACGAGTTCACGCTGATGCTGGCCGACCACCCGGAATACGCGGAGCTGTTCGATTACGTTGCGCGTAAAGGCCGCTCGTTCCGCATCCACATCCTGTTCGCGTCGCAGACGCTGGACGTCGGCAAGATCAAGGACATCGACAAGAACACCTCCTACCGCATCGGTTTGAAGGTGGCCAGTCCCAGCGTTTCTCGCCAGATCATCGGTGTCGAGGACGCCTACCACATCGAGTCCGGCAAGGAGCACAAGGGCGTGGGCTTCTTGGTGCCCGCCCCGGGTGCGACGCCGATCAAGTTCCGCAGCACCTACGTGGACGGCATCTACGACCCGCCGGTCAAGGCCAAATCCTTTGTGGTGCCGTCTATCCCGGAGCCGAAGCTGTTTACGGCCGGGCGAGTCGAACCGGATCAGGACACCGTGATCACCGCCCCGGAGGAAGACGAGTTGACCGGGCCGCCGCGCAAGCTGATTGCCACCATCGGCGATCAGCTGGCGGGTTACGGCCCGCGGGCGCCGCAGCTGTGGCTGCCGCCGCTGGACGAGCCGATCCCGTTGACCGCCATGCTGGCCCGCGCCGGCGTGCCGCCCCGGCAGTGGCAGTGGCCGCTCGGCGAGATCGACAAGCCGTTCGAGATGCGCCGCGACCCGCTGGTGTTCGACGCCGCCTCGTCGGCCGGGAACATGGTCATCCACGGTGGCCCGAAATCGGGCAAGTCGACCGCGCTGCAGACGTTCATCCTGTCCGCGGCCAACCTGCACTCGCCGCGCGAGGCCACCTTCTACTGCTTGGATTACGGCGGCGGCAAGCTGCGGGCGCTCGAAGATTTGGCGCACGTGGGCAGCGTGGCCTCGGCGCTGGAACCCGAACGTATCCGGCGCACCTTCGGCGAGCTCGAGCAGCTGCTGCTGGCCCGGCAGCGGCGAGAGGCGTTCCGGGATTCCCGCGGTGGCGTCCCCGACGACGGGTTCGGCGAGGTGTTCCTGGTCATCGACAACCTCTACGCGTTCGGTCGGGACAACACCGACCAGTTCAACACCCGAAACCCGTTGCTGGCCAGGGTCAGTGAGCTGGTCAACATCGGCCTCGCCTACGGCATCCACGTCGTCGTCACCACGCCCAGCTGGCTGGAGGTGCCGCTGGCCATGCGCGACGGCCTCGGACTGCGGCTCGAGCTAAAGCTGCACGACCCGCGGGACAGCAACGTGCGGGTGGTCGGCGCCCTGCGTCGGCCCGCCGAGGCGGTGCCGCACGATCAGCCTGGCCGCGGATTGACCATGGCCGCAGAACATTTCCTGTTCGCCGCTCCCGAGCTGGAACAGGTGGCCGAGCTCAATGCGCGCTACTCGGGCCTGACAGCGCCTCCGGTGCGGTTGCTGCCGACCAACCTCGCGCCGGAGTCTGTCGGGTCGTTGTATCGGGGGCCGGAGCAGGTCGTCATCGGCCAGCGCGAAGAAGATCTCGCGCCGGTGGTGCTCAACTTCGCCGAGAACCCGCTGCTGATGGCGTTCGGCGACAGCAAGTCCGGGAAGACCACGCTACTGCGCCATCTCATTCGCACCGTGCGCGAGCACTCCACGCCCGATCAGGTGGCCTTCACGGTGCTGGATCGTCGGCTGCACCTCGTCGACGAGCCGCTGTTCGCCGACAACGAGTACACCGCCAACATCGACCGGATCACCCCGGCGATGCTGGGCCTGGCCAACATCATCGAATCGCGGCGGCCGCCGGCCGGCCTGCCGCCTTCAGAGCTGGCCCACTGGCGCTACGCCGGCCACACCCACTATCTGATCATCGACGACGTCGACCAGATACCCGATTCGCCGGCGATGAGCGGTCCCTACGTCGGGCAGCGGCCCTGGACGCCGCTGATCGGATTGCTTTCGCAGGCAGCCGATCTGGGGCTACGGGTGATCGTCACCGCACGTGCCACCGGTTCGGGGCACGCCTTGATGACCAACCCGCTGCTGCGCCGGTTCAACGACCTGCAGGCGACCACGTTGATGCTGGCGGGCAATCCGCAGGACAGCGGCAAGATCCGCGGTCAGCGATTCGGCCGGCTGCCCGCCGGGCGGGCGATCCTGTTGGGCGACAGCGACGCTCCGACGTACGTGCAGCTGGTCAACCCGTTGGTCGGGGAGTCCGTGATCGAGGGCGCCAACGAAGGATTCGCCCACTGATGTTTACGCAAGTCCAGAAGGACTAGGGAAGGAGTAACCATGACCCTGCGAGTGGTTCCCGAAGGTCTGGCCGCGACCAGCGCCGCGGTGGAGGCCCTGACGGCACGGCTGGCGGCCGCGCACGCAGCGGCGGCTCCGGCGATTACGGCGGTGGTGCCGCCGGCGGTCGACCCGGTGTCGCTGCAGACGGCCGTCGGATTCAGCGCTCAGGGCCAGGAGCATTCGGCCATGGCGGCCCAGGGCGTCGAAGAGCTCGGCCGGGCCGGCGTCGGCGTCGGTGAAGCGGGCGCAAGCTACCTCGCGGGCGACACCGCGGCCGCTGCGACGTTCGGAATCGCGGGCGTCTGACCAATGACCGCCCCCATCGCGCCCATCTGGATGGCGTCGCCACCCGAGGTGCATTCGGCGTTGCTCAGCGCCGGTCCGGGGCCGGGGCCGCTGTTGGCGGCCGCCGGCGCGTGGACCTCGCTGAGCGCCCAATACGCCTCGGCGGCGGCCGAACTCGGTGGGCTGTTGGGGGAGGCGCAGGCCGGCGCCTGGGAGGGGCCCAGCGCCGAGCAGTATGTGGCGGCCCACCTGCCGTACCTGGCGTGGCTGCAGCAGGCCAGCGCCGACAGCGCCGGTACGGCCGCGCAGCAAGAGGTCGCGGCGACGGCGTACACCGCCGCCTTGGCGGCCATGCCGACGCTGGCCGAACTGGCCGCCAATCACACCGTGCACGGGGTGCTGGTGGCAACGAATTTCTTTGGCATCAACACGATTCCGATCGCGGTCAACGAGGCCGACTACGCACGGATGTGGGTGCAGGCGGCCACCACCATGGGCACCTACCAGGCCGTGTCGGGCTCGGCCCTGGCCGCGACGCCGCGCACGACGGCGGCGCCGCCGATCGTGAATCCCGGCGGCCAGACGAACAGTCTCGCGGCCAACGCCGCGCAGAACGGCCCGGGGGACTGGTTGCAGAATTTCCTCCAGCAGCTGTCCAAGTTCCTGCAGGACTTTCTCCAGAACATCCAGCAGATGTTGCAGAATCTGGCGCCGTTCCTGGCGGCCAACGGCCCACTGCTGTTCTTCATCGCATACGAGGCGTTCTTCATTCCGTTCGGTACCACGTTCTGGACCGTGCTGTTGACCGCGCCATTCTTCATCCCGCTGATCATCGGCATTGCCGCCTATTTCTATCTGAATCCCGAGGTCGCGCCGGACCTACCGGCTGTGGTCCCGGTCTCGGTCCCGGTTCCCGCGTCCCAAACGTCCTCGATGCCGCCGGTGGCCGCCATGGCCCCGCCGGCGCCGACGCCCGCTTCGGCTCCCGCGTCCGCGCCGGCTCCGGCAGCCTCCGGTGCGCCCGCCGCGCCGGCGCCGGCAGCCGCGGCGAGCAACTTCGCCTACCTGGTGGCCATGGGCGGCGACCCCGACGCCGGCGTCGGACCCACGCTCGGGGGCCGCGGCGGGGCCAAGGCCCCGGCGGCCACCATCCCGGCGGCCGGCGCAGCGGCGGCCAGCCGGGCCGAGTCCCGGGCGCGGCGCCGTCGGCGGGCCGCGCTGCACGACCACGCGGACGAATACGCGGACATGGATTCCGATTTCGGTGTGCCGCCGGATTTCGGTGACGAGGAGCAGCTGGCCACCGCCGTCGCGTCCGCCCAGGGTGCTGGGGCGCTCGGGTTTGCCGGAACCACGCAGCGGCAGAAGGCCTTTCAGGCGGCCGGATTGACCAAGCTGGCAGAGGACGATTTCGGTGGCGGCCCGCGGATGCCGATGGTGCCCGGCACGTGGGAGCACGAATCCGGTAACGGGGCAAGCCCAACCGAGCCCGGGAAAGGGGGTTAAGGCAGTCAGCCAGATGAAGGCGAATTACCGAAACCCCAACGGAAGCAACAGAAAGGACTCAACATGAGTATGTTGGACGCTCACATTCCGCAGTTGGTAGCCGCTCAATCGGCCTTCAGCGCCAAGGCGGCGTTGCTGCGCAGCACGATCAGCCAGGCCGAGCAGGAAGCGATGTCGGCGCAGGCATTCCACCAGGGCGAATCCTCGGCCGCCTTCCAGGCCGCGCACGCGCGGTTCGTCGAGGTCGCCGCGCGGGTCAACACCCTGCTGGACATCGCCCAGGCCAACCTCGGAGACGCAGCCGGGACCTACGTGGCCGCGGATGCCGCCGCCGCGTCCGGCTACACCGCCTTCTGATCTCACCGCTAGCAACCGCGAAAGGACTTGTCATGTCGCAGATCATGTACAACTACCCGGCGATGTTGAACCACGCCGCCGACATGTCGGGCTACGCCGGCACCATGCAGGGGCTCGGTTCCGATATCGCCAGCGAGCAGGCCACGTTGTCGAACGCCTGGCAGGGTGACACCGGTATGACCTACCAGGTGTGGCAGGCCCAGTGGAACCAGGCGATGGAAAGCCTGGTGCGCGCCTACCAGTCAATGGCCAGCACCCACGAGGCGAACACCATGTCCATGCTGGCCCGCGACCAGGCCGAAGCCGCCAAATGGGGCGGTTAGGTCGTGACTGAACGAGCCTGATGGACTCGACGCCAAACGCCGTCGAGCTGACGGTCGATCACGCCTGGTTCATCGCGGAAACGATTGGGGCGGGGAGCTTTCCCTGGGTTTTGGCGATCACCTCGCCCTATCGTGATGCCGCGGAACGCAACGCGTTCCTCGACCGTCAGAAGGCTGAGCTCACCGAACTCGGTCTGGTCTCGGCGGCCGGGGTCGTCAACCCCGCGGTCGCCGAGTGGATCAAGGTGGTGTGCTTTCCGGAGCGGTGGCTGGACCTGCGTTACGTCGGCCCGGCCAAGGACACCGGTGCGGGCGACGGTGCCGAGTTACTGCGCGGCGTCGTCGCACAGCGCTCCGGTGCGCCCGGCAAGGCGTCGATCACGGTGGTCGCGTTGCGCAGCGCGCAGCTCATCACGTTCACCGTCATGGACATCGATGACCCGCGCGCGCTGGTCCCGGTGCTCACCGTCGGCCTCGCGCAGCGGCCGCCCGCTCGGTTCGACGAGTTCAGCATGCCGACGCGAGTGGGCGCCAGGGCGGACGAACGACTGCGTTCGGGTGCCCCACTCGCCGAAGTCCTTGACTACCTGGGCATTCCGCAATCGGCAAGAAAGGTGGTGGAGTCGGTGTTCAACGGGCCGCGCAGCTACGTCGAGATCGTCGCCGGCTGCCACCGCGACGGCCGGCACTCCACCAGCGAGGTGGGGATGAGCATTGTCGACGCACGCGAGGGGCGGGTACTGGTCAGTCCGTCCCTCGCCTTCGACGGCGAGTGGGTCTCGACCTTCGCGCCCGGAACGCCATTCGCGATCGCGGTCGCGATCGAACAACTGACCGCCCTATTGCCAGACGCCGGATGGTTCTCCGAACACCGGTTAGCCCGAGACTTCTCCCCTTCAACACTGTCCGTCCAACATTCGTAATACGAAAGAAGAGAGCACGATGTTCCAGCAACGGCCACAACATGTTTCGAGGGTCCGGTGACGTCCGGAACCGTCATGCCGATCGTCCGCGTGGCAATATTGGCGGATAGCAGGTTGACGGAAATGGCCTTGCCCGCGGAGCTGCCGCTGCGCGAGATCCTGCCCGCCGTCCAGCGTTTGGTGGTTCCGGTCAGCGGCGGCCCGGAAGACGGCGCCGCATCGCGCGGTGCCGCCGAGGTCGGCGCGGCGACCCAGTTGAGCCTGGCCCCGATCGGTGGTGCGCCGTTCAGCCTGGACGCCAGCCTGGACACGGTCGGAGTCGTGGACGGCGACCTGCTGGCGCTGCAGGCGGTGCCGCTCGGTCCGGCCGCGCCCGGCATTGTCGAGGACATCGCCGACGCGGCCATGATCTTCTCGACCTCGCGGCTCAAGCCTTGGGGCACGACGCATATCCAGCGTGGCGCGTTGGCCGCTGCGATCGTGGTGGCCTTTCTGGCGACCGGGTTGTCCGTCGCCTACCGGGTGGCGACCGGTGCGCTGCTGGGACTGGTCGCGGTCAGCGCGGTCGCGGCGGTGACCGCGATCGTCGGGCTACTGGTCACCGCACGCTCGGCGCGCACCGGCATGGCGCTCTCGATCGCCGCACTAATTCCCATCGCCGCGGCACTCGCGCTGGCCGTACCGGGCAAATTCGGCGCCGCCCAACTGACCCTGGCCGCGGCCGGTGTCACCGCGTGGTCGCTGATCGCCTTGATGGCGCCCAGCGCCGAACGTGAACGCATCGCCGGCTTCTTCACCGCGACCGCGGTGCTGGGCGCCGGGGTGCTGCTGGCCGCCGGCGCCACACTGCTCTGGCACCTGCAACCGATCGCCATCGGCTGCGGGCTGATCGTGGCGGCGTTGCTGGTCACCATCGAGGCGCCCCAACTGTCCGCGCTGTGGGCACGCTTCCCGCTGCCGGTCATCCCGGCGCCCGGTGACCCGACCCCGTCGGCGCCGTCGCTGCGGGTGCTCGAGGACCTGCCGCGCCGGGTCCGGATCAGCGACGCGCATCAGAGCGGATTCATCGCCGCCGCAGTGCTACTCAGCGTCCTGGGTTCGGTGGCGATCGGGCTGCGGCCCGAGACGCTCAGCGGTGCGGGTTGGTACGTGGTGGCGGCCACCGCCGCGACGTCGGTGCTGCGCGCCCGGGTGTGGGACTCGGCCGCGTGCAAGGCGTGGCTGCTGGCCCAGCCCTTCTTGGCCGCCGGCGTGCTGCTGGTGCTCTACACCTCGACCGGACGCTATGCGGCCGCCCTCGGTGCGGTGCTGGTCCTGCTCGTACTCGTGTCGGTGTGGATCGTGGTGGCGCTCAACCCGGGCATCGCTGCGCCGGAAAGCTACTCGCTGCCGGTGCGCCGGCTGGTCGGCTTCGTCGCGACCGGACTCGACGCGTCGCTGATCCCCGTGATGGCTTTCGTGGTCGGTCTGTTCGGCTTGGTGCTCAATCGATGATTCGGCCGGCATCAGCCTGCGTCGCAGCGGCATTGGCCTTGCTGCCGGCCGCCGCGACGTGGACGAGTCCGCCGGCATCCGCGATCAGCCCGCCGACGGTCGACCCCGGCGCCGCGCCGCCCAGCGGGGCGCCGGGCCCCGGACAGCCGATGGAACAACGCGGCCCCTGCGGCACGTCCGGCGTCGTTCCCGGCAGCGATCCCGGTGCCATCACGCCCAGCCAGTCGATGCTGAATCTTCCTGCGGCATGGCAGTTCTCGCGCGGCGAGGGCCAGCTGGTGGCCGTGCTCGACACCGGGGTGCGGCCGGGGCCGCGGCTGCCCAACGTGGATCCGGGCGGTGATTTCGTCGAGACCACCGACGGGCTGACCGACTGCGACGGACACGGAACGCTGGTGGCCGGCCTCGTCGCCGGCCAGCCCTCGGCCGACGACGGGTTCTCCGGCGTGGCACCCGCCGCGCGGGTGGTGGCCATCAGGACGACGTCGGCCAAATTCTCGCCGCGGACACCGGGTGGTGATCCGCTGCTGGCGCGGGTGTCGGCCGAGGTGTCGACGCTCGCCCGGGCGATCGTGCACGCGGCCGACCTCGGCGCCAAGGTGATCGACATCGGCTCGGCCACTTGCATGCCCGTGGACCGTCCCGTCGACCAGGCCGCCCTCGGCGCGGCCGTCCGTTACGCGGCGGTCGACAAGGACGCGGTGATCGTGGCCGGCGCGGGCAACAGCGGGGCGGGCGCCGGTGGCGCCACGTGCGAGTCCAATCCGCTGACCGACCTGAGCCGCCCCAACGATCCGCGCAATTGGGGCGGTGTCACGTCGGTGTCCATTCCCTCGTGGTGGCAGCCGTACGTGTTGTCGGTGGCATCGCTGACCCCGGATGGGCAGCCGTCGAAATTCACCGTGGCGGGGCCGTGGGTGGGTGTCGCCGCGCCTGGCGAACGCATCGTGTCGATCGGCAACGCCGACGGCGGCGGGCTGGCCAACGGCCTGCCCGACGGGCACCAGCAACTCGCCGCCGTGAGCGGAACCGACTACGCCGCCGGCTATGTGGCCGGTGTGGCGGCGCTGGTCCGCAGCAAGTATCCCGAGCTGAACGCCACCGCCGTGCAGCGTCGCCTCACCGCAACCGCACATAACGGCGCCCGCGACCCGTCCAACGTCGTCGGCACCGGCAGTGTGGATCCGGTGGCGGCCCTGACCTGGCAACTGCCCGCCGGTAACCAGCCCGGCGCTGCGTCGGTGAAGCCGGTGGCCGTGCCTCCGGCCCCGGCGCCCAAGGACACCAAACCGCGGACCGTAGCGGTGGCCGGTACCGCCGCGCTGGCCGTGCTGGTCGCGGTGGCGGGCGCAGTCACCGCCATCGCCGCACGCCGACGAAAGGACCCCACCCCGTGAACAAGCATCGGATATCGATCCCCGGGAGCGCTCGAATCACGTTGGCGCTGCTGGCCGTTGTGCCCGCCGTCATGGCGTACCCGTGGCGAACGCCGCGCGACTACTGGTTACTGGGCATCGCCGCCGCCGTCGTCATCGTGTTGTTCGGCTGGTGGCGCGGTCTGCACTTCACCACCATCCTCGGCCGCCGCCTGGCGATGATCGGACGCGGCAACGCCGTACCCGCGAGCACCTCCGACTCGGCGGCAACCGCCCTGATTCGTCTCGGCGCGCCCGAGGATGACTCGGAAGTGCTGCCGCTCCCGTTGATCGCGAGTTATCTCGACCGTTACGGCGTTCGGGCGGACAAGATCCGAATCACCAGTCGCGACAACGCCTCCGACGTGTCACGACGCGAGACGTGGATCGGACTGACCGTGTCGGCGCCGGACAATCTGGCTGCGCTGCAAGCCCGCTCACCGCGGATCCCGCTGCACGAGACCGCACAGGTCGCGGCCCGCCGGCTGGCCGACCATTTGAGGGAGATCGGTTGGGAAGCTACTACCGTCGGGGCCGACGACGTCCCGCGGCTGCTGACTGCCAACCCCCGCGAGAGGTGGCGGGGAGTGCAGCGCGGTGCCTCGGATTACCTTGCCGCATACCGAGTTCGGGTGGACGACGCGCTCCCGCAGACCTTGGACGCGATTCGGGCGTATTCCGCGCGCGAAACGTGCACCGCGCTGGAGCTCGCCGGTGACAAGGGTAGGCCCACCGTCGCGGTGGCCTGTGCGTTCCAGACGGAGTCCGCCCCGGATGGCAAAGCCCCGGTGGACGGGCTGGCCCCGCAACGCGGAAACCACCTGCCCGCGTTGACGGACCTGGACCTGCTGTCCGCGCGCCGGCTGGACGGACACGCGCCGGTGCCGGAGAACCTGCTGGCGGAGCTGCACTGGCCCACCCTGCTGGGCGGAGCCCATCGCGCCTCGCTCGGCCAAACCGGCGACGGCGCCGACACCGTCGAGGTGGTCAGAACATGACCTCCTGCAGGAACGTGGTCATCCGGCGCAGGTAATCCAGCTGGCTGACGTGCAGCACGTGGCTGCCCGGAAACCAGTGCAGCGCACATTGATCCCAGTGCCGCCATAGTTTGACGGCGTGGTCCGGCGGCGCCATCCGGTCGCCGAGTCCGGTGATGATCATCCGGCGGTCGCGGGGCACCAGCGGCCGGTAGTTCAGCGGGCAGTGGTACGCCAGCCCCGCCGTCAGGTCGTCGTGGCTGATGTCGGAGACGCGCAGGCCCAGCCGGACCAGCTTGTTGGCCGGGAACCACTCGTCGAACAACGTCGAAGGGGTGACGACGGGGCAGTTGGGGATCACCGCCTCGAGCCGATCGTCGGCCGACGCCACCAGCGCCGAGGTGTAACCGCCCAGCGAGATTCCGGTGAGCGCGATGCGCTCGACTCCCGTGCGGTGCAGATAGTCGATGAGCGACCGAAAGTCGTGCACGGCCTGTGCCATGGCCTCGGCGAAACCGCTGAGGCCGCCGGCGAAATAGCCGAAACCGCTGAAGGGCGAATACTTTTCGGCCCGCTTGCCGTGGAAGGGCAAGGTGTACATCAGCACGTCGTAGCCGGACTGGTAGTACCAGGGCAACGAAAAGAACCGCCCGTTGGCCAGATACGACGATCCCAGGAAGCCATGGATCACGCACAGGGTGGGACGCGGCCCGTCGTCGTGGCGCCAATGCTGCGCGCGCACGGTGTTGTTGGCCCGCCACGCGCCCCACCGGGCGCGCATGGCCGGGTTTATGGCGGTGAAACTGCTGGGGAACGCGATGTTGTCGACCGTGCCGCGCGCGATCCACTCCGCCAGCGGGCTGGCTCGCCGCGATACGACCCGGGGCGCATCGGTGGGTGCCGGAAAGGACCGTGACGGATCCTTCGCCGCGCCCAACTCCGCATAGAAGTCGAGGTTGTGGCGCTCGGCAGCGGAATCGGATTGCCGCAGCGCGTTGGCCACCACGAACGGCGCCACCGTGGTGGAGAGCAGCGAGGCCACCCAGGTGCGCAGGGCCAGATCGCCGAGGGCCGATGCCTCGACTACCATTCGCTGGCGGGGCGACAACGCCGAGCGGGGGGGTAGTCCGCCGGCGCCGGCCGGCAGATCGGCGCCGGAAACGTCCGGAACGGGAACGGGCGGGTCGATCGGATCTGAGTCGGGCGCCACGAACGCCGATGGTAGCCGGACGAACGCGCCTTTCCTGGGCGTTTCGTTCGGTTTCGGTCGCCGCGGTGTTATCCCGGGACCAACCGGGCCGCGGCGGCGCACCATAGGAGTTATACGGTTTGCTATCGGCCGGCGAGCGGCGGCGCGAGGATCGGGAGGATCGACATGTGGGATCCGGACGTCTACCTGGCCTTCGCCGACCACCGCGCACGCCCCTTCTACGACCTGCTGTCGCGGGTGGGCGCCGAGCGGGCGCGCCGCGTCGTCGATCTCGGATGCGGCCCCGGCCACCTGACCAAGTATCTGGCGCGGCGTTGGCCCGATGCGGTGATCGAGGCGATGGACAGCTCACCGGAGATGGTTGCCGCGGCCAAGGAACGCGGCATCGACGCCGTCACCGGCGACCTGCGCGACTGGAAGCCCAAACCCGACACCGACGTGGTGGTCAGCAACGCGGCCCTGCACTGGGTGCCCGAGCATGCCGACCTGCTGTTGCGGTGGGCGGGGCAGCTGGCGCCCGGATCGTGGATCGGGGTGCAGATGCCGGGCAACTTCGAGTCGCCGTCCTACGCCGCGGTGCGAGCGCTGGCCCGCCGGGAGCCGTACGCTAAACTGCTGCGCGACATACCCTTTCGGGTGGGGGCGGTGGTTCAGCCGCCGGGGCACTATGCCAATCTGCTGCTCGACGCCGGATGCAAGGTCGACGTCTGGGAGACGACCTACCTGCATCAGCTGACCGGCGAGCATCCGGTGCTGGAGTGGATCACCGGCACCGCCCTGGTTCCGGTGCGCGAGCGCCTCGACGACGACACGTGGGAGCAGTTCCGCGAGGAGCTGATCCCGCTGCTGCAGGACGCCTACCGGCCGCGTTCCGACGGCGCGACGATCTTCCCGTTCCGGCGGGTGTTCGTCATCGCGGAAGTGGGCGGCTCGAGCCAGGGCAATTAGCGCTGCGTGGGCTTGCCCTCTTCGATGCCGCGGTCGGCGGCGATGCCGGAGCGGGGGGTCGGTTTCGAGCGATGGATCTGCAGATACGTTTCGGTGTAGCGCGCGGAGATGCGGGTGCCGGCGAATTCCGACGGAATGACGTCACCCGTGCGCTGGCGCCAATCATCCAGCAGCACAGCAAGGTTGGCCGCGACATCGGCCGCGTCGGTCCCGTCATCGGCCAGCAGGTTGGTGGTCTCGGTGGGATCGGTACGCAGATCGTAGAGTTCCCGTTCCGGCCGCGGCGCCGTGACGAGCGGTGCGACGGCCAGCCCGGACGGGCTTTCCTGGATGTCCAGCGGCAGATCCAGTAGCGGCCGGGGCACGTAGTTCTCGATGTAGCTGTAGTCCTTGGTGCGGATCGCGCGAATCGGATCGAACGAGTCGTGGTAGGTCTTCATGGTGTAGACGTGTTCGCGCACCGGCGCGGTTTGCGGACCCGGTTCCAGCAGGGCGGACGCGTGCGAGACACCGTCGACGTCGGCTGGAGCGTCAATCCCCAACAGCCCCAGCAACGTCGGGACCAAGTCGACGGCGCTGAACAGCTCGTCGTACACGCGCGGTTGGATCGCCCGGCCGGTCGGCGGGCGAATGATCATGCCGATGCCGGTGCCGGCGTCATACAGCGTGGATTTCGCCCGCGGGAATGCCGGGCCGTGATCGGTGAAGAACACCACCCAGGTGGTGGCGTCCAAACCGGTGTCGGCCAGCGCGTCCAGCAGCAGCCCGACGGCGGCGTCGGCGGTGCTGATGGCCCCGTAGAAGTCGGCGAGGTCCCCACGCACCTCGGGGGTGTCGGGCAGGTAATCGGGCGTATCCACCGTGGCGCTGTCGGCTGGTGTGTAGCGGTCGTGCGGATAGGGCCGGTGCGTCTCGAAGAAGCCGGCGGTCAACAAAAACGGCTGTCCGACAAGGCCTTCGGCGCTTTGCCGCAGCCACTCGCCGGCCTTGTCGGCCACGTAGTCGCAGTACGAGTTCGACACGTCGAACTCGTCAAAACCCAACCGCTTCGGATAGGAGGTCTCGTGTTGCATGCCGAAAAGCGCCGAATACCAGCCCGATTCGGACAAAATCTGGGGCAGGGTCCGGATCCCGTCGCGGTATTCCCAGCCGTGGTGGGCCAGCCCGATGAGGCCGTTGTTGTGCGGGTAGCGACCGGTGAACAGCGATCCGCGCGACGGCGAACACAGCGGCGCGGTGGCGTGCGCCCGGGTGAACAGGATGCCCTCGGCGGCGAGGCGGTCGAGTCGCGGGCTCGACACGTCGGGGTGGCCGTAGGCACCGAGGTGGCGCCCCAGGTCGTGCCAGTGCACGATCAGCACGTTGTCCCGAGAGCCCGCATTTTGTTTTTGCCCGGCGTCGTCCAATGGCGTCACCTCTCACCTTGCCTTGCGACCGGCGACGTTACCGCAACTTCCCCGGGTGCTTTCTCTTCAGTATCAGGGCGTCGGCAACTGGCCCCATCGGTTCTCGCAGACGAACTCCGGCAACGGTCGCCCGACGGCCCAGCCGTCCAGTTCCAGCGCCGGGCGATCGGGGAATTCGGGCACCGGCCCCAGACACAGGATGGCCACCGGTTCAGCGCCCGAGGGCATGCCCAGCAGTTCCGCCAGCCGTTGCGGATCGAACAGGGACACCCAGCCCATGCCGAGCCCCTCGGACCGGGCCGCCAGCCACAGGTTCTGGATCGCGCACGACACCGACGCCAGGTCCATCTGCGGTAGCGTTCGCCGGCCGAACACGTGCGCGTCGCGGCCGTCGCCGAGCGCCACCACGAACAACTCCGCGCATTCGAGGATGCCCTCCACCTTGAGCGCCAGGAACTCGTCGGATCGCTCGCCCAGCGCTTTGGCGGTGCGCGGGCGTTCCTCGTCGACCAGGGCGTGAATGCGCCGCCGCAGCGAGTGGTCGGTGATCCGGATGAAGCGCCATGGCTGCATCAGCCCGACGCTGGGAGCCGCGTGCGCGGCCTGCAGCAGGCGCGCCAGTACGGCCTCGTCCACCACCGCACCGGGCACGAATCGGCGCATGTCACGGCGCTCGTAGATGACGCGATAGACGGCCCGCCGCTCTTGCGGGCTGAATGCCTCACCGCTCACGCCTGCCATCGTAGGAAATCGGCGTTAGCGTTGAGCCTGCCCAGACCAAAGGACCTGGTGAACCCCGGGAAGGGAGCGGTGTGAAGTGAAGCCTTCCGATGTGCTCGATCAGCTGGCCGCCGATGGCGCGGGCCGCAATTACGGTGAGCCCTATCAGACCCCGGACGGCACCACCGTCATCGTGGCGACCAAGCCGCTAGGGGTGTTCGCCATCCGCGACGGGCAGGCCACCTGGACGCCGGCCGTGGACAACAGCCGGATCGCGCTGATCGGGGTGATCACCGGCCTGCTGGCCGCGGTGATCGGCACCCTCGCGGTGCTGCGGCAGCCGCCGTGGCCGCGCATCGCGATCAGGGACTATAGGTAACCCCGACCGCGCGGAACACGTATTCCGGCGGCATGTCGAACGCCAGCGACCGCCGGGGCAGGCCGGCCAGGACATCGTCGGGAATCGCCACCTTGTAGTGCAGCGACAGCTCGCCGGCGAACTTCTCGTCGACCCGGGAGACGTCGGCGTCGACCTGCAGCCCGGTCGGCGAGACCTCCACCCGCGCCGCTCCCGCCTGCGGCTCGTCCCAACGCACGTTGACGGTCGGGCCCGCCAGCCGGGGCAGCATCGACAGCGTGGCCAGCGCGCGCTCCGAGGTGAAGACCAGCGAACCCGTGTAGCTGGCGACGCTGTGCGGCAACCGAACGCCGGGGATGGTGCCGCTGAATCGGCGGGTCACGGCCACGTAATCGGCGTGGTAGATGAGGCCTTCCGACTCGAGCTGGGCGTGCAGCTCGTCGGGCAGCTTGCCGATGCCGAACAACCTACGGACAAAGACGGCCATATCGACAGTATGACGCGCGAGCGCCGGCGAGGACGGGTCGCACGGTGACGCGGGTGATCGCAAGCGCGGCGCTTGTCGCCGGGTGCAGCGGGTCGCCGGCATCTCATCGACGGGACTGCTGGTATCGGTTGGTTATGACTCGCCCCAGGACGCCGGTGGCCCTGTGCTTCGCGGTGCTGGCTGCCGCCGTGTACGCGACGATGTGGGCGGGTTACTGCCGGCACTGGACCTGGCTGTACCGGATGGACTGGTCGGTGCTGAACGCGGCCCGCGGTGTCGCGCTCAAACATCCGCAGTGGCTGCGGTTTTGGGAAGGCGTGTCCTATGCATTGGGTCCGGTCCCGATGTCGGCGCTGGGCATCGCGATGACGGTGACCGCCCTGGTGATGCGCAATCTGCGGGCTGCGCTGGTGCTGGCTTTCGCGTGCGGGCCGCTCAACGAGTTCGCGACCGCGGCGGCCAAGGCCCTGGTCAACCGGCCCCGCCCGGCGACCATGTTGGTCGTCGCGCCCTCCACCTCCTTTCCGTCCGGGCATGCGCTGGAGGCGATGGCCGCGCTGCTCGCCGTGCTGTGCTTTTTCTTTCCGATGCTCAACCGGACGATCTGCGGCATCGCGGTCGCGGTGGTGACGGTGTCGCTGCTGGCGGTCGGCGTCTCGCGGGTGGCGCTGAACGTGCACTACCCGTCCGATGTGCTGGCCGGCTGGTCGCTGGGCTACCTGTATTTCCTGTTGTGTCTCTTGATTTTTCGGCCCTCGATCACGCTATCCGCCGGCCCGCGGCGCGCAACCGAAACCACCGCCACGCGCTAACTGCGCTGTGCCGGCGGCTATTTGGTCACGACGCGGTGACCTAACCGGAGCTAAAGCTTTACTTGACCCCGAAGATGTGCCCGTTCGACGATGGAGTGCATGCACCGACTGCTCGCTTCGCTGTGCGCCGCGGCGTGCGTGATCCTGGCGTCGCTGGGGCTGGCGCCGACCGGTGCGGCCGCGGGCGCTCCCTGGTTCGCGAACGCGGTCGGCAATGCGACCCAGGTGGTTTCGGTGGTGAGCACCGGCGGTTCCAACGCGAACATGGAGATCTTCCAGCGCACCGGCACCGGCTGGCAGTCGCTGCGATCCGGCATCCCCACCCACGTCGGTTCGGCGGGAATGGCCCCTCAGGCCAAGAGCGGTGTGCCGGCCACCCCGATGGGCGTGTACAGCCTCGACTCCGCGTTCGGCACCGCGCCGAATCCCGGCACCGGGTTGCCCTACACCCAGGTTTCCGGGCCGAACTACTGGTGGAGCGGCGACGACCACAGTCCAACGTTCAACTCCATGCAGGTCTGCCAGAAGGCGCAGTGCCCGTTCAACACCGGTGACAGCGAGAACCTGCAGATCCCGCAGTACAAACACGCCGTCGTGATGGGCGTCAACAAGAACAAGGCCCCGGGTGGCGGAGCCGCGTTCTTCTTCCACACCACCGACGGAAAGCCCACCGAGGGCTGCGTGGCGGTGGACGACGCTCAGCTGGTGTCGATCATGAAATGGCTGCGGCCCGGCGCCGTCATCGCCATCACCAAGTAGCTTCTCAGTCCGAGGCGATGGCGCGTCCGGGTTTGAGAGTAAAGTTCAGGCCCTCCAAAGACATTGTGGCGTCATAGGTTCGGTCGTAGCCGGTGCCGCTGATCTTCCAGCCCGCCTCGGTACGGCGGTAGGTGTCGCGGTAGAACGCGGCCCCGATCAACATGAAGTTGAAGTCGGCGACCATGACGCGGTCCTGCAGATACCAACTGCCCGTTGCGGTGTCGCCGTCGACGGTGATGTCGGGGTGGGTCACCCGGTGTTCGGTGATGACGTTCGCGGGCAGCGAGTTACGCATGTACTCCACCAGGTCGGCCCGGTTGGTGAAGTGCAGCTCGTTGCCGATCGACGGCCCGTAGTCGGCCTTGATGTCCTCGGCCAGGGTGTCGGTGAAGTCGTCCCAGTGCTTGGTGTCCAGCGCACGCAGATACCGGTATTTGACTTGCTTGATCGCTTCGATATCGGCGAGATCGTCGAGGGTCATCCCGTCATTGCAGCACACGGGAAATGCGAAGCTTGAGCCGGTCGGACGGGGTGGGCCGCCGAGACTTAAACCAGTGCGACTTCGCGCGGCGTGTCGCGTGCGTGGTTTACGTGTCGCGGTGTCCCGGGCCCTCGGAGAGGTGGCGGGTGACCATGTCGACGAGGGCGCGCCGTTCCAGGCTCCAATCGATCGCGGTGCCGGTGACCATCTGTGCCAGCACCACACCGCGCAGCGTGGCCCAAATGACCTCGGCCACACCGGCATGCGCCGGATCGGTGGTGATCAGTCGCCCCAGCTGGCCGACAGCAGCGTTCATGTCGAGCAGGTGGCGCCGCGACGACGGGTCCGGACCGCCGCGGGTCTCGCGCAGGATTTCGAAGGCGGCCATCGACGTCGGGCTGCTGTAACAGCTCCACGCGGTGTCGACGACGACCTCGATGCGCTTTCGCAGGGGCAGCTCGCTGACATCGGCCGACGACAGGCTGTCGACCAGCCGGGTCACCCCGTCGTCCACCACTGCCATCAGCAGGCCGTTGCGATCCCCGAAGTGGTACTGGATGACCCCCCACGTCACGCCCGCGCGTTCGGCCACGTGCTTGGCGGTGGCGGCAGAGAATCCCTCCTCGACGATGCAGCGCACCGTCTCATCGATGATCTTCGCCCGAGTGTCATCGCCGCGCTTGCGTGGCGCGGTGGTGCGCCGGGTGGGGCCGACCGGGCGTTCCGGCTTCTGGCCAGCGACGATGGACATTATTGACTTTATAACATAGTCGAGTCTATTTTTGGGGCGTGAGCAGCCCCTCGCGATACGCGCGATTGTCCCGCGACGAGCTCGTCGTCTTGGTTCCCGAACTGCTACTGATCGGGCAGCTGATCGACCGATCCGGGATGGCCTGGTGCATCTCCTCGTTCGGGCGCGACGAGATGGTCCAGATCGCCATCGAGGAGTGGGCGGGATCCAGCCCGATCTACACCCGGCGCATGCAGAAAGCCCTGAACTACGAGGGCGACGACGTGGTGACCATCTTCAAGGGCCTACAACTCGACATCGGTGCGCCACCGCAATTCATGGATTTCCGGTACACGGTCCACGACCGCTGGCACGGCGAATTCCACCTCGACCACTGCGGCGCACTGCTCGACGTCGAGCCGATGGGCGAGCAGTACGTGTTCGGCATGTGCCACACCATCGAGGACCCCACCTTCGACGCCACCGCGATCGCCACCAACCCGCGCGCCCAGGTGCGTCCCATCCATCGCCCGCCCCGGACGCCGGCGGACCGGCATCCGCACTGCGCGTGGACCGTCATCATCGACGAGTCCCATCCCGAAGCGCAAAGCATCCCGGCGCTCGACATCGTCAGCCGAACGCGCGCTGCGACATGGGAACTCGACGCCATCGACTCCTCGGACGACGGGCAGGCGGATTACTCCGGGCCGTTGCTGTCCGACTTCGACTTCGCCGCCTTCTCGCATTCGGCGCTGGTCCGGATGGCCGACGAAGTATGCCTGCAGATGCACCTGCTGTACTTGTCGTTCGCGATCGCGGTGCGGGCACGCGCCGCGAACGACGACGAAGCGGTCGGCGTGTGCACCCGCGGCCTGACCGGCATCGCGGGTGTGGCCGCCGAGCGCATTCACCGCGCACTGAAATCCCCCGCAAGCGGGAGGGGCCCCCATCCGGGCGGGATCGAAGGCGTGCTGCGCGTCCTCGAGCTGCACCCGCTGCTGAACCCTACTGACTACGTTGTCGCCGAGACGGATTCGAGCCGCCTGCACGTCCACCCGTCGCCGGCGCATGATGACCGATCCTGGATCTCGCTGTGCTCGCCGGAGTCGGTGCAGCCGCTCCAGGCGATCGCCACCGCGGTGGATCCGCACATCGCGGTTCGAGTTAGCGGAACGGCCACCGACTGGACGGCCGAACTGGTCGAAACCGACACTCCCACCGAGGAACTACCAGAGGTTTCCGTCGTCAGAGTCAGTGGGGGATCGACCTTCCAGTTCGAGCCGAGGCGTTCGCTGCCGCTGACGGTCTTGTAACGAAAGGCGTTTTGTCAAGGGGTTTTCGGTACCGCTTCGGTGACGCAAGGGCATCGAGCGGATACCAATGACATTGCGAAGCATCGGCTTTCCGCGTGTCCGCGGCTATCGTTGACGCTGGCCACCGACCCCTATAGACGAAGGTTTCGCTCTATGTACGACCCACTCGGGTTGTCGATCGGGACCACGAACCTGGTCGCTGCGCGTAATGGAAGCCCACCGGTTACCCGCCGGTCTGTGCTGACCCTTTACCCGCACTGTGCACCGAAAATCGGTGCGCCCGATGAGAACCCGTACCTAACCGAGCCTGGCGTACCGATGAAGGGCTTTATCGAGCGCATCGGTGATTCCGTTGCGCTGGTGTCACCCGACGGTTCGGCGCACGACCCGGAGCTGCTGACGGTGGAGGCGCTGGACGCGATGGTGCTCGCGGCCGGTGCGGATGCGGCGTGCTCGGAGATTTCCATCGCCGTTCCGGCGCATTGGAAGCCCGCGACGGTGCAGGCGTTGCGCGACGCGCTGCGAACCCATCTGGGCTTCGTGCGAAGCGGTATGGCGCCGCGGCTGGTTTCGGACGCGATCGCGTCGCTGACGGCGGTGAAGGCCGAGCTCGGCCTGCCCGACGAGGGCGTGGTGGGCCTGCTCGACTTCGGCGGCAGCGGCACGTCGGCCACGTTGGTCAATGTCGCGGGGGACTTCGAACTCGTCAGCGCCACCATGCGTTACGCCGCGTTGTCCGGTGACGAGATCGACCAGGAGTTGCAGCTGCGTGCGTTCGAGGAGTTGGGGCATGGCAGCGGCCTGGACCCGGCCAGCACCGCCGGCGTCGGGCAGCTCGTCGAACTCAGGGAACAATGCCGGGTGGGCAAGGAGCGGCTCTCGACCGACATGACCACCGAGATCACCGCGGTGCTGGGCGGGCGCAGCTGCAGTTTGACGTTGACGCAAGACGACCTCGAAGAGATGATTGCTGACCGGCTGACCGGCTTCATCTACGCCTTCGACGACATGCTGCTGCGCTACCGCACGAACTGGACGGACCTTGTCGCTGTGGTCACGGTCGGTGGCGGCGCACGCATTCCGTTTGTCACCGAACGACTTTCGGCCCACGGCCGGATGCCGATCCTGACGCCCTCGCAGCCCGCGCTGGCCGCGGCGAGCGGGGCGCTGATCCTGGCATCGCGCGGTGGCGAGCTGGATCTGCGCACGCGGACGTCGATAGGGCTGCTCGCCTCGGCCGACGCCGCCGGTGACGTCGTCGACCTCGGCGCCGGCGATTTGCTGGTGATCGATGATGAGGCGCTTACCGATCGCGAATTGGCTTGGTCGCAAACGGAATACCCCGGCGACCTGCGGATGCGGTTCGGTGGCGAAACCTACGACGAAGACGGACCGGCTGGCTGGTCGATGCGGCTCAACGTCATTGAGCCGCCCCGGGAACGCCGACCCTGGCTGCGTCTTCGGTTCTCCCAGTTGATCATCGGCATGTCGGCCGTGGTCGCCATGACGGCGATCGGTGGCGTGGCCTACACGCTGACCGGAATAGAGAACCGGCCGGCCCCGCCCTCGGTCGCGCCCCTGCCTGCGCCCCCGGCGAACTCGGTGGCGCCCCGGCCCGCCGCGCCGCCACCGCCCACCGCGGTGCCGCCGCCCCCACCGCCCAGCGCGCAACCCATCCCGAGCCCCCCGCCGCCACCGCCGGAACCGCCGCCGTCACCGCCGCCCCCGCCGCCTCCGGTGGTGGTCACCACCGCGCCGCCGGCGCCCGTCTACACCCCCCGGCATACGGCGCCGCCGACCACCGCGCCGCCGCAACCGACGGTCACCACGACGGTGCCGCCGCCACCGTCGGTGACCACCACGGCGCCGCCGCCACCGGTGGAAACCACCACACCCCCGCCCCCGCCGACCACTACCACCACCACGGTGCCGATGACCACGGAATGGATCCACGTTCCGCTGCTGCCGGTCCCGATCCCGGTGCCGGTTCCACAACAGCAGGCTCCTGCGACTCCGCAGTACCCGCAATATCCCCAGTACCCCCAGTACCCGCAGTACCCCCAGTACCCGGGGAGCGCGCAGAATCCGTACCTCGGGCCGGGTTATTAGCGTTATTCCTGCGTACGCACACCGCCTGCGCATTTAGCTGCACGCGCGTAACGTTTATGTCACCAAGTTCGGGCGGGGTTCCTCCCGTCATGCCCTCGCAGAGGGCGTTGAAAAGGGCTTTGGAGGCGCTACGTGGACATCGTGCTTGGGGTGTCGATGGCTCCCAGGACAGTCCGCCTGGTGGCGATCGAGGGCCAAAATGCTGACGGCGTGACCGTCGAACAAGAAGAGTTCGAGGTTGGGGCCGCTGGGAATTCGGTTAATTCGGCGGCCGGCGCTGTCGACCAGGTGATCGACGCGATCATCGGCAGCCGCGAAGGTGTGTTGGAGGGCGGCCACCGGCTGACCTCCACGGGGGTCACCTGGAGTGACCCCGCCGGCGTCGGCGCGCTGCGGGAGGCGATCGCCACCTGCGAACTGGGCGGCGTGATGCTGGTCGCACCGTTGCTCGCCGCGGCCGCGCTCGCACAGACCGTCGGTTACGCGCTGGGTTACGAACGCCTCGCGATGCTGTTCGTCGAGCCGGCCAACGCGACGCTGGCCGTGGTCGACGTCGCCGACGGTTCGATCGTCGATCTGCACCGGCGCCAGACCGGCGGCGACCACCCGGGAGGCCTGGCCGCCGAACTCGCGACGATGGTCGCCGGTCTGGACGCGCGGGGCTCTCGTGCCGACGGGGTGTTCCTGATCGGCTGCGGAACCGACATCGTGGCGCTGAAGCCCACGCTCGAGGCGGCCACCCCGCTTCCGGTCACCGCGCCCGAGGAGCCCGACATGGCACTGGCCCGCGGTGCGGCCCTGGCCTCGGCGAACGCACCGCTGTTCGCATCGTCGACGGCGGCCCTGGCCTACGCACTGGATCCGAGCACCGGAGAGCTGAGTCTCCCCGCGCTCGGCCCGAGCTACCTGGACGTCTGGGGCAACGCCGACGTCGGCACCGGCGCGCGGGCCTACAGCGCGGTCGCGGACGAGGACGACACTCCGCCGCGCCGCCCTCGGTCGATGCTGCTCGCCGGCAGCGCCCTGGTCGGCATCGTCGCCGCGATAGGCGGCGTGGTGCTGGTGACGTTGACCTCGGATCGTCCGGCCGACCGTCACACTTCGGGCGTCAGCGTGGCCACCCCCGGCGTCCAGCTGCCCGCGCCTCCGCCGAAGAACCCGCCGAGCAACCCCCCGCAGGCGCAGCTGCCCGCCCCGAGCCCGGCGCCCCCGCCGCCCGCGCCCAGCCCAACCGAGGTGGCCGCCCCGGCACCCGCACCGTCGCCGGTGCAGCAGTCCGCGCCGCAGGCCCCGGTCACTCAGCCGCCCGCGGCCCCGGTCTACCGCGCCCCGCCCCGGCAGGCACCGCAGTACGTGCCGCCGCCCGTCCGGCAGGCGCCCCCACCGGTCCAGGAGGCTGCGCCCCCGCCGGCCGCGGCGCCCGAGCCCCCGCCTGCCGCACCGCCCCCGCCGCCCGCGGCGCCGCCGCGGCCCCAGCAGCCACCGGTGACGATGTATCTGCATTTCCCGTTCGTCACGGTGCCTATCCCGATCAATCCCCCGCCGCCGCCCGGCCCGTAACCACGTGGCGAACGGCCTCGACTGAGCGCACACTGGCAGTTACGACATCGAGCGCCAAGGAGGTCGCGTGGGCGAGCACAGTGGATTCGGATTCGACCCCGAAGAGTTCGACCGAATGATCCGGGAGGGCAGCGAGGGGCTGCGCGACGTATTCGAGCGGGTCGGCAAGTTCGTGGCCGGGCCCGGTGTCCGGACGGGGTGGTCCGCCGTTTTCGACGACCTGTCGCGGCGTCCGCGCAGCGCCCCCGAAACCGCGGGCGAGGCCGGTGAGGGCGTGTGGGCCATCTACACGGTGGACGCCGACGGCGGCGCGCGCGTCGAACAGGTCTATGCGACCGAACTCGACGCACTGCGGGCGAACAAGGACAACGTCGACCCCAAACGCAAGGTGCGTTTCCTGCCCTACGGCATTGCGGTCAGCGTCCTCGACGACGACCAAGACGACACCGAAGACGACGCCGAAGAGCCCGCGTAACAATCGTTTTCGCTCAGCCCTGCTGCACCACGTTGGAGCCGCCGGAGTTGCTGATCTTCGGCCCGCCCGAGTGGTAGGTGACCTTGTTGTTGAAGCCGGAGGCGTCGATGGCCTCGACGGCCTCGACCGTGACCGAATTCTGCACGCCCGACACCGACAGACTGGTGCAGTGGCCGGTGATCGTCACCGTGTTGGAAACTCCGCTGACGTTGACGATGTTGTCGTTGCAGGCGATGGTCCGATTCTCGTTGATGCCGGCGACGCTGAGTTCGGTGCCCGGCGGGGCGGTGGTCGACGTCGACGACGAAGGTGATTTCCTCTGTGATGGAACGGGATTCGTCGAAACGCTCGGCGGGAGCAACGTGGTGGACATGGTCGGCGGCGAGCCGATGATCGACCTCACGCCGGAAACTTGGTGTGCGGCAAAGGCGGCGATGCCCCCCGCCAGGGCCAACACGCCGACGACGACGACCGTGCCGAGAATCCACCAGACGCGGTTACTCGACGGGCGTTGCTGGAATGGCTCGGGGAGCGGGCCGCCGTAATTCCACGAGGCCGGCGGGGGTGGGGCGCCCGGCTGCCCGGCGGGCTGCGAGCTGCCCTGCTCGGACGCCCGCGCCGTCTCGGCGAGCGGGCGCTCGAGTTCCCGGATTCGGTCCTCCGGGTCTTCGTTTGCTGCCATGGGATGAATATGCCATTCGCTTCTGGCTTTCCGGGCCGTTCGGTAGTTTTTACGATCGTGCCCGATTTGCCGAATCGCCAGGTCCTCCTTCGTCGCCGTCCGTCCGGGCTTGTCCAACCGGATGACACCGAAATGGTCACCACGCCCGCGCCCGAACCCGCCGAGGGCGAGGCGCTGCTGCGCACCACCTACGTCGGCATCGACGCCGCCGCCCGCACCTGGCTCGACGACCAGCCCAGCTACCTTCCGCCGGTCCAGCTGGGTGAGGTGATCCGGGCGGCCGGCATCGGCGAGGTGGTGGCGTCGCGATGCGACGCCTACGCGGTCGGCGACGTCGTCACCACGCTGACCGGTTTCCAGGAGTACGTGATCATCCGCGACGACCTGTTCAGCACGCCGATCCCGGGCGAGGACGACCAGCTGGCGATCATGTCGGTCTACGGGCCGACCGGCGCCACCGCCTATTTCGGGATGACCGACATCGGCCGGCCGCAGCCGGGGGAGACGGTGGTGGTGTCGGCGGCCGCGGGCGCCACCGGATCGGTCGCGGGGCAGATCGCCAAGATCGCCGGCGCCCGCGTGGTGGGCATCGCGGGCGGGCCGGAGAAATGTCGGGCGGTGGTCGAGGACTTCGGGTTCGACGCGTGCATCGACTACAAGAACGACGACGTCGCAGCGGCGCTGAAAAAGCATTGCCCGCAACGCGTCGACGTCTACTTCGACAACGTGGGCGGTCCCATCCTCAACGCCGTGCTGGGCCGCCTGGCCGCCCGGGCGCGCGTCGTGCTGTGCGGCGTCATCTCCAGCTATCTGACCGGCGATCACCCCGGGCCTGCCAACTACGTGAACCTGCTGTCGAAGACCGCCCTGATGCAGGGGTTCAACGCGCTCGATCAGTGGGGCCGCTTCGACGAGGCGTTCGCCGCGCTACGCCAGTGGGCGGCCGAAGGCCGACTTCACCACCGGCAGACCATCTTTGAGGGCATCGAGTCCTGTGTCGATGCCCTCAACGGCTTGTTCACCGGCGTCAACGTCGGCAAGACCCTGGTCAGGCTGAGCGAACCCAGTCGCCGCTAGGCGGCGCCGAGCGCCCGGTGCAGCGCCTTGCGCGCATCGGTCAGCGCCTCGAGCACCTTGGTTCGCGCCTCGGCGAGCTGCTGCTTCTGCTCGTCGGTGCCCGTCCATGCGATGGTGCGGGCCAGTCCGGCGATCTCGAAGAATTCCTTGCGGATCTTCACCACGTCACCGAACTTGGCCGCACGGCTCAAGAAGGCGTGGGCGGTCTCGCTGCTGATTCCGCGCCATGCCAACACGTTTCGGCCGAGTTCGGTCAGCGTCGCCACGCCGCCGTCGACGGTGACCACGCCGCGCCCGGCGAGGATGCCGATCGCAAGCTCGGCCACGTCCTGCGGAGGCGTGAACGCGCCGCCGGTCGCGTCGGACACCCGTTGCACCACTTGCGCGGCGTCGGCCGGCCCGTCCAGCAGCAATGCCGCGGTGACGAACGCCGCGCGCTTGAGGCCGTGGCGACCCTTCTTGCCGAAGTGGGCGAAGCCGGGACCGCCGGCGCCCGGGCCGCCGAATCCCGGAGCGCCAAAGCCCGGACCGTCGAAACCGGGACCACCGAAATTACCGAAGAATCCATGAGACATGGCTGTTTCCTTTCTCAAACCATCAACCTCCTTGATACCAGCGGCGGCGCATATGTCAACTAAGTTGATGGTTGAGTCGCGAAATCCCTAGAAGTGGCCCACTCGGCTGCTATCGTCGCTTGTTTATGCCAGGGGGATCGCGGCAGCGGCTCGTGAGCGGGAACGCCGCGCGCGGATCGGGTGCGCGCGGACCCCGACCGCGGCATGCATGCCACCCCACCGCGTGGTTTCATAACACCGTTTGCGAGAGTTGCCTGGGGAGAGTCCGCCGAGCTTGACGAGCCGGCTTCGAACGATTGGTGGATTAGATGGATCGTCGCAGCATGATGTTGATGTCGGGCCTCGGCATGCTCGGGGCTGCGATGCGCTTGCCGGGCGCGTGGGCGGCCCCGTCGGGCCCGCCGGTGCCGGCCGCGCCGGCGGCCGGAGGCGGCGGCTACATCTTCGCCGACGAGTTCGACGGCCCCGCGGGTTCGGCTCCCGACCCGGGCAAATGGACCATTCAGACCTGGCAGGACGACGTGTTCCCGCCGGTCGCGGGGATATACCGCGACGACCGCCGAAATGTGTTCCAAGACGGGAACTCCAACCTCGTTTTGCGCGCCACCCAGGAAGGGGACACCTACTACGGCGCCAAACTGCGGGGCAACTTCCGCAGCATGATCAACCAGACTTGGGAAGCTCGGATAAAGCTGAACTGCTTGGAGCCGGGCCTGTGGTCCGCGTTCTGGGGCGTCAACGAGGATCCGCTGCCCGACGGCGAGGTTGACCTCTTCGAGTGGTACGGCAACGGCTCGTGGCCTCCGGGGACGACCGTGCACGCCGCGTCGAACGGCAAGACCTGGGAGGGCAAGTCGATCCCCGGGATGGTCGACGGCAACTGGCACACCTGGCGCATGCATTGGGGCGAAGAAGGATTTCAATTCGCCCGAGACGGGGCACAGTACTTCAGCGTTCCGAACAAACCCATCCATGTTCACGGCGGCGCCCCCGACGACTTCCGGTGGCCGTTCAACAACCCCGGCTATTGGATGACACCCATGTTCACCCTGGCGGTCGGCGGCGTCGGCGCCGGCGATCCCGCGGCGGCGACCTACCCGGCGGACATGCTCGTCGACTGGATCCACATCTGGTGACTATCGCTGGGCTTCGAGCACCTGGACCAGGTTGAACTGCCAGCGCTCCACCAGCCGGAAGCCCAGGTCGTGCGGCACCGCGAAGGCGGTGCTCGCCCAATAGACCGGGCCTGGCGGCAGCGCCGGGCCCTGCTCGTGCGGCGGCTGGGACGGGTCGGCCTGGGTGATGATCCAGACGACGCCGCACTGGCTCAGCGGCGTGGTCACCACCTCGGGGATGAGATTGGTGTCGAACACGTCGTTGCGGTCGGTCGCCTTCTGCCACAGCGTGAGATCGATCAGCTTGCGATAGGCCTCCGGGCGCGCCGCCAGCAGCGGGCGCATGGGCGCCGGCATGAACGTCACCGTGTCGTTCACCAGTAGACAATCGCCCGGTGCCGCCTTCGCGCTGATCAGGTCGGCGACCTGGCTGTAGTCCATGCCGTATTTGGCGTACGGGTTGCGTTGCACGCGAACATAATTCGGAGCGGCGGCCACCGCGAAAAGGCCGATGACCGCCGTTGTCACCCATGGTTTGGCGGCCACCGCGCCACTGCAGACGCCGAGGATCAACGCCAATGCGGGGGCGGTGAAGCACAAGTAGCGCGGCGTGTAGATCGGGTGAACCAGCGCCGAATACGTGACGATCGCGGCCGTCGGCGCCGCAAGCCACCCCGCCGCGAGCACCAGCAGTTGGCGCTGCGGGCCCGCCGGGCGAGCGGACCCGCTGAGCCACAACACGATTGCCGCGCCGATCAGCAGCGCCGACAGCACTGCGAACGGCGGACACCGCTCGAAGTACTGCTGCATCAGCACGTCTTCGACGGTGCGGTGACCGATGGGTGCCACCCAACTGATCTGGTGTGCCTGGCCGGCCACCGCCGTCAGGAACGGCAGCAGTGCGGCCACTGCTGCGGCCGAGGCGATCGCGAAGCCCAGCAACGTCATTCGGCGTCGGTGGAAGATGCACACGAACACGACATAGGCCGCCAGCAACAGCGCGAGGTACGCGTCGAGCAGGATCGAGAAACCCAGAGCGACGGCATACGACAGCCACAGCCACGCGTTGTCGCGGCGCGCGGCGTGAACCAGCAGGACGGTCAGCCACACCGCGGCCATCATCGACAGCGCGTAAGGGCGGGCCTCGATGCCCGCCCACGTGGTCCGCGGCAGGATCGCACAGAACGCACCGGAGGCCACCGCGACGCTGCGGGAGGAGAACTGTTTCCCCAACACCACGACGCCGGCGGCCGCGCCGCCCGCCGCCAGCGCGCTGGGCGCGCGCGACCAGAACTCGGTGGGCGGAAAGACCTGGAACCAGCCGTGCATGAGGACGTAATACAGACCGTGGACGGCGTCGACATTGGCCAGCATGTGCCACAGCTGGCCCAGCGACCGGCTGTAGGCGGCCGAGATGGTCGCGGCCTCGTCGTACCAGAACGAGGGCCGGGCGGCGCCGGCCATGCTCACCGCGGCGGCCACGATCGCGATCACCAGCGGGTCCAGCGCGGCCGGCGCCGCCCACCGGCGACCGTCCGGCGCGCCGCGGCGACCGCCTGACGCCTCGGTGGTTGCGATGCTCACCGAACCGCCCTGGACGTCGCGGTTTGGCTGAACACACCGCTATGTTGCCAGAAGCCAACTGCCCCGATCAGGGGGCTCAACGATGCGCCTGTTCGAACGTATGATCGATCAATGGGTCCGCTCGCGTCGATCGGGTACAACGGCCAACCGGTCCGCAGCCCGTTTCGGGTGGTCCGTCCCGCGATCGCGGTTCTGGTCGACCTGACCGTCCTCTTCCCGCGCGAGCCGCACCGCTCGGGGCGGTATCAGCCCAACGGTCTGCAGCTGCACAAGGTCGTCGAGGGGTGGCTGAGCTGCTGGGCCCTGTGCGAGCAGGGCGACTGGTGGGGCCTGGTGACCTATCCCGTCGCGTACGGATCCAAGCGCAGAACCGTGACGCACTGGGTGCCCGCGTGGACGCTGCGCCGCAAAGGCTGACCGGTGCGGTCAACCGCTGCGTGAGCGTCACGCCAATGCGATGATTGCTGCCCGTGGAGGCAAGTTGGGCCGCGGTGCTGGGCAAAGTCGTCGCGCTGGCGGCGGTCATCGCGCTGTCACCGATCACGGTCATTCCCGCGGTGCTGGTGCTGCATGCGCCGCGCCCACGCCCGGCCGGCCTCGCCTTCCTGGGCGGCTGGCTGCTGGGGTTGGCAGCTCTCACCGCGGCGTTCGTCAGCGGCTCGGAGCTGCTCAGCGGCTTCCACGCGACCCCACCGAAATGGGCGGCCTGGGTGCGGCTCGCGTTCGGCGTGGCGCTGCTCGCCCTGGCCGCCTACCACTGGTTCATCAGGCATCGCCAGCGCAACATGCCACGCTGGATGCGTTCGTTCTCCACGCTCTCGCCGGTACGCGCCGCAGTGATGGGCGCCGTGCTGGCGCCGGTGCGCCCAGAGGTGCTGATCCTGTGCGCGGCCGCCGGCCTGGCCGTCGGCAACAGCAGCCTGAGCGCCGGCGCCCAGGTGATCGCCGCCGCGATCTTCGTCGTGCTCGCCGCGTCGACGGTCGCCATCCCGATACTGGCTTACGTCGGCGCCGGTGACCGCCTCGACGACGCCCTGGAACGTCTCAAAGCCTGGATGGAGGCCAACCACGACGCGATGATGGCCGTCATCCTGTTCCTGATCGGGTTGATCGTGCTCTACAACGGGATTCGCACGCTGGCCTGACCCGGTTCGGCGCGTTCGACGTCGCATCGCCCGCGGCGATGGCAGGATGCCGCCCATGGCAGGAAGCTGGGGGACGGTGCTGACCGGCCTCGTTCCGCTCGGACTGGTCATCTCGCTCTCACCGCTCACTGTCATTCCGGCGGTGCTGGTGCTGCAGGCGCCGCGGCCGCGGCCGAGCAGCCTTGCGTTCCTGGGCGGCTGGCTGCTCAGCCTGTCCGCGCTGACGGCGCTGTCTGTCGCGGCCTCCGGCCTGCTGGGCGGCCTGGACAAGGCGCCTCCGCGGTGGTCATCGTGGCTGCGCGTGGTGCTGGGGTCGGCGCTGATCGTCTACGGCATCTACCGATGGCTCAACCGGCACGGCCAGGCCGAATCCCCGGCCTGGATGCGCTCGTTCGCCAGCATCACCCCGGCCCGCGCCGGGATCATCGGCGCGGTGCTGGCCGTGGTGCGCCCGGATGTGGCGCTCATCTGCGTCCCGGCGGGATTGGGCATCGGCACCAGCGGACTGGGCCTCGCCGGCGACTGGGCGGCCGCGGCCTTCTTCGTGGCCATCGCCGCCTCCAGCGTCGCGATCCCGATATTGGCGTACGTGGCGGCCGGTAGCCGCCTCGACGACACGCTGGCGCGGCTCGAGGACTGGATGGACCGCAACAACGGCGCCCTGCTCGCGGCCGTCTTCGTGGTGATCGGCGCGATGGTGCTCTACCACGGGATTCACGCCCTGTAGCCACCGTCGGACAGGCCGGCGTCCTCTTCGAACCTGTTCACCGCGCCAGACACCAACTCGCGGAACAACTCCCGGCCGTAGCCGGCGAGCATGCCCAGGTAGCCCCGGTCGGCCCATTGCGCGGCGTGCCGCTCTTCGTGATGCAACACCCGGTCCAGGTCGAGGCGGCTCACGCGGGGCGTGCGGCTGCCGTCGAGATACCAGGCGTGCCCGGATGAGACGACTTGGCGGAGCTGCCCGCCGGGGTCGGCGGGCTTGCCCGTGTTCATCATGAAGATGTCACCCCAGGTAGTGCCGCCGCGCTGGCTGAACAACCGTTGGATCCAGTTGCCGCCCAAGCCCATCAGCATGCCGTTGGGGGTGGCGACCAGCCGTCCGCCGTTGCGGTGCACGAAGGGCACGTCGCGACGGTAGCTCCAGCGATTTGCGTTCTGCCGGAACATGATTCGCGCCACCTCGGCGGCGCTGTAAGGGGTGGAAGGAAAGTCGGTCGGCCGCCCGCCCGGCTTACCGTAGCCGGTATCCGCGTTGAGGATGTAGGTCATCAGCGCGGCGTCGCGGGCGCGGGCGCCGTCGGCGTAGGCCGGGATGAGGAAGAACGACTTGCCGTGCGGGTCCTCGAGCTGGGCCATGCCCTCGAGCACTCCGAAGCGTGCGGCCGTGACGCCGTGCCGGCGGGCGATCTCGGCGACGACGTGCGCGTCCACGCCGCGGCGTTCGGCGTTGTCGCGCCACCTCATGCAATAGCCCTGTGCGTCCATGTCTCCGGACCAATTTAGGGTGTAGCGAATGAACAGGGGGCCCCGCCAACGCGGACGCGGCATCAAACAGATCACCCGGGGACTGGGCACGCTGGACCGCGAACTGTTCGATGCCATCGCCGAAACGGACACCCCGCTGCTGGACAGGGTCATGCCGCCGCTGACCCGCGCGGCGGACCATTCCAAGCTCTGGGTCGGCATCGGTGCGGCGCTGCTCGCCACGGGCAGGCAAAGCGCGCAGCGGGGCGCGACCCGCGGCTTGGTGACGCTGGCCGTAACCAGCCTGGTCACCAACCAGGTCGCGAAGCGGATCCGCCGGCGGCCGCGCCCCGGGTATGACTTGGTGCCGCTGATCAGGCAGGTCCGCCGGCGCCCGACGTCGAATTCCCTGCCGTCCGGACACTCCGCCAGCGCCGCCGCGTTCGCCGTCGGGGTGGGGCTGGAGAACGCGCCGCTGGGTTTCGGGCTGGCGCTGCTGGCCGGGCTGGTGGGCCTGTCGCGGGTGGCGACCGGCGCACACTACCCCGGCGACGTCATCGCGGGATTCGGCATCGGCTCGGGCTTGGCCGTGCTGGGTGGGCGGCTCGTCCCGCCGATCACCGAAACCGCCCGGCCGCGAACCGAACCGCTCCGCGTCGCCGCGCCGCAGCGGCCCGACGGCGCCGGGGTGATCCTGGTCATCAACCCGGAGTCGGGCAGCGGCACCGGCGCCCGCGTCGTCGAGGAAGTGCGCGCCGAGCTGCCCAAGGTCGACATCCGCGAACTGGGCCCCGACGACGACCCGGTGCAGGTTCTGCGGGGCGCGGCCGAACAAGCCGAGGTGCTGGCCGTGGGCGGCGGTGACGGCACCGTCGCGGCCGCCGCCGGGGTGGCCATCGACGCGGGACTTCCGCTGGCGGTCTTTCCCGCCGGGACGTTCAACCACTTCGCCAAGGACATCGGCTGTGACACCGTGGCCAAGACGGTCGACGCCATCCGGCGCGGCCACGTCGCGTGCGTGGACCTGGTGTGCCTCAACGAAACTCAGATGGTCCTCAACACCGCCAGCATCGGCGCGTACCCGGCCTTCGTGCGGCGCCGCGAGAAACTCGAGAAACGCATCGGCAAGCCGCTGGCCGGGCTCTACGCGATGCTGCGCACGCTGCGCGCGGACCAGCCCGTGCGTATCCGCTACGACAACAAGACCCTGCTGACATCGCTGTTCTTCCTGGGCAATTCGCTGTACCTGCCGAACGGGTTCGCGCCGGCGCGGCGGACCCGGATGGACGACGGCCTGATCGACGTCCGCATCCTCGAGGCCGGCCGGCGCTGGGCGAGGACCAGGATCCTGACCGCGCTCGTCCTGGGGCGCCTGCAGCGCAGCCCGCTCTATCACGAGTTGCAGGTGCCGGAATTCAGCTTCAGTGCCGTCGACGGTCCCACGGTCGTCGCGTGCGACGGCGAGGTCGGCGACAAGTACGACAAGGCCAGCTTCAGCGCGAAGTACCGAATCCTTCCGGTGTTTCGTCCGCTTCGCGACGACCGGTGACTCCCTCGGTGAGGTCGCGCACCCGCGCGTAATGCGCCAGCACCTCGGGCGCGGGCTCCGCGGTGTATTCGTCGGTGGGCGGCGGATGCCACGCCGGCGGACGGTCCGAGCCGCTCAACGCCCACGCCGCCTGCCGCGCCGCGCCCAGCGCGACGTACTGCGCCGGCGCGGGTGCCAGCACCGGCATGCCGAACACCGTGGGGGCGATCTCGCGTAGCGCCCGGGACTGGGCGCCGCCGCCGACCAGCAGGATCCGCCGCGCGGCGACACCGTGCGCGGCCAGATGCGCCACCCCGTCGGCGAGCGAGCACAGCAGTCCCTCCACCGCGGCCCGGGCCAGATTGGCCGGAGTCGCATTCGCGACGCGTAGACCATGCACCGCTCCAGTTGCGTTGGGCCGGTTAGGCGTTCGCTCGCCTTCCAGGTACGGAATCAGCACCAGCCCGGCGCTGCCGGGAGGCGCCGACAGCGCGAGCCCGGACAGCTCGTCCTGCCCGACTCGCAGCATCGTGGCCGCGGCCTGAAGCACCCGCGCGCCGTTGAGGGTGCACACCAGCGGGAGATAGCGCCCGGTGCCGTCGGCGAATCCGGCGACGAATCCCGCGTCGTCGCGCACCGGATCCGCGGTCACGGCGGCCGCCACCCCCGAGGTCCCGATGGAGACGACCACGTCGCCCTCCTCGGCGCGCAGGCCGAGCGCCGCGGCGGCGTTGTCACCGAGTCCCGCTCCGAATGTGCTTGCGCCGCCTTCGGTTCGGTCCGACGGACCGAGCACGGTCGGCAGCTGGGGCCGACGGCCGCGCAGCGCCAGTTCCAGCAGATCGAAGCGGTAAGCGCCCGTTGCGGCGTCGTAGTAGCCGGTGCCGCTGGCGTCGCTGCGGTCGGTGGTCAGGGTCGTGATGTCGGATTCGCCGCGCAGGCGCCACGTCAGCCAGTCGTGCGGCAGGCAGACCGCCGCGGTGCGGTCGGCGTGCTGCGGCTCCCGGTCGGCCAGCCAGCGCAGTTTCGCCACAGTGATCGCGGCCAGCGGCACGACGCCGACGGCCCGGGCCCAGGCATGCGCGCCACCGAGCTCGCCGACGAGTGCGTGTGCGGCGCCGGCCGATCGCACGTCGTTCCACAGCAGCGCGGGACGCACCACCCGCCCGGCGCGGTCCAGACACACCATGCCGTGCTGCTGCGCACCGACGGCGACCGCCTCGACACCATCCAGGCCGCCCGCGTCGTCGATGGCCTTACGGGCGGCGATTTCCCATGCGTCCGGGTCGATTTCGGTGCCGTTCGGGTGATCGGCGTGTCCCTCGCGCACCACCCGGCCGGTGGCGCCGTCGCACACCAGCACTTTGCAGGACTGTGTCGACGAGTCGATGCCGGCGACCAGCGTCATGATCCGCCGGCACCGATCAGCGCCCGCAGCGTTGCGCGGGCGCCGTTGCGGTGCAGCGAGTCCAGCGCCCACAGGTAGGACTCGCGGAAGCGTTCGTGGTCGACGAGATCACCGAATACCGAACGGTTGGCCAGGAACGCGACGGGGTTGTCGCGCTGCGAGCGGGCGATCGGAACAAGGGACTCGGCGAGCCGGTCCACCACCTCGATTGGTTGGCCCTGCTCGTCGACGCCCTCGGCGTAGCGCGCCCAGCTCGCGACGATCGCCGCGGAAAGCCGCACCGCGCCGCCGGTGCGCAGATTGTCACGCACCACGGGTAGCAACCACTTCGGGATGCGATCCGAGGATTCGGCGCACAATCTGGCCACGGTGTCGCGGATGTAGGCGTTGGCGAAGCGCGGCAGGAGTCCGGCTTTGAACTCGTCCAGCCCCGGGATGCGCTGCAGCGTCGGCATGGCCTCCGAATTCATATAGCGGGCAAGGAACTCGGCGATCAGCGGATCCTGGGCGGCGTCGTGCACCAGCCGGTATCCGGCGAGGTACGCGAAATAGCACAGGCCCTGATGGGAGGCGTTGAGCAGCCGCAACTTCATGGCCTCATACGGCGCCACGTCGTCGACGAGTTGTACCCCTGCTTGATCCAACGGCGGCCGGCCGGCGGCGAAATCGTCTTCGACCACCCACATGGCGAAGGGTTCGGCGATGACGGGCCAGGCATCGGCCACACCGAACTCGGAGTCCAGCCGCTCGACCACGTCGGGCGTGGTCACCGGTGTGATCCGGTCGACCATCGAGTTGGGGAAGGTGGTCTTCTCGCGCATCCATTGCGCGAGTTCGGGGTTGATGTGTTCGGCGTACGACGTGAAGACGCGCCGCGCCATGTCGCCGTTCCCGGCGATGTTGTCGCAGGAGACGATCGTGGGGGAGGGCAGGTCGCGCTCGCGCCGCCGATCGCACGCCTCGGCGACCAACTCGAACACCGCGCTCAGCGGTGGCTGATAGCCGCCCTCGGTGATGGTGAGCGAGATGATCCGGGTGGCCGGATCGGCGAGCAGATCGACCACCGAGCCGGGATCGTCAGGCGCATAACGGTAGTCGACGATGGAGCCGATGACCCGCGGTTCCCGCGTGCCATCGGGGTGTTCGAGGATCAGCGTGTACAGATGGTCCTGGCCGCGCAGCGCGTCGCGCATGCGCCGATCACCCGGCAGCACGCCGATTCCGCAGATCCCGAAGTCCTGGGCCAACCCGTCGCTGAGCAACCGGTCGATGTACATGGCTTGGTGGGAACGGTGAAAACCGCCGACGCCGAAATGCGCTATGCCGACGCCGATTTGACTGCGGTCATACGTCGGGACCGGGATCTTGAGACCGGTCACGTTCGCTGCGTTGAGCTTCACGCGAGGTCACCCTAGCGCGGACCGCCGCGCGTGGGGCTAAAACGCGTCAGGCGTTGGGGCACAAATCACGCAGCGCGAAGATCACCACGTCTGCGGCCTGTCGACCGTTGATCCCACCGGTGCCCTGGTCGGCGTCCGAGCGCTGCAGCGCCAAAGCCTCCAGCTGTTGCGGAGAAGCGCCCCACGAAAGCTGCTGGCAAAGGTCGGCACCCATCTGCAACAGCTCCGGGTCGCCGCCGTTGACGGCGTGGATGCCGGCGTTGTGCAGGTCGTTGATGAACGCGGCCTGGTCGGCGCGCGCCGGGCCGGCGCAGAGGACCCCGGCGAGCACAAGCGGGCCACTCGCCAGCGCCGCACCCACGAACCGGCCAAACTGCCTGCGTGCCGCCATCAACCTTCTCCCTGTGTGCGCCGGATGCCGATGATGCACTTTTACACAAAACCGCGAACACCCGCTGCGCGAACAAGTCGGGGAAGTGAACAGTCGGCCAAGAACGGCTGAGGGTACCCGCGGACCGGCGCGCAATCCAGGCGACCACGCTCATGGGCCGCGAAACTACGGAAGTGTCAGATGAGCCCTAGCCGCTGGGGCAAAGGTCACGCTCGGCGTAGCCGACGATGTCGTTGGCCTGCTGCGGACTGAGCCCGCCGGCTCCTTGCCGTTCGTCGGACCGTTGCAGCGCCAAACCCACGAGCTGGGATTCGGGGGCGCCCCACGACAGTTGCTGGCATACGTTCAGGCCCGCCTGCAGCAGAGCGCCGTCACCGCCGGTAACGGCGTGGACGCCGTCTCTGTGCATGTCATTGAGGAAAGTGGTCGCGTCGGCCTGTGCTGGACCGGCCCAGATAAGGCTGGCGAGAAGCGGGCCGCCGAGCAGAGCCGAACCGATGAACCCGGTGGTGAGACGACGTGGGGACATAGCCTCTTCTCCTCGTTACGTCAACAGTTCTAATCTCGATGTTAACTTCTCCGTAACCTTTAACGCGATAACTGTTCACCAACAGTTTCCTGTGAAGCACCTGCGCAAAATTTAATTCGGTGAGATTCGAAACCCGTCCGGCGACCGCTGGCCTTCGGCGTTTAGTGGCGATCTGCCTTGACTTCTGATTCGTGACGCCGTTGTGACGTCACCATTTGGAAACGGCACGGTGCGGCGTGGCGCGTGTCGCGCGCGTGGTGCTGACAATTGGCGCGGTCGCGAAAGTGACCTCGGTACGGCTAGGCGGGCCTGCTGCACCAGTGCGAAATAGCTGAGCGTGAATAAAGGAGAGTTGACGCTGATGGCGATCGTCGATCGGTTCAACATCAAAGTAGTTGCCGGCGTTGGGTTGTGCGGGGCTGCTATCGCGTTGAGCCCCAATGCGGCGGCCGCCCCGCTGATCACGGGCGGCAACGCGTGCATCGAGGGGCAGGCCGGCGAGGCGCCGGCCGCCGGCGGTCCGGTCGCGGGCGCAGGGCCCGTGGTTGCTGGTGCGCCGGCCGCCGGGGGCATGTGCGCTGCGCCCATGATTGACATGTCCGGCGTGCCGATGGCCGTGCCAGGCCCCGTGCCGGTCGGTGCTCCGGTGCCGATCGTGCCGCCGCTGCCTCTCGCGCCGCCGATTCCGGTAGTGCCGCCGGTGCCGGTCGTGCCGGCCGGCGCGCCGCTGATTGCGCTGGGTGGGCCGGCGGCTGCCGGTGCGCCCCTGGACGCGGCCGCTCCGCTCATCGACATGTCCGGGGTGAAGGATGCGCCAACCGGTCCGGCACCGAGCGGCGGACCGGTGCCCGGCCAGCCGGTTCCCGCCGGCCCCTCGGGCGCGAGCTGACGCCGAGTTTTGAGTGAACGGGACGGGCCCGCTGGTTTGTCACCAGCGGGCCCGTCCCGTTGCGTGGCGCGCAGGCAAGGCAACGTCGCCGCGTCCCAAAAGTCCCAAAAGCCGCGCACGTCACGGTGATTGAAGCGACGCACCGGGCTAACGCCTAAGTGCAGAGCTTCCTAATTGTAAGTCGAGTCCACGACCATCACCGGGTCACCGACGTTGACGTGGTCGTAGTACCACTCGGCGTCTTCGGGACTCAGGCTGATGCAGCCGTGGCTGACGTTCTCGAGTCCCAGTGAGGAGACGGCCCACGGAGCCGAATGCACGAAGAGGCCGCGGTTGGTGATGCGGACGGCGTAGTTCACCGTGAGCAGGTAACCGTTGGGATCGTCGACGGGAATGCCGACGCTGCTCGAATCCATGGTCACCGCAGGATCTTTGGACAACACGGTGTACGTGCCGACCGGCGTCGGGTATTCCGGCCTACCCATCGATGCGGGCATGACGCCTTGCTCGCCGAAGTGCGGCCGGTGGTGCGGCGCCGGCAGTGCGGACGGTGGTCCCGTTTGGACCCCGTCGATGCTCACGGTGAAGGTGTGGTCGGAGATGTTGGCGACCCCGACCACGGCAGGACCCGTTTTGATCTCAGTGGTCACGCCGCCGACTGTCAGCGCAATCGTACTGTGCGCGGGCCAGTATCTGTCCGGAACCCACTGCGCGACATCGTTGTCGAGCCAGTCGAACTTGCCGGTCATGGCGGGCGTTGATTTGATTTCGATGGAGCGCTCGGCCGCCTGCCGATTGGCTACGGGTGCGGTGAATCTCACCAGCACGGGGTGCGCCACGCCGACCACCTCGTCGCGCGCCGGCAGGATCGACGCGATCGCGAACCCACGCGACTGGTTGGACGCCGCCAGGCTCACGTCGGCCGGCGTCACGACAACACTCGCAGCGGCTCCGATCACCGCAAGAACACACCGAACACCCGTCCGCATGGCTCCAATTCCTTTTGAATGACCTTGTTGTAGTAGGGATGATAAATGTGCGCTGAGCTGCGAAAGTACAAGGGCGCGTTGATGTTTGGCCACACCTCGGTCACGTTTTGGCCAAGGGCGTTCAGTTGCGCGGCCGGCGGTGAATTGGGATCGAGTCGTGACCCGCCCGTGGCTCGGCCGCGCGAACTCGGACTTGCCACTCACGACCGCGGCGGCCCGGACAGCAAAGACGATCGGTGAACTGCAGACCAATATGGCGAAACCCTGGCGCCGCGGAGACGGCGGGTCGAATACTGAGTGGATGAGTAGGCCCGCACCGCCCGTGCTGACGGTCCAATCGAACTGGTCACGGCGCAGTTTTGCCGCCGGTCACGATGTCGTCGTGGGAAGTGACCTGCGCGCCGACATGCGCGTCGCGCACCCGCAGATCGCCCGCGCGCACCTGTTGTTGCGTTTCGATCGCGGCAAATGGATGGCGATCGACAACGGATCCCCGACGGGAATGTTCGTCAATGGCGGCCGGGTCGCCGTCGTCGACATCCGCGACGGCCAGAGCATCAACGTGGGAAGTCCCGACGGGCCGCGGTTGAGCTTCGTGATCGAAAGCCACGACAGGACGGTGGGCCAGCTGCCGCCGACGGTCGAAGGTATGCAGGCCCTCAGGCGCCCCGGCGCCCCGAAACCGGCGCACCCCGAGTACCCGCAGCAACCCGGCGGCTCTTCGCCCCGCATCGCGCGACCGCAACCCGCCCCGCTCCGTTACGCCCGGGGCGGCCCGCCGCCGCCGGCACCGCAGCAGGCCGGCGGCCCGCGCCGCGCTGTCGGCTATCCGGGCCAATCGTCTCCGCCCCGCGTGCCCCAGCCGCCGACCGAACGGCCCGCTCAGCCGGCGGCAAAAGGCCAACTGACCGAGATCGGAGCGGAGGCACTCGAAGCCGCGCAGTTCGATAGCACCAACCTGCGGCGGGCCGTGCAGCGGTCGCGGTCGACGCTCGCTGCGCCACCCACGGGCGCCGCCGTGATCGGTCGCGCCGAAGACAGCGACGTCGTCATCTCGGATGTCCTGGCGTCGCGCCATCACGCCTACTTGGTCTCCAGCGCGACCGGCACGGAGATCCACGACGCGCACAGCATCAACGGCACCTTCGTCAACGGCACCCGAATCTTGTCGGCGCCGCTGACGGAGGGCGACGTGGTCACCATCGGCAACGTCGACCTGGTGTTCAACGGCGAGATCTTGCTCCGCCGCGCCGAAGCGGCCACCCGCACCGGCGGGCTGGAGGTGCGCGAGGTCGACTTCGACGTCGACGGCAAACGGTTGATCCAGAAGGTATCCATGACGGCCAGGCCCGGCACGCTGACCGCCCTCATCGGTGGGTCCGGTGCCGGCAAAAGCACGTTGTCCCGGCTGATCGCCGGGGCCACCTGTCCCACCTCCGGCTCAATCACCTTCGAGGGCCACGACATTCACGCCAGCTTCGCGTCCTTGCGCAGCCGGATCGGGATGGTGCCCCAAGACGACGTCGTGCACCGCCAGCTGACCGTGACACAGGCGCTGAGTTATGCGGCCGAGTTGCGGCTGCCGCCCGACACCAGCAAGCAGGACCGCGCACAGGTGGTCGCGCAGGTCATCGAGGAACTCGGGTTGACCAAGCACGCCGATACCCGGGTGGACAAGCTGTCCGGCGGACAGCGCAAGCGTGCCTCGGTGGCACTCGAGCTGCTCACCGGGCCGTCCCTACTGATCCTGGACGAACCGACGTCCGGCCTGGATCCGGCGCTGGACCTTCAGGTCATGACCATGTTGCGGCAGCTGGCCGACGCCGGTCGGGTGGTGTTGGTGGTGACGCACTCGCTGAGCTACCTCGATCTCTGCGATCAGGTGCTGCTGATGGCGCCCGGCGGCAAGACGGCGTATTGCGGCCCGCCCGACGAAATCGAAGCGACCATGGGAACCACCAACTGGGCCAAGATCTTTGGCATGGTCGGCGCGGACCCCGACGAAGCCAACCGCCGTTTTCTGGCCCAACTCAAACCACCCCCGGCCGCAGCCGAGGCGGACAAGCCCGCGGACCTGGGCGCCCCGGCCCGCTCCAGCACCCGCCGCCAGTTCGCGACGATCGCCCGCCGCCAAATTCGGTTGATTGTCGCCGACCGCGCCTACTTCATCTTCCTGGCGCTGTTGCCGTTTGTGATGGGCGCGCTGGCGCTCACCGTTCCGGGCTCGACGGGTTTCCGCGTCGCCGATCCAAACGGTGACGGCTCCGATGAGCCGGGCTCTGTACTGATGTTGCTCACCATGGCCGCCGTCTTCATGGGCACCGCGCTGACGATCCGCGACCTCATCGGCGAGCGCCCGATCTTCCGTCGGGAACAGGCGGTCGGCCTGTCCACCAAGGCGTACCTGCTCGCGAAGATGGCCGTGTTCTCCGTGTTCGCCGTCGTCCAGTCGGCGATCGCGACGACCATCACGATTCTGGGCAAGGGAGCACCGACGCGGCCGGCGCTGCTCCTCGGCAGCGCCACCCTCGAGCTGTACGTCGCGACCGCCGCGATGTGCGTCACCGCGGCGATGATCGGGTTGGTGCTGTCCTCCCTCGCCCGCTCCAACGAGCAGATCATGCCGCTGCTGGTGGTTTCGCTGATGCTGCAGTTGGTGCTGTGCGGCGGGATGATCCCGGTCACCGACCGGCTCGGTCTCGACCAGATGTCGTGGGCGGTGCCCTCGCGCTGGGGTTTCGCGGCGCAGGCCTCGACCGTCGACTTGTGGACGATCGAGCCCGGACCGCTCGCACCGAAAGACAGCCACTTCAAACACACTGCGCAGGCCTGGCTGTTCGACGTGGGCATGCTGGGGGTGCTGACGGTCGTGTACGCGAGTTTCGTGGGTTGGCGCAGCCGGCTCAAGCGCCATTGACCCACGTATCCGCTAGATGAAGTCCAACGCCTCGACCGTGGCCACCGGGCCTTCATGGGTGGGCCGGTTCGCCCCACCGATGCAGTAGACGGTGTTGCCCACCGTGGCGACCGCCTCGGCGTGGCGCGGAGTTGGCATGGGCGGCAACGTGTTCCACGTTCCATTGGCGATGTCGTACATCTCGGCCACGCCCACCACCTGCGTCGGTTGCTCACCGCCGACCGCCAGGATTCGGCCGTCGATCAAGGTGGCGCCGTAGCTGCCGCGAGGGGTCGGCATGTCGACCAGCTTGGTCCACGTCCCGGCCTGCGGGTCGAATCGTTCGAACGCCGCGGAGTTCTTGTCGGACGACAGGAACCTCCCGCCGACCGCGTACACGTAGGTTCCGTCAGACACCGCGGCCAGATGTTCACGCGGGGTGGGCATGTTGGCCGCGTCGTGCCACGAGCTGCCGTCGAAGACCTCGGTTTGGCCGACCAGCTGTTTGGCGTTCTGCCCGCCGACGACTACGAGTTTGTCGCCGACCGCAGCGGCGGCCAGCGCTGCGCGAGGGTGAGCGAGGCTGGGCAACTCCACCCACTTGCCGGCGCGCAGCGCGAACACCTTGGCGGACGCCTGCGTGAGGTCGCCGCTGGCGCCCCCGAGCACCACCACCTCGCCGCGATAGGTTGCCGCCGCGGCGTGATGCAGCGGGACGGGCAATGCGGGTTGCGGCTGCCAGATGCCGGTGCGGGGGTCGTAGCTTTCGACCGTTTGCAGCGCGACCCCGTCGCGCAAGCCGCCCACGATCCAGATCTTGTCGTCGAGCACCGTCCACGCCGTCATCAATCTCGCCGTCGGTGCGTCGGGCAGGGAACGCCACTGCGCGGCCGGCTGCATTCGACGCGGCGGTAGTTGCAGCGCCTCCGCGGACGAGGTCGCTTGGCCGTCGCCGACATCGCTCGACCCGCCGATCGAGTACACGGCTTGCCCAACCGCGGCGACCGACATGCCGTGCCGCGCCGTCGCCATGTCCGGCAGGCCCGCCCACGTGTTGGTCGTCAGATCGAGCACCGACACGCTCTTGAGGACCTGCCCCGCCGACTGCCCCCCGACGGCGACCAGGCGCCGGTCGGCTATTGCCACGCCCAGGTCTCCGCGCGGTTGGGGAAGGTCCGGCAACCGCGTCCAGGTTTTCGCGGCAGGGTCATACGCCTCGACCGTCGCCAGCTCGGCGGTCCCGTTGGTGCCGCCGACCGCGTACACCACCTTCCCGTCCGACGCCGCGGACAGCATCTGGCGGGGGGTCGGTATGGGGGCGCCGAGGGTCCAGGAATTGCCGTCGAAGATCTCGACGGTGTTCAGCAGCGCGCCATTCGAGTCGACCCCGCCGCTGACGATGATGCGGTCGCCCACCACCGCCGCCGCCGCTGCCGCCCGGGGCTGCAGCATATGGGGGAGTTCAACCCAATGGCTGTTGACCACCCGCCAAACCTGGTCGCTGGCAACCTTTTGCGCGCCCGCGGCGCGCCAGCCCCCGAGGACGATCGGATTGCCCTGCCACGTCACCGCCATCGCGTGTTGTACCGGAACAGGTAGATCGTCACCGCTTTTCCAGCTGTCGATGACCGGGTCGTAGCCCTCGTGGTTCGGGACGAGCGCACGGTTGCTGCCCATTCCGCCGAATATCCAGATGGTGCCGTCGGCTTGCGTGGTCGCCGCCGCTTGGCGAGCGATGCGGGCATTGGTGATCGGCTGCCATTTCACCGGTTGGCCGCCCGGTTGGTTCGCGGTGGTGCTGTGCTGCTTGTTGCCTTGCGAAAGCAGTACGTAGACACCGATGCCCAGCACCAGCACCGCCACCAGGATTCCCACGGCGATCAGTGGCGCCGTTACGCGGTTGCGCTTCTTTTTCGACGAGCCCATCCATGCCACCGCTCCGGCGGCCAGCCCGCGGCGCCCGACCGCGGGTGGGTCCGCCGGCGGGGCGATCGCCTCGGTCATGCTGGTGGCTTCGGCAATCGCTTGGGTCGGCTCAGATGTGTTCGGCGGGGCCGAATTTGGTCTGCGGGCGTCTACAAAGGGGCTGCGAGGACCGGAGGGTTGCGGACCGGTGGGCTGTGACGGCGACGCCGTATTCCCACGGCCTTTCAGCGGATTGATCAGCGAGGTGGCGTTTTCCGCGTCGGCACTGCGCGGGCCCGGCTTGGCGATTCTTGGCGGCCTTTGGGTCGACGCGCCCGCTTTACCGCCACGCCCGGCCGGCGATAGGGTCCGCGTCTCCGACAGGCCCGCCGAGGTGCCCACCGTGCGTCCCGAACCGGCGGAGGCAGTGATGGCCATCGCATCGGGCTTGAGGCCGTTGCGGCGCTGCGTCTCCTGCAACCCGCGACCGAAATCCGCTGCTGATGGCGGGCGTTCATCCGGGTCGGGCGACATCGCCATCTCGATCGCCGAGCACACCGCGTCCGGGATTCCGTTATGACGCAAGTCCGGGATCCGCGTGTTGTTGATCCGCGTGTAGTGGGCGAGCAGGTCTTCGTTTCCGCGGCGCTCGTAGGCGGCGTTACCGGCGATCAGCGCATAGATCGTGGCGCCGAGCGAGTAAACGTCGCTGCCAACCGTCGCGGGCTCGCCCGTCATTATCTCGGGCGCCAGGTAATCGATTGTGCCGGAGAACAATCCGGCCGCCGTCTCGTATCCGCCGGGGACGTGGGCGGTCCCGAAATCGGTCAATTGCGGTTCGCCGTAGTCGTTGACGAGTACGTTCGCCGGCTTGATATCGCGGTGCAGGGTGCCGCTCAGGTGTGCGGTTTCCAGCGCCCCGCACAACTTCACACCGATCCGCACGGCTTCGGGCCAGGCGATGGGTCCCTCTCGCTGCACCCGTAAGCCCAGCGAACCCGCGGGGCAGTACGACATGACGATGTAGGGACGGCCCTCGGGGGTGACGCCGACCCGCAGGATGTTGACGATGTTCGGATGCCCGGAGAGCCCACCCATCGCGTAACCCTCACGGAGAAATCGTTCGCGGCCCGCGTCATCGCTGAATGGCGGCAGCACCTTGATCGCAACGTTGCGCCCCAGCGCGGTCTCGCGACAGCAATACACCACTCCGGCGGCGCCTCGAGCGACCTGGCGCGCGTTGTCGAATCCGGCAGCGGCTAACTCCGCCACGACCTCGCGCCGTCCCGACGCCGGGGCGCGAGTCTTGGGTCTTTCAGCCATTACCTGGCCTCAACTTCCCAGGGATTTACGAATCGGGTCAAGCGTAGCGAACATCCGCGCGTCGTCCGGGCGGTTCAGGCGACGATCTTGAGAGGCGAGCGGCGCTACGATTTCTCCGTTGGCGTCGCCCCTGGTGAGTAGTTAGCGGGCATCCGTCGTCGACAGCGGCTGACGTTCGACGGAACGCCCGAGGACGACCTTCGCCGTGATCACACCCAACTTGGCCATGCCCAAGTACGTCGACGGGTTGAACAGCGTCGGCCACACCGTGCGGGTTTTGTGTTCGTCGACGGGCCGATCGGCGAATCGGTCGCGCAGCCACCTCAGCGTCATGGGCGCCGACAGTGGATGCAACAGCAGATGCCCACAGAACCGGTCGCGGTGATAGGTGACCGCCGCGCCGAGGCCTTCGTATTCGTCCACCAGCGCATCGATGTCGTCGACGCTGATGATTCCGTCGTGCACTGCCTGCACGACCAGCACCGCGGGTTTGGGCCTGGACTTGCCGAGCTTGGTCGCATCGAAGATGTGGCGCACGTCGGGTAGGTCCCACAGCTCGTCGGCCGTCATGTCGACGTAGGACCCGATGTCGACGTTGCGGAAGCGCCACACAGCCTGGGCCGTCGACATCGTCTGCAACTCGTCGAGCAACGCCTTGCCCTCGTCGGTCGCGTGCTCATCGACGACCCTCTGCGCGCCGGGGAAGACTTGCGTCAACGCGGAGATCATCAGCGCTGCGAGGCCGGCGAAGAAGCTGCCATTGAGGCGGCGCGCCACACTGCCCGGGTCGCCGACGGGCGAACCGAGAACGGCGCCAACGATATTGAGCTCCGGTGCATACCGCTCACAGAGTTCGGCCGCCCACGCCGACGCCAGCCCTCCTCCCGAATATCCCCACAGACCCACCGCTGCAGACGGTGACAATTCCAAGCGCTCACACCGCATCGCGGCCCGCAGCCCGTCCAGAATCCGGTAGCCGGGCTCGACCGGAGCGCCCCACATGCCGTGGCAACCTTCGTGATCGGGTACGCAAACCACCCAGCCCTCGGCCAGCGCGGCCGTCACCAACAAGTACTCGGCTTGGACGAACGCACCGATCGGTCCCGCGCCGCGGCGCATCGCAAATGAAGGGAAGCAGCGCGACGCAACAGCGTCGATGGCGCATTGGTAGGAGAGGACCCGATCAGCGACGTCCGACTCGCGCCGCGACGGGACAAGCACCGTCGTCACCGCGACTTCCGGTTCTTCGTGCAGATTCGTGGTGCGGTAAAGCAACTGAGTGGCCTTCACCGGCTGACTGATGAGACCCAGAAATCCGATCTGCACGTCGCGCGAGCGCAACACCGTCCCCGGTTCCGTGTGCTCGTAGCCCTGTGGCGCTCGGTAGAACGGATCATCGTCGGGTGAGATCGGACGTTCACCGCGTCGAAGCTCATCGTGTGGCGGGCTTGCGACTTTCACCGGCGTGGCGGAATGGCTATCCATTGATGTGGCGACCCCCTGGGCATATCGCAGGCGGGGCGCGCTCGCGCCGCCCGCGGTTTTGCATTACCCGCGATGCCCGTGTTCAACCCTGTTTGCGGTCGATCAATTTGTTGGGCTACCACACTTTAGACCGGATTGGTCAACGCATCGTCGGTGAATCCGTAATATCGCGTCATGAGGCTTGTCGCGAGAACACCGGGCGAGCATCGTGTCTTCAACTTGGCGGCCGCCGGCCTGCTCGCCGCGGCTTTGGTGATCACCCTGGCAGCCATGCATTTTCCGTTATCGGCGCTGATTCCGGCGGCATCGGCGGCGTGCCCCGATGCCGAAGTGGTTTTCGCTCGCGGCCGAGAGGAACCACCCGGCGCCGGCGCAGTCGGCGACGCATTCGTCAATTCACTGCGTGGCAAGACGCGTATGTCGGTCGGCGTTTATGGAGTTAACTATCCCGCCAACATAACGACCGTCAGTGGCGCCAACGATATGAGCGCCCACGTGCAATTCATGGCCGCAAGTTGCCCGAACACCCGGATAGTGCTCGGCGGCTATTCGTTGGGGGCCGAGGTGGCTGATCTCGTGACCGGGGGCCGCGCGGCATTCGGGTTCACCAACCCACTGCCGCCAGGCGTGGATCAGCACATCGCGGCGGTCGCGTTGTTCGGTAACGGCACTCGGCGACTCGCCCCTGCCTTCGCCGGTAAGACGATCGACCAGTGCGCGGCCGGCGATCCCATCTGCGGGAGAGGAACGAATTGGCCGTCGCATCTGCAGCCCTCATACATCGACTCCGGATTGGTGGATCAGGCGGCTAGCTTCGTCGCCGGCAAGTTATAGGTGAAGCGTGCGGTGGGCTGCGCCAGCCGCGGGCTAGATTCGGCTCGTGCGCAGGACCATTGACTGGGACGGCGACGCCGTCACGATCATCGACCAGACCGCCTTGCCGACGGAATACCGCGTTGTCAGTCTGCGCACCGTCGACGAGCTGATCGACGCGATCCGCCGCCTGGCGGTGCGCGGCGCCCCGGCACTCGGCGCGGCGGGGGCGCTCGGCGTCGTGCTGGCGGCCCGCGAAGGAGGCGACATCCGGGCTGCGGCCGAGCGAGTTGCGAAGGCGCGACCGACCGCCGTCAACCTCAGCTGGGGGGCCGCGCGTGCGCTCGAGAAACTCGACGACGGCGCCGAAGCCGTGCTCGCCGAAGCGCTGAAAATCCTCGACGAGGACGAACGTCTCAACCGTGCGGCATCCGCCCACGCCGCCGAGATCGTGCTCGCACTATGTGATCGCCGCCCGCTGCGGCTGCTAAGCCATTGCAACGCAGGCCATCTCGCCACCGTGGCCTGGGGCAGTGCGCTCGGTGTCGTGTGGCATCTGCATGAGCGCGGACTGGTGGAGTCGGTGCTGGTCGACGAGACACGTCCGTTGCTGCAGGGCGCCCGGCTGACGGCGTGGGAGCTGGCGCAGGCGGGCGTGCCCTACCGGGTGCAGCCGGACGGCGCCGCCGCGGCGGCGATGGCACGCGGCCTGGTCGACTGCGTGCTCGTCGGCGCCGACCGGATCGCCGTCAACGGCGACGTCGCCAACAAGATCGGCACCTACGGCTTGGCCATCGCGGCCCATCATCACCACGTGCCGCTCGTCGTGGTCGCGCCTTCGTCCACGGTCGACGGATCGCTTGCCACTGGCGCCGAGATCGCCATCGAGGAACGCGCGCCCGACGAACTCAGGACGTTCAGCGGCACCACGATCACCCCGCCCGACGCGGACGTTTTCAATCCTGCCTTCGACGTGACCCCGGCCGGGCTCATCACCGCCGTCGTAACCGAGCACGGCCCCTACCGGCCCCAGGATGGCCAGCGTTAAGGGTGTGCTGCACGCGCCAACGCCCGCGGATCTTTTCATGCCGTCCACCCAGGAGGGCGTGCTTTGAAGGTCCTTCGCTCCTCTCCAGAGGCTTCATGATGTTGTCTATTTGAAGGGATTGAAGGTGCGGCCGAGGAAGTACTGAGTGCGCTGTCGGACCGGGCGTATGGCCGCGGCGGTGAGTTTGTTCACGATGCCCGGTATGCAGACGGGCTTGCCGTTGGTCACGGCGGCCCATCCCTCGCGGACAACGGGATCAGGCTGTTGCCACAAGAAGCCCGGCAGGCGGTCGGCGGCATCGCGGGTGCCCATCACGTCGTGGAACTCGCTGTGGGTGAAGCCGGGGCAGAGCGCAGTCACATGGATGCCATGGGGTTTGAGTTCCATGTCGAGGGATTGCGACATGTTCAGCACGTAGGACTTGATGCCGGTGTACAGCAGCCCTTCTCCCGGTGGGGACATCGCGGCCAGTGAGGACAGGTTGACGATGCGTCCCCACCCTCGTTGTTTCATGCCAGGGATGGCTCGGTGGATCAATTCGGTTAGTGCGGTGACCATCAGTTGAAGTTCTCCGGCGACCGAGTCCCAGGAGGTGTCGGAGAATTTTGTGCTGGCCGAAAGTCCTGCGTTATTGATAAGCACGTCGATGGGCAGGCCCAATTCCGTTGCGCGGGTGGTGATCGCAGCGGGTGCAGAGGGGTCGGTGAGGTCGGCGGCGAACACTTCGGCGCGCACGCCGTTTTGTTGGTGTAGTTGCGTGGCGAGTTCTTCGAGGCGCTCGGCGCGTCGGGCGACGAGCAGCACGTCGTAGCCCTCGGTCGCGAGGTGGCGAGCGAAGGCCGCTCCAATGCCGGCAGATGCCCCCGTGATCAGGGCGGCACGTCGGGCCGTGTTCATGGATGGGTGTTCCTTACTAATAGGCGTCGGCCGCCATGGCCGAATCGGGGGTGCGCCTCTGGTGCGCGGCGGGTGTCGAGTCTCTGCGGGTGGAAGGCCGCTTGGCGTTGCGTCACGTCAGTGGGACGTGGCGATTGAGGAAGTCGATCTGGTCCGTCACGATCCCGTCGAAGTGCGGATCCAGGTATGGCTCGAAGTGCGTGCAGTCATAGGAGCGGACTTCGCCGTGGGGGATGCGGGCCACGATCTTCTTGGCTTTGGCGTAGGGAGTGACGTCGTCACGTTCGGCGAGCTGCACCAGTGTCGGTGCGGTGATGTCTGCGACCTTGCGTCCCGGTGAGTACAACGGCACGCGCAGGGCGATGCGCGCGGCGACGTCGTTTTCGGCGAGGAGCTGCTCGCGCTTGTGCTCGGCCGCTTCGCCCCCGGCCATCTCCTCCACGAGCTCATAGGCGCCGGGTGAGGTCATCATCGCGACCTCGCCGGGCCTGCCGACGGACTTCACCCGGTGCGGTGCCCGCCCGAGCCATGCGCCGACCTGATCACGCAGAGCTGCGGCTATCAGGCGTGCGACCAAAGTGGGGGATTGGGAGAACGCGGATGCGGGTCCGGTGACGTGGGGCACCTGGACGATGGCGGCTGCGAGATCGTGGTCGTGGGCGGCCAAGTTGAGAACGTGGCCACCGCCGAAGGACGAACCCCATCCCACCACCCGGGTGGTGTCGACGTTGTCCAGGCTGCGGGCGTAGGCGATGGCGGCCCGCCAGTCAGCGTGCTGTTTGGCGATGTCAAGGATGCGGCGGGGCTGTCCTTGGCTGGCGCCCCAGTGCCGGTAGTCGAACACCAGTGCGGCGTAACCTGCCTGGGCGAATCGTGCGGCGTAGGCGTCCAGGCGCAGTTCGCGGAAGGCGGCAAACCCGTGGGCCAGTACGACGATGGGCGGGTTCTTGACGCCTTCGGGACGGTAGAGCCACGCGGCGCAAGCTGTCTCCTCGGACAAAAAGGTCACGTCGTGTCGGACGTAGCTAAGTGGCTGGTTCATCGTCGCGGGTCTCCATCGGGTATCTTGAATGACGTTCAACAAAAGGTACCAAGCTCTTGAATGTCGTTCAACATAGTGTGATCTAGTCGATGCAGAGGGAGCCATGGCACGGAACAAGCGTCCACAGGCCGCCGAAGAGAAGCGGGCAGAAATCGTCGCGGCAGCACGACGGCTGTTCATCGATACTGGCTACGACGCCACCCCGATGAGTCGCCTCGCGAAGGAGGCCGGGGTGGCACCAAACACCATCTACTGGTATTTCGGGGATAAGGACGACGTTCTCATCGCTGTGCTCGACTCCGTCATGGCCGACGTCTGGCCGCAGTACCAACAGGTTGCGACCGAACCGATCCCCGCTCGAGTGCTGTGGGTGGTTCGTCAGTTACAACAGATGAGCCGCCTGGTGACGACGGTGCACGCCCGCGTCGAACATTCGGCCGCCATCGCCGAGTGGCATCACAACTTCCATCTGATCACCGGCGGCATGTTCCGTTACGAATTGGAGACCGCGGGAGTGTCGACTTCGACCGTGGAGGCCGAAGTGATGATCGGCATCTTCACCGTCGAAGGACTCCTCATGCACGACCTGAATGAGGTTGAGCAACGCACCATTTGCGACACCCTGGCTTCACGCTGGACTGTGACCCAGCCGCACCCGTCCTGAGCAGGCAAGTCTCCCTCAACGCTTCCCCCTCGACGCGCACCGGATAACTGCTCCGGGAAGCAGTTCGATTGGCAAGGGACTGTTACGGGACCGACCGTCGACCGAGGCGGAGTGAGCGGACGAAATACCTGCTCATATGTGGAGCCGATGACGGGAATCGAACCCGCGTATTCAGCTTGGGAAGCTGATGTTCTGCCATTGAACTACATCGGCACTTCTCGCCAAGGAAGGCTAGCACCCGACGGCAGCCGTCGAGGTCAGGACGGCTCATCGACGGGTATCGCCGCGCCCGTTGTGCGCCATCGCGCCCAAACCCGAGTTATTCCTTTCACAAATTCACATGCTCATATTTATTATTCCGTTATCGCACCGTAATGTGCTGCGGGTGGGTCGACACCGATTAGCCAGGAAGCGGCGTAAACCGTCAGTGGCCCTGGCAGCAGTCGTCGCCCCTGCGGCGGTGTTCTTCGCGGTGTCGGCGGACGTCCACCCATTTGCACCCCGTACCGAGGCTAAGCCCGTTATCAGCGACGTCGCCCCCTGCTGCGTACAAATCGTCACCGCGGCATCGAATCGGCTTATTAAAGAAGCCGCTGACGGCGAGCCGACGGCGGCGTCGCGCTACCACACCCGGGCCCGCTTCCTAACCGCCGATGTCGCCCCGGAACGGGGGCTGCAGATCCGGACGATCTTGACCGCGCGCAACATCACCGCGGAATTTCCGCAGATCCACGAGATGGGGGGAGTGCGCCCGGATCCGTTGCCGTGGCACCCCCTAGGCCTGGCGATCGATGTGATGATTCCGAACCCGCAATCGGCCGACGGTATCGCGCTGGGCAATGCGATCGTCGCCTACGTGCTACAGAACGCCAACCGGTTCGGCATCCAGGATGCGATCTGGCGAGGCGTCTACTACACGCCGAACGGAGCGCAGGCGAGCCGGCTCGGCCACTACGACCACGTACACGTCACGACGACCGGCGGCGGATATCCCACCGGCAGCGAGGTCTATCTCCGCTGAGCTCGATCGGGGAGAAGCTAGGCTCGTCGCGTGCTGCTCTCCGATCGCGACCTCAGGGCCGAAATCACCGCCGGGCGGTTGGGCATCGAGCCCTTCGAAGGCAGCCTGGTGCAGCCGTCCAGCATCGACGTGCGGCTCGACACCATGTTCCGGGTGTTCAACAACACCCGCTACACCCACATCGATCCGGCCAAGCAGCAAGACGAGCTGACGAGCCTGGTCGAACCCGCCGCCGGGGAGCCGTTCGTCTTGCATCCCGGAGAGTTCGTGCTCGGCTCGACGCTGGAACTCATCACCCTGCCCGACGACCTCGCCGGTCGCCTGGAGGGCAAGTCGTCGCTGGGCCGCCTGGGCCTGCTGACACACTCAACGGCCGGCTTCATCGATCCCGGCTTCAGCGGCCACATCACGCTGGAGCTGTCCAACGTCGCCAACCTGCCGATCACCCTGTGGCCCGGCATGAAGATCGGTCAACTGTGCATTCTGCGGTTGACCAGTCCCGCCGAACACCCTTACGGCAGTACGCAAGTTGGCTCGAAGTATCAGGGTCAGCGAGGACCTACGCCGTCGCGCTCCTATCAGAACTTCATACGGACTACATAGGTTCTGCGGGGCTCTCACGCTCCCCGTGTGGGCGATACTTAGTTAGCCATGGTTTTTTCCTCCGCCCGGCCATGGTTCGTCGTGCAATACCTTTGGAGGGGTTTGTATTGGATATCGTGCTCGGGGTGTCGATGGCACCGTCGTCGATCCAAATGGTCGTCCTGGAAGGCGAATACGCCGACGGCGCCACGGTAGAAGAGGACACGTTCGACGTCGCCGACGTCGAAAATGTAGCTGCGACGACCGGGCCCGATCAGGTGATCTCCGCGATCCTGGGCACCCGCGAGGGTGCCGCTGATGCCGGCCTCGAGCTGTCGTCCATCGGCGTGACATGGACGGATCAACTCGAAGCCGCTGCGCTGCGCGATGCGCTGTCCGCTCACCGGATCGACAACGTGATGCTCGTCTCCGCGTTCTTGGCCGCCGCGGCGCTGGCGCAAAACGTCGGCGGCGCAATGGGTTACGAGCGCACCGCGGTGCTCCTGGTGGAGCCTGACACCGCGACTCTGGCGGTCGTCGAGACCGCCGACGGTTCCATCCCGGACGTCTACAAGCAACAGCTGCACGCCGACTACTACGGCGATGTTGCGGCGCAGCTCGGCGCGATGGTCGCCGGGATGGAGAAGCTGGAACTCCCGCCGGGCGGCCTATTCCTGGTCGGCTCGGGGGTTGACGTCGCGCCGTTGAAGCCGGTGTTGCAGTCGACGACGTTCCTCGATGTGAGTGTGGCCGAGGAGCCGGAGACGGCGCTGGCCCGCGGCGCGGCACTGGCGTCGGCGAACGCGCCGCTGTTCGCCTCGTCGACCGCCGCGCTGGCCTACGCGCAAGACCCCGGTACCGGCGCCGTCGACCAGTACTCCCTTCCCGAGTATCTCTATGTCCCGTTCGGGCAGCAGTCCGGCGACGACGAACTCGCCTACAGCGCGGTGGCAGACGACGACGCCGATTCGCCGACCGTCGTCATCGAAAAGCTTTTCCTTCCCGAAGAAAGCCAGCCCAGGCGGCGGCCGGCACTGCTTGTCGGCAGCGGGCTGGCGGTGGTGGGGATCAGCGCCGTGCTGGCGCTCGAGATCGCGCTGGCCATCGGCATCCGCACGACGGGAACCGTTGCCTTGCAGCCCACCCCTGGTCAGCACTTGATCGTCCCCGAGCAGGCGTCGGCCCCGGCGCCGGTGCAGGCGTCCGAACCGCTGGCGAAGATCAGCCTGCCCGCCCCCGCGGCCGCGCCCCAGCCGTTGAGCCCGCCGGTTGCCGCGCCGCTGCCCGCGGTTCCCCCGCCGGCGGCGCCTCCGCCGCCCGCGGCCCCGGTTGCTCCGGTTCCCGTCGTGGTTGCTCCGGTGCCGATTCCGGTGCCCGTCCGCATTCCGATTCCCAACCCGGTCGAGAGTCCCCCGATGCTGGAGGCTCCGCGGTTGTCCATCCCGCAGCCGGTGCAGCCCCAGCCGCCGGTTCGCCTTCCCCAGCCGCCGCAGGTCACCGTTCCGCAGTCACCACCGCAGGTCACTGTTCCGAAGTCACCACCGCAGGTCACCGTTCCGAAGTCACCGCCGCAGGTCACCGTTCCGCAGGCACCGCCGCAGGTCACCGTTCCGAAGTCACCACCGCATCAGACGCCCCCGGGCGAGGGCACCCCTCCCAAGCCGACCGGTCCCGGCAACTACGGCGGCGGCCACAATCCCACGCCTGGGGAAAACGGTCCCGGCGGTTTGGGTGGTGGGCACGTTCCCGCCCCTGGTAGCGGTCCGGGCGGTTTGGGCGGCGGTCACGTTCCCACGCCTCCCGCAGGTGTCCCCGGCGGTGGCGGTCTCGGCGGGTTCGGTGGTGGCCCCGGCGGCTTTCCCGGCCTCGGCGGCGGTCATGCGCCGGCTCCCGGCGGTGGTGGCCCCGGCGGTTTTCCCGGTTTCGGTGGCGGTCATGCGCCGGCTCCTGGTGGCGGCGGTGGTCTCGGGGGCTTCGGTGGCGGCCACAGCGGTGGGGGCGGTGGTCTTGGGGGCTTCGGCGGCGGCGGTGGCTTTGGCGGCGGCCACAGCGGTGGGGGCGGCGGCGGTGGCGGCGGACATCACTAGTCCGATTGCCAACTAACCCACAGCGCTCCGCGCTCGCTGTCGAGATCACACGAGTAGGGTCGGGGTATTGAGGCTGGTCAAAAAATGCCGCCAGACCCGCCAGAATTTCATCAGCCCAGCATCGTGTGTGGGCTCGCAGCCCGCCCTCTGCTATCGGCACGAAATCACTGGTGATCGATTCAATAGTGGTGTTGGAGGAGCGTAAGCGGTGGTGGGCATCGTGCTCGGCGTCTCGATGACGCCGACGAAGGTGCGCATGGTGCTGGTCGAAGGCGAAAGCGCCGACGGGGTCACCGTCGACGAGGACGATTTCGACGTCGACACGCAACGCACCGCTCTGCCCGGCACCGCCCCCAACGAAGTGATCTCGGCGATCCTCGGCACCCGGGAAGGCGCCGCCGACGGCGGCTACCAACTGCTTTCGACCGGTGTGACGTGGACCGATCACGTCGAAGCGGCGATGCTGCGCGACGCCCTGATCTCGCACAAGGTCGAAAACGTCATGCTGGTCTCGGCTTTCATGGCCGCGGCCGCGCTGACGCAGGCCGTCGGTGACGCCACCAACTACGAGCGCACCGCCCTGCTCTTCGTGGAGCCCTACAGTGCAACCCTGGCCGTGGTCGACACCGCTGACGGCTCGGTCTCGGAGGTGCGGCGCAGAACGCTCGCGGACGACGAGGATCAAGCGGTAGCCGAACTCGTCGACATGGCGTCCAGCGCCGAGGCGCTCGAAACGCACCCGCAAGGACTGGTTCTCGTCGGTTCCGGGGTCGACATTCCGATGATCAAACCGGTCCTGGAGGCCGCGACCTCGCTCGAGTTGTCCGTGCCCGACGAGCCGGAGATGGCTCTGGCGCGAGGCGCCGCGCTGGCTTCGGCGAATGCGCCGCTGTTCGCGTCATCGACGGCCGCCCTGGCCTACGCGCTGGACCCGGGCACCGGCGAAGTGGACCCGCTCGCGCTCGCCGGACAACATCCCGGCCTGCTTGCCGCGTATCAACCCGAATACCGCAGCCACATCGCGGCCCTGGCCGCCGACGCCGACAAGGGCACGACCAACGTCGCGTACAGCGCCGTGGGCGACGAAGACGCCGACGCCAAAACCATGATCGCTCTTGATGAACGCGCGCGTCGGCGCAAGTCTGTGTTGCTGGTCAGCAGCTCGCTCGCGGTGATCTTCATCGCCGCGGTGGTGGCGCTGGAAATCGCGCTGGCGATCAGCATCCGTCCGACCGTCGCGCTGCGGCCCAGTCCCAACCAGAACATCGTCGCCCCAGCCCCCACGCCGGCCCCGCCCAATCCGGCGCCGCCCGTGCAGGCTCAACCGAAAGTCGCGCCGCCGCAGCCGCGGCCGTTGGCTGTGCCGCACCCCGTCGCGCCGGCGCCGCCCGCACCGGTCCTGCCGCCGCCCGTGTTCGTTCCGCCGCCGCGGCTGCCGCTGCCCGGCCTGGGCGGTGGCGGTGGGGGTCACGGCCCCTTGGGCGGTCATGGACCGTTCGGCGGTCACGGTCCATTCGGCGGTCACGGACCGTTCGGAGGGGGTCACGGACCGTTCGGCGGTGGCCACGGTTTCGGTGGTGGTCATGGATTCGGCGGCCACGGCTTCGGTGGTGGTCACGGATTCGGCCATCGATAGCGCGTTCACGGTTCGCGCGCGTGTCTGACCCGTCGGGCTAGGGTGGCGGACTAGGGTGTGGCCGCGGCCAGAACTGTGATTGAGTTCGGCTGACTCGCGAATCGCGGGACCCAAGGCGGTGGCAACGCAGCCGTACGGCATGGCGCAGCAACCAATTTGGACGATTTGGAGGAGCGGTGGACGTCGTACTGGGCGTGTCTATGGCACCTGAGACAGTCCGCATGGTGCTCATCGAAGGTGAAGCTGCCGGCGGGGTGACTGTCGATCAGGACGGTTTTGCTGTCGCCGACGATGAAACGCCCATTGTCGCAGCGAATCACGTCGTCGCGGCCATTCTCGGCACCCGGGACAGCGCTGCTCAGGGTGGGTACCGGCTCAAATCCAGTGGAGTGAGCTGGACCGACCCCGTCAAGGCGGCGGCGCTGCGAGACGCGTTGGCAGCACGCAAGATTGAGAATGTGATGCTGGTCTCGGCGGTCATGGCGGCCGCGGCGCTGGCGCAGGCCGTGGGCAGCGCCACCAACTGGGCGCGCACCGCGTTACTGCTCATCGAGCCGGCCAGCGCCACCCTGGCGGTCGTCGACACCTCCGACGGAACGGTCACCGACTTGCATCGGCACCCGCTGCCCGGCAGCGACGACGCCGCGCTGGCGGAGCTGACCGCGATGATCTCGCGCGCTGAGTCGATGAGGGCGCGGCCGGACGGGGTGTTTCTGGTCGGCTCGGAGGTCGACATCCCGTCGATCAAGCCCACACTCGAGGCGGCGACCGCACTGTCGGTGACCACACCCGAGGAACCCGAGATGGCCCTGGCGCGGGGCGCCTCGTTGGCAGCGGCGAACGCGAACCTCGGAGCGCCGCGGACGGTATCGATCCCGGCCGCGCAGACTTCCCCGGCGGCTGCGGCTGAACTCGCCTACAGCGCCGAAGGCGACGCCGTCTCCGACCACCGGCTTACCGACACCCCGTCGCGCCGGCAGCCCAGCCGCAAGTCGGTGTTGACGATCGCCGCCGTCACGATGGTCTTCATCGCCGGCATCCTGGGGCTGGCGCTGGCGCTCGCCGTCGGTATCCGGCCGCACGCGGACCAGCGCCCGAACGTCGGCACGAACGTCGTCGCGCCGCAGAATCCCAATGCCGGCCCGCCCGGCCCACCCCGGCCGACGGACGCTCCAGTGGCGCCGCCCCAAGCGCCCCCGCCTCCGCCGCAACCTTCGCCACACTCCGGTGACCATCAACACTGGGAGGATTGGCTGCACCGCCACCTCGGCACTCAAATTCCGTCCCCGTAGCCGCGCCTGGGCCCGGCACCGAGCCACCGCCCGAGTGCCGAACGCGCGTAAAATCGGGTCTTTAGGGGAATACCGGTGGGATCTCGGAGAGGTCTCGCGTCACCGCAAAGTGCGACGAGCCTGCCGCCACCGTGAACGGCTAGCAACCGACTATTGGAGGAGCTTTGGACACCGTACTTGGTGTGTCGATGGCGCCGACCGCAGTCCGGATGGTGCTGGTCGAGGGGGAAAATGGCGACGGCGCGACCGTCGATGAAGACAACTTCGACGTCGCTGCGCTTGATGACGCAGCAACGGTAGCCGCCTCGGACCAGGTAGTGTCGGCCATCTTGGGCACGCGTCAGGGCGCAGCAGAGGGCGGCTATCAACTGGCATCGACCGGCGTCACGTTCACCGACCCGCTCGAGGCCGCCGCGCTGCGCGACAAGCTGGCCGCCCACAAGGTCGAAAATGTGATGCTCGTCTCGGCCTTTTTGGCCGCGGCGGCGCTGGCCCAGGCGGTAGGCCATCGGACCAACTACGCACAGACGGCGCTGCTCTACATCGAGCCCGACACCGCGACGCTGGCGGTCGTCGACAGCGCGGACGGATCCATTTCCGACGTCCGGCGGCAGGTCCTGCCCGATGACGACGAGGCGGCCGTAGCCGAGCTGACTCGTCTGATCTCCGGCGCGGAGCACATGGAGACGCGCCCGGATGCGGTGTTCGTCGTCGGCTCCGGCGTCGACATCCCGCTGATCAAGCCCGCCCTGGAGGCGGCGACCACGCTGCCGCTGACGGCGCCCGAGGAACCGGACACCGCACTGGCCCGCGGCGCGGCCCTGGCGTCGGCGCATGCGCCCTTGTTCTCGTCGTCCACCGCGGCCTTGGCCTACGCGCAAGATCCCGGCACCGGTGCGATCGACCCGCTGGCCGTGGCACCCGGTTACTTCGAGACCCCGGGCCAGGCCGGTGTGGACGGGCTCGCGTACAGCGCCGTGCCCGACGACCCGGACGAGTTCTTCACCGGCTCGCAGACCGCCGCGACGGCACTGGTCGGAGCGGACTACAACGAGCGCAGGTCGTTCAAGACGGTTGGGGCCGCGGTGGCGGGGATCTTCGTCATCGGCGTGGTGGCGCTGGTCGTGTCGCTGGCCATCGCCATCCGGCCGACAGCCAATGTGCGGCCAAGCCCGAACCAGAACGTTGTCGTCGCGCCCACCCGGCCGGCTCCCGCTCCCGCGGCCCCGACACCCGCGCCGGCGGCACCCGCTCCGGCTCCGCAGGCTCCGGCACCTGCGCCCGAAGCCGCACCGCAGGCACCCGCTCCGGCGCCGGCGGCTCCCGCCCCCGCTCCGGTGCCAGAGGCTCCCGCGCCCGCTCCTGTGCTGCCGGCGGCACCGCCGCCAGCACCCCCGCCGGTTGCGCCCGTCCCGGTACCAATTCCGCTGCCAATTCCAGGTCTCGGCGGGCCAGGCTTCGGTGGGCCGCCGGGAGGCGGGCACGGCGGCGGTGGTGGCCACGGGGACGACGGCGGCGGTTTCCCCGGACGCGGGGGCGGCGGCGGCCATGGTCACGGAGGATTTGGCGGCGGCGGCCCGCACATTGGCATCCCGGGCATTCCCGGGCTGTAATCCGCGGGGCAGGCGCCACCTGTCATCTGCCGTTTGCCTTCCGCTTAGCCCCGCGATGCACTTAGCTCATAGCAGCCGCCTACACCGGACGTATGCGATGCACCGTGTTCGGCACGGGTTACCTCGGCGCCACCCACGCGGTTGGGATGGCGGCACTGGGACACGACGTGCTCGGGATCGATATCGACCCCGGCAAGGTGGCCAAGCTCGCCGGGGGTGACATCCCCTTCTACGAGCCCGGCCTGCGAAAGCTGTTGAGGGAGAACCTGGCTGCGGGCCGGCTGCGCTTTTCCACCGATTACGACATGGCGGCCGGCTTCGCCGACGTGCATTTCCTGGGCGTGGGCACACCGCAGAAGAAGGGCGAATACGGCGCCGACCTGCGCCATGTCTACGCCGTCATCGATGCGCTGGTGCCGCGGTTGACGACTTCGGCGGTGCTGGTTGGCAAGTCGACCGTTCCGGTGGGCACCGCGGCCGAACTGAACCAGCGTGCCGCCGCGCTGGCGCCGGATGGTGTCGACGTCGAAATCGCCTGGAATCCAGAGTTTTTGCGCGAGGGTTACGCGGTGCAAGACACCCTCAATCCGGACCGGATCGTGGTGGGCGTCAACCCGGATTCGACTCGCGCCGAGGCCGCCGTTCGTGAGCTGTACGGGCCGCTGCTCGAGGCCGGGGTGCCGTTTCTGGTGACGGATCTGCAGACTGCGGAGCTGGTCAAGGTTTCCGCCAATGCCTTTCTGGCGACGAAGATTTCGTTCATCAACGCCATTTCCGAGGTATGCGAGGCCGCTGGCGCCGACGTCAGCCTCCTGGCGGATGCGCTCGGCTACGACCCCAGGATCGGACGCCAATTCCTGAATGCCGGTTTGGGTTTCGGCGGTGGGTGCCTGCCCAAGGACATTCGGGCGTTCATGGCGCGCGCGGGCGAGCTGGGCGCCGACCAAGCGTTGACGTTCCTGCGCGAGGTGGACAGCATCAACATGCGCCGCCGCACCCGGATGGTGGAACTGGCCAGCGCTGCCTGTGGTGGCTCGCTGCTGGGCGCCAACATCGCGGTGCTCGGCGCGGCGTTCAAGCCCGAATCAGACGATGTGCGTGACTCACCCGCGCTTAACGTCGCGGGCCAGCTGCAGCTCAACGGCGCGGCGGTGAATGTCTTCGACCCCAAGGCCCTCGACAACGCGCAGCGCCTGTTCCCGACGCTGAACTACGCCGTGTCGGTCGAAGAGGCCTGCGAACGCGCGGATGCGGTGCTGGTGCTCACCGAGTGGCGCCAGTTCGTCGACATGGATCCGAACGTCCTGGCCGACCGCGTGCGGGCCCGCGTCATCGTGGATGGCCGCAACTGCCTGGATGCCGCCGGCTGGCAGCGGGCGGGCTGGCGGGTATACCGGCTGGGCGCCCCGCGGCCCTAGGAGAACGGGTCGAAATCGGCGGGCCGGGGTGGGGGCGCCGGGTTGCTTGCCGGTGGATGCTGCGGTGTGGGGGCCCGGTTGCTTGCCGGTGGATGCTGGGGTGGGGCCGTGGCTGTCGGTGCGTCCTGCGCCGCGTTCACGATCTCGGCGAAAGTCGGAGGGGGAGGCGGCTTGTGGGCGTCCCGGTGCAGGTATGCGTTGGACGCGGGTAGGAATAGCAGCACGCCGGTGGCGACCGCGGTGACGGCCGCGGTGACGGCGCCCGCCTGCGTCAGGTGAGTGAACCAGGCCACCGCACCGCCGGGTCCGACGATGAGCCCGAATGCGGCGAGCGCCAAGGTCAGCCCGCACGCGAGCACGGCGACCGGCCGAGCGAGACGTCGATGCCTGACGATCCGTATCGCCTGCCAGATGATCGCCGCACCGAGCAGCACGCCGGCCGCCGCCGCTGACAGCGCAAGCCAGGTGTGGCTGCCGTAGTACCAGTCGAATTCGGGGATGGCCATCGCGACCGCGATGGCCATCGTCAGCATGACCGCACCGATGCCCGCGAACAACCAACTGGCGAACGCCACGGTGTCCGGCAGCTTGGAAGGGTCGACGGCCTGTGGCGCCGGGTTCGACCGCGCGGGCGCTGCCGGTGGTGGCGGAAGTGCTTGCGACGCAGGGCGTGCGCGACGGGGAGCCGCCGGGGGCGGCGGCGCGCTGTGGGCCTGCTGTTGGAGCCAGGCGGTGGCTTCGCTCCGGCCGAACGGATCGGAGCCGGGGCCGGCGAACGGATCGGCGCCGAACGGGTCGGATGCGGTGTTGCCGAACGGATCGCCACCGAACGGGTCGGACCCCGCCGCGTGCTGGTCTGGATGTTGCGGGCCGGCCATGTCAGCGCACCCCAGCCGCTCGTCGTCGGCGCCAGAGGAGATATCCGCCGCCGCCCAGCCAGGCCACCGCGGGCAGAATCACCAAGTAGAACAACGGCTTTGACGGCGCCGTTGCCGGAGCCACGAATGGCACCCACGGGCTCAGCTTCGACGGCCAGATCTGGTCCAACGGTACCGAGGTGACCACGTTGCCCAACCACACCTGCTTCGCGTTTTCCTGGACCAGCGGGCCGATGATCGAAGGCCCCGCTGTCTTTGCCACCGCGTCGTACTTCTGGGTGAACTCCGGCGCGCCGATGTCGTGGGTCTCCACCTTACTGAAATCGACTCCGCCCCAAGACCGTGTCCACGTTGTCCCCTTGGCGTCGGTCCAGCTGAATGTAGGCTCGGGGTGCTTTGTGGAATCCAGATAACGCTCCCACACCGCGCGCGGATCCCATGGCACCGTCAGGTCGTCGATGTTCCCGGAGTCGATGAGCTTCGCGTACTGAGTTGGCTTGTTGGCGTTGCGCTTTCGGTACCACTCGGCCGCCACCCGACTGGTGTAGACCCGGCGCAGGTCGGCGAAATCAGGGTTGTGATTCACCGCGTCGATGAGCGCGGGCATGATCATCTGCTGGTACAGCTGACCGTTGTGGTCCGTGACCGCCGGATCCTGGTCTTGGCACAGGTCTGTGCCCGGAGTGACGTCGCTTTGATCCGTCCCGATCTTCACCGTGAGCGGCGTGTCGAGAATGTAGAGCTGGTCGCCGTCTTCGTGGACTTCGGCCGGTTGCGGCACGATCCATAACCGCCTACCCAGATAGCATTTGTTGCCCTGCATGGCGTCGACGAAACGACGACCGAGTTCGGTGTCGGTCTTCTGCAGTCGGGCGGACACCAGTTTCATTTCCAGGTCTGCCTCGAGCAGCACCTCGCCGGCTTCGGTCCGGCCGAATGCGGCCTCGATGATGCGGTCAGGTTCGGTGGGCTTGAGGTTCACCCAGAAATTCTGCGGTGGCAGTGCCAGCCAGACATAAAAGGCGTCCAATGCCATCTTCGCGTTGCGCCGCCCACCGTAGGAGGCCTCCGTGGCCGGCAGGGTGTTAGCGCTGAACGCGTACTGCATGGCCGGTTTTCCGTTGACGGAGTCGGTGACGTAACGCATCTCGAGCGAGGTGAAGTCGATGCCGCCGAGACCAGGCGATGCCGAGACCGGCACGGGCGCGGCGGGAGCGGGCACCGCGGGCGCCGGCACGGGCGCGGCGGGAGCGGGCACCGCGGGCGCGGGAGCGGGAAGCGCGGGCGCCGGCAGGCGCGGTGGTGCGGGCGCCGCGGGTAGTTGTGGCGCCGGTAGGGCCGGTGCGGGCAGGCGCGGTGGTGCGGGTAACGCGGGCGCCGGCAGGCGCGGTGCGGGTACGGCGGGCGCGGGCAGGCGCGGTGGTGCGGGCGCCACGGGTAGTTGTGGCGCCGGTAGGGCCGGTGCGGGCAGGCGTGGTGGCGCGGGAGCCGCGGGTGCCTGTGGTGCCGGCAGCGCCGGGGGCTGAGCGGGGACGGGTGCTTGCGGCGCGGGAGCCGGTGCTTGCGGCGCCGGTGCTGGATTTGCGCCAACCGGCATCGGCGCGTTGGTCGGTGCCTGCGCGGGCGTCTGCTGCTCGGTCGGGTTGTCCTCCGCCTCGAGCCCACTTGCTATCTGGTCCTCGAGCGCTTGGTCCTCGGGCGAATCCGCCGATTCATCCAGAACAGGATCCGGCGCGGGTCGCGGAGCCGAATTGCCCGCCGCCGAACCCGGACCCTGTCTCTCCTGAGGCTTGGCCGGTGTATAGCGGGCACAGAACGCCGGGGGCATCTTGACGCCGGCGGCCCTCAGATCGTCGATCGTTTGCTTCATCCACCGCTGCGTCGCGTCGGTGGGCCTGCCCGCGAACATGACCATGAGCGACGAGCCGAGCTGTCCCATTCTCTTGACGTGATCGACGAATTGGTTGCGGGCGTGCGCACCTAGCGTGGTGCCGGACTTGGCTTCGATCATGAGCCATTTCGAGACCGGCACGCTGTCGGCGATGTTGAAGATGTCGAAGACGGGACCGTTCGGCGAAATGTTTTTGGGCAGTTGCTTATTGGTCTGCCAGCCGGCTTCGGGCGGCAACTTGTCCAGCTCCCAACCTTCGAAAATAAACTTCTCGAAGGCCGGACCGACGCGACGGTTCTGGAGCACGTTGATGTAGGCCTTTTTCCACTTGTCCCATGGCTTGGGGCCGCCGGCAAGGACGTACTTCTTCCAGCGCGCTTTCATGCCCTGCAACGTGTCCGCGTTTCCGCGCACCGCGCCCTTGTCGTCGATGTCGGCGAGTTCGGCTCGCGAAGGCTCTTGAGCGTTACGAACTTCCGGGCTCAAGGGGTCGTAATCATAGGTGTGCATTTCGCCGGGCGGAGCCATCTGCGTCGCGTCGTAGCCGGGCATGGGGACCCCGGGGTCGCAATCGCCGTAACCCCCGTAATTCGCGTGGGCGACCGGAAGAGCGTGGAACGCAAAGCAGACCAACAGCAGCGCAGCGATGAGCCCTCGGAATGCTGCCTTCACGATTGCGCCTCCCCGTGACCCACCCACTTGTCGTAAACGCTTCGCGCCTTTGGTTGCCCCGTCGTCAGGCACAATTCCAGCAGCAGGAACGGGTTTGTAGTGGCGGCTTCGTCATTGGTTTGAATGTGATAGCCGACGAGGGCGGGCTCGCCGTCTCGCACCATCTGTGGACGGTCCACCCAGCGGGCAGGATCGGCGCGGCACAACATCTCGCCCAGGTACCACGTCGCGCCATCGACGAAGTCCGCGTTGGCCGGGTCGTAAAGACTATCCACGGTCGGCGTGACGCTGTGTGTCAATTCGGTGAGCGCGTCAATGCTTTCCGGGCTGTTGTCCCACGTGCCCGGATAACGGGTTCCCCAAGCGGGAAAATCTCGCCGGCGCGCGGCGAGCCATGCGTCCAATTCGGTTGATGCGGCTGGACTGTCGTAGATGTCGATGCCGATCACCCCGCGCTTCGGCGGGGTGGTGACCTTTGCTTGCCATGCGGAGTAGGTGCGCGCCAGCGGCCCGCTGTCATCTTCCGGTCGATCCGCGACTGTTGCCAGCAACAGGTGCAATGGGGAGACGGGTTCGAGGCCCAGCCCGTCGCCCGGGACCGCGACGGGAATCCCGGGCGCGGCGTCTTCGGCATCGGGCCACGTCCAGTTCTGGGTGGCGACCGCTTCGGCAAGCGGGGCTTCGGTCAGCGGCGGATGGGCCCGCTGCGCAAAGCCCGGTTCGTCGTCCCAGTCCCAGCGCCCGCCGGTGAGATGTATCAGGGTAAGCCCGATATAGGCCATCAATGCCTGAACTAGCGGCCGTTCCCCGGCGTGCAACACGTGTTCCGGTTCGTCGAACAGGGTTCGTATCACGGACTCCACAGCGCGCAGCGATTCGATCGAGTAGTCCAGCTGCAGGCCGCGCTCTGAGGCGTTGTCCTGCAGCCCGGCTACCGCCGGTGCGATCCCACTCTCCCAATCGGCGGCGAGCCCTTGGCGATCCACCCCAGTACTCCTCCCGACCCGTATTGGTTAGTAAGACTGCACTGTCGACCCAACGCGCTCAAGTCATGTAGTTGTACTAGACCCGCATGGCCGGTGGTTCTGCGATTAGTCGACCCACTCATCGTGAAGTCCGCGCGCCTCGTGCTCTTTTGTCGTGAGGCTGAGGCGCAATAACCGGAACGGCGATGCCGTGTCGGAGTCGTCGCTCGTCTGCACCTGATAACCCGCGACCGCCGGGGCTCCGTCGCGCGCCGCCATGTGGGGGCGATGCGCCCAACGTACCCCCACGCTGCGCAGCAGCACCTCACCCACGTACCAGGAGGCGCCCTCGACGAAGTCTGCGTTGGCCGGATCGTTGAATTCGTCAGTGGTCGGAGTGAGCTTGAAAGCCAGCTCGGTGACGGCGTCGATGCTATCGGGACTGTAATCCCAAGTGCCGGGGTAGCGGCTGGCCCACCCGGCAAATTCTTGCTGGCGTGCGGTCAGCCAGGAATCCAATTCCGTTGAGGCAGTAAGCGAATCGAAGATATCGATACCCGGTACCCCGTGCTTCGGCGGGGTGGACACCTTCGCTCTCCAAGCGGAGTAGGTTCGCGCCACCGGCCCGCTGTCATCTTCCGGTCGGTCCGCGACCGTCGCCAGCAACAGGTGCAATGGAGAAACGGGTTCGAGGCCCAGCCCGTCGCCCGGGACCGCGATGGGAATCCCGGGCGCGGCGTCTTCGGCATCGGGCCACGTCCAGTTCTGGGTGGCGACCGCTTCGGCAAGCGGGGCGTCGGTCAGCGGCGGATGGGCCCGCTGCGCGAAGCCCGGTTCGTCGTCCCAGTCCCAGCGCCCGCCGGTGAGATGTATCAGGGTAAGCCCGATATAGGCCATCAATGCCTGAACGAGCGGCCGTTCCCCGGCGTGCAACACGTGTTCCGGTTCGTCGAACAGGGTTCGTATCACGGACTCCACGGCGCGCAGCGACTCGATCGAGTAGTCCAGCTGCAGGCCCCGGGCTGCGGCGTTGTCCTGCAGCCCGCCTACGGCCGGTGCGATCCCACTCTTCCAATCGGCGGCGAGCCCTTGGCGATCCACCCCAGCACTCCTCCCGACCCGTATTCGTTAGTAAGACTGCACTGTCGACCCAACGCGCTCAAGTCACAGCGGCAAAGCGCCGGCGGGCACGCCGTGCGGGTAGCGTGACCGGCGTGGACTTCGCCGGCGCATTCCTCGACGAGAATCGGGCATTCGCAGAGCTTTTTCAGGACGCCGATGAGTCGACGCCCGTGCCGACCTGCCCGGGCTGGACCCTGCGGCAACTGTTCCGTCACGTCGGCCGCGGCGATCGCTGGGCGGCGCAGATCGTGCGCGAGCGACTCGATAGCTACCTCGACCCCCGCACGGTGGAAGGCGGTAAGCCGCCGCCCGATCCGGCCGGAGCGATCGCCTGGCTGCACGGCGGTGCCCAGCGGCTGATCGACGCCGTCGAGCTGACCGGGGTGGAAACGCCGGTCTGGACCTTCCTGGGTTCGCGCGCGGCGAACTGGTGGGTCCGGCGCCGGTTGCACGAGGTCGCGGTGCACCGCGCCGACGCCGCGATCGCGCTGAGCAGCGACTTCACCCTGGAACCCGCCGTGGCCGCCGACGGGATCACCGAATGGCTGGAGCGGGTGGCGATCCAGGCGGGTGGCGAAGGGACACCGCTTCCGCTGGAGGAGGGCGACACCCTGCATCTGCACGCCACCGATGCCGGGCTGGGCGACGACGGCGAGTGGACGATCGGCGTCGAGCAGGGCCGGATCGCCTGGTCGCATCAGCACGGCAAGGGCAGCGCCGCGCTGCGCGGTGGCGCGACCGAGTTGCTGCTGGCGATACTGCGCCGCCGGCCGCTGGCCGAGACGGGCGTCGAGCTGTTCGGTGACGACGCCGTGTGGGAGCGCTGGTTGGCCCGTACTCCTCTCTAGCCGGGGAGCCGCACGGTAATTTGCACACCATGACCACATCGGAGATCGCCACCGTACTGGCATGGCACGACGCCCTGAACTCTTCTGACCTGGCCACCCTGGAGTCCCTGTCCAGCGAGGACATCGAGATCGGCGACGCGCACGGAGCGGCGCAGGGCCACCAAGCGCTGCGTAACTGGGCTACCTCGCACCGGTCTTCCGCGCAGCTCGGCCAGATGTATGTGCACGACGGCGTCGTCGTCGCCGAACAGAAACTGGGCAGCCCTGACGGCTCGGGGGCGGGCGCCGACGCGCTGGCATTTCGCGTTGTCCGCGACCATGTCACCTCCGTTTTCCGGCACGACAGCTTGGCGACGGCGCTGGCGGCGACCGAGCTGACCGAGTCCGACGCCGTCGAATAGGGCAGACCAAGGCATCAGGAGCCATCCAATGCGCGGAATCATCCTGGCCGGCGGATCGGGCACTCGCCTGCATCCGATCACCACCGGCATAAGTAAGCAGCTGCTGCCGGTCTACGACAAACCGATGGTTTACTACCCGCTGTCCACCCTGATGATGGCCGGCATCCGCGACATCCTGGTGATCACCACTCGACACGACGCGCCCGGATTCCAGCGACTGCTGGCCGACGGCTCGCAGTTCGGGGTCAACATCAGCTATGTGACGCAGGAACAGCCCGATGGTCTGGCCCAGGCATTCGTCCTGGGCGCCGGGCACATCGGGAACGAGCCGGTGGCTTTGGTGTTGGGAGACAACATTTTCTACGGCCCGGGCCTGGGCACCAGCCTGAGTCGATTCCAATCCGTCAGCGGGGGAGCGGTTTTCGCGTACTGGGTCGCCAACCCATCGGCATACGGCGTCATCGAGTTCAGCGATGACGGTAGGGCGCTGTCATTGGAGGAGAAGCCCAAGACGCCGAAATCCAACTACGCGGTGCCGGGTTTGTACTTCTACGACAACGACGTGGTCGAAATCGCGAAGGGCCTGAAGAAATCGGCGCGCGGTGAATACGAGATCACCGAGGTCAACCAGATCTACCTGAGCCGGGGCAGGCTCTCGGTCGAGGTGATGACCCGCGGCACCGCGTGGCTGGACACCGGGACGTTCGACTCGCTGCTGGACGCAAGCGATTTCGTGCGCACCCTGGAGCGGCGGCAGGGCCTGAAGGTCAGCGTCCCAGAGGAAGTGGCGTGGCGGCGCGGCTGGATCACCGACGACGAGCTGGCCGAGCGCGCACAGGGCTTGCTCAAGTCCGGCTACGGCGGCTATCTGCTGGACCTGTTGGAGCGGAGTCGATTTTAGGTTTGGCAAGCACCGCGGCGATTGCCGTCGTCAGCGGCACCGACAGCGCCAGCGCCATGCCGCCCACCGCCGAGCGGGCGATCTCGATCGCCACGCTCTCGCTGGTCAGCACGTCAGTCAACGATCGGTTGGCGACGCTGAACAGCAACAGCAACGGCAGCGAACTGCCAGCGTAGGCCAGCACCAGCGTGTAAACAGTGCTGGCGATGTGATCGCGGCCGACCCGGATCGCGCCCACAAAGATCGCCCGCCGCGAGCCGCCGAGGTGGGCGAGCTCGAACACCGTCGAGGCCTGGGTCACCGTCACATCGTTGAGCACACCCAACGACCCGATGATAAAGCCGGCGAGCAGCAGGCCGCTGATCGACACGCTGCCAAGATACGCGCTGACGGTGCTGTTCTGTTCGTCCGATAAACCGGTCAAGTGCGCCAGTTCTATTGCCGCCCAAGATAATCCGGCCGCCAACAGCAGCGCCGAGAGGGTGCCCAGCAGTGCGGCGCTGGTCCGCAGGTTCACCCCGTGCGCGAGATAGATGACCGCGTACAGGATCGCCGCCGCCGCCACCAGCGCCACCGGAACAGCCGGTGCGCCGTCGCGCAGCGCCGGCAGTAGGAACGTCACCAGCACCACGAACGCGACCACGATGCCCACCAGCGCGAGCAGCCCACGCCAGCGCGCCACGGTCACGATCACCACCGCGAACGCGATCGCCAAACCGCCCAGCGCCCAACCACGTTCGAAGTCGTAGAACGCATAGCTGGTCGCGCCCTGATCGTCGACCTGACGGACGAGTCGAATGTGGTCGCCCACCGCGAATTTCGGTTGGCCGGGGCCAGGCGAGGACTCCAGTAGTGTCTGGGCCCCGGCATTGGGTCCAGAATCGATCGAGACCTGGGTCAAAACGCACCGTCCCGCGCCGGGCAGGGCCTGCTGCGGCGCGCCGGTGAGGACTTGGCTGGCCGACGGGCTGCCGCAGTCGCCCACCGCGCTGGACAGCACGTGCCCGGCCTGCGTGCTCACCGCGCCGCCCGCCGCGTTCTGCAGCGGCATCGGGATGTCGACGTGCTGGCGGCTGGGCCAGAGCACGATCGCGCCGACGGCTACCGCCACGCCGATAGCGACCAACAACCCGACGACGATCCTGGCGGGCAACGGATCGACCCCGGACGGGCCCTCCGATGAGCGGGCCATGCTGTGCGAGTGGGAGTGCGTCACCCGCTCCACCGTAGAGGCGGCCGCGCGGATGCTTACGGCCGATAGCCGACGAGGAAGTTGCCCAGCCGCTCGATCGCGGCCGCCAGATCGCGGGCCCACGGCAGCGTCACGATGCGCAGGTGATCCGGTGCCGGCCAATTGAAACCGGTGCCTTGGGTGACCAAAATCTTCTCCTGCAGCAGCAGGTCGAGGACGAGCTGTTCGTCGTCTTCGACGTCATAGACCTCGGGGTCAAGCCGGGGAAACGCGTAGAGCGCGCCGGCGGGCTTGACGCAGGACACCCCCGGGATCTCGTTCAGCTTGGTCCACGCGACGTCGCGCTGCTCGAGCAGCCGCCCGCCCGGTAGGACCAAGTCGTCGATGCTCTGGTGACCGCCCAGGGCCACCTGAATCGCGTGCTGCGCCGGAACGTTGGGACACAGCCGCATGTTCGCCAGCAGGTTGATGCCCTCGATGAAGCTGCTGGCGTGGTCCTTGGGCCCGGTGATCGCCAGCCAGCCGGCCCGATAGCCGGCCACCCGGTAGGCCTTGGACAGGCCGTTGAACGTCAGGCACAACATGTCCGGCGCCAGCGTGGCCAGGTTGATGTGCTTGGCGTCGTCGTAAAGGATCTTGTCGTAGATCTCGTCGGCGAGCAGCAGCAGCTCGTGCTTGCGCGCCAGATCGACGATCTGGGTGAGCACTTCGCTGGTGTAGACCGCGCCGGTCGGGTTGTTCGGGTTGATCACCACCAGCGCCTTGGTGCGGTCGGTGATCTTGGACTCCATGTCGGCGATGTCCGGCTGCCAGCCCTGCGTCTCGTCGCACAGGTAATGCACCGGCGTGCCGCCCGCAAGGGAGGTCGACGCCGTCCACAGCGGGTAGTCCGGCGACGGGATCAGCACCTCGTCGCCGTTGTCGAGTAGGGCCTGCAGCGTCATGGTGATCAGCTCGGACACCCCGTTGCCCAAATAGACGTCGTCGACGTCGAAGCGTGGGAATCCGTCGATCACCTCGTAGCGGGTGACCACCGCCCGGCGGGCGGGCAGGATGCCCCGCGAGTCGGAATATCCCTGGGCGTACGGCAGGGCCTGGATCATGTCGCGCATGATCACGTCGGGCGCCTCGAAGCCGAACGGCGCCGGGTTGCCGATGTTGAGCTTGAGGATGCGATGCCCCTCGGCCTCCAGCCGCGCGGCGTGTGCGTGCACCGGCCCGCGGATTTCGTACAGGACGTCCTGAAGCTTCGACGACTGCGCGAAACTGCGCTGCGGCCGGTGATGAGCCGACGCGTGCAGAGGCAGCTGATGGGTGGTCACACCACCAATGGTGCCATCACTGTCCACTGATATTTGCTACGAAGCCGCAACGATGCAGGTCACCGCTTCCCGGGGGGACGCGCCCCACGGGCGATGCCCAGGCCCTTGACCGGTGGCTGCGACGGTGCGCCGTCGCCGTCGGTCTGCTCTGCCGGCTCGGCCTTCGGCGCCGGCTCGGGTTCGGCGTCCGCCGGGCCGGCGGGCGCAGCCTCGGCCTTGGGCTCCTCGGCTTTGGGCTCCTCGGCCTTGGGGGCCGCGGCCGCCGGTGCCGACTTCTTGGCGCCGGGCCGCTTGGCGCCCGCCGCGATGCCCAGGCCCTTGACCGGGGCGGCGGGTGCCTTGGCTTCGGTTTTGGTATCGGTCGCCGCTTCGGGGGTCGCGTCCGCGGTTGCCTTGGCCTCGGGGGCCGCGGCCGCCGGTGCGGACTTCTTGGCGCCGGGCCGTTTGGCGCCGGCGGCCAGACCCAGGCCCTTCGCCGGTGCGGCGGGTGCCTTGGCTTCTCCGCCGTCGGTCGGCGCCTCGGCCTTCGCCGGCTCGGCAGCCGGGGCGGCCTTCTTGGCGCCGGGCTTCTTCGCGCCGCCGGCAATACCCAAGCCCTTGGCGGGCGCGGCGGGAGCCGCGGTGGCCTCGGGCTTCGGGGCGGCCTCGGCCTTGGCGGGTGCTTCGTCCTTGGCGGGTGCTTCGGCCGGCGCCTCAACCGTGGCTGCCGAGGCCTTGGGCGCCTCAGCCGCCCGCTTCTCGGCCTCCTTGGCGGCCGTGCCCTTCTCCGGCAGCGTGGCCTTGTCGTACTCGAGGGACCCGAGCAGGATCTGGGCGACGTCGAGCACCTCGACGCCGCTGCGTCCGGCTTCCTCCTGGCGGTCGTTGACACCGTCGGTGACCATCACCCGGCAGAAGGGGCAACCCGTGGCGATCGTGGCGGCCCCGGTGGCCAGCGCCTCGTCGACGCGCTCGTGGTTGATGCGCTTGCCGATGTGTTCTTCCATCCACATCCGCGCGCCGCCGGCGCCGCAGCAGAAGCTGCGCTCGGCATGCCGCGGCATCTCGGTCAGGGTCGCTCCCGCGGCCCCGATCAGCTCGCGCGGCGCCTCGTAGACCTTGTTGTGCCGGCCCAGGTAGCAGGGGTCGTGATAGGTGATGTCCTGCGACACCGGCGTCACCGGCACCAGTTTGTTGTCCCGGATCAGCCGGTTGAGCAGCTGGGTGTGGTGCAACACCGAATAGTTCGCGCCGAGCTGGCGGTACTCGCGGCCCAGGGTGTTGAAGCAGTGCGGGCAGGTGACGACGATCTTGCGGTCGACGGTCTCGGTGCCCTCGAAAAGGCCGTCCAGGGTCTCGACGGCCTGGGCGGCCAGCTGCTGGAACAGGAACTCGTTGCCCGAGCGACGGGCGGAGTCGCCGTTGCAGGTCTCGCCGGTGCCCAGCACCAGGTACTTCACGCCGGCGATCGCCAGCAGCTCGGCGACGGCCTTGGTGGTCTTCTTGGCCTTGTCGTCGTAAGCGCCGGCACAACCCACCCAGAACAAGTACTCGTAGCCGTCGAAGCTGTCGACGTCCTCGCCGTAGACCGGCACGTCGAAGTCGACCTCGTCGATCCAGCTGGTGCGGTCCGAGGCGTTCTGGCCCCACGGATTGCCCTTGGTCTCCAGGTTCTTGAACAGCACGGACAGCTCGGAGGGGAACTCCGACTCCATCATCACCTGGTAGCGCCGCATGTCGACGATGTGATCGATGTGCTCGATGTCCACCGGGCACTGTTCGACGCAGGCGCCGCACGTCACGCAGGACCACAAGACGTCCGGGTCGATGACGCCGCCCTGTTCCTCGGTCCCCACCAGCGGACGGGTGGCCTGCTCCGGCCCGGAACCCATCACGCGGCCGAAGCCGGACTCCGGGACGTGGTGCGCCTCGGCGTGCTCTTCGCCGGCCAATTTGTCGCCGAGTCCGCCCTCCGGGGTGCTTTCGGTCGGAGATTCCTTGCTGCCCAGGATGTAGGGCGCCTTGGCCATCCAGTGGTCGCGCAGGTCCATGATGACGAGCTTGGGCGAGAGCGGCTTGCCGGTGTTCCACGCCGGGCACTGCGACTGACAGCGCCCGCACTCGGTGCAGGTGGCGAAGTCGAGCGCGGCTTTCCAGCTGAAGTCCTCGATCTTGCCGCGACCGAATTCGGCGTCGTCGGGCGGGTTTTCGAAGTCGATCGGCTTGCCGTCGTGTTCGAGCGGCAGCAGCGGGCCGAGGCCGTTGGGCAGCCGCTTGAAGATGACGTTGATCGGCGCCGTGAAGATGTGCATGTGCTTGGAGTGCAGCACGATGATCAGGAACGCGAGCATGACCAAGATGTGCAGCAGCAGCGCGGTCGTTTCGATGATCTCGTTGGCGGGCTGGCCCAGCGGTCGCAGGATGGCACCGAACAGCTGGGACAGGAAGGCGCCGTTGCCGTAGGGCAGCGTGCCGTTGTTGACCGCGGCTCCGCGCACGAACACGTAGGTGAAGACGACGTTGAAGATCATGAACAGCACCAGCCAGGCGCCGCCGGTGTGCGAACCGTAGAACCGTGACTGGCGCCCGATCTCCTTCGGGCTGCGCATCAGCCGGATGATGGCGAAGGTGACGATGCCCAGGAAGACTGCGGTCGCGAAGAAGTCCTGCAGGAAGCCGAGTGCGTCCCAGCGCCCGATGATCGGGATGTGGAAGTTGTCCTGGAAAAGCAGACCGTAGGCCTCGATGTAGACCGTGAGCAGAATGAAGAAGCCCCACATGGTGAAGAAGTGCGCCAGCCCGGGGATGGACCACTTCAACAGCTTGCGCTGACCGAATACTTCGGACACCTCTGCCCAGACGCGTTTGCCGGGATCGTCGGTGTGACCCGGGGCCGGCTTGCCGGACGTGATCAGCTTGAACAGCCACAGGACACGCCGTGCGGCGAGTGCGGCCACGACCAGCGTCATGCCCATGCCCACGATCAGCCTGATGAGCATCTGCGTTGTCACAGAAGGTCTCCCCAATGCATAGATAAATTCGGCTGTGCTTATTTGCCTGCTAAAGCCCCGCTCATAGTTACATCTTTGCGGCTTTCAGCGCGAGAAAGGCTGCCCTAACTTAAGACGCGACGCTCGCCGAAGTGATGAGCGCCACCATGCTTCGCTGAATGGCCCTTCGACGGCCACCGCTTGGCGGCCATCCGTGTCTGGTGCGTCAGCGCCCGAAGATGGGCGGCAGGGGCCACCCGCGCGTGGTCGTCGGCGCGGCGGTGGTGGCCGTCTGCGACGTTGTGGTGGGCGCCTGCGACGTCGTGGTGGGCGCGGCGGTCGTGGTTGTGGTCGTGCTCGGCGGCGCCGTGGTGGTGGTCGTCGTCGTCGACGGCGCCGGCCCCGGCGTCGTGGTGGTGGCCGACGGCTCGGTGGACGGCGGCGGCGCCGGGATCACGGTGACGGTGGTGCTGTCGTTCGGCCCGGTGATGGTCACCGTTTGCGGGGGCTGGGTAGGCGGCGACGTGGGACTGACCGGCGTTGACTTGGTCGACAACAGGTTGATCGCCAGGATCAGGGCCACCAGCACCGCCGCGGCCGCCCCCGCCACGCTCAACACCAGCGCCGTGCGTTTGTACCAGGGCAGTCGCGCCTGGGGGGCAGCGTAGCGGCTGCCGGTCGCGCCGTCGAATTCCCTTGCCTCGTTGGCATATTCGCCGGTGGCGTCGCGTCCGGTATATGGCACCGGCTCGTCGTTGTCGGCGTCCTGCGACCACGCCAGGGCGTCGTCCACGTCGGTGGCCTGGGCCCCCCACGCGGCCTGGGTCATGTCGAGCCCGGCGGTGCCGACCAGTTCGGTCGGTGTTTCCACGGCGGCGGCCGCGGCGGTCGGAGCTCCTCCCGACGTGTAGTGCGGGCCGAGCACCGCCGCGCCGAGGGCGGCGCTGAGCGCCGGCTGCACGGTGCTGTGCACCGGCACCCCGAAGCGCTGCGACAAGCGCGCTTTGAGCAACGGGATGTTCGCACCGCCGCCGGCTATCGCCACGGCGCTCAGCCCTGCGTTCGGAATCGCGTTGCGGCGCAACGACTCCTCGACAAATGAGAGGAACCGGTCCAGCGGCGCGGAGAGCAGTTGGTCGAATTCGGTGCGGGAGAGCTGGGCACCCTCACCGGAAGCCCCGGCGATCGTGCTCACCGCGGCCGTCGACAGCTGTTCCTTGGCGCGCCGGCATGCGCCGAGCAGGCGGGCCTGCGGGCCGACCCGCGCGGTGCCGCCCAGCATGGCGGTGCTGACGTCGGAGGCCAGCAGGTGGTCCAGGATGAGCTGATCGATCGCGTCGCCGGAGAATTCGGTGTACCGCGCGGCCGGGCCGACGGACGCAAAGCCGGCCTTGGCGTCCATCAACGTGACGGTGGTGCCGCCCGCGCCGAAGTCGCACAAGGCAATAACGCCGTCGGCCCTGAAGCCCGGCGTGCCGCGCAGCGCCGCGAGCGCGGCAGTGGCATCGGAAACCAGCATGGGCGCCACCCCGCCGCGCGCTAGGTCCGACTGCGCGAAGAACTCCTCGCGCAGCGCCGTGAACTGGTCGTGGGACCAGTAGGCGGGCACCGCGATGGTGATCGGTGTCCCGTAGCCGACCGTGCGGGCCATGGCCTCGATCGCCTCGACCGTCAGCGCCGCGCCGAGGTATTTGGTGCCGTCGGCCGCCACCAATGGCGCGCGGTCGCCGACGCGTTCGACGAATCCCCGCAGCACCAGTCCGGGTTCGGTCAGATTCGGATTCTCTTCCGGCAGGCCGACTTCGGTAGGTCGCTGTTCGAACAAGGTGACCACCGAGCTGCGGGTTATCGAAGCGCTGCCCGCGCGGGCGGCGACCAGGTTGGCCACCCCGATCGATAGCCCGAGCGATTCGCTCATCTGCTGCACCCCTGTGTCAGTTGTCCCGTTGCCCTCGCGCGGTCGCCCTCACCGCAGCGACCGTGGATTGCAGCGAGTGTAGGGCTTCGCCCGCGCTGCGCGGCGCAACCGTGATCGAGGCTGCCACCGACTCGCTACCGCAGCCCGGGGGGCACCGTGACCGGATTCGGCACCCCCGGAACGGTGATCACCGGCGGCAGCTGCGGCAAATGGTGGTGATGCGACGGCTGCTGCGTCTGCCCGCCCGTGGGTTGCTGTTGCGGCGGCTGCGCCGGTGGCTCTTGCGTCGGTGACTCTTCGCTGCTGGGCGAGGACGTGGTGGTCGTGGTGGTGGTCGGGGTCGTGGTGGTGGTGGTCGTCGTGCTCGTCGTCGTCTTCGGGACGTGGTTGACGGTCTGCTGTCCGTGAGTGAGCTCGATGACTCCGAAGACGATCAACGCGATCAGGACGACGACGGAGATCAGCCAGGCGATCAGCATCGCGGGCTTGCGGTACCAGGGAGTGGGCTCGGTCTCCTGGTCAAACGGGTCGACATCGCCGGGCCCCTCGGGCTCCCGGGGCGGGTTCGGCGGCGGACCGGAAGACGGAACCTGGCCGGTCGGCGGCTGTTCGGGTGCGCCGAACTCGCCATGCTGGGTCGGCTGGTTGTGGAAGTCGTCGCGTGGGCCATTGGATGCCACGGCACCGATGGTACTAACCGCACCTGCCAATCTGCTGATGCCGGCCCGTGTAGTGGTTAGGTCGAGGTCGTGGATTCCCTGGTGAAGTTGTTGCGAGACACGGTCGCGGTTCGGATATCGGTCTGCGTGGCCCTCGGAGTGGCGGTCGCCGTCGTGGTCGGCAACACCGCCGGATGGCGTTATGCGCTGGCCGGCTGGATCGCCACCGCCGGAATGTATGCGGCATGGACGCACCTCACCCTGCTCGGCATGGATGCCGAGCAGACCTGCCGCTGGGCAACGCGGGAGGACCCCACCCGATGGGTCGCCGACGCCGTCATCCTGTCGGCGAGCGTCGCGAGCCTGGGCGGAGTCGGCTACGTGGTGGCCGCGGGCTCACGCTCGGGCCACGAAGCCCTGGCCGCCGCCGTCGTCGGCGTCCTGACCGTCGCCGCGTCCTGGGTCGCCGTGCACACGCTGTACTCCGTGCATTACGCGCGGCTCTACTACTCGGATGACCCGGGTGGCATCAACTTTCACGATCCCGAGCCGCCGCGCTTCCGGGATTTCGCCTATCTCGCATTCACCGTCGGCATGACGTACCAGGTGTCGGACACCGAGATCGGGCTGGCCTCGATCCGGGCGACGGTCTTGCGCCATGCGTTGGTGTCCTACCTGCTCGGGGCGGTGGTCCTGGCGGTGACGATCAATCTGATCGCGGGGCTGGGCTCCAAGCTCTGATCGGTCCCGTCACACGCCGGCCGTTGAGCGGCCTCGGAGAATCCCTTCGATGCGATCCAGCAGCTCGCCCGGGTCGTCGCGGGCGCCGTCTCGCCAGGCGATGAGTGCGTTGAGCAGGTTGACCGGTGGAACCGTCAGCCGCAGGCCGAGCAGCACCGTCTTGGTAGTGCCGTCGCCGATCTCCGCGGGGCGGTAAGCGATTGCGACTTGCAACGAGTCAGCACGCGACGGCAGCGGGACGAGCTTGGGCTCGATCGACGCAACCAGCTCACGCCGAATTTCGGTCAACTGGCTCCCACGCTCGGCCAACCGCACGGTCAACATCGACGGGCTAAAGCAGAGAAGAGAACGCAGCCACATACGAACGATGCCCCAGAGGGACAGCGGGGTCACACCCGCCAGGAGGATGACGCCGCCGTACAGCAGCCATCTCGGATTGCCGGGCGCGAGCCCCAAGGCCACCATGGCAACCCCCATCAGCGGGAGGAGCACTAACGCGCTGTAGGCATTGCCCTCGTACCAGGGAATGTAGCGGCAGACGATCTCGTCACCAGTTCGGCTGACCCCGGCGCGAAAGATCCGGCGGTGACCGATGAGGATGATTCCGCCGGTCACAGCGCCGCCGAGAGCTAGGGGCCATGGCGCTCCGACCAGCACGTTAATGACCGCCAGCAGGCATAGGACGCCACCTATGGCGTACCGCAGCATCCGCCGCCAACGGCCTCTCTTCCCGCTATCGGCCATCAGAGCCCTTTCGTATTTCCGGTCAGCGGGGCGCGGTGACCCGCGAGCGCTGGACTTACCACCGGCCCCGGAACGGCCTTCAGCCAGATGTGTGCCCGGTCCACCAGCGAATCGGTGAGGGCCGTCATCGTGAGCTGCGCGATCAACGTCTCCTGCTCCGTCGTGATGATCCGGGACTTCGACTCGCTGTCGATCGTGCCGAGTTCATGCGCGATCTTCATTGCGAGCAACCCCGTGACGCCGGCACCTTCGGTGGCCGCACCCAGTTCGCGGCTTTGCTCTCGACAGCCCGGCGCCGCTTGCAACTGCTGTTCGACCAACATCGCGAAAACGCCGGCTGGGTCCAAAGCAGCCTCGACGCGATGCATCGTCAACACCGCGTTAGCGCAAAACACTTCGATGCAGGGGTCGTTGCGCCAGGCCCACACCCGCGCCCCGACAGCCGAGTCGAAGGGTTCCCAACCCGGTGGTACTCCCACCTCAACCACAAACCCGGCAAATCGATCGACCGGGTACACAGCCAGGTTGTGCTCCTGCACGAAGTCATCGAATCGCATCGAAGTCGCTCCTACCCGAACCCGAAGACGGATTCCACGCCGTGCACCGCGCTGCCGACGGCATCGGCGACCGGCTCCCAGGACACTTCGACTGCTTTAGACGCCACCCAGGCGGCGCCCGCTCCCACGACGGCGCCTGCCACCAGACCGACCGCGGTCCCGGCACCGGGAACGACCGAACCGATCAGCGCGCCAGTTTCTGCGCCCGCGGCCAGCCCGGCGGCGACACCAGCAGTCTCGCGGGTTATGGCCTCTGGCACCGAGTTTCCGTCATGGATGTCGGACAGGACGGCGGGCACCGCGCTGGCCACACCAACGACCCCGCCGATACGGGTGAATCCCGGGAGTTCAACTCCGGCGACCTTGGGATCCTCGAACCACTTCAACAGCCACGGATCAGCCTTGCCGGGACCCGTACCCGGGGACTCAGCGAGCAGGTTGAGCGTCGTCTGACGCACACCGTCGGCGGTACCGCCGGCGATCGCACCCGCGCTCCCGATCGCCACTTCCCCCGGTGACGGGGTCAATGCGGGACCCCCGCCGGGTTGGCCGGGTGGCGCCGGGCCGGGACCCCCGCCGGGTTGGCCGGATGCCGGGCCGGCTGCCGGCTGACCGGGTGCCGGCCCGGCACCGGGAGCGTCATATCCGTCCGCGTGCAGGGTCCCCATCGCGTCCTGAAACGACTTGGAGTAACCGTCGCGTGTCGCCTGCAGCTGGCCTAGCGCCGACTTGGTTGCCCGGACGGCATCGTCTTCGCATGTGGCGATAAACGCCTCCAGCGCATCGAAATCGGCCTGGCTGAGGTCCTCGTCGTCCTCCATCGCGTCGGCTTCGCCGATCAAATCGTCGAGCTCTTGCAGCCTTGCTTCCAGCGACGCGATTTGACCGGCCGCGGCTTTCTGCGCCTCGGCCAGCGTCGCGGCGATGCTCTCCAGGTCCGCACCGATCTTCGGTATCTGCAGGGACTGCGCCCCAAGCGCTTTCGTCACCCGCTGAACTTCGTCGGAGTCGTTGATCGGGTGACCGCCGTCCTGGTGATTCCAGGCGGCTTCGAAGCGGGTACGGGCCTGTTCGAACGCGTTGCTGGCCTCCGTCGTGCACCGGCCTGCGCGAAGAAATGCCTGGGCAAGATTGGAAATCTGCAGCGGGCTGCCGGCTTGCAGGCTGCCATTGATCGCCCACGGGTCGCCGCCGGCCGCGCCGATCAGCGCCGGGATGCTCAGGTATCGCAGTTGCATGAGATCGTCAGGTGCTCGCCCGACTTCGGATCCACCCGGTTCCGGACGTGGCGGGCAGCGCGCGGGGCGCCTGGGAAACCGACCGCGGCCTACCGGCACCGACAAGCATCGCCGCCCCCTCCCGAGCTCATCGGCAAGATTACCGACGTCGGGTTGGCAATCAATTCACGCGCGCTCGGGCTCCCGCGATGGAGCCCGGCTCAGAAGGTGTTGACCTTCTCGACGCTCACGAACATGCCGTGCTTGGTCTGGTCGTTCGTGAAGCGGGTGCCGTCGGCGTTGGCGACGATCGTCCAGCCCTGCGCCGCGTAGGTCTTGTAGTCGATGGTGACCGTCGGGATTGCCCCCAGGTTGCCCAGCACCCACTGCACCTTGCCGCCGGTGTTGATGCTGACGCCGTTGGCGTGCTCACCGTCCTGCAGCGGGGAGTTGGTGAACGGTGCCTCGCAGCCGACGGTGTCCTTGTTGATCTGGCAGCGCGTCACGCCGGATTTCGTCTCGATGAAGACGTAACCGTTCTGGTCGGGTGGCAGCGGGATGGCGCCCGCCGGAGTGGTCGGGTTCGCCGGCGCGGCGGACGGGCCCGGGCCGGGGGCCGGGGCGGCGGTGGCCGACGGCGGGGTGGATCGGGGCGTGGGGAAAGACGGCTCGGTGGGCCCGGCTCCCGGCGACGCCACCGGGCGGCCCCCGATGATGGAGCTGCAGCCCGAGAGCGGCTCCGCACCGGCCAGCAGGGCCACGAGCAGCAGCGAACCACCGGCCAGGCTCCGCCGCCCATTCTCCGAAAACCGCACCCGCCGCTCCCCAGACGATTCGAATAGCGGCACTTAGGTTACGCACCGAGAAGCGGACCTAGCTGCCCCGGCGCGACGATCGATGCAGAGCCGATGGCCGGGGTTTATCTCCGCGTGACCGCCGATCCTCGGCAGCGCCGAAGTTTTTTGCCACCCCCGGGAACAAGGCGGGACGGACCGCCGTTAACATGAACGACAAGTTGAGCGAACTACACTCAATGCTGGGTTGACAGCCCACCGGCCCCAAGGGCAGGCTTGAGCGGGGTTCACTCAGCATAGTGGCACCAAACAAGCTCTACACATTCAGGAGGAATCACTATGGCTCGTGCGGTCGGTATCGACCTCGGGACCACCAACTCCGTCGTCGCAGTTCTCGAGGGTGGCGACCCTGTCGTCGTCGCCAACTCCGAGGGTTCGCGGACGACGCCGTCCATCGTCGCCTTCGCGCGCAACGGCGAGGTGCTCGTCGGTCAGCCCGCCAAGAACCAGGCTGTCACCAACGTCGACCGCACCATCCGTTCGGTCAAGCGGCACATGGGCACCGATTGGTCCGTCGAGATCGATGACAAGAAATACACCGCTCAGGAGATCAGCGCCCGCGTGCTGATGAAGTTGAAGCGCGACGCCGAGGCATACCTGGGCGAGGACGTCACCGACGCCGTCGTCACCGTGCCCGCGTACTTCAACGACGCCCAGCGTCAGGCGACCAAGGAAGCCGGCCAGATCGCCGGCCTGAACGTGCTGCGCATCGTCAACGAGCCGACCGCGGCCGCGCTGGCCTACGGCCTGGACAAGGGCGAGAAGGAACAGACCATCCTGGTCTTCGACCTCGGTGGCGGTACCTTCGACGTCTCGCTGCTCGAGATCGGTGAGGGTGTGGTCGAGGTCCGCGCCACCAGTGGTGACAACCACCTCGGCGGGGACGACTGGGACGACCGCGTCGTCGAGTGGCTGGTCGATAAGTTCAAGGGCACCAGCGGAATTGACCTGACCAAGGACAAGATGGCGATGCAGCGGCTGCGTGAGGCCGCCGAGAAGGCCAAGATCGAGCTGTCGAGTTCGCAGAGCACCTCGATCAACCTGCCTTACATCACCGTCGACGCGGACAAGAACCCGCTGTTCCTCGACGAGCAGCTGACCCGCGCCGAATTCCAGCGCATCACACAGGATCTGCTGGACCGCACCCGCAAGCCCTTCCAGTCCGTGATCAAGGACGCCGGCATTTCGGTCTCCGAGATCGACCACGTGGTGCTGGTGGGTGGTTCCACCCGCATGCCCGCGGTGACCGAGCTGGTCAAGGAGCTCACCGGGGGCAAGGAGCCCAACAAGGGCGTCAACCCCGACGAGGTTGTCGCCGTGGGCGCTGCCCTGCAGGCCGGTGTGCTGAAGGGCGAGGTGAAAGACGTTCTGCTGCTTGACGTTACGCCGCTGAGCCTGGGTATCGAGACCAAGGGTGGCGTGATGACCAAGCTCATCGAACGCAACACCACCATCCCCACCAAGCGGTCGGAGACCTTCACCACGGCCGACGACAATCAGCCGTCGGTGCAGATCCAGGTCTATCAGGGTGAGCGCGAAATCGCTTCGCACAACAAGCTGCTCGGCTCCTTCGAGCTGACCGGCATCCCGCCGGCTCCGCGCGGCGTCCCGCAGATCGAGGTCACCTTCGACATCGACGCCAACGGCATCGTGCACGTCACGGCCAAGGACAAGGGCACCGGCAAGGAGAACACGATCAAGATCCAGGAGGGCTCCGGCCTGTCCAAGGAGGAGATCGACCGGATGATCAAGGACGCCGAGGCGCACGCCGAGGAGGACCGTCAGCGTCGCGAAGAGGCCGACGTCCGCAACCAGGCCGAATCGCTGGTCTACCAGACGGAGAAGTTCGTCAAGGATCAGCGCGAAGCCGAGGGCGGTTCGAAGGTCCCCGAGGACACACTGTCCAAGGTCGACGCCGCGATCGCCGAGGCCAAGTCGGCCCTCGCCGGCACCGACATCACCGCGATCAAGGCGGCGATGGAGAAGCTGGGCCAGGAATCCCAGGCGCTCGGACAGGCGATCTACGAGGCCACCCAGGCCGCCGGCGAGCAGGCCGGTGGCGGTGCGGCCGGCGACGGGTCTGGCTCCGCTGACGATGTCGTGGACGCGGAGGTGGTCGACGATGACCGGGAGTCCAAGTGACGGAAAGCAACCCACAAGAACAGGTGACAGTCACCGACAAGCGGCGAATCGATCCGCAGACCGGTGAAGTGCGGCAGGTCCCTCCCGGCGACGCGCCGGGAGGGGCGCCGGCCGCCGAGCCGGCGGACCAGGGCGACGGCAAAGTCGCCGAGCTCACCGCCGATCTGCAACGGGTGCAGGCCGACTTCGCGAACTACCGCAAGCGGGCGCTGCGCGACCAGCAGGCCGCGGCGGATCGGGCGAAGGCCGCGGTTGTCAACCAATTGCTGGGCGTGCTGGACGATCTCGACCGGGCGCGCAAGCACGGCGACCTCGAGTCCGGACCGCTGAAGTCGGTGGCCGACAAGCTGGAAAGCGCGTTGACCGGCCTCGGCCTGTCGGCGTTCGGCCAGGAGGGCGAGGACTTCGACCCGGTGCTGCACGAAGCCGTCCAGCACGAAGGTGACGGCTCCCGGCCGGTGATCGGCACCGTCATGCGACAGGGCTACAAACTGGGCGATCAGGTGCTGCGCCACGCTCTGGTCGGCGTCGTCGACACGGTCGACGACGAGGGCGACGCCGGGACCGGTGAGTCGGCCGCGGCGGCCGGGGAAACCGGGCCGGCCGAATCGGACGATAACGCCGGCGCATCCGGTGACTAGACCACACAATCAGCACAACAAACGAAAGGTGAGGGGGTGACGCGACATGGCCCAGCGCGAATGGGTCGAAAAGGACTTCTATAAGGAGCTGGGCGTCTCCTCCGACGCCAGCCCCGAAGAGATCAAACGCGCCTATCGCAAGTTGGCGCGCGATCTGCACCCTGACGCCAACCCCGACAACCCGGCCGCCGGCGAACGCTTCAAAGCCGTTTCCGAGGCACACAACGTCTTGTCGGATCCGGCCAAGCGCAAGGAATACGACGAAACCCGAAGGCTGTTCGCCGGCGGTGGTTTCGGCGGGCGCCGGTTCGACGGCGGCGGGTTCGGGGGCTTCAACGTCGGCGGTGACGGCGCTGAGTTCAACCTCAACGATTTGTTCGATGCCGCCGGCCGAAGCGGCGGCACCAACATCGGTGATCTGTTCGGCGGGTTGTTCGGGCGCGGTTCGGGCGCCCGTCCCAGCCGGCCGCGCCGCGGCAACGACCTCGAGACCGAAACCCAGCTGGATTTCGTCGAGGCGGCCAAGGGCGTGGCGATGCCGCTGCGGCTGACCAGCCCGGCACCGTGCACCAACTGCCACGGCAGTGGCGCGCGGCCGGGCACCAGCCCGAAGGTGTGCCCCACCTGCAACGGCTCCGGCGTGATCAACCGCAACCAGGGCGCGTTCGGCTTCTCCGAACCGTGCACCGACTGCCGGGGCAGCGGCTCGATCATCGAGCACCCCTGCGACGAGTGCAAGGGCACCGGCGTCACCACCCGCACGCGCACCATCAACGTGCGGATCCCGCCGGGCGTCGAAGACGGACAACGGATTCGGCTGCCCGGCCAGGGCGAGGCGGGTTTACGCGGTGCGCCGTCGGGTGACCTGTACGTGACCGTGCATGTGCGCCCGGACAAGGTGTTCGGGCGCGACGGCGACGACCTCACGGTGACGGTTCCGGTCAGCTTCACCGAGTTGGCCTTGGGCTCAACCATTTCGGTACCCACGCTGGACGGCAAAGTCGGTGTGCGGGTGCCCAAGGGCACGGCCGACGGTCGGATCCTGCGGGTGCGCGGGCGTGGCGTGCCCAAGCGCAGCGGCGGCAACGGCGACTTGCTGGTGACCGTAAAGGTCGCCGTACCACCCAATGTGGAGGGTGCCGCCCAGGAGGCGCTGGAGGCCTACGCCGCCGCGGAGCGTTCCAGCGGCTTCGACCCGCGGGCCGGATGGGCGGGTAATCGCTGATGGCCAAGGGTTCGAGCAATTCAAGAAAAGAGGACGCGCGGACCTTCTTGATCTCGGTGGCCGCCGAGCTGGCCGGCATGCACGCCCAAACGCTGCGCACCTACGACCGGCTCGGCCTGGTCAGCCCGCGCCGGACTTCCGGTGGGGGACGGCGGTATTCGGAGCACGACGTCGACCTGCTGCGTGAGGTGCAACGGCTCTCCCAAGACGAGGGGGTCAACCTCGCCGGCATCAAGCGGATCATCGAGCTGACCAATCAGGTCGAGGCGCTGCAGGCCCGAGTCAAGGAATTGACCGAGGAGCTGGCGCAGACGCGGGTCAGCCAGCGCCGCGATGTGGCGGTGGTGCCCAAGAGCACCGCGCTGGTGGTGTGGCAACCGCGCCGGGGACGCTGATCACACCCGGATCGAAAACTGCGTGACCGCCGGTTCGCCCGGGCGCGCGCAGCGGTAGCCGCCCCGGCGCAGCGCGTCGGTGGGTGCGGTCATGGGCTCGAAGCACACGATGGTCTTCGTGGGATCGTCGGGCGCCGGCGCGAAAATCTGCGCCGCCGGGTAGCCCTGCTCGAAATGCACCTCGATGCGCCGCCCGCCGCCGGACACCGCGAACACCGCGCCTTCGGCGACCTGGTCGTAAGCGTCGTCGAAAGTGTTGTTGCCCAATGCTTCTCGGCGCGCCGGCTGCGACTCGGAAACACCGGTCGGCAGGCCCTTGTCGTCGAGCCCCAGATGCCGCAACGGGGGTGTCTCGATGACCCAGTCGGTCCGCGGGGCGTCGGGCAGTTGCAGGTAGGGATGAAACCCGAAGCACAGCGGCACCGCCCGGTCGCTTGTCGCCGTGACCGTGGTCCGAACCGTCAGCGTCCGGTTGCTCAGCCGAGCCGTCACCTCCAGCACATGCGGGTACGGGAAGCTGGCCAGCAGTCGGGGATCGGCGCCGAAATCCAGTTCGGCGGTCAGCTCCTCAGCGTTCTCGGCCGTCACCCGCCACCCGGGGTAGGCGGCCAAGACCCCATGGATGGGTAACCCGTTGGGGTCGGCGCGCACCCCGTTTTCCCCCGGCGTCAGGGTCACGGTGACGTCCTGCGCGGTATAGGTGTTCTCGCCCAGCCGATTTGCCCACGGATACAGAATCGGGATGCCCATCGTCTTGCCGGCGGAGATATAGGCGTCCAGGCCGCGGCGCTGGCCCAGCAGCTCGACGCCGGCGTCGCGCAGCGACGTGCCGATCATCCCCGCCCCGGGGACGAACTGGGCGACCAGCGGGCCCGAGGGATCGCGCAGGGTGACGACGTGCATGGCTACCTCCATAGCGGGTCATGCTGAATGTGTTGGGGCGGAGCACCTTTGGCGGTCAGCGCGGCCTTGGTGGCGTTGACCATCGCCGGCCCGCCGCACACCAGGATCTGCCGGTCACCCCAGGCGCCGTACTTGGTGACCACGTCGGGCAGGCGCCCGATCTGGTGCACGTGCAGGCCACGCGGCGGCGTGACGTCGGGATAGTCGGCGGCCCACGACGGGTCGCTGTTGTACTCCGAGACCGGCGATACCGACAGCCACGGATTGTGCGAGGCGATCTGCCACAGGGTCGGCAGATCGTAGAGTTCGCAGCGGTATCGGGCACCGAAGAAGAGATGTATCCGCGGGTTCACCGCGAACCGCGACAGGTCCATGATCAGCGCCCGCAGCGGCGCCAGGCCCGTGCTGCCGGCGACCATCAGCACGTCCTCCCCGTCGCGGTCGACCCGCAGGCCGCCGTGCGGGCTGGACAGCCGCCACCGGTCGCCGCCGCGCGTTTCGTTGACGATCGCGGTGCTGACCAGGCCGCCGGGGACCAGGCGAACGTGAAACTCGACCCCGCCGCTCGGGTCGGCCGGAATCGCCGGGCTCAGGTACCGCCAGCGGTGCGGGCATTGGGGCACATGGACGTTGACGTATTGGCCGGGGTGGTAGTGCATCGGCTGATCGAGCTGCAGCCGGACGACCGCCAGATCCCGCGACACCCGCAGGTGCTCGATCACGGTGCCGTCCCACCAGGCGGGCCCCTCCTCGGCGTCGGCGGCGCCGCTCATCACCCCGGTGATCAGGTTCAGCGACTGCACGGCCGCATCGTCGAGGGCGTCGGTCCAGGCCGCGCCCACGTGGGCGCGCAGCGTCACCAGCAACGCCCGCCGCAGCGTCTCGTAATGCGGGGACAGCACACCGTATTTGCGGTGATCGCGGCCGAGTTGGGCCAGGAAGGCCACCGGCTCTTGCGTGCGCCGCGCAATCAGCTCGCCGTACACCCAGTGCAACGCGTGGCCGAAAGCTCGCCGCTGGGCGGCCATTTCGGGCGGGAACAGGTCGCGCACCGAGCTGTCGAGGGCGAACCAATGGGTGTAGAAGCGGTGGACGAGCTCGCCGGAACCACCGGCCGGCCCGGCACCCTCAGATGCGAAGGCATCGCGCAGCACCCGCAGTGCGTCGACATCCTCCAGGCCCACGGGCCCCGATTCTAGGCTCGGCCGACGCTGACTCAGCCCTGTCGGACGATGTTGGTCGTCCCGACGTCGTCGATCTTGGGCGAACCCCAGTGGTACAGAACGACGTTGCCGGTGCCCGACGCGTTCACCGCATCGGTGCTGTCGACCGAGACGTGGTTGCCGCTGCCGGAGACGCTGACGCTGGTGCAGTGCCCGGTGAGGGTGACGGTGTTGTTCTTCCCGCTGACCGAGAGGTAGCCGGCGTGACAGGGGATGGTCTTCGTGGTGCCGGTCCCGCTGACCTGCAGCGTGCCGGCTTGAGGCACGGTGGTCGACGGGCTATCGCCGGTGAGATCGGTGTGCAATCCGACGATGACCAGGCCCGCGAGCGCCAGTCCGGCGGCCACCGCGGCGAGCCAGAACGCCCGCGGAACGCGACGCGGAGGTCTGGCGGGCTCGGCGTCGGCGTGGTCGGGTGGCTGCGTCGTCTGCGTCATCGGTACCGGGGTACCCCGAAGGGCATATTGCTCAAAACTCGGTAGAGTTGAGCGGAATAGACTCAACCTTGACGGCGTTGAACATGCGGACAAGCATTTTCTTCTACGAACGGAGGTGTCGTGGACTCTTTCAACCCGACCACCAAGACCCAAGCGGCGCTGACTTCGGCGCTGCAGGCGGCCTCGGCCGCCGGCAACCCCGAGATCCGGCCGGCGCACCTGCTGATGGCCCTGCTGACGCAGGCTGACGGCATCGCGGCTCCGCTGCTCGAGGCCGTCGGCGTCAACCCGGCCACCATTCGCGCCGAAGCCGAGCGCATCGTGGAACGCCTGCCGCAGGCCAGCGGCGCCAGCTCGCAACCGCAACTGTCGCGCGAGTCGCTGGCCGCCGTCACCACCGCGCAGCAGCTGGCCACCGAGATGAACGACGAATACGTCTCCACCGAGCACCTGCTGGTGGGGCTGGCCACCGGGGATTCCGACGTCGCCAAGCTGTTGACCGGCCACGGCGCCTCGCCCCAGGCGTTGCGCGACGGGTTCGTCAAGGTGCGCGGCAGTGGGCGGGTCACCAGCCCGGAGCCGGAGGCGACCTATCAGGCGCTGGAGAAGTACTCGACCGACCTCACCGAGCGGGCCCGCGAAGGCAAGCTCGACCCGGTCATCGGGCGGGACAACGAGATTCGCCGCGTCGTGCAGGTCTTGAGCCGTCGCACCAAGAACAACCCGGTGCTGATCGGTGAGCCCGGCGTCGGCAAGACCGCGATCGTGGAGGGCCTGGCCCAGCGCATCGTCGCGGGCGATGTGCCCGAGAGCCTGCGCGACAAGACCGTCATCAGCCTGGACCTGGGATCGATGGTGGCCGGGGCGAAGTACCGCGGCGAGTTCGAGGAGCGGCTCAAGGCCGTCCTCGACGACATCAAGAACTCCGCCGGACAGATCATCACCTTCATCGACGAGCTGCACACCATCGTCGGCGCCGGCGCGACCGGCGAGGGCGCGATGGACGCCGGCAACATGATCAAGCCGATGCTGGCCCGCGGCGAGCTGCGGCTGGTCGGTGCCACCACGCTCGACGAGTACCGCAAGTACATCGAGAAGGACGCCGCGCTGGAGCGCCGCTTCCAGCAGGTGCTGGTGGGCGAGCCCTCGGTGGAGGACACCGTGGGCATCCTGCGCGGGCTGAAGGACCGCTACGAGGTGCACCACGGGGTGCGCATCACCGACTCGGCCCTGGTGGCCGCCGCCACGCTGTCCGACCGCTACATCACCGCCCGCTTCCTGCCGGACAAGGCCATCGACCTGGTCGACGAGGCCGCTTCGCGTTTGAAGATGGAGATCGACTCCCGGCCCGTCGAGATCGACGAGGTCGAGCGGTTGGTGCGCCGCCTCGAGATCGAGGAGATGGCGCTGGCCAAAGAAGAGGACGAGGCGTCCAAGGAGCGGCTGGACAAGCTGCGCTCCGAGCTGGCCGACCAGAAGGAGAAGCTGTCCGAGCTCACCACCCGCTGGCAGAACGAGAAGAACGCCATCGACGTCGTGCGCGAGCTCAAGGAGCAGCTGGACACGTTGCGCGGGGAGTCCGAGCGCGCCGAGCGCGACGGCGACCTGGCCAAGGCCGCCGAGCTGCGCTACGGGCGCATCCCCGAGGTCGAGAAGAAGCTCGACGCCGCGCTGCCGCAGGCTCAGGCCCGCGAGAACGTGATGCTCAAGGAGGAGGTCGGTCCCGACGACATCGCCGACGTGGTGTCGGCGTGGACGGGCATCCCGGCCGGACGGATGCTCGAGGGCGAGACCGCCAAGCTGCTGCGCATGGAGGACGAACTGGGCCGGCGCGTCATCGGCCAAAAGAAGGCCGTCACAGCGGTCTCGGACGCCGTGCGGCGTTCCCGGGCCGGCGTCGCCGACCCCAACCGGCCCACGGGGTCGTTCATGTTCCTCGGCCCGACCGGCGTCGGGAAGACCGAGCTGGCCAAGGCGCTGGCGGAATTCCTGTTCGACGACGAGCGCGCGATGGTCCGCATCGACATGAGCGAATACGGCGAGAAGCACTCGGTGGCCCGGCTGGTCGGCGCCCCGCCCGGATACATCGGCTACGACCAGGGCGGTCAGCTGACCGAGGCGGTGCGGCGGCGCCCGTACACCGTCATCCTGTTCGACGAGATCGAAAAGGCGCACCCGGACGTGTTCGACGTGCTGCTGCAGGTCCTCGACGAGGGCCGGCTGACCGACGGGCAGGGCCGCACCGTCGACTTCCGCAACACCATCCTGATCCTGACCTCCAACCTGGGATCCGGTGGCAGCGAGGAGCAGGTGATGGCCGCGGTGCGCTCGGCGTTCAAGCCGGAGTTCATCAACCGGCTCGACGACGTGATCATCTTCCACGGCCTGGAGCCCGGAGAGCTGGTGCAGATCGTCGACATCCAGCTGGTTCAGCTGCAGAAGCGGCTGGCTGCGCGCCGCCTCACGCTGGAGGTGTCGCTGCCGGCCAAGCAGTGGCTGGCGCACCGCGGATTCGACCCGGTCTACGGCGCCCGGCCGCTGCGCCGCCTGGTGCAGCAGGCCATCGGTGACCAGCTGGCCAAGATGTTGTTGGCCGGCGATGTGCACGACGGCGACACCGTTCCGGTGAACGTCAGCCCGGACGGCGACTCGCTGATCCTGGGCTGACCCCCGGGGGGACCATCGGCGGTCCGGCGATAGGTGGCTGGTGCCAGCTGTGATTGGGTTGTGACCTGGTCGCCTTCTATCTTCTTGGCCAATAGCAGATACCCTGTTTTGGATGGTCCCCCTCTGGTTCACGCTCTCCGCGCTGTGCTTTGTCGGCGCGGGGGTGTTGCTGTACGTCGACATCGATCGGCGGCGCGGGCGCAGCAGGCGCCGCAGGTCGTGGGCCCGGTCGCACGGGTTCGACTACGAAAACGAATCAGCCGACATCCTCAAGCGGTGGAAGCGGGGGGTGATGTCGACCGTCGGCGACGTCGCCGCCCAGAACGTGGTGCTGGGTCAGATCCGGGGCGAGGCCGTCTACATCTTCGACCTCGAAGAGGTCGCCACCGTCATCGCGCTGCACCGCAAGGTGGGCACCAACGTCGTGGTGGACCTGCGGCTCAAGGGGCTCAAAGAGCCACGGGAAAGCGACATTTGGCTGTTGGGTGCGATCGGGCCGCGAATGGTTTACTCCACCAATCTCGACGCCGCCCGGCGCGCCTGCGACCGCCGCATGGTCACCTTCGCGCACACCGCACCGGACAGCGCCGAAATCATGTGGAACGAGCAGAACTGGACGCTGGTGGCCATGCCGATCACCAGCACCCGCACCGAGTGGGACGAGGGATTGCGCACCGTGCGCCAGTTCAACGACCTGCTGCGGGTGCTGCCCCCGCTGCCGGAGGAGGCCCCGCAGGAGGCCGGGGCACCGTCGGGTCCGCGCAACGCCTCACCGAGCCGGCCGTTGGCGCCGGCGGGCCGCGCGGAGCTGCCGCCCCGGCGCGCGCAGCAGGACGTGGCGGGACTGCTGGGCCCCGACCTGCAGCCGGGTCGCCGCGCCGCCGAGCCGGTCCGGCGCGACCAGCCCCGGCCGGCCGATGGGCGCTCGGAAACCATCCGCCGTCCACCTCCCGCCGGGCGCAACGGCCACCAGGCCAACAACTATCAGCGCTGACGCCGGGCCCCGGGCACCTCAGGGCCCGATGCAGCCGCCGTCATTAGGATGTCGCTCATGCCCCGCCCCGTAGCCCTGATCACCGGGCCTACGTCCGGGATCGGCGCCGGATTCGCGCGACGCTACGCCGGCGACGGCTACGACGTGGTCCTGGTCGCCCGCGACGTCGACCGCCTGACCAGGTTGTCCGACGAGCTGCACCAACACTCCGGCAACGTCGAGATCCTGCCCGCCGACCTGGCCGATGCCGCCGGCCGTCAGCGCGTCTGCGACCGGCTCGCGGCCGGGGGAGTGCGCGTCCTGGTCAACAACGCCGGCTTCGGCACCTCCGGCGACTTCTGGTCGGCCGATCCCGCGCTGCTGCAGTCCCAGCTCGACGTCAACGTCACCGCGGTCATGCACCTGACCCGCGCCGCCCTGCCGGCCATGCTGGATGCCGGCGACGGCACCGTCATCAATATCGCAAGCGTCGCCGGGCTGGTGCCCGGGCGTGGGTCGACGTATTCGGCATCCAAGGCGTGGGTGATCTCGTTCAGCGAGGGCCTGTCGGTCGGCCTGCAGGGCACCGGCGTCTCCGTGCACGCGGTGTGCCCGGGCTACGTGCGCACCGAATTCCACGACCGCGCCGGGATCGACATGGCCAAGTCGCCGTCGTTCATGTGGCTCGAGGTCGACGACGTGGTCAGCCAGAGCCTGGCCGATATCGCCCGCGGCAAGGTCATCAGCATTCCGGGACTGCAGTACAAAGCGATCATCGCCGCCGAGCGCCTGATTCCGCGGCCCCTGATGCGGGCGGTCACCAAACGAATCGGGAGTGGTCGTGGCCGGACCTGACCGCAAAGAGCTGGCCGAGTTGGTGTCCCGCCTCTCGGTGGTGCACGGGCGGGTCACGCTCTCCTCCGGCAAGGAGGCCGACTACTACGTCGACCTGCGGCGGGCCACGCTGCACCACCGCGCCTCGGCACTGATCGGCGCGCTGATGCGCGAACTGACCGGCGACTGGGACTACGACGTGGTCGGCGGCCTGACGCTCGGCGCCGACCCGGTGGCAACGGCCGTCATGCACGCACCGGGCCGCCCGATCGACGCCTTCGTCGTACGTAAATCGGCGAAAACCCATGGGCTGCAACGCCTTATCGAGGGTTCCGAGGTGTCCGGCAAGCGGGTGCTGGTGGTCGAGGACACCAGCACCACCGGCAACTCGGCGCTCACCGCGGTGCGCGCCGTCCAGGAGGCCGGCGGCGAAGTGGTGGGGGTGGCCACCGTGGTGGACCGCGCCACCGGGGCGGCCGAGGCCATCGAGGCCGAAGGCCTGCCCTACCGAAGTGTGCTCGGCCTCGCCGATCTGGGGCTGAGCTAGTTGCCGGCTGATCTTCGTAGCCCGGGCGGCTGAGTCATGCGCGCCTTCCTTGCGCTCGCAGCCTGTTTAACGCTGTGCCTGGCCGGCTGCTCCTCCTCAGGCCAACCCGTGCGCCCCTACGGCGCCCAGGGCGCGCGGCTCGGCGAATCGCTGGCCCTGCTGGGGTGGAACATGTCGGTGTCGAACCTGCGCTGGGACGGCGATTACGTGCTCGTCGACGTCGACGCCAGCGCGGCCTCGGCCAAGGACCCGCACGCGAAACCCGAAGACATCCGCTTCGGGCTCTACGGCGCGCTGGCCCACCCCCTGGAGGCCGCCGGCCTGGGCAGCTGTGACACCGCGAAGACCAGCGTGCGCGACATTCCCGCGCCCCTGTCGGCGCCGCGTGACCGGCTCACGGGCACGGTTTGCCTTGGGCCGCTGAAGGATCGGAGTCAGGTGCGCGGTATCTACGCCTACTCGCCGCGCGACCGGATTCCGAACAGCTCGTCGGCCTACCCGGTCGCCTTCCCGGTCGGACTGCTGCCCACCAACGCCAACGACAGCGGCGGCCTGGCGGTCAAGACCATCAGCCTGTCGGCGTGGCGGGCCGACGGCATCCCGGTGACCAAGGCGCAGCTGGGCGACCCGGGAGCGTTCACCGGCAACGGCTACATGCTGCTCGGGCTGGAAGCCACCGCCGTCGCGGCCCGCTACCGCGACGAGTCCGTCAAACGCGGGGGGCCCATGATGCTGCTGGCATCGCCGACCCTGCCCGCCCCGGGACTGAACCCGGCCTGCGCGACCTACGGGTCGTCGGTGCTGATCCTGCCCGACGCCTCGTTGGACGCGGTGCACGTCAACGCGTCGCTGTGCACCCAGGGCGAGATCAACGACGCGTTGCTCTACGCGACGCTGGCCATCGACGGCACGCACGCCGGCGTGTGGACGCCGCGATGAGCGGCCCGGGCCCCACCGAGTGGGCGCCGACACCGCCGGCCGGCGTCGGGCCGTGGCCGGGCGAGCCGCCGGACGACCCGCGGTATGACCCGGTCCTGTTGCGCGAGGGCGACACCCGCAACGTCGTCGACGCCTACCGGTACTGGACCCGGGAAGCGATCATCGCCGACATCGACCGGCGCCGGCATCCGCTGCACGTGGCGATCGAGAACTTCGGTCACGACGCCAACATCGGGTCGGTGGTGCGCACCGCGAACGCCTTCGCGGTGCACACCGTGCACATCGTGGGGCGCCGCCGCTGGAATCGCCGGGGTGCCATGGTGACCGATCGCTATCAACGCTTGTGCCACCACGACAGCACCGCCGAGCTGCTGGACTTCGCGACCGCCGCCGGCCTGACCGTGGTCGCCGTGGACAACGTCCCGGGCGCGGCGCGGCTGGAGGAGGCCGCGCTGCCGCGCGAGTGTCTGCTGGTGTTCGGTCAGGAGGGGCCGGGCATCACCGACGACACCCGCACGGGCGCGACGCTGACGGTGTCGATCGCGCAGTTCGGCTCCACGCGCAGCATCAACGCCGGCGTCGCCGCCGGCATCGCCATGCACGCCTGGGTCCAGCAGCACGCCGACCTGTCCCGCGCCTGGTGAAACCCGATGGGGCAGGATCGACAGCTATGGATCAGCTCTGGGTCAACCGCGCGGCCAGCTGCGAAGCCGCTGTCACGCAACGACATCTGAAGCGGTTGTGGGGGCTGCCCGCCACTCAGCTGGGGGTGGTGGCCTGGCCGCCGACGCGGCGTGACCGCTGGTTCGGCACCTGGCACTACTGGTGGCAGGCCCACCTGCTGGATTGCCTGATCGACGCCCAGGCGCGCGATCCGCAGCCGCACCGGCGTGCCGAGATCAACCGGCAGGTCCGCTCGCACCGGCTGCGCAACAACCTCTCGTGGATCAACAGCTACTACGACGACATGGCCTGGCTGGCACTGGCGCTCGAACGCGCCGCCCGGATCGCCGGCGTGCAGCGCCGGCGCGCCTTGCCCAAGCTGGCCAACCAATTCGTCCGGGCATGGGTGCCCGAGGACGGCGGCGGCATCCCGTGGCGAAAGTCCGACCAGTTCTTCAACGCCCCGGCCAACGGCCCCGCCGGAATCTTTCTCGCCCGCTACGGGGACCATCTGAAACGTGCTGAGCAGATGGGCAATTGGATCGACCAGACGCTGATCGACCCGGAGACGCACCTGGTGTTCGACGGCATCAAAGCCGGCTCGCTGGTGCGCGCGCAGTACACCTACTGCCAGGGCGTGGTGCTGGGCCTGGAGACCGAACTCGCCGCCCGCACCGCGGTCGAGGTCAGGCAGCGCCACGCCGCCCGGGTGCACCGGCTGGTCGCGGCGGTGGACGAACAGATGGCGCCGGCCGGGGTGCTGGCCGGGGCCGGCGGCGGGGACGGCGGCCTGTTCGCCGGGGTGACCGCGCGGTACCTCGCGCTGGTGGCCACGGCGCTGCCGGGGGAGGCGGCCGACGACGTGCTGGCCCGCGACAACGCCCGGCGGATCGTGCTGGCCAGCGCGAAGGCGGCCTGGGACAACCGGCAGACGGTGGACGGGCTGCCGGTGTTCGGCCCCTTCTGGGACCGCGACGCCCAGCTGCCCACCGCGGGCGGCAAACAGGCGGAGTTCGTCGAGGGAGCGGTGATGGCGTCCGAGGTCCCCGAGCGGGACCTGTCGGTGCAGCTGTCGGGCTGGATGCTCATGGAGGCCGCCTGTAACGTCTCCGCCGAGTCGAAGAACAGGAGCCCCGGTGAGCAATAAAGTCCACCCCGACGCGGAGTCGGCCCTGCACGGCCTGCTGGAAGACGGCATCACCGTCGCCGCGGGCGGGTTCGGCCTCTGCGGCATCCCCGAGAAACTGATCCAGGCTCTGGTCGACAGCGGCATCAAGGACCTCACCATCGTCGGAAACAACGCCGGCGTAGACGATTTCGGCATGGGTCTGCTGCTCAAGGGCCGGCAGGTGAAGAAGGTGATCGCCTCCTACGTGGGCGAGAACAAGGAGTTCGAGCGCCAGGTGCTGGCCGGCGAGCTGGACCTGGTGCTGACGCCGCAGGGCACGCTCGCGGAGAAGCTGCGCGCCGGCGGCGCGGGCATCCCCGGCTTCTACACCCGCACGGCCTTCGGCACCAACCTCGCCGAAGGCAAGGACACCAGGGTCTTCGACGGCACCGAATACGTTCTGGAAGAAGGCATCCGGGCCGACGTCGCGATCGTCAAGGCGTGGAAGGGCGACACGGCCGGCAACCTCGTCTACCGCAAGACGGCGCGGAACTTCAACCCGATGATCGCCACCTGCGGCGCGATCACGGTGGCCGAGGTGGAAGAGCTGGTCGAGGTCGGCGAGCTGGACCCAGACCTGATCCACACCCCCGGCATCTACGTCGACCGCATCATCGCGGGCACCGGCTACGAGAAACGCATCGAGTTCCGCACCACGAGCGGCGGCGCCGCGCTGAAGAACGACAGCCCCATCCGCGAGCGGATGGCCCAGCGCGCCGCCCAGGAATTGCGCGACGGCTTCTACGTGAATCTGGGCATCGGCATTCCGACGTTGGTCGCCAACTTCATCCCCGAGGGCATCAAGGTCACGCTGCAATCAGAAAACGGCTTGCTCGGCATCGGGGCCTACCCGAGCGAGGACACCGTCGACCCCGATCTCATCAACGCGGGCAAGCAGACCATCACCAGCCTGCCCGGGTCCAGCTTCTTTTCCAGCGCCGATTCCTTCGCGATGATCCGCGGCGGCCACATCGACCTGTCCATCCTGGGCGCCCTCGAGGTCGCCGAAAACGGCGACCTGGCCAACTGGATGGTGCCGGGCAAGATGGTCAAAGGGCCGGGCGGCGCAATGGATTTGGTGTCCGGCGTCAAGCGCGTGATCGTGTTGATGGACCACACCGCGAAAGACGGCAGCCCCAAAATCCTCAGTCAGTGCACGCTGCCACTGACCGGCAAGAACGTGGTCGACATGATCGTCACGAACCTGTGCGTCTTCGACGTCGAGCCGGGACGGGGGCTGGTGCTCACCGAGTTGCAGCCCGGCGTCACGGTGGAGGAAGTACGGGCCAAGACGGGCTGTGACTTCAACGTCGCGGTCTGACCCCGCGGCGGGCTACTCGGCCGCCGGCAGCCGTTCGGCTTCCCGGTCGTCTGTGTTCTGCGCGCGCCGTCGCCCCCGATAGCTTCGCCAGGCGGCGATGAACGCCGGCATCAGGGAGACGAAGAGGATGGCCAACAGGATCTTCTGCAGGTTGTGGTGCACGAACGGCACGTTGCCCATGAAGTAGCCAGCCAGCGTGACACCGCCGCCCCACAGGATGCCGCCGACGATATCGAAGCCCAAAAACACCGTGTAGCGCATGTAGGAGACCCCGGCAACCGGCGGGACGAACGTCCGCACGAAGGGCGCGAACCGGGCCAGGATGATCGCCCAGGGCCCATATTTCTCGAAGAACGCGTGCGACTCCGTCACGTAGTGCTTCTTGAAGAACCGCGAGTCTTCCTTCTTGAACAGCGCCGGGCCGATCCGCCGCCCGATCCAATACCCCGTCTGGTCGCCGAGTATCGCCACGGTCGCGACGGCGGGGGCCAGCACCCAGATGCTGGCCGGTGGGTTCGGGTGCGCGGCCAGCAGGCCGCCGGTGAACAGCAGCGACTCGCCGGGCAGCAGCGGAAACAGCAGCCCGGTCTCGATGAAGACGATGACCAGGATGCCGGGCAGCACCGCGGACCCGAAGACGCCATCGGCGCCCAACCAATACATCGGGTCGAAGATGTCGGGCAGGGCCGTCACGGCGGTGCTCATGATCCCTCAACATACCGGCCCCGGGTGAGCCGCCGAGCCACCTGGACGATACTGAGGGGACCCGGCCGCAGAAGGGGGTTGCCATGCCCATCGCCACGCCCGAGGTTTACGCCGAGATGCTGCGACGCGCCAAGGAGCATTCGTACGCCTTCCCGGCGATCAACTGCACGTCATCGGAGACCGTCAACGCGGCCATCAAGGGGTTCGCCGATGCGGGCAGCGACGGGATCATCCAGTTTTCCACCGGCGGCGCGGAATTCGCGTCCGGGCTGGGCGTCAAGGACATGGTGGCCGGTGCGGTGGCGCTGGCCGAGTTCACCCGTTCCATCGCGGCCAGGTACCCGATCAACGTTGCGCTGCACACCGACCATTGCCCCAAGGACAAGTTGGACACGTATGTCCGCCCGCTGCTGGCGATTTCGGCCAAACGGGTGGCCGGGGGCCAAGATCCGCTGTTCGGGTCGCACATGTGGGACGGTTCGGCCGTGCCGATCGACGAGAATCTTCACATCGCTCGGGAACTGCTCAAGGACGCGGCGGCGGCCAAGATCATCCTGGAGATCGAGATCGGCGTGGTGGGTGGCGAGGAGGACGGCGTCGCCCACGAGATCAACGACAAGCTCTACACCTCGCCGGACGACTTCGAGAGGACCATCGATGCGCTGGGCCACGGCGAGCACGGCAAGTACCTGCTCGCCGCCACCTTCGGCAACGTGCACGGCGTCTACAAGCCCGGCAACGTCAAATTGCGCCCCGACATCCTGGCGCAGGGGCAGAAGGTGGCGGCCGCCAAGCTGGGGCTGCCCGCGGACGCCAAGCCGTTCGACTTCGTCTTCCACGGCGGTTCCGGTTCGCTGACGTCGGAGATCGAGGAGTCGCTGCGCTACGGGGTGGTGAAGATGAACGTCGACACCGACACCCAGTACGCGTTCACCCGCCCCATCGCCGGCCACATGTTCGCCAATTACGACGGCGTGCTCAAGGTGGATGGCGAGGTCGGCGTCAAGAAGGTCTATGACCCGCGCAGCTATCTGAAGAAGGCCGAGGCGTCGATGTCCGAGCGAGTGGTCCAGGCCTGCACCGACCTGCACTGCGCCGGAAGGTCTGTCAGCTGATCAATCGCTTGAGCGTGAAGTCAGCTTCACGCTCGGCGCCCACTGTGAAGCCAGTTTCACGCTCGGCGGACCGACCTGGCAGCACCTAGCTGGCGGACTGGCAGACCTTCCACTGGTCGTCGCGATATTGCAGATCCATGCTGCGGGTCGAGCGTAGCTGCGGGTCGTAGGCCATGAACGTGGTGACGTTGGCCTCGGCGTGCTGGCCGTTGACCACCACCTGATCGATGCTGGCGATCACCGGATACTGCTTGGCCGCCGACACCCGGCGATAGGTTTCGTCCCACGCGTGTTCGTCGTAATCGGCGTAGCCGTCGCGGGTGGTGCCGCACGTGATGGTGCGCAGCGTGGTCAGATCACCCCGCTGGATCGCGACGTCGAAGTTCTGAATGGTTTGCCGAACCTGGTCTTCCCGCGAGGCATTCGAGTGTTTGCCCCGGGTGAGCAGCACCGTGCCCAGGATCGCGATGGCCGCCAACGCCAAGACGATCACGACCAGCGCCAGTATCCAGCCCCAGTTGAATTGCCGCGACGTGCGCAGCTTCCCGCCGAGCCGGGGTGGGATCGATTGCGGGACAGCGGCTTTGGGCGGCACGCCGAACTGCGCGGTGCCGTCCTGTCCGGGCGGGGCCCCGAAGACCTCGGTGGCGGGCTCCGGCGTGGTGGCGATGACGGTGGTCTCTTTGGCGTCGAAGCCCGGCGCGGTGAAGCGACGTTCGCGCTGCGGCCCGTCCGGTGTTTCTTCGGGGCCGCTCTGCGGCTCGGGCCTGTTGATGACCTCGGTTTCGGTCTCGGGATCGCTGGGGACCAGGGGAACGCCCTCGGTGGCGTCGTCTCCGGTTTCGAAGCCGGACTCGGCCCCCCACTCGTCGCCCGGTTCGCTGCGAGACTCGCGTGGGTCGAACCCGGGCCGTTTCGGCGCGCCGCCGCGGTCGGGATCGGATCGTTTGGGCATGAGTACTACTGTCCTCCCGCTTCGTCGGGTAGTTGCAGAGCTTAGCGACCGGGTACCCCGCTTCCGGCGTTGGCCGAGGTGCGTCTCGCGGGCAAAAGGGGCGAGCTGCAGAATAGAGCCATGTCGCCGATGGGAGACCTGCTAGGACCCGACCCGATCCTGCTGCCCGGGGATACCGATGCCGAGGCGGAACTGCTCGCCGGGGAGGAGCCCGGCATCGTGGCCGCCGCGCATCCGACGGCGTCGGTGGCCTGGGCGACGCTGGCCGAAGAGGCGTTGGCCGACGAGCGGGCCATCACCGCGTACGCCTATGCCCGCACCGGCTACCACCGCGGCCTGGACCAGTTGCGGAGAAACGGCTGGAAGGGCTTCGGCCCGGTGCCTTATTCGCACGAACCCAACCGCGGGTTCCTGCGGTGCGTGGCGGCCCTGGCGCGCGCCGCCGACACCATCGGTGAAACCGACGAGTACTCGCGCTGCCTGGACCTGCTCGACGATTGCGACCCCGAAGCGCGTAAGGCGCTGGGGCTCTAACGCTTTAAAAGCTGTCCGAACAATCGTTGTCGTCCGGGCAGTCGATCTGGACGGTGGCGTGCTCCAGTCCGCGAGCCGATAACACCGCGCGCGCGTCATGCAGCACTCGCGCGGAGTCGCCGGCGCTGATCAAGTGTGCGGTGCACATGTCCTTGCCGGGCGAAAGCGTCCACACGTGCAGGTCGTGCACGTCGCTCACCCCGTCGACGGCGCCGAGCGCGGCGCGCAGTTCCTCGACGTCGATATGGGCCGGCGACGATTCGGACAGGATCCGCAGCGCGTCGCGGGCCAGCGCGACGGCCCGGGGCAACACCCAGAGCGCCACCAGCACCGCCACCACCACATCGGCGTAGGGCCAGTACGTGGTCACGGTGACCACCCCGGCGATCAGGACGCCCAGGCTGCCCACGGTGTCGGCGACGACCTCTAGGTAGGCGCCCTTGACCGCCAGGCTGCCCGACGAATGGGAACGCAACAGCAGCGCGACCACGAAGTTGGCGGCGAGCCCGGCCAGCGCGACCACGATCATCGGCACGCCGGGGACGGCGGGCGCTTCGCGCAGCCGCCGGATGGCCTCATAGAGGATGAACAGCGCCACGCCGATCAGCAGGCCGGCGTTGGCGACGGCGGTGAACACTTCGGCGCGATGCCAGCCGTAGGTGCGGGCGGGCGACGAGCTGCCGCGGCGCGCCAGGCTCACGGCGGCCAGTCCCATGAAGACGGCCACGACGTCGGTCAGCATGTGGCCGGCGTCGGCCAGCAGCGCGATCGAGTTGATCAGCAGCGAGGTGACCAGCTCCACCACGAAGAACGCCGCCAGGATTGCCGCGGCCGTGATCATGCGCGGGATCAGCCGAGCATCGTCCGCGCCGGCGGGGGTGTGGTTGTGGCCTGCGCCCATGGGCCGAAATATATGCGCAGAAACGCATATATGGCAAGGGTCAGAACCAGCGGCTCCAGAAGCGGGTCAGCGCGTTGCCCCAGCCCACCAGCACATCCGGCACGCCGGACAGGTCGAACAAGGACAACACGAGCCCGAAGAACCATTGGTTGAGCACCGGCGCCAGCAGCAGGAACAGCAGGATGACGAAGCCCCACTGCTTGGCCGGCGCCAGCGCCCGCTGGGTCTGGGGACTCAGATGCGGTTCCAACGCGTCGTATCCGTCCAGGCCGGGGATGGGCAGCAGGTTCAGCAACACGGCGGTGAGCTGAAGAAACGCCAGGAACGCCACCCCCGACCACAGCACCACGTGCGTGGGGTCGAAGAACAACCGCGTCGCCACCAGCAGCAGCACCGCCAGCACCAGGTTGGCCGCCGGGCCCGCCAGGCTGACCATGGTGCGCCGTGCAGGAGTCATGAACCAGGTCCGCACATAGACCGCCGCGCCGGGCAGGCCGATCCCGCCCAGCAGGATGACCACCATGGGCAGCAACAGCGACAGCGCGGGATGGCTGTAGCGGCGCGGGTCCAGCGTCAAATAGCCGCGCACCGCGGCGTCGTGATCGCCGAACCGCCAGGCGGTCACCGCGTGCCCGAATTCATGCAGACACAGCGACACCAGCCAGCCGGCGATGACGAAGATGAACACGCCGGCATAGGCGAGCGGCCGGGTGCTGATCCCGGCCGACCAGGCGAGTGCGGCGCCGACGCCAGTCAGCCCGATCAGGCCCAGGAAGATCGGGCTGGGCCGTACCGATTCGTGTTGGGAGGCAGGGATGCTCACCGATCGAAACTAGCCGACCAACAGCCAGCCTTCGACGTTGCGGTAGAACGCCGAGCGGCGGGCGGCACGCGCCGCGGGAACGCCGTCGCGCAGCACGGCGACACCGGTGCTGCCCAGCTGGGCGGCCCGGCCGGTGACCCATCGGCGCCAGAGGCGGCCGGGACCGCGGCCCGCGACCGCCGCGCGCAGGCCCGGCGCGGCCGGCATCGGCTCGATCCACACGCCGCCGACGTCGCCGTCGAACAGCGTGGTGTCGTCGACCACCGCCTCGCCGTGGATCCAGCGCGCGCCGTCCGGCGGCAGCCAGCAGGCCCGCCCGACCACCACCGACCCGGTCTCGTCGCGGATCAGCGTCACCCGCCGGGCCGAGCCGCGCCGGGCCCGCCGCGCGGCCCGGAATCCGGCCGGCAGGCGGTAGATCCCGGTCGCCCGGGTGCGGCGGCGCGGCACGTAGGCCACCTCGACGTCCAACCGCTCGGCCCGCAGCAGCCGGGTCAGCACGGCGGCCAGCTCGGCGTCGCCGCCCAGCACGACCAGCCGCCGGAACGCCCCGATGGCGGCATCGATGGCTTCCGGGTCGCCGGTGCCGTCGGCGCGGACGAGGGCCAGGCCGGCGAGCGGCCGTGGCACCCGGCGGTCGCCGAACACCACCACGGCCATGTCCGCGATGTCGGCGCCCGCCTCGACCGGCTCGGTCATGCCTTTCTCGCCACCTCCTGGCTTAAGCTGATTTGCCCGGCTCCACAGCCGGCCACCGGTGGCCCGTGCGGTCACCAGGCTAGGGTGGGTCACCGGCTGGACCACAATACGCAGGCGAGATCAGGTGGGAGCGTGTCATGCCGGCAATCGTCCTCATCGGCGCCCAGTGGGGCGACGAGGGCAAAGGTAAGGCCACCGATTTGCTCGGTGGGCGCGTTCAGTGGGTGGTGCGCTACCAGGGCGGCAACAACGCCGGGCACACCGTCGTCTTGCCCACCGGCGAGAATTTCGCGTTGCACCTGATCCCGTCGGGAGTGCTGACCCCCGGTGTCACCAACGTCATCGGCAACGGCGTGGTGGTCGACCCCGGCGTGCTGCTGGACGAGCTGAAGGGCCTCGAGGACCGCGGCGTCGACACCTCCAAGCTGCTCATCTCCGCCGACGCGCACCTGCTGTTGCCGTACCACGTGGCCATCGACAAGGTCACCGAGCGCTACATGGGAAACAAGAAGATCGGCACCACCGGCCGCGGCATCGGTCCCTGCTACCAGGACAAGATCGCGCGCATCGGCATCCGGGTCGCCGACGTGCTTGATCGGGAAGTGTTGACGCACAAGGTCGAGGCCGCGCTGGAACTGAAGAACCAGATCCTGGTCAAGATCTACAACCGCAAGGCGCTGGATCCGCACCAGGTGGTCGAGGCCCTGCTCGAGGAGGCCGAGGGCTTCAAACACCGCATCGCCGACACCCGGCTGCTGCTCAACACCGCGCTGGAGGCCGGGGAGACCGTGCTGCTGGAGGGCTCGCAGGGCACGCTGCTCGACGTCGACCACGGCACGTATCCGTATGTGACGTCGTCGAATCCGACGGCCGGCGGCGCCGCCGTGGGTTCCGGAATCGGTCCCACCCGGATCACCGCCGTGCTCGGGATCCTCAAGGCCTACACCACCCGCGTGGGCTCGGGGCCGTTCCCCACCGAGCTGTTCGACGAGAACGGCGAATACCTGTCGAAGACGGGCGGCGAATTCGGCGTCACCACCGGACGGCGCCGGCGCTGCGGCTGGTTCGACGCCGTCATCGCCCGCTACGCCACCCGGGTCAACGGCATCACCGACTTCTTCCTGACCAAGCTCGACGTGCTGTCCAGTCTGGAAACGGTCCCGGTGTGCGTCGGCTACCGGATCGACGGTCAGCGCATCCACGAGATGCCGATGACGCAGAGCGACCTGTCGCGCGCCGAACCCGTCTACGAGGAACTGCCCGGCTGGTGGGAGGACATCTCGCACGCACGGGAATTCGACGACCTGCCCGCCAAGGCGCGCGACTACGTGCTGCGGCTGGAAGAGCTTGCCGGAGCGCACATCTCGTGCATCGGTGTGGGGCCCGGACGCGAGCAGACCATCGTGCGCCGCGACGTCCTGGCGGCCCGTCCGTGACGGATGCCGCTGCCGATCCCAAGGACCTCGACCCCGAATACACCCATCACGGCGGCTTCCCGGAATACGGGGTGGCCAGCCCCGGCCCGGGATTCGGGCGGTTCGTGGCGGCCATGCGGCGGCTGCAGGACCTCGCCGTGTCGGCCGATCCCGACGACGACCTGTGGGACGACGCGGCCGATCGCGTCACGGCCCTGACCGAGCTGCTCGGCCCGTTCCAGGCCGCCGTCGAGGGTCAGGCCCCGGCCGGACGGACGCCGGGCTTGCCCGGCATGGGCAGCCTGCTGTTGCCGCCGTGGACGTTGACGCGATACGAGCCCGACGGCTGCGAAATGCGCGGCCATTTCACCCGGTTTCACGTCGGAGGCAACCACGCGGTGCACGGCGGCGTGCTGCCGCTGTTGTTCGACCACATGTTCGGGATGGTCTCGCACGCCTCGAACCGCCCGATCAGCCGGACGGCATTCCTGCACGTCGACTACCGCAAAATCACCCCGATCGACCTGCCGTTGGTGGTGCGCGGACGGGTCACCAGCACCGAGGGGCGCAAGGCGTTCGTGTCCGCGGAACTCCTCGACGACGCCGGCGCGCTGCTGGCCGAGGCCAACGGCCTCATGGTGCAGCTACTCCCAGGCCAGCCCTAGCTCGGCGGTGCATCGCGGGAATCGACCTATCCTTGAGCCGTGACTGACGGCGTGAGCGACGGACGGGACGACGAAACGACGGTACTCGCCGTACCTCAGCCGGCTCCCGCGCCCGGTGAAGCCTTGTCCGCCCCGGCCGATGACAGGCCGACGGTGGTGCTGCTGGGTTCCGGCGAGACCAGCCGGGAGCTGGCGATCGACCTGGGCCGCCTCGGAGCGCGGGTGGTCGCCGTCGACCAGGATCCGCACGCGCCGGCGCACGGCGTGGCCGACCAGGCCCTGGTGCTCCCGCTGACCGACGCCGCCGAGTTGTCCGCTGCGCTGCAGCGGCTGCGACCCGACTTCGTGGTGACCGCGACGGACACCGTCGCCGGCCCAGCCATTGAGGCCCTTGAGAGCCTCGAGGCCTCCGGGTCCGGCGGGAACCACACCGAGCTGGTCCCCAGCGCCCGCGCCGTGCGGCTCAGCGCCGACCGTGAGGGCCTGCGCCGGCTGGCGGCCGACGAGTTGGGGCTGCCCACCGCGCCGTTCTGGTTCGTCGGGTCGCTGGGCGAGCTCGAGGCGGTGGGTGCGCACGCCGGCTATCCGTTGTTGGTGAAACCGGTGTCTGTGCCGACCGGGCCGGGGCAGTCGGTCGCCGCGCGCCGCGAAGACCTCGGACCGGCGTGGCAACGCGCGGTAGCTGGTCACGCGGGCCCCGGACAGCCGCGGGTGCTGGCCGAGACGGTGGTCGAGGTCGAGTTCTACGTGACGCTGCTGGCCGTGCGCAGCGACGGGCCGGCGGGTCCGGTGATCGAATTCTGTTCGCCCATCGGTCATCGTGACTCCGGCGGGCGCGTGCTGGAATCCTGGCAACCCCAGAAAATGAGTGCGGCGGCGACGGACGCCGCGAAGTCGATCGCCGCGCGAATGGTGAAGGCGCTGGGTGGACGCGGCGTCTTCGCCGTCGAACTGATGATCAACGGCGACGAGGTGTACTTCGCCGACGTCACCTCCCGCCCCACCGACACCGTCTGGGTGACGCTGCGCAGCCAGCGGCTCTCCGCGTTCGAACTGCAGGCCCGCACGATCTTGGGCTTGCCGGTGGACACCATGATGGTTTCCCCGGCCGCCGCCCGCGCGATCGACGCCGTCGCCCACGGTGCCGCCGCGCTGACCGGCGCCCTGAGCGTGCCCGAAAGCGACCTGCGGGTGGTCGGGCGCGGCTACCGCGCCCTGGCCACGGCCCCGGAAGTGACGGCCGCGCGCGAGCGGGCCGGCCAGGTCGCTGCTCGACTCGCCGGTCCAGATCCACAGGGCTGAGCCCGCGCGGCCGTTCGGGCGAATCGACCGCCCCCAGCCGGGCGCGGCGACGGCCTCGATACCATCGCAGGTCAGATACCGCTGCCGGGCCGGGGGGCGCTCCGGCCGGGGCTTGACCGCCCGGGCGCGGATAGGGTGGCTGACGACGGACGATGAGGGAAACGAGCATGAGCACAGAGCACGCACACTCCTACGCCGGGGACATCTCACCCCTGGAGGCCTGGAAGTTGCTCAGCGACAACCCCGACGCCGTGCTGGTCGACGTGCGCACCGACGCCGAATGGCGCTTCGTCGGTGTGCCCGATCTGTCCAGCCTCGGCCGCGAGGTGTTGTTCCTGGAGTGGAATTCCTCCGACGGACAGCGCAACCCGAATTTCGCCGACCAACTGCGCGAGCAGGTGGCGCCGGCCGAAACCGGTGCGCAGCGCCCGGTGCTGTTCTTGTGTCGCTCCGGAAACCGCTCTATCGGCGCCGCCGAGGTCGCGACCGAGCTGGGCATCACGCCGGCGTACAACATCCTGGACGGCTTCGAGGGTCAACTCGACGTCAATGGCCACCGGGGCGAAACGGGTTGGCGGGCCATCGGATTGCCGTGGAAACAGGGCTGAGCCGGCGATGACCCCGGCCGACAACGATTCCGTTCGCGTGCCCGCGGCGCTGCCCGACGGCGTCAGCCAGGCGACCATCGGCGTGCGCGGCGGGCTGTTGCGTTCGAATTTCGACGAGACCGCCGAGGCGATGTTTTTGACGTCGGGCTACGTCTACGAGTCGGCGACGGTCGCCGAGGGGTCGTTCACCGGCGAGGTGGACCGCTTCGTCTACTCGCGCTACGGCAACCCGACCGTGTCGATGTTCGAGGAGCGGTTGCGCCTGCTCGAAGGGGCCCCGGCGGCCTTCGCCACCGCGAGCGGCATGGCGGCGGTGTTCACCTCGTTGGGCGCGCTGCTGGGCGCGGGGGATCGACTGGTCGCCTCGCGCAGCCTGTTCGGCTCGTGCTTCGTGGTGTGCAACGAGATCCTGCCGCGGTGGGGCGTCGAAACCGTCTTCGTCGACGGCGACGACCTGGCGCAGTGGGAGCAGGCGTTGTCCGTGCCCACCACCGCGGTGTTCTTCGAGACGCCGTCGAACCCCATGCAGTCGCTGGTGGACATCACAGCGGTGAGCGAGCTTGCGCACGCTGCGGGCGCAAAAGTGGTGTTGGACAACGTGTTTGCGACACCGCTTCTGCAGCAGGGCATTCCGCTCGGCGTTGACGTGGTGGTGTACTCCGCCACCAAGCACATCGACGGTCAGGGCCGGGTGCTCGGCGGGGCCATCCTGGGCGACAAGGAGTACATCGACGGTCCGGTGCAGAAACTGATGCGGCACACCGGCCCCGCGATGAGCGCCTTCAACGCCTGGGTGCTGGTGAAAGGGCTCGAGACCATGGCGCTCCGGGTCGAACACAGCAACAACTCGGCCTTCCGGATCGCGGAATTCCTGGAGGACCATCCGGCGGTGAGCTGGGTCCGCTACCCGTATCTGTCCTCGCACCCGCAATACGACTTGGCCAAGCGCCAGATGTCCGGCGGGGGAACGGTGATCACGTTCGCACTCGACTGCCCCGCCGACAAGGCCAAGCAACGGGCCTTCGAGGTGCTGGACAAGCTTGCGCTGATCGACATCTCGAACAACCTCGGCGACGCCAAATCCCTTGTCACGCATCCCGCGACCACCACGCACCGGGCGATGGGCCCGGAGGGTCGCGCGGCGATCGGGCTCGGTGACGGCGTGGTGCGGATCTCGGTCGGCCTGGAGGGCACCGACGACCTGATCGCGGACATCGACCGGGCGCTGAGCTAACCGGCCTGTTTCTCGGCCGCGTCGAGGCGGTCGGCCGCCGCCAGGGTTCCCTCTTGCGCCTGCTGCTCCACCCAGTCCACCACCGGCCGGGCGTACATCATCTGGCTGGTGATCGCCATCTGGCCGCGGGTGCGGCCCAGGAACGAGATTCCCCAGGAGAACATGGCGGCGATGCGGTTGCGGTGGCCGACGAGGTAGTACAGGTGCAGCAGCAGCCAGGCGAGCCAGGCGATGAAGCCGCCGAACTCCAGCTTGCCGACCTGCGCGACGGCGCTGTACCGGGAAACCAGCGCCATGCTGCCCTTGTTCAGGTACTTGAACGGCTTGCGGTTGGCGGGATCGTCCTGGCCCTTCACCGCCTGCTTGATGAGCTTGGTGACGTAGTGCGCCCCCTGGATCGCGCCCTGCGCCATGCCGGGCACGTCGGGCACCGACATCAGGTCGCCGACGACGAACACGTACGGATGCCCCTTGATGGACAGGTCGGGCTCGACGATCACCCGGCCGGCGCGGTCGGTCTCGGTTCCGTCGGACTGCTCGGCGAGCATCGCGCCCAGCGAGCTGGCCTGCACGCCCGCGGCCCACACCTTGCACGCACATTCGATGCGCCGCTCGCCGCCGTCCTTCTCCTTGACGGTGATGCCCATGTAGTCCACCGCGGTCACCATCGCGTTGAGCTGGATCTCGACGTCCATCTTCTGCAGCCGGCGTTGCGCCTTGAGACCCAGCTTGGGACCCATCGGCGGCAGCACCGCGGGCGCCGCGTCGAGCAGGATGACGCGACATTCGCTGGGAGTGATCGTCCGGAACGCCCCGGCCAGGGTGCGCTCGGCGAGCTGGACGATCTCGCCGGCCAGCTCGACCCCGGTCGGCCCGGCGCCGACCACCACGAACGTCAGGCGCCGTTGCCGTTCGGCCGGGTCGGTGGCGACCTCGGCGGCCTCGAACGCGCCGAGGATGCGCGCCCGCAGTTCGAGGGCGTCGTCGACGCTTTTCATGCCGGGGGCGAAGGCCGCGTACTGGTCATTCCCGAAGTACGACTGCTGCGCGCCCGCGGCGACGATGAGGCTGTCGAAGGGCGTCACGGTATGCATTCCCATCAGGTGTGACGTGACCGTCTTCGCCGTCAGGTCGATCTCGTTGACCTCGCCCCACAGCACGCGGACATTCTTCTGCCGCCGCAGGATCAGCCGGGTGGTCGGGGCGATATCGCCCTCGGACAGGATGCCGGTGGCCACCTGGTACAGCAACGGCTGGAACAGGTGGGTCGTCGTCTTCGAGATGAGGGTGACGTCGACGTCGGCCCTCCTGAGCGCCCTGGCGGCGTTCAGCCCGCCGAATCCGCTTCCGATGATGACGACGTGATGACGCGACATGCTCACCCCTTCTGTCTTTCCGCAAGCCCCCTGCGGCGCATACCCAGCCTATGACTCCGCTGCCCTAGAAAGGCCAGCCGTTGGAGTTGTCCCTGAATTTCGCGTTGACCGCGCTGCAGAAGTCGTCGGCGGTTCCGGCGAGCATGACGTAATAGGTCTCGCCGCGGCGGCTCTCGAAGGTGTTCGGGGTGCTCCACCCGGAGTTGCACAGCGAACTCGGCGTGCCGGCCGTGGCTCTGCGCCAATTGGTCTTGGCGCAGGCGACCAGGCCGTCGGGATTCGGCGTGGCGCTTTTGGCGGCGACCACCATCGCGCCTCCCCATTGCCCGTCGCTGCGCCGGAAGGCCCGCGCCCCGAATCCGGCGTTGTTGGTCTGGCACGCCAGCACCCGGCGCATCAGCGAAAAGGGCGCGGCCAGTTGAGAATTCGTGCTCGCGGCGGCGGTCGTGACGAATTGCGCGGCGTCCGAGCCGTCGACCTCCTGCACGTCGGGCTTGCCGAAGCTGAACAGCTGCTGCGCGATCCCGGCGTTGATGCCGCCGCCGACGATCGGTCCACCGCCGCTGGACGTCATCGCGGGCAGCGTCGCATCGGCGTCCGCCGTGGGCATTCCGGCGGCGGCGCCCAGGGCCAGCAGCGCGATCGCGCCGCGAATCGGGCGGGCGGTGCGTCTCATGACCCTTATTTCAGCACGTGCGCGTAGTCGGCGCGGCGGTCGTCGGCGATCAATCCGGTCAGCACGTGGCGGGTCTGCAACGCGATGTATTGATCGATGCCGTAAATCGTCCCGAAGTGCCAGTGTTTGAGCGCCCAGCCGTGGGCGAGCAGCATGATGTCGAACACGATGAGGTCGACGTCGACGGCACGAAAGACCCCCCGGGCGATGCCGTCCTCGATCACCGCGCGCAGGGGTGCGGCGCTGGCGATTTCGAGGTCCTTGATCTGGGCGCGGCCGGGCGCCCCGAGGGTGCGGCTCTCCCGGTAGGTCAGCACCACGCCGTCGAGGTTCTCGTCCACGATCTGCACGTAGCGGCGCACGCCCGCGGTCAACTGGTCGACGACGTCGTCGCCGGCGGCCGCGATGACCGGTGCCAGCTGATCGCGGAACACGTCCAGGATCCGCACGATCGTCCCGAGCAGCAGGTCCTCCTTGCCGCCGAAGTACTTGTAGATCAGGCCGACGCTGACCTTGGCCTCGGCGGCCAGATCCTGCATGGACATCTGGTGAAACCCGTTGCGGCCCATGACCTTTACGGCGGCGTCCAGCACCTGGCGGCGCCGCGAACTCGCCCGGGCCGCGCGCACGGCCTCGTCGGCGGGAAGATCGCTGTAATCGGTGACCATGACAGCCTCAGATGCCCAGGTCCTTGGCGATGATCGTCTTCATGATCTCGTTGGTGCCGCCGTAGATGGTCTGAATGCGGGCGTCGACGAAGGCGCGCGCCACGCCGTATTCGCGCATGTAGCCGTACCCGCCGTGCAACTGCAGGCAGCGGTCGGCGGTGCGCACCTGCAGGTCGGTGGTCCACCACTTCAGCCGGGCTGCGCGCGCGGCGGTCAGCTCACCCGCCAGGTGCTGGGCCAGGCAGTCGTCGAGATAGGTTCGGGCGATGTCGATTTCGGTCGCGAGCTCGGCGAGCACGAATTGGCTGTTCTGGAAGCTGGCGATCGGTGAGCCGAACGCCGTGCGGTCGCGCACATAGTCCAGGGTCTCGGCCAGAATGCCTTCGGCGGCGGCCACCGCCCCCACCCCGAGCGCGAGCCGCTCCTGGGGCAGGTTCTTCATCAGCTGGTAGAAACCCCTGCCTTCGCCTTCGAGCAGGTTGGCCCTCTGCACCCGCATATCGGTGAAGGTGAGCTCGCTGGTGTCCTGGGCGTGCAGGCCGATCTTCTCCAGGTTGCGGCCGCGGGCGAAGCCGGGTGTGGCCGGGTCGACGACCAGGAGCGAGAGCCCCTGGTGGCGGTCCGGCGAGGTGCGCACCGCGATGACGAACAGGTCGCCGATCTGCCCGTTGGAGATGAACGTCTTGGCGCCGTTGACGACGTAGTCGTCACCGTCTCGCACCGCCGTCGTGCGGATGCCGGCCAGATCGCTACCGGTGCCGGGTTCGGTCATCGCGATGGCGAGCACCGTCTCGCCGGTGACCACGCCGGGCAGCCAGCGCTGTTGCTGTTCGGGCGTGGTCAGGTCGGTGAGATAGGGCAGCACCACGTCGTTTTGCAGAGTGAAGGCGATGGCCTCGGCCGCCGCACCTGCGCGCTGCAATTCGTCGATCACGATCGCGTTGTAGCGGAAGTCGCGCACGCCCGGGCCGCCGAGACGCTCGGGAACCGAGAAGCCCAGCAGCCCGAGTCTGCCCGCCTCGATGAACAGCGAGCGATCCCACTGGCCGTCCCGTTCCCACTTCTCGTGGTTGGGCACCACCGTCTGCCGCACGAAATCGCTGACCAGTTCCCGGAACTGGTGATGCTCGGTGGTGTACTCCAGGCGGGCGGTCATCGGTGCTCGGAGTCAGCGGAAGGCGTCGCTGCCGGTGAACGCCTGGCCGAGGACCAGCTGATGCATCTCGGGCGTGCCCTCGTAGGTCAGCACCGATTCCAGGTTGACCATGTGCCGGATCACGGGATACTCCAACGATATTCCGTTGCCGCCCAATATGGTTCGCGCGGTGCGGCAGATCTCGATCGCCTCGCGGGTGTTGTTGAGCTTGCCGAAGCTCACCTGCTCGGGCCGCAGCCCGCCGCTGTCCTTGAGCCGCCCGAGGTGCAGCGACAGCAGCTGGCCCTTGTGCAGCTCGACCGCCATGTCGACGAGCTTGGCCTGGGTCAGCTGGAAACCGGCGATGGGCCGGCCGAATTGGGTGCGTTGCGTGGCGTAATCGAGCGCGGCCTGCCAGGCCGAGCGCGCCGCACCCATCGAGCCCCAGATGATTCCGTAGCGGGCCTCGGACAGACACGACAGCGGCCCGCGCAGCCCCTTGGCCTCGGGCAGCATCGCCCCGGCCGGCACCCGCACGTCGTCGAGCACCAGCTCGCTGGTGATCGAGGCCCGCAGCGACAGCTTGTGGTGGATCGTGTTGGCGCTGAATCCGGGCGTCTTGGTGGGCACGACGAAACCGCGGATCCCGTCGTCGGTGGCGGCCCAGACGACGGCGACGTCGGCGACCGAGCCGTTGGTGATCCACAGCTTGCGTCCGTTCAGCACCCAATCCGAACCGTCTTGGCGCGCCCGGGTTTTCATCGCGGCGGGATCGGAGCCGACGTCGGGTTCGGTCAGGCCGAAGCAGCCGAGCAGCTCGCCGGTGGCCATGCCGGGCAGCCATTCCTGCTTCTGCTCCTCGGACCCGAAGTTCCAGATCGCGAACATCGCCAGCGAGCCCTGCACCGAGACCATCGATCGGATGCCGGAATCGGCGGCCTCGAGCTCGGTACAGGCCAGGCCGTAGTGCACCGACGACGCCCCCGCGCAGCCGTACCCGTCCAGGTGCATGCCCAGCAGGCCGAGTTGCCCGAACCCCTTGGCCAGCTCGCGGACCGGAAGGTCCCCGATCTCGAACCACTCCGCGACGTGCGGCAGGACGTGCTCGGCGCAGAACCCCCGCACGGTGTCGCGGACCGCAAGCTCGTCGCTGGATAGCGAGGCGTCCAGGCCCAGCGGGTCGTCGCGGTCGAAGGCCGGTGGCGTGTGAGTGCTCATGTCATCAGCCTGCCATCGTCAGGCCGCCGCTGACACTGATCACCTGTCCGGTGATGAACGAGGCGGCCTCGGACGCGAAGAACAGCACGGGCGCGGCGACCTCCTCGGGTCGGGCCAGCCGGCGAAACGGGATGGCCTTGACCAGTGCTTCCCGCAGTTTCTCGGGTTGCGCATGAAACAGCGGGGTGTCGGTCGGGCCGGGGCACACGCAGTTGACCGTGATGTGGTGGCGGGCCATTTCGCGGGCCAGCGACTTGGTCAGGGCGATCACCCCGCCCTTGGCGCCGGCGTAGATGCTCTCGCCGGCGCTGCCCACCCGGCCGGCGTCACTGGCCAGGTTGACCACGCGCCCGCCGCCGTGCGTCTCGATCATCCCCGGCAGGAACGCCGAGCAGACGTGCACCGGCCCCAGGTAGTTGATGGCCACCACCTTCTGAGCGAATTCCGGTGTGGCGTTGAGGAATTGGTCGGTGCGGTCCCATCCGGCCGCGTTGACGACGATGTTGGGCACGCCGAGGTCGGCGTGGATCCGGTCCCGCAGGGCGCGAACCTGTTCCGGGTCGGCCACGTCCACCGGTAGCGCGGTGATCTTCTCGGGGCGTTCGCCGGCGGTGGCCGACGCCGCCGCCGAGTCTAGGTCGGCGGCGACCACGCGCTCGCCGCGCGCGGCGAGGCCCAGCGCTATTGCCTTGCCTATGCCGGAGCCGGCGCCGGTCACCACCGCCAGGCCGCCGTGTGAATGCGCATTCATCGCTGACGAATCTAGATTCACCGCGGCCGGGCGGTCAAGGATCGCGCGGCGCCCCGGTAGTCTGCCTGAATGCTTAGGCTCCAGCGGCCGGCCTGGCTCGCGGTGGATGTCGTCGGTGTGCTGGTCTTTTGCGCCCTTGGGCGCCGCAGCCATGACGAAGGCCTCGATGTCACCGGAATCGCCGCGACGGCGTGGCCGTTTCTCACCGGCACGGTCGTCGGATGGCTGGTCTCTCGCGGGTGGCGGCGGCCGACCGCGGTGGCGCCGACCGGGATAGTCGCGTGGTTGTCCACCGTCGTCGTCGGCATGCTGCTGCGCAAGGCGACGTCCGCGGGTGTGGCGGCGAGCTTCGTGGTGGTCGCGGCGACGGTCACCGCGCTGTTGCTGTTGGGCTGGCGAGTGGCCGCCGGGCTGACCATGCGGCGTCGCTCCGGCGTCTGAGGCGACCATGGTGCAGACGGCCGACGTGGCGGCAACCGCAACCTTCGGTGCGGCCGCGCGGGCGGTGGCCACCGACCAGGGGCTGCTGAACGACCCGTTCGCCGAGCCGCTGCTGTGCGCCGTCGGGATCGACTTCCTCACCCGGGCGATCAAGGACCGCGTGTTCGCCGAAGACGACGGCGACGACCCGGCGTTGACGGCGCTGCTGCACGTGCTGGCGGCGCACACGCGATTCGTGGACGAATTCCTGGCCGATGCGGTCCGGGCGGGCATTCGGCAGGTGGTCATCCTGGCGTCGGGCCTGGACACCCGGCCCTACCGGCTGTGGTGGCCGCGCGGGACCACGGTGTATGAGGTCGATCAGCCGCAAGTGCTCGATTTCAAAGCCGAGGTGCTGCGCGGGCTGGACGCCGAATTGGCCACCCACCGGTGTGCGATCGGCATTGATCTGAACCACGATTGGCCGGCGGCGCTGCGGCGGGTCGGGTTCGACGCCGCGGCGCCCACGGTCTGGGTCGCCGAGCAGTTGCTCGTCGGCTACCTCTCGCCCGGCGAGCAGAAACGATTGCTGGACGCCGTCACCGCCGCGAGCGCCGCGGGCAGCCGATTCACCGCCGATCACATGCCCACCTGGAATCCGTTGCGGCTCGGGGCCGAGCGAGCCTTCGTCGACGGCTGGCGCCGGCGCGGCCTGGACGTCGACCTGGCCAGCCTGACCCACCCCGGCGAATACCATTATGTGCCAGAGTATTTGGCGTCGAACGGCTGGCAGACGGCCGGCCTCGGCGGCACCGAACTGCTGGGTGCGGTGGGGATGGGCAGGAGGCGGCGGACGGCCCCCGGCGACGCGGAGTTCGTCCCGGAATACCTCACCGCCACCCGCGTTTGAGCTGTCGTGATGCCGGAATCAAGCTCTAGACCACTGCGGTTCGTGTCGGCAACCCACGACGACCCGCTGGCGCAACCGCTGCTGGCCGAACTGGCCGTCGAGTACGCGCAGCGATACGGCGGCACGCCGAGCACCCACCTGACCTGGCTGCCGGTGCCACGGGCGGAGCTGGCGCCGCCGGACGGCGGCCTGCTGATCGGTGTGCTGGACGGCGTGCCGGTGACCGGCGGGGCGTTTCGCCGTTACGACGCGAACACCGCTGAGCTCAAGCGGATCTGGACAGACGGTGCTCATCGGCGCCGCGGTTATGCCCGCGCGCTGCTGGCGGCGCTGGAGGCCGAGGCCCTGGCACGGGGGTATCGGCGGCTCTACCTGATCACCGGCAATCGCCAGCCCGAGGCCGAGGCGCTCTATGACGCGACGGGGTATACCCGGATACCGCCGGACCCCCTGCCCGACTGGGGACCGTTCATTCCGATCGCGTTCGAGAAGTGGCTGGCTTAGGGCAAGGTCTGCAGCGTCGAGTGTGAATCGTCGGCGTTGAGTGTGAACCCTGGGCGGCGACACGCCGACAATCCCTCACCGCACTTTCCCACTCAAAGCCGTTGGTTCACAATCGGTTCGAGCAACACTTCTCCTCTACTGAGCCAACGAGATGGCCCGCGCGGTCGCTTCCCGGATCGGGCCGCGCCACACGTCGCCGTGCCCGGGCAACAAGATCTCGGTGTCCAGCAGGGCCAGGGTGTCCAGGCTATGCAGCGCATCCTGCTGGCTGCGGCTGAACACCGCCGGCAGCAGCTGCGGCCCACCGCGGCGCAGCAGCGGGTGCCCGGTGATCAGCGCGTCGCCACTGACCAGCACGCCGTCGACCACGTACGAGCAGTGCCCGCTGGTGTGCCCGGGGGTGAACACCGCCGTCGGGCGGCCGGGCAGCGCGGCGGCCACCTCGTCGGTCAGCGGCCGGGTGGACGCGATGCCGTCGCGGATCAGGCCTCCGCTGCGCAGCACATGCAGTCCCCAGGTCGCCCAGCGCGGCCGCCAAATGCGCAGGGCCACATCGAAAACCGACGCCTGTTCCAGATACTCGCGCTTGGCGTGGCCCACTTCCTGGGCGTGGCAATACACGTCGGTGCCGTATTCGTTGGCGAGCCAGATCGCCGAGCCCAAATGGTCGATGTGGGCGTGCGTGAGCAGGACGGCGCGCACGTCGCCGGGCCCGTAACTCAGCTCCCGCAGCGACGACAGCACACCCTCGCGGTCGCCGGGATATCCGGCGTCGATCAGCATCACGCCGGTGCCGTCGACGACCAGCGTCCAGTTCACGGCCTCGCCCTGCGCGAGGTACACCGTGTCGGTCACTTGAACGAGAGTTGGCGCCGATCCCATGCCCGCGAGTGTAGAAGCCAGCCCGTCGCGACCATCGAGACAGGAGTAGAAAGAACGGGTGGCTGAACTGAAACTCGGATACAAAGCGTCCGCCGAACAATTTGCACCGCGCGAGCTCGTCGAACTCGCTGTCGCCGCCGAGGGGCACGGCATGGACAGCGCAACCGTCAGTGACCACTTCCAGCCGTGGCGACACGAGGGCGGGCACGCACCGTTCTCGCTCGCGTGGATGACTGCCGTCGGCGAGCGCACCAAGCGCCTCCAGCTGGGCACCTCGGTGCTCACGCCGACCTTCCGGTACAACCCCGCCGTCATCGCGCAGGCGTTCGCCACGATGGGTTGTTTGTACCCGGACCGCATTTTCCTCGGCGTCGGCACCGGCGAGTCGCTCAACGAGATAGCCACCGGATACGAAGGCGAATGGCCGGAGTTCAAGGAACGCTATGCCCGGCTACGCGAATCGGTGCGGCTGATGCGCGAACTGTGGCTGGGCGACCGCGTCGACTTCGAGGGTGAGTACTACCACACCAAGGGCGCCTCCATCTATGACGTGCCGGAGGGCGGCATCCCGATCTACATCGCCGCGGGCGGCCCGCAGGTGGCCAAATACGCGGGTCGCGCCGGCGACGGCTTCATCTGCACCTCCGGCAAGGGCGAGGAGCTGTACAAGGACAAGCTGATGCCCGCCATGAAGGAGGGCGCGGAGGCGGCCGGAAAAAACCCCGACGACATCGACCGGATGATCGAGATCAAGATCTCCTACGACACCGACCCGGACAAGGCGCTGGAGAACACCCGGTTCTGGGCGCCGCTGTCGCTGACGGCCGAACAGAAGACCAGCATTCACGACCCGCTTGAGATGGAGAAGGCCGCCAACGAGCTGCCGATCGAACAGGTCGCCAAGCGCTGGATCGTGGCGTCCGACCCCGACGAGGCGGTCGCGAAGGTGAAGGACTACGTCGACTGGGGCCTCAACCACTTGGTGTTCCACGCGCCCGGCCATGACCAGCGTCGCTTCTTGGAACTCTTCGAGAAGGACCTGGCGCCGCGGCTGCGGCGGCTGGCCGGATAGGCGCACGGGGTGGCCACCGGTTCCGTGTCTGCGATCTATATCGCCGCCCCCGAGCCGGAGACCGGCAAGTCAACGATCGCGCTGGGGCTGCTGCACCGGTTGACCGCGACGGTCGCCAAAGTCGGTGTGTTCCGGCCCATTACGCGCACCGATTCAAACGAGCGCGACTACATCCTGGAACTGCTCCTGACGCGGACCACCGCGGATCTGTCGTACGAACAGTGCGTGGGCGTCACCTATCAGCAGCTGCACGCCGAGGGCGACGCCGCGATCGCCCGCATCGTCGACGCCTACCACGCGGTGGCCGAGGCGTGCGACGCGGTGGTGATCGTCGGCAGCGACTACACGGACGTGACCCGGCCCGCGGAACTCGCGACCAACGCGCGCATCGCGGTCAACCTCGGTGCGCCGCTGCTGCTGACGGTCAGCGGCAAGGGGCGCACGGCCGCGGAGATCGCCGGCGTCGTCGACGTCTGCCTGGCCGAGCTGGACGCCCAGCACGCCCACACCGCGGCGGTGGTGGCCAACCGGTGCGAACCGGCCGAGCTGGCCGACGTGGCCGAAGCGCTGCGCAGATTCTCCCAGCGCAGCTATGTGCTGCCCGACGAGCCGCTGCTGTCCGCGCCGACGGTGGCCGAGCTGGAGAAGGCGGTCGGGGGAACACCGGTCAGCGGCGAAGAGTCGCTGCGCGAACGCGAGGTCACCGGCGTGCTGGTCGCGGGGATGACCGCCGACCACGTCCTGGAGCGGCTGCGCGACGGCATCGCGGTCATCACCCCCGGCGACCGCTCCGATGTGGTGCTCGCCGTCGCCAGCGCCCATGCCGCGGAAGGCTTTCCGTCGCTGTCGTGCATCGTGCTCAACGGCGGCTTCGCGCTGCACCCGTCCATCGCCGCGCTGGTCGCCGGACTGCGGCTGCGGTTGCCGATCGTCGCCACCGCACTGGGCACCTACGACACCGCCGGCGCGGCGGCGGCGGCGCGGGGCAGGGTCACGGCGGCCTCGCAGCGCAAGATCGACACCGCGCTGGCGCTGATGGACAGCCATGTCGATATCGCCGATCTGTTGGCGCAGCTTGCCATCCCGATCCCCACCGTCATCACGCCGCAGATGTTCATCTACCAGCTGACGCTGCAGGCGCGGTCGGATCGCAAGCACATCGTCCTTCCCGAAGGCGACGACGACCGCATCCTGCAATCCGCCGGCCGGGTGCTGCAGCGCCGCGTCGCCGAGCTGACCATCCTGGGCGACGAGGCCCGAATCCGCCAGCGCGCCGGAGAACTCGGGGTCGACCTGGGCGACGTCACGGTGATCGACCCGCGTAACAGCCGGCTGCGCCACGAGTTCGCCGAGCAGTACGCGCAGTTACGCAAGGCGAAGGGCGTCACCGTCGAGCAGGCCCGCGACGTCATGCGCGACGGCACATATTTCGGCACCATGCTGGTACACACCGGGATGGTGGACGGCATGGTGTCCGGCGCCGCGCACACCACCGCCCACACCGTGCGGCCCGCGTTCGAGATCATCAAGACGGTCCCGGATGTCGCTACGGTGTCCAGCGTCTTCCTGATGTGCCTACCCGATCGCGTGCTGGCATACGGCGACTGCGCGATCATCCCGAATCCGACACCCGAGCAGCTGGCCGACATCGCGATCTCGTCGGCGCGCACCGCCGCGCGGTTCGGCATCGAGCCGCGGGTCGCGATGCTGTCGTACTCGACCGGCGACTCGGGTGCCGGCGCGGACGTCGACAAGGTAAGGACGGCAACCGAATTGGTGCGGAAACGGAATCCCGACCTGCCGGTCGAGGGACCCATCCAGTACGACGCCGCGATCGAACCATCGGTCGCCGCCACCAAACTGCGTGACTCGCCGGTGGCCGGCCGCGCCACCGTGCTGATCTTCCCCGACCTCAACACCGGCAACAACACCTACAAGGCGGTCCAGCGTAGCGCCGGCGCGCTGGCCATCGGGCCCGTGCTACAGGGCTTGCGCAAGCCGGTGAACGATCTGTCCAGGGGCGCATTGGTCGAAGACATCGTGAACACCGTGGCCATCACCGCGATCCAGGCCCAAAGGCAGCCATGACGGCCAATGGCGACGCCCGCCTGGTGTTGGTGATCAACTCCGGCTCGTCATCCCTGAAATATCAAGTGGTCGACGCCGATTCGGGTGAAGCCCGGGCGACAGGTCTGGTGGAGCGAATCGGAGAGGATTCGTCGTCTGTTCCCGACCATGATGCCGCGCTGCGCCGCGCGTTCGACACGCTGGCCGACGACGGTATCGACCTGCGGTCGAGCGGCATCGTCGCGGTGGGCCACCGAGTGGTGCACGGCGGCAACACTTTCTATCAGCCCACGCTGCTGGACGACGCGGTGATCGGCAGGCTCCACGAATTGTCGGAGCTGGCCCCGCTGCACAATCCGCCCGCGCTCAAGGGAATCGAGGTCGCGCGCAAACTGCTGCCAAACCTCGCCCACGTCGCCGTGTTCGACACCGGGTTCTTCCACGACCTGCCGCCGGCGGCGGCCACCTACGCCATCGATCGCGACCTGGCGCGGCGGTATCAAATTCGCCGCTACGGGTTTCACGGGACCTCGCACCGCTACGTCAGCGAGCAGGCCGCCGCGTTCCTGGACCGATCGGTCGGCGACCTGAAACAGATTGTCCTGCACCTTGGTAACGGTTGCTCCGCCTCGGCGATCGCCGGCACCCGGCCGCTGGACACCTCGATGGGCTTGACGCCGCTGGAGGGCTTGGTGATGGGCACTCGCAGCGGCGACATCGATCCCAGCGTCATCGGCTACCTGTCCCACACGGCCCAGATGGGCGTCGACGACGTCGAGTCCATGCTCAACCAGCGCTCCGGTGTGCTGGGTCTGTCCGGCGAGCGCGACTTTCGCCGGCTTCGGGAGATGATCGAATCCGGCGACGAGTCAGCGCAATTGGCCTTTCATGTGTTCACACATCGGCTGCGCAAGTACATCGGCGCCTACCTGGCGGTGCTGGGGCACACCGATGTCATCAGCTTCACCGCCGGAATCGGCGAGAACGACCCGGCGGTGCGCCACGACGCGGTCGCCGGCATGGAGGAACTGGGCATCGTCCTCGATCAGCGCCGCAACCTCGGCGGCGGCAAGGGTGCGCGCCAAATCTCCGCGGACGATTCACCGATCGCCGTGCTGGTGATCCCGACCAACGAAGAGCTGGCCATCGCCCGCGACTGCGTGAACCTGCTAGGCCGATAGGAAGCCCAGGCTGCTTCGTCCGGTGCCCACCGCCGGGGCGGGATCGGTCCCGATCGTTCGCGCCAGCAGCTCGGCGTAGATGTCACGAAAATCGGTGGTGTACTTCAAGTCTCCATTGTCGAGGTCGGTGAGGCTCGGCTGTTCGCCGTAGAAACCGCCCTTGACGGGTGAGCCCGCGATGAAAACGGGACCGGCCGTGCCATGGTCGGTGCCCTGCGAGGCGTTGGCGTGCACCCGGCGCCCGAATTCGGAATACGCCAGCAGCACCACGTCACGGCCCGCCGTCTCCTGGACGAACGCGCTAACCGCCTCGTCGAATGTCTGCAGGAGTCGCTGCTGGGTGCCGCGTTCGCCGGCGTGGGTGTCGAAGCCGCCCAGCTGCACCGTGTAGACCCGGGTGGGCACGCGGGCCTTGATGGCTTGAGCCACCGTGCTCAGCTGGGCCGCCAGTGAATTAGGTTCCTTGGCATTGGGTTTCACCGGTGCGAACGTGGTGTCGGCGGTGCGTGCGGCTCGGTAGGCCTTGCACACCGCGGCCATCGCCGGGGTGTCGTCGGGATCGTCGTCGCCCAGCGCGGTCATCACCGCGTCGAACTTCTCCGCCTTGCCCGGTGCGCCGCCCGGCGAAAGGGCTGCGGCCGTGCACTTCGCGCCGACGGCCAGCGGAGGAAGGACGGCGCCGATGTTGACCGCTCGCAACGGATCATCTCCGGTCGCGTCGAGCCAGCGGCCGATCCAGCCGGTCGCCACCGGCTCGGCCGGTGACGCCGTCTGCCAGATGTCCATGGACCGAAAGTGGCTGTGGTCGGGCTTCGGGTAGCCCGCGCCGCGCACGATGGCGAGCTGCCCCCGGTTCCACAGGCCCGCCAATCCCTTCATCGCCGGGTTGAGGCCCAGCTGCTGATCGAGGTGCAACACGTCGCCCGGTGCGTAGGCGAGTTCGGGGCGAGCGTCGTGATAGGCGTTGTCCGCGTAGGGGATCACGGTGTTGATGCCGTCGTTGCCGCCATACAGCGTGGCGATCACCAGGACACCGGAGCCATCGGCCAGCGGCCGGTCCCTGGCCGCACGCATCAGGTCGGGCCAGCTGACCGCTGACAGCAGGCCGGCCGCCCCGACGCCAGCGCTGGCGATCAGGAATCGGCGACGGTTCATCTGGGGCATGGCTGTCTCGCTAGGACGTCAGGTATTCGGGAGTGTTGACGGCGGCCGCCACCAATTGCGCCGGTTGCCGCACCAGCGGCTGTAACGCGTGGGCGGTGCGGTCCGACCAGGAGCCGACGCCGATCAGATAACCGACCGCGTCGACGCGGTCGCCGGCGGCGGTGTCCTCGATGCCGGAGAGGTCGCCCGCGCGGGCCAGTTCGGTCGCGGCGCGCAGGCGGGTCCCTGCGCTGGCGGTGGACTGCCACAGCTGGCCGCTGGGCCAGCCTCCGACGCTGGGCGGATAGAACGGTCGCTGGCCCAGCGCGCGCAATGTGCCGTCGATCATCTTCAGGCGCTTGGTGTCGTCGACCGGCACCCGCAGCGCCCTGACGACGCCGACGAGCCACTCGACCGGGGTGTTGACCACCGCGGCGCGGCTGCTGGTGAATTCGCTGTCGGTGAGGATCGCCCGGGTCAGCGCGCGCAGGTCGCGGTTGGGTCCGTAGGCGGCGACCAGGCGCTCGAGCACCTGCGGTGACGGCGGGTCGTCGGACGCCAATTGCCGCCACAGGCGTCCCGCGACGTATTCGGCCGATTTCGGTTGCGCCAGCACGGTATCGCAGAACCCGGCGGCATCGAAGTTGCGGCTCTGCCCGAACAGCGTCTTGGCGCCCGCGTCATGGCGTTTGGGCGTCATGGAGGTTTCGCCCCCGGGGCCGATGACCCATCCCGTCAGGGCCCGCGCACCGTTGCGCACGTCGCTTTCGGTGTAGCCGTTGCCATGTCCCAACGCGAACAGCTCCATGAATTCGCGGGCCAGGTTTTCGTTGGGCGCCTTGGCGGTGCTGCGCGACGCGTCCAGCCAGCGCAGCATCGCGGCGTCGGTCAGCATCGCGTACGCCAGGGCGCGAAAATCGCCCAGCGACCCGGCGCGCAGTTTCTGATTCTGTGCGGCCAGGTACGACGCGACCCGCACCTTCTGCGCCGAGGTGGCAAAGTGGTTGTGCCACAACAGCGTCAGCTTTTCGTGCACCGGCTGCCCCACGTCGGCCATGCGGCGTATCCACCAATTCGACAGCACGTCCAACTGTTGGGTCACCCGCTGGTTGTACTGCTGGCGCGCGGTCGGCGTAGCGCCCTTGCCCGGCGGCCTGGGTGCGTCGAGGGCGGGCATCGGCGTGGCCGCCGCGCCCGGGTCGGCGTCGGGATCGGTGGCCAGCATCGCGTCCACGTAGCCCGGCCAGTCCCGGCCGACGACCGCGTCGACCTCGGGCCCGGTCACTCCGAACCCGGCCCGGCGCAGCATGCGGGCCGTGCTGACCCACCTGGTGGACTGGCCTGCCATGAGATAACTGTGCGGCGTGCAACTGAGATTTTGCTGTGTTTTGTTGTGATTTGCGTGAGAGTGGGTGCTTTTCATCAGTGTGCGGTCGGTGGTCTCATGTTCCTTGGGGGCGGCCCAGCGCATCTCGGTGGGCTTTGCTTCTGGGCTGGCCCCGCCGCGCCAATAAGTAGCCGTGGGGGTACCGCGGTCGGCGACAAGGCCGATCGTGCCGGTGCCCAGGCGCCGGTGGCACCAGGTTTTTGGCTGTCGCGAGCGTGCCGATTCAACGTGAAGCCCGCGACCCGAACCAGACACTCGCCTGGGCGCGGGGAATCCTGGGTCGGGCCCTCGAGCACCACCATGACGGGCCCGACGGCTCTTTCAGCTGGCCGGCGCCGCAGCCGGCAACGCAAGCGCTGCCAGCGCTAGCACCCCGCCGGAACTTTGTCTCCAGATGACGACTCTCGCGCATCTGTGGATTCTCTGCGCCCATCGAAATTACTGACGGAGTCCGTGCGGAGGTAAGTTCACTCTCCGTCCGGCGCTGCCCGCGAGGGTCAGTCACGGACGTGGCCTCGTGGCCCTGTGCACAGATGTACTCGCGCACCGTGGCAGACATGCGATGGTCGCGGCGTGGAGGAGCCGTTTGTCGGCAGCGAGGTGCTGCGCTGTGGGGCGTTGAGCCGACACCAGCTGCGGACGCGATACCGCGCGGTGTTTCCCGATGTCTACGTCTCGAACGACGCCAGGCTCTCTCTTGACGTGCGCATCACCGCTGCATGGCTGTGGTCTGGTGGCCGAGCCGTTATCGCAGGGGCTGCCGCCGCTTTCCTGCACGGCGCCAAGTGGATTCCCGACGGTGTGCCGGTTGAGCTGATACACAGCAACAATCGTCCGCCGGACGGGGTACTGACGCGTCGGGCAACGCTGTGTGCCGGTGAGATGCAGCTGCGTGACGGGCTGGCCCTCACCACACCGGAGCGAACCGCCTTCGATATCGGGAGGCGCGGGGCGATCCGCTCGGCGGTTGTTCGGCTCGATTCGCTCGCGCGTGCAACGGGTTTCAAAGTGGAAGACGTACTGGGTGTCGCCGGGTCACACCCACACGCGCCCGGACTACGGCGACTAGAGACCGCGCTCGACCTGGTCGACCCTGGCGCACAGTCGCCGCGCGAAAGTTACCTGCGGCTACTGCTCATCGACGCTGGCCTGCCCCGGCCGCAGACCCAGATCCCAGTGCCGGGCGTTGACGGCTTTCCGATCGCATACCTGGACCTGGGCTGGCCGGAGTCGATGGTCGCTGTGGAGTATGACGGCGACCAACATCGCACCGACCGAAGGCAATACGTCAAAGACATCAAGCGCACGGAGATGCTCGAGCAGCTGGGGTGGATCATCGTCCGGGTCGTCGCGGAGGACCGGCCCGAAGGCATCGTCCGCCGCGTGCGGGCGGCGCTGGCGAAATCGAGAGTGAAGCAACGGCTTTGAACGTGAACCTACGGCGGGGGTTGTCGGCGTGTCGCCGCCCAGCGTTCACACCGAAAGCCGACGATTCACACTCAACGAAGCCGGCCCGAAACGCCCGGGGCCGAAACGCCCGAGACGCCCCCAGCCCTAGAACGTACTGGTGGGGCGCACCCGGTTCGCCATGTCCACCAGCGCGTAGCGGTGCCGCTGGGTCGGGGCGACGCGGGCGAGGTTGCGCAGCGAGGCCTCGACGCCCAGCCGCAGCCCGTGCTCGGTGAACGGGAAGCCGAGGATGTGGTTGGTGCTGGCCTTGTTGTCCTCCAGCCAGTCCATCGCACAGCCCAGCACCAGGGCGCGGATCTGCAGCACGCGCGGTTCGGTGGGCGGCAGCGCCTCCACCCGCCGGGCCGCGTCGCGGATGTCCTCCTCGGTGATCTCGCTCTTGGTGCGGCCGGACAGCAGCGTCACCGCGCTGGTCAGTCGCGCGGTGGTGAAGTGCCGGGAGGTGGCCGGCACCTCGTCCAGCGTGCGAACCGCGGCGGCCCGATCCCCTTCCGCGGACAGCGTTCTGGCTAATCCGAACGCGGCCGAGATCACCCCGTCATTCGTCTTCCACACGGTCTCGTAGAACTTGTGGTCGTCGACATCGCCGGCCAGTTCGGCGGTGGCGGCCAACGCAAGCTTGGGCGCCAGCTCGCCGGGGAACGTGTCCAGAACTTCGATGAAATGCTTTGTGGCCGAATCGAAGTCGCCGGTGAGCAACTCGGCGACGGCCTTGTACCACACCAACCGCCATTGCCAGCCGACCCGCTCCGCGAGGTCGTCGAGCTTGCGGGTGGCCTTGGCGACGTCGCCGAGATCCAGCAGCGCGCGGACCTCCATCAGCGGCAGCTCCACCGACTCCGACACCTCGACGCCGTCGGCGTCCAGCGTCCCGTGCCGGGCCGCGCGCAACGAGTCCAGGGTCTGCACCGGCTGGGACAACACGGTCGCCTGCAGGACGGGAGCGGCGACGTCGGCGGGGTCGACCAGCGGAACCTGCAGTGCGGTGACGATTTCGCGAGCGGTGAGCTTCTCCGAGTGGACCTGGCCGTCCAGGTACACGTCGGTGTGGGCGACCAGCAGGTCGACCCCGAACGTCGAGCGGCTGGGGGAAAAGATCGTCGACAGCCCGGGTCGCGGCACCCCGCTGTCGTGGGCGACCACCTCGCGCAGCACCCCCATCAACTGCGCTGACATCTCCTCGGTGCTGCAGAACCGGCGCCGCGGGTCGGGATCGGTGGCGCGGCGCAACAACCGGCGGAACGAGTCGTAGATGGCCAGCACCGGGTCGTGCTCGGGCAGGCCGTCGACGTAGCGGCCGTTGCGGGTCTGCAGGTTGAGCGTGAGGGCGGCCAGTGTGCGGCCCACGGTGTAGATGTCGGTGGCGACCGTCGGGCCGGTGCGCACGATCTCGGGCGCCTGGAAACCCGGTGTGCCATAGAGGTATCCGAACGAGTTGATCCGCGACACCGCACCCAGGTCGATCAGCTTGAGCTGCTCTTCGGTGCGCATGATGTTCTCCGGCTTCAGGTCGTTGTAGACCAGGCCGATGGAGTGCAGATAGCTGAGCGCGGGCAGGATCTCCAGCAGGTAGGCCACGGCCTCGGCGACGGGTAGCTTCTCGCCCTTCCCGTGCTTGAGCGGCTGACCGCCGACGTACTCCATGACGATGAGGCCGACCGGATTCCCGTGCTGGTCGACGTGCTCGACGAAATTGAAGATCTGCACGATCTGCGGGTGGACCACCTCGGCCAGGAACTGCCGTTCGGCCATCGCGATCGCCTGTGCCTCCGCGTCGCCGGAGTGCACCAAACCCTTGAGCACCACCGGCCGGTCGTTGACGTTGTGGTCGACCGCCAGGTAGACCCAGCCCAGACCGCCGTGTGCGATGCAGCCCTTGACCTCGTACTGGCCCGCGATGATATCGCCGGGATTCAGTTGCGGCAGAAAGGAATACGGGCTGCCGCAGGACGGGCACCAGCCCTCCGACGTGCCTTTGGATTTCTTGCTGGACCGGCCCACCGGCTTCCCGCAGTTCCAGCAGAAACGCTTGGACTCCGGCACCACCGGATTGGTCATCAGGGCTTCGAGCGGATCGATGTCGCGCCCACGCGGGATCTCGACCAGGCCACCGCCGAGCTGCCGGACCGCGGGCAGCGACCGCGTCGCGACCGTCAAGCGGTCCTGCGGATCGGTGTCGAGGGCACCCAGCGAGATGTGCGGAAAGTCGTCATCGTCGTCGTCGAAATCGGGACGGAACAGCGCCTGGGTGGCCTGCAGCCGCCCGGTCGCCGCGCCGGTCTGCACGTCGGCCGGCTGGGTGCCCGGCGCCACGTCCGCCACGTCCTCGGCGCCGGTTTCCGGCTGCTCGGTTTGCTTGTCCGGCTCGGCCATCAGTCCAGATACCTCGGCGTGGGTGGGGCCGGCGCGGGCCCCAGCACCGTCAACCACTTGCGGTACAACGTGTTCCACGTACCGTCCCGGCGGATCCGTTCCAGGGTTCCGTTGACGAACCGCACCAGTCCGGTGTTGTTCAGATTGACCCCGATGCCATAGGGCTGAGTGGCCATGTTGGGGCCGACGATGTGCAAGTAGGGGTCCTCTTCGACCAGCCCGGCCAGGATCGAATCGTCCGTGCTGACCGCGTCGATCTCGCGCTGCTGCATCGCCACCAGGCAATCGGCCCAGTTGACCACCGAGACCACGACCGGCGGCGGATCGATCTGCTGGATCCGGTGCAGCGACGTCGTGCCCTTGGCCACGCAGACGCGCTTGCCGGACAGGTCGGAGACCTTGACGATCGGCGAGTCGCGCGGGGCGAGGATGCGCTGGTTCGCGTCGAGGTAGACGGTCGAGAAGTTCACCAGCTTGCGCCGGTCGCAGGTGATGGTCATGGTCTTCACCACGACGTCCACCTCGGAGTTCTGCAACGCGGTGACCCGCTCGTCCGACGACAGGATCCGGTACTCGACGTGCGAGGGCGCCCCGAAGATGTCGCGCGCGATCTCGCCGGCGATGTCGACGTCGAAACCGGTGATCTCGCCGGTGATCGGGTCGCGGAAGCTGAACAGGTTGCTGCCGATGTCGAGCCCGACGATGAGCCGACCGCGGGCCCGGATGTCGGCGACGGCCGCATCCGCCTCCGCCTTGGTGGGGAAGGGCCGCAGGCTAGCCGTCAGGTCGCAGCCCTGGTTCGGGCCGTCGGGCGGCAGCGGCGGCTGTGGCGGCAACTGCTCCATGCCGACCGGTGTCGGCGGCGGCAACGTCGGCACGCTGGCCACCCGCAGCGATTCCGTGTGTCCGCAACCCGCCAGTACCACCACCGCGCCGGCCACGGCGCACACCCGGCGAAGCAGCGGCAGCCGGGCCATTATCGGTACTCTTTCAGCCTCGGCCACAGCCCCAGCGCCACCGCGATCGCGGCGCCGAGGCTGAGCACCACGCCACCCACCTGGGCGCCGGACAACCCGCTGCGGGCGTTGATGACGTCGTTACGCAGGGTGATGCGGCCCTGATCCATGGCCTTGACCAGCTCGCCATCCAGCTTGTCAAACGCCGGGGTGGAGTCTTCTTCGCTGCTGCCCAGGGCCACCTGCGTCGCGGCGCGGTAGTTACCCACCGAGATGTAGGAGGTGATCCGGTCGTTGGCCTGCCGCCATCGCAGCAGCAGCTGATCGGCGCCTTCCAGGTCCGGCTTGTCCACCGCGTCGCTGCGCGACATGTACTGGTCGAGCTGCCGGTGCATGGAGTCGATGCGCTGGTAAAACGACTGCTTGCGTTTCTCTTCGTCCCCGCGACGGATCAGCGAGAGCGTCTCGTCGGCACGCGCCTGCTGGGCGGTGATCGCGACGTTCGTGACGGTCTTGAGGGATTCGGCGGCAGTGTCCTTCGCGCTACGACTGGCCGTCGTAGAAATGGTGAGCGCAGTCCCAACCCAAACCACCATGACGAGAATAGCGAGCGCGCCGACCACCAGGCCCGGGTTGATTCGGCGCCGCGTGCGGCGCGCCAGCCAGCGGTGGGAGAACGCGCCGAAGATCACGGTGGCGCCGACCACCATGATGACCGGCGCGGGGATCTGCGTCGACGCGGTGGTTTCGGCGTCCACCCGCTCCGACGTCGCTTTGTAGAGCCGCGCCGCGTCGGGCAGGATCGTCGATTGCATCAGCCCCGACGCCTCCGACAGGTACGAGGAGCCGACCGGATTGCCCTCCCGGTTGTTGGTGCGGGCGATCTCGATGAGGCCGGTGTAGACGGCCAGCTCGGCGTTGATCCGGCCCAGCAACTGCACCAGCGGTTCGTCGGTGAGCCCGCTCGACGCCCTGGTCACCGCCACCGCCGCGTCGGTGATGGCCTGCTCGTAGCGCTGGCGAACGGGCTGCGGTTCCGCCTCGGCGATGAACGCGGTGGCCGCCGCCGCGTCGGCCACCGACAGGGTCGTGTAGAGGCGCCCGGCGGCGAAGGACAGCGGCTCGGTGTGGTTGAGCACCGTGGTGAGCACCTGCTGCCGGTGGTTGATGGTGGTCGAGGTGGCGAAGGCGCTGATCCCGCCGAGCGCGGCCAGCACGATGCCGATGGTCAGGATGCGGCCCGGCGTCGTCGAGATGAACCACCAGCGTGGATGGGCTGGTTCGGCCGGTGACCGCGATCCCTGCGGCTCGGTCGACGGGTGCGCCAGCTCAACCGTCACGTCTTATCAGCCCTCGTCTCTCGGCCACCGGATTTCGCTGCACGGACCTCTATAAGCGAAGTCTAAGAGCATGTTCGGGTGGATGGGTGGAGGCGGACGCAATTCGCGACGCCCCAACCAAGTCTGCATATCCTGAGTCGGTGCAGGGCGACGGTGACGGCTGGGTGATCTCCGACAGCGGCGCCCACTACTGGGGTCGCTTCGGTGCGGCGGGTTTGCTGCTGCGGGCCCCGCAGGCCGATGGCACGCCCGCGGTGCTGCTGCAGCATCGCGCGGTGTGGAGTCATCAGGGCGGGACCTGGGGCCTGCCGGGCGGCGCCCGCGACAGCCACGAAACGCCGGAGGAGACGGCGGTCCGCGAAGCCAACGAAGAGGCCGGTCTCCCGGGTGAGCGACTGGCCGTGCGTGCGACCGTCGTCACGGCCGAGGTCGCCGGGATGGCCGGCACGCACTGGAGCTACACCACCGTCGTCGCCGACGCCGAGGAGTTGCTGCACACCGTGCCCAACCGGGAAAGCGCCGAGATGCGTTGGGTCGCCGAAGACGAGGTGGCCGACCTGCCACTGCATCCCGGCTTCGCGGCCAGCTGGCAGCGGCTGCGCACCGCACCGACGGTGTTGCCGCTGGACCACGGCGACGAACGACGCCAATACCTGCCGCGCACTATCGAAATCGAGGCCGGCGTCTTCGTCTGGTGTATGCCCGGCGAGGCCGGCGGGGCCGGTCAGGAGCCCTCGCAGCTGACCCGCCGGATCAGCTCGCTGCTGCCAGCGCCGAACTGAGCCGTTCGGCCGCGGCCCGTGGGTCGGCGGCCGCAGTGATCGCCCGCACCACCACGATGCGCCGGGCACCGGCCGCGAGCACCTCGGGTAGCCGCCGCTCGTCGATGCCGCCGATCGCGAACCACGGCTTGCCGGTTCCCAGCTCGGCGGCGGCCCGCACCAATCCCAAGCCCGGCGCCTGGCGTCCCGGTTTGGTGGGCGTGGGCCAACAGGGGCCGACGCAGAAGTAGTCGGCCTGGCCGGCGGCTGCGGCAGCCGCCTGCTCGCGGTCATGGCTGGACAGTCCGAGCAGGACGTCCGTCCCGACGAAGTCGCGGGCGACGTCCAGCGGCAGGTCGCCCTGCCCGAGGTGCAGCACGTCGGCGCCGGCCGCGCGGGCGATGTCGGCGCGGTCGTTGCCGGCGAACAAGGCGCCGTGCCGGCGGGCCGCGTCGGCCAGGATCCGGCACGCCGCCAGCTCCTCGCGCGCTTCGAGCGGGCCGAACCGCTGCTCACCGGCCGACCCCTTGTCGCGCAGCTGGATGATGTCCACGCCGCCGGCCAGGGCGGCGTCCGCGAACTCGGCCAGGTCGCCGTGCTCCCGGCGCGCGTCGGTGCACAGATACAGCCGCGCCGCCAACAGGCGGGTACCACGTGGATGCACACCGAGACGCTAGCGCGCTAGCGTGGAGCGCAGAGAATTACCAGACACGGGAGTCCCGGGAGCGGGGCTGAGAGTGGGCACCACCGGGCTTGCGCCCGACCGGCCCTTACCGTCACACCTGATCCGGATAATGCCGGCGAAGGGAGGTTCAAGCATGACCGGGACACCCTCGGGCCCGCCGCCGGGGTCGCTGGCCGTCATCGGCGGCGGCGTCATCGGGCTCGCGGTGGCGCGCCGCGCCGCGCAGGCCGGGTGGTCGGTGCGGGTGCACCGCAGCGACCACAAAGGCGCATCCTGGGTCGCCGGCGGCATGCTGGCGCCGCACAGCGAGGGCTGGCCCGGCGAAGAACAGTTGTTGCGTCTCGGCCTGGAATCGCTGCGGCTGTGGCGCGAGGGAGGCTTCCTGGACGGGTTGCCGGCCGAGGTGGTCACGGCGCGCGAGTCGTTGGTGGTGGCCGTCGACCGCGCCGATGCCGCCGATCTGCGCACCGTCGCGGAGTGGTTGTCCGCCCAGGGGCACCCGGTGGTCTGGGAGTCGACCGCCCGCGACGTCGAGCCGCTGCTGGCGCAGGGCATCCGGCACGGCTTTCGGGCGCCCACCGAGCTGGCCGTGGACAACCGGGCGGTGCTGGACGCCTTGATTGACCAGTGCGAGCGTCTCGGGGTGTCGTGGGCGCCGCCGGTGCACGAGTTGTCGCGCGTCGCGGCCGACGCGGTGGTGATCGCCAACGGCATCGACGCGCCGGCGTTGTGGCCCGGCCTGCCGGTCCGCCCGGTGAAGGGCGAAGTGCTGCGACTGCGGTGGCGCAAGGGCTGTATGCCGTTGCCGCAGCGGGTCATTCGCGCCCGGGTGCACGGACGGCAGGTGTACCTGGTGCCACGCGCCGACGGGGTGGTGGTCGGGGCCACCCAATACGAGCACGGGCGCGACACCGCCCCGGTCGTGTCGGGGGTGCGTGACCTGCTCGACGACGCGTGCGCGGTGCTGCCCGCCCTGGGCGAATACGAGCTGGCCGAGTGCGCCGCCGGGTTGCGCCCCATGACACCCGACAATCTGCCGCTGGTACATCGCCTGGATGCGCGAACGCTGGTGGCCGCCGGCCACGGCCGATCGGGATTCCTGTTGGCGCCCTGGACGGCTGAACAGATCGTGTCCGAACTGTCCCCGGTGGGAGCACGCCAATGATCGTCATGGTCAACGAGCAGAAGGTCGACGTCGACGCGCATGTCACGGTCGCCGCGCTGCTGCACTCCATGGGTTTTCCGGACCGCGGCGTCGCGGTGGCCATGGACGACGCGGTGTTACCGCGATCCCGTTGGAGCACAGAACTTTTCGACGGCGCCCGACTCGAGATAGTGACGGCGGTGCAAGGTGGCTGATGCAAAACTGACCATCGGCGACCGCAGTTTCGCGTCGCGCCTGATCATGGGGACCGGGGGAGCCGGCAACCTCGCGGTGCTCGAGGAGGCGCTGGTGGCCTCGGGCACCGAACTGACCACCGTCGCCATCCGCCGGGTCGACGCGGAGGGCGGCACCGGCCTGCTCGATCTGCTCAACCGGCTGGGCATCACGCCGTTGCCCAACACCGCGGGATGCCGCGGCGCGGCCGAGGCGGTGCTCACCGCGCAGTTGGCGCGCGAAGCGCTGGACACCAACTGGATCAAGCTCGAGGTGATCGCCGACGAACGCACGCTGCTGCCCGATGGAGTCGAATTGGTGCGAGCCGCAGAGCAGTTGGTCGATGACGGGTTCGTCGTCCTGCCCTATACCAACGACGATCCGGTGCTGGCACGCCGGCTCGAAGACGCCGGCTGCGCGGCGGTCATGCCGCTGGGTTCGCCGATCGGCACCGGGCTTGGTATCACCAATCCGCACAACATCGAAATGATCGTCGCCCGGGCCGGCGTTCCGGTGGTGCTCGACGCGGGCATCGGAACGGCCAGCGACGCGGCGCTGGCCATGGAATTGGGTTGCGACGCCGTGCTGTTGGCCACCGCGGTGACCAGGGCCGCCGATCCGGCCGCGATGGCCGCCGCGATGGCCGCCGCCGTCACCGCCGGGTATCTGGCGCGGCGCGCCGGACGGATCCCGAAGCGGTTCTGGGCGCAGGCGTCGAGCCCGCAACCATGAGTCGTTATGTGGCGCTGGGCAGTTCGATGGCCGCCGGTCCCGGCATCCGCCCCCGCGCCGCCGGGGCCCCGCGCTGGTCGGGCCGATCCGCACGCAACTATGCGCACCTGATCGCGCAGCGATACCGGCACGACTTGATCGACGTCACCTTCTCCGGGGCGACCACCGCGCACGTGCTCACCGAGCGCCAACACGGCGCGCCACCCCAGATCGCCGCCCTGGACGGCACCGAGAGCCTGGTCACCGTGACCATCGGCGGCAATGACGTCGGCTACGTTCCGCTGTTGATGGCCGCGGCACTGCCGCATTCGCTGCGTCACCTGCCGCTGCTGGGTGATCGCATCTCCGAACTGCTGGATCGCCGGGCGCGGGATCGCGCCCTGGACGCGGTGTTTGAATCGCTGTGCGCGGTCGGCCGGGCGCTGCGCCAGCGATCGGCGCGGGCACGGATCTTCTTCGTCGACTACCTGACGTTGCTGCCGCCGCCGGGCGTGCCGGCCGAGCCGCTCTCGCCGTCCGACGCCGACCTGGGCCGGCACGTGGCCGCCACGCTGGAGACGATGACGGCCGACGCCGCCGCGGCGACCGGTTGCGAGGTCATCCGCGCCGGCGCGGCGGGTCGCGAACATCACGCATGGTCGGCAGAGCCGTGGACGACGCTGCCCGCACGCTTCGGTATTGGCCTGCCGCGCCGCCCCGCCCCCTTGCACCCGAACGCGGCCGGGATGCGGGCGGTGGCGGATCTGATTGCGGCCCAGCTGTAAACGTCAGCCGTTCGTGCGCCACCACTGATAGAGCGCGTTGACGTCCGAATTGGACGCGGTCAGGTGGCCCAACACGTTCTTGGCGTCGGTGGTCCAGGTCAAGGTGGCGTAGTTCTTGTAGGTGCCACAAGCGATCTGGCCGCCCGTCTGGCCGTTCTGTTTCCACGTTCCCGGCGACGCCCCGGCGTCCCCACACGCGGCCAGGGACACGTCTTTGATGGTGGAGCTGAAGGCGGAGCCCAGGTTCGTGCTGTTGGAGAAGAGCGCGTAAACGCCGGAGCCGGGTCCGTTGGAGTCTGGGCTTTGCCCACACACCAGTTCGGCCAGTTCACCGGTCTCGGAAAGCTCTTGCGGCTTGCAGTTGTTCAGGCCGTAGCCCTTCGACAGCGAGGCGGCCAACGTGTTCATGTCCGTCGCGTTGCCGGTGTTGGGTTCGGCGTTCGCGGCGCCGACGCCCGCGAAAGCCAGACTGCCCGTTATGGTTGCGGCCGACGCGACTCGCAGTGCGGTGTTCCGATGTGACATTTTCCTGACTCCCTGCGGTTGATGGAAATAAAGAGGGGCGAACGTTTCTCGGATCTCGGTTCGAAGAATCGGCTGCGGCGCAGCGGGAGCGTCACCCGTTTGCACGCCACCACTGGTAAAGCGCCGCAACGTCGGTGTTGGACGCGCGCAGGTAACTCAAAGTGTTCTTTGCGTCCGTGGTCCAGATGATCTCGGCGCCGTTTCGATAGGTGCCGCAGGCTGCCTGACCGGCGCTGGCGGTCGAGCCGTCCTTGTGCCAGCTCGAGGGTGACTGGTGGGCGTCCCCGCAGGGGCTGAGCACGTCCTCGTTGATGGTGGCCCTGAACGAGGTGGCCAGATGGTCGGCATTGGTGAACAGGACGTACTTGGCCTGCGCCGGTCCGCGTGGATCGGGGCTCTGCCCGCACGTGAGCACGGCCAGTTGTGTGCTGCGGTCGATGTTCTGGGCGGTGCAGTTGTTCAGGCCGTAGCCCTTCGACAGCGAGGCCGCAAGCGCATTGATATCCGAAGAGCTCCCGGTGGTCGCGGGATCCGCGCTCGCTGGGGCGCCGCCCGCTAAGGCCAAACTCGCGGTGAGTGTCGTTAGGATCGCCGCCCTCAGCGCGTTGCTGAACTCAGACATGAATGGCTCCTTAACGGCCGCTTCTAAACACGGATAGTAGGGCTATGTCGCGGTAAAGCAACACATTCCGTTGGCAATTGTCTGTGTGGGCATCCTTCCTCGGCTCAACCCGCGGACGACCAGGCAGACGGTGATGACACGCCCGTCGTCGCGCGGAATCGCGAATTATGTTGAGGCGCCGCGGTATTTCAGACTTTTGGCGAGGCGGGGGCCTTGCCGGCGCGTCGTGCGCGGGGCGGACTAAACCAAGATTTTTTCATTGCTGGTGCCGATCAGAGCCCGCTCGGGTATGGTTAGCACCGCTTTACGTCAGCTAACTTCTCTTGACTGGAGAATCCATGACACAGCCCCCTCCTCCTCCGCCCGACTATCCGCCGCCGTCTCCGGGTTATCCGCCGCAGCCGCCGGCCGGCCAAGCGCCGAATAACTATCTGGTGTGGTCGATTCTGGCGACCCTGTTCTGCTGTCTTCCCTTCGGAATCGTGGCGATCGTCAAGTCGAGCCAGGTCAATGGTTTGTGGGCGCAGGGACGCTATGCGGAGGCGCAGGCGTCCGCCGAGAGCGCCAAGCGATGGGTGATCTGGTCCGTGGTCATCGGCGTCGTCGCAGGCATCATCTACGGCATCTTGCTGGCGATCGGTGCGCTGAACACGAACACCAACGCGGCACTCGCCGCGATGTTCTAAAGACTCGGATCATGGTGACCCGCTGGGGGGCGGCGCACGCGAATCTGGGTGCACCACTGGTGGTGGCGGCATCCACGACGCTGATGTGCGCCGCCATCTGGGCGGGCGATCCGACCACCCCGAACGGCCCGCTGCCCGTATGCCCCACCAAGGCGTTGCTGGGTATCGACTGTCCAGGGTGCGGCAGCTTGCGCATGGTGTATTCGCTCATGCACGGCAATCTGTTGGCGGCCGCCAGGTTCAACGCATTGGGCCTGGCGGCTGTCGCGCTGTTGGTGTGGGCGTATGTGTCCTGGACCTACGGCCGCGTGGTGGGCCGGCGGGTCCGCAGTTGGCAGCACCGACGTTGGGCCGCCGTCGTGACGCTGTCGTTGGTGCTGGCCTGGTTCGTGGTGCGCAACATCCCCGTTTCGCCCTTCAGCGCGCTGTATGTCTGATACCGCCGTGTCCTGAACCCGGCCGCCTGGGCCGCGGTCTAACCTGGGGCGCGATGGTGAACAAATCCACGACGATTCCGGCGTTGCTCGCCGTGGTCGCCCTGACCGCATTGTCGACCGGCTGCTTCCATCGGTCGTCTGACTCGCAGCAAACACATCCCGCCGCGGGCGAATTCGCCTCCGCATTGCGCGACAAGGTCACGACGGACGCGATGATGGCACACCTGTCCAAGCTGCAAGACATCGCCAACGCCAACAACGGCACCCGGGCGGTGGGCACACCCGGATATGAGGCCAGCGTCGACTACGTGGTTAAAGTTCTGCGCGGCAGTGGGTTTGACGTGCAGACCCCCGAGTTCTCGGCGCGAGTGTTTCACGGCGACAAGCCGGACGTCACCGTCGGCGGCAAGCCGGTGGAGGCGCACGCGCTGGACTTCAGCCTGGGCACCGCGCCGGACGGCGTGACCGGGCCGCTGGTCGCCGCGCCGGCGAACAACCTCGGTTGCGCGGCCTCCGATTACGCCAACTTGCCGGTGCGCGGCGCGGTGGTGCTGGTCGATCGCGGCACCTGCCCGTTCGCTCAGAAGGAAGAGGCCGCGGCACAGCGTGGCGCCGTGGCGATGATCATCGCCGACAACGTCGACGAACAACAGATGGGCGGCACGCTGGGGCCAACCACTGACGTGAAGATTCCGGTGCTGAGCGTGACCCGATCGGTGGGGCTGCAGCTGCGCGGGCAACCGGGACCCACCACGATCAAGCTCAATGCCACCGCCCAAAGCTTCCGGGCGCGCAACGTGATTGCGCAGACCAAAACCGGATCGGCGACCGACGTGGTGATGGCGGGGGCGCATCTGGACAGCGTGCCGGAGGGGCCGGGCATCAACGACAACGGATCGGGTGTCGCTGCTGTGCTGGAAACAGCTGTGCGGCTGGGGAGTTCGCCGCCGGTGCACAACGCGCTGCGGTTCGGCTTCTGGGGCGCCGAGGAACTCGGGTTGATCGGGTCGCGCAACTATGTCGAGTCCCTGGATCTGACGGCGCTGAAAAACATTGCGCTGTACCTGAACTTCGACATGCTCGCGTCGCCGAACCCCGGCTATTTCACCTACGACGGCGACCAGTCGCTGCCGCTGGACGCTCGTGGCCAGCCGGTGGTGCCGGAGGGTTCGGCAGGCATCGAGCGGACGCTGGTCGCTTACCTGAAGGCGGCCGGAAAGACGGCGCAGGACACCTCGTTCGACGGCCGGTCTGACTACGACGGATTCACGCTGGCCGGGATTCCCGCCGGCGGCCTGTTCTCGGGCGCCGAGGGCAAGATGTCCGCGGATCAGGCCAAGTTGTGGGGCGGGACGGCCGATCAACCGTTCGACCCCAATTACCACCAGAAAACCGACACCCTCGACCACGTCGACCGCACCGCGTTGGGGATCAACGGCGGCGGTGTGGCTTACGCGATCGGTCTCTACGCGCAAGACCTCGGTGGCCACAACGGCGTTCCCGCGATGGCGGACCGCACCCGGCACGTGCTCGTCAAGTCATGATTTCCCGGCTGGGCGCGACGCTGCTGTCGATCGCGATGGTGGCCGGTTGTTCGTCGACGCGGCTGGCGCTGCCGACAACGACACCGGACCTGGGGCACAGCCTGGCCAAGAAGGTGACTGCCGAGGGCATGCTGACGCACCTGCGTGCGTTGCAGGACATCGCCAACGCCAACGGCGGCAACCGCGCGGACGGCACGCCGGGTTTCAACGCGAGCGTGGACTACGTCGCTAAAGCCTTGCGCGACAGGGGTTTCGACGTTCAGACGCCGCAGTTCGACCGGCTCTACACCGTCTCGTTGGGCAAGCCGGCGGTGACCGTTGCCGGCCGCACCTATCCCGTCGACCAGGCCTCGCTGCTGGTACAGACCCCGCCCGGCGGACTGACCGGGCAGCCGATCCGTCCGGCGCAGCCGTCGGGTTGCCGGGCCAGCGATTACCCGGCCGTGGTGCCCAAGGGGGCGATCGCCGTGGTCGACGACGCCCAGTGCTCGGTGGTCGACAAACAGAACAGCGCGGTGGCCAGGGGTGCGAGTGCGGTGATAGTGCTCAGCTCCCCGACCGGGCGCGGAGCTCCACCCACTTTGTTCACCACCGGCTACTTCAAACAGTTGACCGTGCCGGTCGCCGTGCTGGGATCCTCCGGCGCCGCCGCGCTGACGGGCGCGACCGCACCGGTACGGCTGGTGCTGGATGCGCAGAACGTCAAGATCACCTCCCGAAACGTCGTGGCGCAGACCAAGTCCGGGTCGGCCAACGACGTCGTCGTAGTGGGTGCGCATCTGGACGCCTCGCGCGCCGGACCCGGGATCAACGACGACGGCTCCGGGGTGGCCGCCGTGCTGGAGACGGCGCTGCGACTGGGCCCGCTGGCGCCGGTGAACAACGCGGTCCGGTTCGTGTTCTGGGGTGCCGACGAGGACGGGCGCAACGGCGTCATGGATTTCGTGTTCGGCATGGACCGTGAGCAACTCAATGACATCGCGCTGTACTTGAACTTCACGATGCTGGGTTCGCCCAACGCCGGATTCTTCACCGACGACGGCGATCAGTCCGGGCCACCCGGACCCGGCGTCTCGGCCGCGGATGTGCCCGAAGGCTCGGCCGGCATCGAACGCACGCTCGCCGGTTATCTGAACCTCGCCGGCAAGCGGCCCGCGGACATGCCGTTGGACACCAGGGCCGACTACCACCCCTTCATGGTTGCGGGCGTGCCCGTCGGGGGCATGACCACCGGAGCTTCGCAGCCGAAAACTCCCATCCAGGCCCGGTTATGGGGCGGACAGGCCGGCGTGGCGTTCGATCCGAACTTCCAGAGCCCTCGCGACACCGTCGACAACATCAACCGGGATGCGTTGGCGGTCATGGGTTCTGGCGTCGGGTTCGCCGTCGGCAGCTACGCGGAGTCGATCGGTGGGATCAACGGTGTGCCGCCGCACAACAAGAGGCATCGCACACGCGTGCCCTGACGACTTCCGGCCGCGGCATTTATCCACAAGCCGCGACCCTGCCAAATAGTTTGAGTCAGTAGATCGCGCTAGTATCGAACCTATGTTCGAATGGTGGTATGCCTCGCGGGAGACCCCGGAGTCGGCCGCGCTGCTCGACCGGGTGCGTGACGCGGGGCGCGCGGAGGCACGGGCGGCCGCCGAGCGACTGGTGGCCGCCGGCGACTTGCTGGTATTGCGCTGCCGCGAGTCGGGGGAGCGCGCGGAGTGGTCGGCGGACGCGTGGGATGCGGTGGCTGCGCAGTTGGGCGCGGCGTTGGGGTGCAGTGTGGCGATGGGCCACAGTTACTTGCGCTACGCCATGGCGATGCGGGAGCGGCTGCCCCAGGTGGGCAAGGTTTTTCAGAACGGCGATATCGACTACCGGGCGTTTCAAACGATCGTGTTTCGCACCGATCTGATCACCGATGCCGAGGTGTTGGCTCGGGTCGACGCGCGGTTGGCGGTGCTGCTGTCGCGGCGTCCCTCGCTGACCAAGGGTGGGTTGGCCGCGGCGGTGGATCGGGTCGTGGCATTGGTGGACGCCGATGCGGTGCGCCGCGCCAAGGACGCGGTCGCCGACCGCTATGTGGATGTCTTGGCCAATGAGTCGGGGATGGCGTATGTGGAGGGCAGTGTCTTTGGCCCCGACGGCCTAGCGCTGGACCGGCGACTCGACCAATTGGCCGCCACGGTGTGCCAGGCCGATCCGCGCACCGCCGCGCAGCGGCGCGCGGATGCGTTGGGGGCGTTGGCCGCCGGAAGTTCGCGGCTGGTGTGCGGCTGCGGGCGTGCCGAGTGTGCTGCGGGTGAGCCGAGCGTGAGCAAGCCCAAGAGCAATGTCGTGATCCACGTGATCGCTGAGCAGGCCAGCGTGGAGGGCAGGGTATCGACGCCTGGTGCCCTGCCCGGCGTCGAGGGACTCATCCCGGCAGAGGTGCTCACCGAGCTGGCCAAGTCGGCGCGGCAGGTACCACTGACGACGCCGACAGGCGCCGAACCCCGCTACGCCCCCTCGGCCGCGCTGGCCGACTTCGTGCGCTGCCGGGATCTGACGTGCCGGGCGCCGGGCTGTGACCGTCCGGCCACCGAATGCGACCTCGACCATACGGTCCCCTACGCCGACGGCGGCGCGACGCACGCCTCGAACCTCAAGGCGCTGTGCCGTCTTCACCATCTGATGAAGACGTTCTGGGGCTGGCGCGACCGGCAGCTGCCCGACGGGACCGTGATTTGGGGCCTGCCCGACGGGCAGACCTACGTCACCGCTCCGGGTAGCGCGCTGTTGTTTCCCCAGCTGTGCACGGCCACCGGCGCCGCGCCCGCACCAGCCCCGCCAAGACCAGACCCTTGCGCCGACCGCACCGCCATGATGCCCCGACGCGAGCGCACCCGCGCCCAAAACCGGGCCGCACGCATCGCCGCCGAGCGGCGGCAAAACCACCATGCCCGGCAACCCGAACGTCAAGAGCGCGAGGCCGCGTGCCTCGGTCCCGCCCCGCCGGCCGAAGGCGACGGCGAGCCGCCGCCTTTCTAGTGCCTTGCCGCAAGTTTGCTGGGTCCCTCGATTTGTGCTGCCGTGTAGGGTCAATGCCTCTAGGATGAGTTTCCTTGATGCTGCCCTGTAGCCGGTCGGGATGAGGTTGGTCATGAATAGGCATGCGCTCAGGTCGGCAGTTGTGTGGGCGGCGGCGGTGCTCGTGGTCGCCGGATGCACGACGTTCGTCGGCGGGCGCGCGCTGTCGATGCTCAACGACCCCTTTCTGGTGGGTGGTCTGCCCGCGACCAACGGGCCCAGCGGAACCCGTTCGAACGCACCCAGTCCCAACGGCAAGGTGCTCAACACCGACAACGGGCCCATCGACACCTTGGCGCTGCTGTCGGTCAACGACATCGAGGACTACTGGCAGTCGGTGTACGACCAATCGCTGAAGGGCAAGTTCGTTCCGGTCAGCAAGATGGTGTCGTACAACTCGAGCGATCCGCGCAGCCCGATCGTGTGCAACAACGACACCTACAAGCTCGTCAACGCGTTCTACACCGGCCGATGCAACCTGATCGCCTGGGACCGCGGCGTATTCATGCCCATCGCGCAGAAGTACTTCGGCGACATGTCCGTCACCGGTGTGCTGGCGCACGAATTCGGCCACGCGCTGCAGCAGATGGCGAAGCTGGTGACCAGACGGGACGCGACCATCATCCGCGAACAGCAGGCCGACTGCTTCGCGGGTGTCTATCTGTACTGGGTCGCCGACGGCAAGTCGCCGCGCTTCACGCTGAGCACCGCCGACGGGCTCGACCACGTGCTGGCGGGCATCATCACCACCCGTGACCCGGTGATGGACAGCGAGACGCAGAACGACGACGCGCACGGCTCGGCCCTGGACCGCGTCAGCGCCTTCCAGATGGGTTTCCTCAACGGCGCCTCGGCCTGCGCGGCCATCAACCGCAACGAAATCGAGAAGCGCCGCGGCGATTTGCCAAACGCCTTGCGGGTCGACAACTCCGGGGCGACGGAGACCGGTGAGGTGCCGATCAACAAGGACACCTTGTCGAATCTGATGGACCTGCTGGGAAAGATCTTCGCTCCGACGAATCCGCCGGCGCTGTCCTACGAGCCGGCCGATTGCCCGGACGCCAAGGCGACGCCGCCGGCGTCCTACTGTCCGAGCACCAACACGATCGTGGTCGACCTGCCCGGGCTCGCCGAAATGGGCGCGGTCGCCGACGAGAAGCAACACACCCTGCCGCAAGGCGACGACACCGCGCTGTCCGTCGTGATGTCGAGATACGCGCTGGCGGTGCAGCACGAGCGCGGTCTGGCGATGCAGAGCCCATGGACCGCGCTGCGGACCGCATGCCTGACCGGTGTGGCGCATCGCAAGATGGCCGAGCCGATCGACCTCCCCTCGCACAACCAATTGCTGCTCACCGCAGGTGATCTGGACGAGGCGGTCGCCGGTCTGCTCACGAACCATCTGGTCGCCAGCGACGCCGACGGCACCAGCGTGCCGGCTGGTTTCACTCGGATCGCGGCGTTCCGCGGCGGCGTGACCGGCAACGCGGACGCCTGCTATTCCCGCTACCCTGGATGACGAATACCGAACGCCGTCAGCCTATTTCGGCGATCCGCGGAATCACCTCGTCGCCCAGGCGGCGGACGAACCCGACCGGATCCGGAGTGCCGGGCATCGGGCCGATGTTGATCATGTCGACACCCAGCGCGGCGTAGCGTTCGACGATCTTCAGGAATTCGTCCGTGTTGTCGAAGGGGTCGGCACCGGCCAGGCCACCGGACGTCCTGCGGACCTCACCAGGATCCCTGCCCACCGCGTCGCAGTGCCGGTTCAGCACCTCGATCTTGTGCTGGAGCTCCTCGACATCGTTCGACATGCTGTTCCAGATGTCGGCGTACTGCGCGACCAGGCGCAGCGTCTTCTTCTCGCCGTCACCGCCGATCAGGATCGGGGGTCGCCGAATCGGTTGCGGCTCACAGATTGTCTCGTCCAGCCGGTAGTGCGTGCCGGTGTAGGGCCCGTCGTCCGCACTCCACATCTGCCGGCAGATCTGCAGCGTCTCTTCCAGCATTTCGAAGCGGGCGCTCAGTGGCGGATACGGAATGCCCAGCGCGGTGTGCTCGCGTTCGTACCAGGCCGCGCCCAGACCCAGCATCGACCGGCCCTGCGACAGCACGTCCAGGGTGGTGACGGCCTTGGCCAACAAACCGGGATAGCGATAGGTCACGCCGGTGACCAGCAGGGCCAGGTCGATCGTCGTGGTCTGGCCGGCCAGGAAGCCCAGTGATGTGTAGCCCTCTAGGAATGGATTCTGCGCGGGCGCAAGCTCTTCCATCTGGAAGAGGTGGTCGGCGAGGGTGAACAGGGTGGCGCCGCCCTGCTCGGCGGCCTTGGCCGCGTCGGCCAGCGTCGGGCCCAGCCTTGCTGGGTCTCCGGGTAGAAAGTCGATGAAGTGCAGTCCTACTTGCATTGTGGCACCTGTCCTTTCATTGCTCGGTCAAGCGCTCGAGTAGCGACAGCGCGTCGACGATGACGCGCCGCTCTGCCTCGGTGTAGCGCTCCTGGATGGCGCAGGCCAACCACTCCTCGCGGGCGCGCCGGTCGGTTTCGGCACGCCGCTTGCCCGCAGGGGTCAGCGAAACAATCTGGCGCCTACCGTCATTCGGATCCGGTGTGCGCTCAATGAGCCCGCGTTGGCCCAGGGCGGCCAGGATGGTGGCCATCGACTGCGGGCGCACCTGTTCGGCGCCGGCCAATACGCTGGCCGACGACGGCCCCTCTTTCCAGAGCCGGGTGAGCACCGCGGTCTGTGAAGGCGTCAGACCATCGGTCGCGATGCCCTTCAGCCGGCGCCGTAGCCGGCTGAACACCACCCTGATGTCGCGCGCCGCCGCCACCGCGGAGTCGCTGATGCCATCCACGCCACCACCCTAATCTAGACAGTTAAAACTGTCCAGCTTTAGCTGTCTAATTCCGCCCCAGCAGCTGCAGGGCGGCATCGACGGCCAACGCCGGGACGTTCAACGTCTTCGATCGCAGATCGTGTCGGGCACTGGCGATCTCGACGACGGCGGTCGTCCCGGTGATCAGCGCGGCGGCGGCACGCAATTCGTCGGGAGTGCCGAACGGGTCGGATGTGCCGTGCGTGAACACCGTCGGCACCGTGATGTCGGGCAGGTGTTCGGTGCGGGCGCGTTCGGGTTTGCCCGGGGGATGCACCGGATAGGAGAACAGCGTCAGCGCATCCACCACGGCCTCCCCGGCCGCAACCACCATGGACGTCTGCCGACCGCCATAGGAATGCCCACCGGCGATCACCGGGCCGCCGGCAATGCCGCGGCACAGCGTGATCGCCTCGACGATGCCGGCCCGGTCGGTGGCGGCCGAGCCCGACGGCGGGCCGGTGGGCCGGCGGCGCCGGTAGGGCAGGTTGTAGCGCACCGCCAGCCAGCCGCGCCGCGCCCACTCGTCGCAAACCTGTTGCAGCAGAATCGCATCGCGGTTACCGCCGGCGCCGTGGGTCAAGACGACCACGCCCTTGGGGGCACCGTCCGGTTCGTGCGCGATGCCCGCGATCTGATCCAAATTCATGACAGCCGAAACAAGGGGGAGACGGGGCCATGGCCATGGCCCAGCGGATAGGCGGCGCGCAAAGACTCAGTAACCCAACGCTTCCCGAACCCGACGGCGTCCGGCACGGTGAACTCGTGCGCCAGTGCGCACGCGACGGCGCTGGCGAGCGTGTCGCCACCGCCGTGGTCGTTACCCGTGGCGATTCGCTGGGTGTCGAACTCGTGGAAATCGGCGCCGTCATAGAGCAGGTCGCAGCTGCGATTCGATGACCGCAGGTGACCGCCCTTGACCAGCACCCATTGCGGGCCCAGCGCATGCAGCGCCTCGGCCGCCGCCCGCTGCGACACCGGGTCAACCACGTCGATGCCGACCAGCAGCCGCACCTCGTCGAGGTTCGGTGTCACCAGCGTCGCCAACGGAAACAGTTGACTGCGAAGCGAATCCAGGGCGGCGGGTGCCATCAGCGCATCGCCGTGCATGGAGGCCGCCACCGGGTCCACGACGAGCGGAACCGTCAACCCGAGCCGGGTCCAGGTGGTGGCCACGGTGTCGATGATCCGCGGCGACGCCAGCATCCCGGTCTTGGCGGATTGGATGCCGATGTCACCGACCACGGCCTCGATCTGTCCGGCGACGACGTCGCCGGGCACCTCGTGAAAGCTCTGCACTCCCAACGTGTTCTGCACGGTGACCGCGGTGACCGCCACGCACGCGTGCACACCCAGCAGAGCCATCGTGCGCATGTCGGCTTCGATGCCGGCGCCGCCCCCGGAGTCCGACCCGGCGATGGACAGCACCCGCCGCGGCGTCGTGCCCGGAGCGGGCAGCGGCAGGAACGTCACTGGGCTAAATGGTGGCGACCCGCTATACCCGCGCTTGCGATCACTGCTGAGCCAGCGGTAGATACACCCGGTTGCCGTGCTCGGCGAACTCACGCGACTTCTCCGCCATGCCCTCGGACATGGCCGCCTCGATCGCTTCCTCGCTGTCCAGGCCGTGCTTGGCGGCGTAGTCGCGGACATCCTGGGTGATACGCATCGAGCAGAACTTGGGCCCACACATCGAGCAGAAGTGCGCGGTCTTGGCGGGTTCGGCGGGAAGCGTCTCGTCGTGGTACTCCCGCGCGGTGTCCGGGTCGAGCGACAGCGCGAACTGGTCGTTCCAGCGGAACTCGAATCGCGCCGTGCTCAACGCGTTGTCGCGTTCCTGCGCGTGGGGGTGCCCCTTGGCCAGATCGCCTGCGTGCGCGGCGATCTTGTAGGCGATGACGCCGTCCTTGACGTCCTTGCGGTCCGGCAGCCCCAGGTGTTCCTTGGGGGTGACGTAGCAGAGCATCGCGGTGCCGGCCTGGGCGATGATGGCCGCGCCGATCGCCGACGTGATGTGGTCGTAGGCCGGCGCGATGTCGGTGGCCAGCGGGCCCAGCGTGTAGAACGGAGCCTCCTCACACCACTCCTCTTCCAGGCGCACGTTCTCGACGATCTTGTGCATCGGGACGTGCCCCGGCCCCTCGATCATCACTTGCACGCCATGGGATTTCGCGATCTTCGTCAACTCGCCCAGGGTGCGCAGCTCGGCGAACTGCGCCGCATCGTTGGCGTCGGCGATCGATCCCGGCCGCAGGCCGTCGCCGAGGGAGAAGGTGACGTCGTAGCGGGCGAAGATCTCGCAAAGTTCGTCGAAGTTGGTGTACAGGAACGACTCCCGATGATGCGCCAGGCACCAGGCCGCCATGATCGAACCGCCGCGCGAGACGATGCCGGTGACCCGCTTGGCGGTCAGCGGCACATAGCGCAACAGGACGCCGGCGTGCACGGTCATGTAGTCGACGCCCTGCTCGCACTGCTCGATCACGGTGTCGCGGTAGAGCTCCCAGGTGAGCTCGGTCGGGTCACCCTTGGTCTTCTCCAGGGCCTGGTAGATCGGCACCGTGCCGACCGGCACCGGGGAGTTTCGCAGGATCCACTCACGGGTTTCATGGATGTTCTTGCCGGTGGACAGGTCCATGATGGTGTCGGCGCCCCACCGGGTTGCCCACACCATCTTGTCGACCTCCTCGGCGATCGACGACGTCACCGCCGAGTTGCCGATGTTTGCGTTCACCTTGGTTGCAAACGCCTTGCCGATGATCATCGGCTCGATCTCGGGGTGGTTGTGGTTGGCCGGGATCACCGCGCGGCCCCGCGCGACCTCGTCGCGAACCAGCTCGGCGGGCATGCCCTCGCGGGCGGCGATGTAGGCCATCTCGGCGGTGATCTCGCCGGCGCGGGCGCGCTGCAGCTGGGTGCCGCGATCGCGGACCACCCCGGGCCGCGCCGGCAGCCCGGCCGTCAGATCGATCGTCGCGTCCGGATCGGTGTACGGGCCCGAGGTGTCGTACAGGTCGAAGTCGTCGCCGGTCGACAGGTGCACGCGCCGCAGCGGCACCCGCAGGGTGACCCCGTCCGGGCCGGCGATCTCGCGGTAGGCCTTGCTGCTGCCCGCGATCGGGCCCGTGGTCACGGCCGGCTCAACATTGGGCGAAGCGGTGCCCGACGCAGTTCCGGAAAGGACATCAGTCATTTTTCATCTCCCTACGCCGGCATTACCCGGTCAGGTTCGTACGGTCGACGGCCCCGAGCCGTCCTCTCAGCGCACTCGGCGTGCGCTCCCGCGTCGTATGGATGGGTCCGCACGCGACGTTACCCCCACAAGACACCGCGTGGCACGATCGACGGCCATTTCCGCCGGGGCGGTAGCCGAGGGCATTCCCGTAGTGGAAAAATGCAAACGTGCAACAGCGCAGGCGAACAGGGGAATCGTCATCCAACGGGGACGGCGCACGGTTTTCCGATCCCGTCGAGCCGGCCCCCGGATACCTGAACGTCGGCGCGTTCCGCTTCTGGTTCGTGGGTCAGCGCTGGGAGTGGTCGGACGAGGTCGCCAGGATGCACGGCTACGAACCGGGAGAGGTCGTGCCGACGACCAAACTGCTGATGTCGCACAAGCATCCCGACGACCGCGCGCATGTGCAGGAGCTGCTCGACTACGCGCTGCAGTCCGAGGAGTCGTTCTCGAGCAGGCACCGGTTCCTCGACACCGCGGGCACGGTGCACGACGCCATCGTCGTCGCCGACCGCATGCGCGACGAGTCGGGCGCCGTGCTGGGCACCGAGGGTTACTACATCGACCTCACCAACACCTTCGACGAGACCAGGCAAGAAGTGCTCGACGAGGCGCTGCCGGACCTGTTCGAGAGCCGCGCGGCCATCGAGCAGGCCAAGGGCGTGCTGATGTTCGTCTACCGGGTGAGCGCCGAGCAGGCGTTCCGCGTGTTGCAGTGGCGCTCGCAGGAGACCAACGTGAAACTTCGCGCACTGGCCAAGCAGTTGCTTGCCGAGGTGCCCACCTTGCCCGCGCCGGCGGCCGCTCTGCAGGGTCAATTCGACCATCTGCTGCTGACCGTGCACGAGAGGATCCCCCCCGAGCCCAGCGGGTAACCAGCCAATCGGTAAACGGGCAGTTCGGGTAGGGGATAATGTCTGGTGGTCTGCTATGCGCCACCGCGCATACCGTCGCGTCAGCGGGCTTCGCGGCTGCAGACCTCACGTTGGCTGCGGCGGAAGGCATGAAGTTGTTGGCGGTCGAACACGAGGCCCACGACGATGCAGTGATCGTCCGCGTCAAAGGCGATGTCGACTCGAGTACCGTCGATGAGCTCGCCGCTCAGCTGACCAACGCGCTCGGGCTGGCGTCGGTGCAGCCGGTCCGACCCGTGGTCGTCGATTTGTTGGCCGTCGAGTTCTTCGGAAGCGCTGCGCTGAACGCCGTGCTCGACTCCCACGAAGGCGGGAAAGCCGGCGGGACGCCGGTTCGCCTGGTCGCCGACCACGACCAGGTGCTGCGACCGATTCAGGTCACCGAACTGGACCGCGTCTTCGACATCTACCCCACGCTTTCCGCGGCGTTGCAACGAAGACGACAGTGATGGATTCGCGACTGCCGGCTGACCTGGCCGCTGCTGTTTCCCTGGGCGGCGAGATGGGCCGGCGGTTCGCTGAATTCGACTGGGACGGTCATCCGCTGGGCCCGCCGCAACAATGGCCGGCCGAGTTTCGCGTGGCGGTGGTGACGGCGTTGACGTCGCGGTTTCCCATCGTGCTGTGGCTGGGCCCGCAGGATCTCTTCCTCGTCTACAACGATGCCTACATACCTGCTCTGGCCGACAAGCATCCGGCCGCGCTGGGGCGGCGCGGACGGGAGGTGTGGTGGGACATCTGGGACTCCATCGCGCCGATGCTCGCCGGAGTCGTCGCAACCGGTGAGGCGACGTGGGCGCGCGACCTCTTGCTGACCATGGTGATAGAAGGCCGACGGCAAGACCGGTATTTCACCTTCACTTACGGCCCGATGATCGCCGCTAACGGCGATGTCTCCGGGATCTTCTGTGCGGTCACCGAGACCACCGAGCGGGTGATGGGGGAACGGCGGCTGCACGTGCTCAACGCCGTCGCGTCCGCAGTGATGGAAACCCAGACCATTGATGACGCGGTGAACGTGACCGTCGAGATATGTGCGGCACAACCGGCGGATCTCCCGTTGATCGCCGTCTATGTCGCCGACCCCGAAGGTGACGCCACGCTGCGGGGCGCTACAGCCTCGACGCTGGCATTCCTGCCGGATTCGCTCGCGCGGTTGACCCACTCGGACCGGGCGTCGTGGTCCCGGGGCGATGTACAAGAAATCGGCGGCATCGCGGCAAGGTTTCCTCGCATCAAGGAAGTCCTGGGCGACGACTGCCCCGAGAGCGCGCTGGTGCTGCCGGTGGGTAGGCAGGCGAGGCCTGGGGCGTTGGTCGTCGGCACGAACCCGCGCTGTCCCCTCGACACGCAGTACCGCGGCTTCTGCCAACTGCTGGCCGACCAGCTGTCGTCGGCATTCGCTTCGATCGTCTCCTACGAGCAGCAACGGCAGCGAGCCGATGCGCTGGCCGAACTGGACCGGGCGAAGACGGCATTCTTGACCAACGTCAGCCATGAGTTCCGCACCCCGCTGACCCTGCTGCTGGGGCCGCTGGACGACGCGCTGTCGGACGCGGCACCCGAAAGCGTGCTCGCGGAGCGGCTTACCACCGCCGGACGCAATGCGCGGCGGCTGCAGCGCCTGGTCGACTCGCTGCTCGACTTCTCCCGCATCGAGGCCGGCCGGGCCAACGCGAGGCTGGTGCGCACCGACGTCGGTGCGCTCACCGCGCAGATCGCCTCGTCGTTCACGGAGCTTTGTCACCGGGCCGGGCTCGAGCTCGAGCTGGACTGCGGGCCGGCCCTGGCCGACGTCGATCCGGGCATGTGGGAGACGATCCTTCTCAACCTGCTGTCCAATGCCGTCAAATACACGCTGCACGGCACGATTTCGGTGCAGGTACGAACCGAGGCGGGGGACTGCGTGATCGCCGTGCGCGACACCGGGGTCGGCATCGGCGCCGAGGATCTGAAGCAGTTGTTCGAGCGCTTCTACCGCGCCGACAACGTTCGTGGCCGCAGCGTCGAGGGCACCGGGATCGGTTTGTCTCTGGTCCGGGGCCTGGTCGAATTGCACGGCGGCACTACGCAAATCGACAGCGAGTTGGACCGCGGGACCATCGTGACCGTCAGGGTGCCGCGATCGCTGTCGGGCGCGGTCGTCGGCCCGTCGCCCGCCGGGCCCGATGCGACCAATCCGTATGTCGCCGAGGCCAGTCAGTGGGTGATGACGGCCGCCGAACCCGTCGCCGCCGGGCCCGAGAGGACCCGCCAACTGGTGCTGATAGCCGACGACAACGCGGACATGCGGGCGCACCTGAACCGGGTGTTGTCGGCCCGCTGGGAGACGGCTCTGGTCGGCGACGGCGAGTCGGCGCTGGCCGCGACCCGGAAGTTACGCCCGGACGCGATCGTCACCGACGTGATGATGCCCGGGCTCGACGGCTTCGGCTTCGTCGCCGCCGTACGCGCCGACCCGGAATTGGCCGCGACGCCGATCCTGATGCTGTCCGCCCGCGCCGGCGCCGAGGCCGTCGACGAGGGCTACGCCGGCGGGGCCGACGACTATCTGCCCAAGCCGTTCCGGTCCCAAGAGCTGATCGACCGGCTGGCGTCGAGGTTGTCCGCCGTCGGCCGCGAGCGTGACCGGCAGCGTCGCGAGGCACAGTCGGGCCTGGCCGCCGAACTGGTGCACCTCGACTCGGCGCTGCAGGGCGCCGGCTCGGTCGGCGAGATCATGGACGCCCTGCTGGGTTCCTCCTTCGGCTCGGGCGACGCCGGTGCGGTCGCGATCGGAGTCGTCGACTCCGAGCAGTCCGTGCGCTTCGAATACGCCGGCGATCTGCCCTCGGAGTTCCGCGACCGCTACCACGTCGTCGCCCACGACGCCCCGCTGATCGGAGCCGATGTCGTGCGCACCGGTGAGCCGATGGTCGTCACCGACACGTTCGACCTGCCCCCGCGCTACGCGCACGCCGTGCAGGACAGCGCCGCGAGCATCCGCGCCTGCGTAGCCCACCCGCTGCGTGATGGCGCCGACCGCATCCTGGGTGTGCTGGTGTTGCTGTGGCCCGCGCCGCGCCAATTCGACGCCGCCGACCTCGAAGCCTTCGCCCGCATGGGCGAGCTGACCTCCGCTGCCCTGGACCGGGTCCGTCTGATGGCCCGTGAACACGAGATCGCCGTCGACTTCCAAGAGCACCTGCTGGAGCTGGATCGCGGCTCCACCGCCGCGGTCGTGTCGGCCGTCTATCAGCCGGCGGCGGAGGCGATGCGGGTCGGCGGTGACTGGTATTCGGTCACGCCGCTGGATCACCCCGGCAGGATCGCGATATCGGTCGGTGATGTGGTCGGGCACGGCCTGGCCGCGGCGATCGTGATGAGCAGGCTGCGTGCCGCGGTCGCCGCCTCCGCGCTCACCGCGGGCGAGCCGGACGCGGTGCTGGGCGCCCTGGACCGATATGCCGCGAGCGTCGCCGGAGCGCGCTGCGCGACGGTGGCGTACGCCCAGATCGACACCGAAGCCCGCGGCGGCGCTGCCACCATCAGCTACAGCTGCGCCGGACACCCCTATCCGCTGCTGGTGCTGCCCGACGGGCGCGCGGTCTACCTGGAGTCCGGCCGGCGTGCGCCGGTGTCGGTGAAGGCAAACAGTGTGCACGGGGCGTCGGACCAACCGCACGGTGACACCGCGACGGCCGAGCTGCCGGCGGGCGGTTTGATTCTGCTCTACACCGACGGACTCATGGAACGGGCCGGCGAGTCGCTCGACGACGGATTCGACCGCCTGCGGGCGGTCGCGGCGCAGTGCGTCGGCCTGCCCGTGGAACAGATCTGCGCGGAGCTGCTGGCCCGAATGGCCCCGCCGTCCGGCTACCGCGACGACGTCGTGGTGCTCGCGCTGCGGCCAAGCCACGCGGCCGCGGGCAGCTTCGCCACGGTGGTGCCGGCCGCACCCGCACAGATTCCCGTCGCACGCCACCAGCTGCGGGATTGGCTGGACTCAATCGTCGTCGCGCCGGGGCGCAAAACCGACATCCTGTTGGCAACCGGCGAGGCGGTCACCAACGCGATCGAACACGGCAGCCGCAACGAGCCACGCGAGACGGTGTCGATCGAGGCCTTCCTGCGAGACGACGCCGTCGCGATCACCGTCAGTGACACCGGCCGGTGGGTCGGCGATTCGTCGGCCAGCCTGCGCAGCCGCCGCCGCGGGCGCGGCCTCACCCTGATGAGCGGGCTGGCCGACCACGTCGAAACGCGTCGCACCCCGGCCGGCACCCGGGTCACCTTGCGGTTCGACCACGCGGTCGCGGAAAGCTCAGCCGCGAGCTGACCGGCTCTAGGCCTCCTCCATCGCCTCGCCGAGCTCTTCCAGCAGCTTGTTGTGGTGGTTGCTGGCCAGGAAGTGTCCGGCGGCGACGACCAGGGCCACCGGCCAGTCGATGAGTTCGAGGGCGGCCAGGGCCGCCAGCCCACCGAAGTAGGCCAGCTGCTCTGGCCTGGGGATTTCCACCTGGCCGATCGCGGGCAGGTTCACCGCGAAGGTCTCACCTTCGCGGACCTTCGCCACCGCCTCGCGCTGGGATGTGCCGCGCCGCGACTTCTTTTCCGCCATCATTTGCCTTTCGGTAACGAAGGGTTTCCCATCTCGCTGGGTCGCGCGTCCACCGTCGGACTTATGTCGACGATGACCGGCACCGGGGGCGATCCGCTAGTTTCGTCGTTTGCTTCGGTGCTGAGGGTGCCGCTACTCGAACTCTATGCGCTGTTGTGGCGCGCCGGGGTTGTCGAGATCCGGCACAACGATCGTGCGCCGCGTCGCGGCGCGAAGGCGCACTCCCGGGTGGTTCGGGGCCCGATTTGTCCGGATCCATCCGCCCACTCCGACGGTCGCGTGGTGCGCCTGCCGTTGCCGGAGTCGGCCTCCGCGGTGTACGGCCGGGCAACCGGCTGATCGGCAGCGGGCGCTAGTTGGTGCTGCGCAACTTCGTGGTGCCCGCTCGGCGTCCGGCCGTCTTCTTGGCCGTGGCCTTCGTGGGGGCTTTCGCGGGCGCCGCTTTGCGCGGCGCCGGCTGGGCGGGCACCGCCTTGAGGTTCGCCTTGACCGCGCGGGTCTCGCCCTCCTGGTGCCGGCTCAACTTCTGTAACAGCAGAGCGCTGCCGCCGACCGCCAGCAGCAGCGGCCACTCGACCAATCCGGCGACGCCGAGCGCGCCGATAGCCAGCGCCGCCGCGGGCGCCGAGTGGCTACCGCTGCTCATGCCGCGCTTGACGCCCTCCGCGGCTCCGGTGACGCCACCGATGACCCCGTTGACCGCCGCGCCGCCCACGGCACCGGCGGCCGCGGTCGTCGCGGTCGCCGCGCGGTTCACCGCCTGACTCACGCCTCGGACTGCTCCGCCGATGACACTCATGATGACTCCCTGCCATTGTTTCTAATCCTCAAAGCCTGCCACCATGTCTTCGCGCAGACAACGAGAAGCCGCATGAGAATTGCGTGAGCTTGATGTGAGGCGGGGTTGAACCCGGCCGTCATGGATTCGGCTCGGCGCGCCTCACATCGATGAGCACCGGCGCGTGATCGCTGGCCGCCTTGCCTTTGCGTTCTTCGCGGACGATCTGCGCGTCGATCACGCGGCCCGCCAAAGCCGGTGAGCCCAGGATGAAATCGATGCGCATGCCTTGTCGCTTCGGAAACCGCAACTGGGTGTAGTCCCAGTAGGTGTAGACACCGGGACCAGGCGTGAAAGGTCGCACCACATCGGCGAATTGCGCCTCGACAATGGCTTGGAAGGCGCGGCGCTCGGGCTCCGAGACATGCGTGGCGCCGGTGTAGAACTCCATACTCCAGACGTCGTCGTCCTGCGGGGCGATATTCCAGTCACCGGCCAGCGCGATCGCCGCGGTGGGATCGTCGCGCAACCAGCCCGACGCCGAATCGCGCAGTGCGGCAAGCCATTCGAGTTTGTATGTGTAATGCGGATCGCCCAGGGACCGGCCGTTGGGAACGTAGAGGCTCCACATCCGGACGCCACCGCACGTGGCGGCCAAAGCCCGGGCTTCCGCGGTGGCCGCGACTTCTGGCTTGCTGCTCCAGGTGGGCTGGCCGTCGAATCCGATCTGCACATCGTCCAGGCCGACGCGCGAGGCGATCGCCACCCCATTCCACTGGTTGAAACCGACGTGGGCCACTTCGTAGCCGAGTTCGAAGAACGGCAGGGTGGGGAACTGGCCGTCGGAGCATTTGGTCTCCTGCATGGCCAGCACGTCGACGTCGGCGCGGGCCAGCCAGTCGATGACGCGGGGCAGCCGGGAACGAATCGAGTTGACGTTCCAGGTGGCAAGCCGCAGCGGCGATCGCAAGCGCGGCGCAGCCGGGCGCGGCGGGTCGCCGCCATCAGTTGTCCCGTCGGGCATGGCTAAACGCTAGCCGGGGGCACCGGGACGTACCGACGGCGGTGGTGCGGCCGGAATCCCAGCGCCGCGGCAAGCGGCGCCGCGCCGGTGTCGGGTATCGACAGGTAGCCGCGCGTCGCGCCGCGATCGGCGCCCCAGGCCAACAACGCCTCGCACACCTCCGCCGCCGTCCGCTCGTCGTCGTCCGCTACCGCCGAGATGCCCACCCAGCGCGTGCCATCGGGTGCGTCGGTCACGGCGGCACGCGCGACCGCGGTGCCGGCGTGCGTGCCGAACGCCAGCTCAACCCCGCCCTCGCCCGAACGCTGCTCCAGCGTGACGCTCGGGTCCGGCCGTGACGCCGGCGTGACGCTCGACAGGTCGCGCACCAGCATCCGCTCCACGTGTTCGGCGGTCAGACCGGGCGGCAACCGCAACAAGCGGTCGGGCACGGCCAGTCGCGGCGTCAGGCCGCGCTCCGCGTACCACTCGACGATCGCCGGGACGGTGCTCAGCTGAGCCGAAAGATCCAGCGGCACTGCGGAATTGACGACCAGACCGCCGCCGTGACCGGCGCGCAGCAGCCAGCCCTGCAGCCACAGCTGTTCCGCGCCCGGCCACGCCGCGGCGGCGGCATGCTCTAGCGCGCGGATCTGCGAGGTGCGGATGGGGGTGTCGGTGAGCACCCGCAGCGCGACCGCATCGGAGGGCGCGAACTCGACGACCGCGCCGGACTTCGTCCGCACCCGCACGATCGGGTCGACCGCCAGCAGGTGGCCCACCGCATCGGTCAACGGCGGCACCGAACCGGCCGGGCGGCGGTAGCGCACCGCCACCCGCGTTCCCGGGTCGGGCCACGAAACCATCAGTGGCCGAACGGATCCGGTCCCTCGCCGGGCGTCCAGGACAGGCCCGGAACGCCCCAATTGTGGGATTTGACGGCGCGTTTCGCGCTGCGGGCATGCCGGCCGATGAGGCGGTCCAGGTAGAGGAAGCCATCCAGGTGCCCGGTCTCGTGCTGCAGCATTCGCGCGAACAGGTCGTTGCCTTCGATGGACACCGGCTTGCCGTCGGCATCGAGTCCGGTGACCCGGGCCCACTTGGCGCGCCCGGTGGGGAAGGACTCGCCGGGCACTGACAGGCAGCCCTCGTCGTCGTTGTCCGGGTCGGGCATGGTCTCGGGTATCTCGGACGTTTCCAAAACCGGGTTGACGACGACACCGCGGCGGCGCTCGGTGCGGCCGCGGTCGTCGGCGCAGTCGTAGACGAAGACCCGCAAGCCGACGCCGATTTGGTTGGCCGCCAGCCCCACCCCGTGCGCGGCGTCCATGGTGTCGTACATGTTCGCGATCAACTCGGCCAGATCCGCCGGCAGCGACCCGTCGGCAGCGACCGGCACCGGCTGCGTCGGGGTATGCAGGACGGGATCTCCCACGATGCGGATCGGAACGACTGCCATGGTCGGCTAAGCTACCGCACGCCCGTGGGCCGCCCGGCCCGCGATCGACGTCTGGGCAATCTTGGTCAATCGGCCGACTCGCGGGTCTGGATGACGGCTTGAGGGTTTGGCGCGTGTTTCAATATTCGCCGAAACACGCCCTTAGCTAAGTCAAGTCATTCGAGCAGTTCGGAATTCGCCGAAAGGGTCCAGGGGAAGCGATATGGACAGCGCCATGGCGCGGGCAAATCGATCGGGGGACGACTCTGAGATCGCAGATGGGCTGACCCGCCGCGAGCACGACATCTTGGCCTTCGAGCGCCAGTGGTGGAAGTTCGCCGGGGTGAAGGAAGACGCCATCAAGGAGTTGTTCTCGATGTCGGCGACGCGTTACTACCAAGTGCTCAACGCGCTCGTCGACCGGCCCGAGGCCCTGGCCGCCGACCCGATGCTGGTGAAACGGCTGCGCCGGCTGCGCGCCAGCAGGCAGAAGGCGCGTGCGGCGCGGCGCCTCGGCTTCGAGGTGACCTGACTCGTTACAGTAGGGCTCGATGAAAGAACGAGTTCCCGACTCCACCGGACTGCCGTTGCGGGCAATGGTGATGGTGCTGTTGTTCCTCGGCGTCATTTTCCTGCTGCTCGGTTGGCAGGCGCTGGGGTCGTCTGGGAGCTCCGACGACGATTCCGCGTCGGCGGTGTCCAGCACCAGCGCCACCAGCTCGGCGACGACGTCGGCCACCAACAAGCCCGCGAGCACCCAGGCCGAGGTGCAGATCTACAACATCTCCTCGAAAGAGGGTGTGGCATCGCGCACCAAGGATCAGCTGACGTCCGCGGGATTCAAGGTCACCAAGGTCGACAACATGGTTGTGCCCGACGTTTCCGCCACCACGGTCTACTACACCGACGCCGGTGACGAGCACGCCACGGCCGATGCGGTGGGCAAGAACCTGGGCGCACCCGTCGAACCGCGAATTCCCGCGCTCAGCGGCGAGCCGCCGGGTGTCATCGTCCTCGTCGCGGGCTAGGTAAGGGCTAGGCTGCAGGCTATGCCTAAGCTGCCCCCGTTGGTTCTGGCCGGATGCGTCGTGCTGCTGGGCGCGTGTTCGTCGCCGCAGCAGGCGTCGTCGGTTCCAGGCACCACCCCCGCGGTGTGGACCGGATCGCCGTCCCCCGCGGGCGAGAAAGCCTCGGAGCCCGCAGCCGAGACGGCCCCGGGCATGACCACGCACCTGAAGGCGCCGGACGGCACCCAGGTCGCCACCGCGAAGTTCGAATTCAACAACGGCTATGCCACCATCACCATCGAGACGACCGCCAACGGCGTGCTCACGCCCGGCTTCCACGATGTGCACATCCATAAGGTCGGCAAGTGTGAGCCGAACTCGGTGGCCCCGAACGGCGGCGCGCCGGGAGACTTCCTTTCCGCCGGCGACCACTTCCAGGCGCCCGGGCACACCGGCGAGCCCGCCAGTGGCGCCCTGCCCCCGTTGCAGGTTCGCAAGGACGGCTCGGCAACGTTGATGACCACCACGGACGCATTCGCCATGGAGGATCTGCTCACCGGGCAGAAGACCGCGATCATCATCCACGCCGGTGCGGAGACCCATGGGACGCAGGGTCCCAACGACATGACGATGAGTACCGGTGACCCCGGCAAGCGGGTGGCGTGCGGTGTCATCGGTGCCGGCTAACCGGGCCAGCTCGCGCATCGATTTCGCCCGTTCACCACGGCCGACCCTCGGGGTCGAGTGGGAGTTCGCCCTCGTCGACGCGCACACCCGCGACCTGAGCAACGAAGCCACCGCGGTGATCGCCGAGATCGGCGAAAACCCGCGTGTGCACAAGGAATTGCTGCGCAACACCGTCGAGGTGGTGACCGGCATCTGCCGCACCGCGGGCGAGGCCATGGAGGACCTGCGGCAGACGCTCGGGCCGGCGCGCCGCGTCGTCCGGGATCGCGGCATGGAGTTGTTCTGTGCCGGCACACACCCGTTCGCGCAGTGGAGTTCTCAGAAGTTCACCGACGCCCCGCGCTATGCCGAACTGATCAAGCGCACACAATGGTGGGGACGGCAGATGCTGATCTGGGGTGTCCACGTGCACGTCGGCATCTCCTCGCCGAACAAGGTGATGCCGATCATGACGTCGCTGCTCAACTACTACCCGCACCTGCTGGCGCTGTCGGCGTCGTCACCGTGGTGGACGGGCGTGGACACCGGATACGCCAGCAACCGCGCGATGATGTTTCAGCAGCTGCCCACCGCGGGGCTGCCGTTCCAATTTCAGACGTGGCCGGAGTTCGAACGCTTCGTCTACGACCAGAAGAAGACCGGCATCATCGACCACGTCGACGAAGTCCGTTGGGACATCAGGCCTTCCCCGCACCTGGGTACGCTCGAAATGCGGATCTGCGACGGCGTGTCCAACCTGCGCGAGTTGGGTGCGCTGGTCGCCCTGACCCACTGCCTGGTGGTCGACCTCGACCGCAGGCTGGAAGCCGACGAGTCGTTGCCGAGCATGCCGCCCTGGCATAACCAGGAGAACAAGTGGCGCGCCGCCCGTTACGGCCTGGACGCGGTGATCATCCTGGACGCCGACAGCAACGAGCGGTTGGTCACCGAGGATCTCGACGACGTGCTGAACCGGCTGGAGCCGGTGGCCAAGAAGCTGAATTGCGTCGACGAGCTGGCAGCGGTGGCCGACATCCCGCGGCAGGGCGCCTCCTACCAGCGGCAGCGCCGGGTCGCCGAAGAACATGACGGCGACCTACGTGCGGTCGTCGACGCGCTGGTGGCCGAACTGGTGATCTGATGACGGAAACCCTTGTGCTGGCGATGTTTCCGCTGGAGTCGGCGCTGCTGCCCGGCCAGGACCTGCCGCTGCGGATCTTCGAGCCGCGCTATGGCGCGCTGGTGCGGCACTGCATCGACACCGGCGACCCGTTCGGCGTGGTACTGATCTCGCGCGGGCGCGAGGTCGGCGGCGGTGACGCGCGGTGCGACGTCGGCGTGTTGTCCCGGATTGCCGAGTGCGCCGACCACGGCGCAGGTCGGTACACGTTGAATTGCCGTACCGGAGAACGCATTCGGGTGTCCGAATGGCTACCCGACGACCCGTATCCGCGGGCGACGGTCGAGTTGTGGCCCGACGAGCCCGGCGACGCGGTGTCCGACGCGCAGCTGCTCGACCTCGAAGACCGGGCCATGGCCCTGTTCGAACGGATCGCGCAGGCGCGCGACATCACGCTCCCCGGCCGTGAGGTAATCCTGGGGCGGGACCGGACCGGACCGGCGGGGAAGCGCTTGTTCGCGTTGGCGTCTCGCATTCCCATCGGCACCGCCGACCGCTACTCGGTGCTGTCGGCGCCGGGGGCCGCCGAGCGCCTGATCGCGCTGCGCGAAGCCGTGGACGCGCTCGCCGAGGTGGTGGAGTTTCAGCTTTCGGAATGACGTGAAGGACGGGTGCATGAAGGTACAGCTTCAGGTCAGCGGTTCACCGGTGCGGGCGGCGGCGAGTGCCGCCGACATCGCCGCGACCGGCGCGGACGGACTGTTCACCTTCGAGGGCCAGCACGACGTCTTCTTTCCGCTGCTGATCGCCGCCGGGACGACGGACCTGGACCTGATGACCAACGTGGCGATCGCCCCGCCGCGCAGTCCGTTGCACATGGCGCACTCCGCCTACGACCTGCAGCTCTACAGCGGCGGCCGGTTCCGCCTCGGCCTCGGGTCGCAGATCAAGGTGCACATCGAAAAGCGTTATGGCAGTAGCTGGGACAGGCCGGCGCCGCGGATGGCCGAAGCCATCGCCGCGATCAAGGCGATCTTCGCTGCGTGGGAAGGCCAGGCGCGCTTGGACTTTCGCGGCGACTTCTACACGCACACCCTCATGGCGCCCAACTTCAATCCCGGTCCCAACCCGTTCGGGCCGCCGCCGGTGCTGCTGGGTGCCCTGGGGCCGGTGATGACCCGCACCGCCGCCGAGGTTGCCGACGGTCTGTTGGTGATGCCGTTCAACAGTGCCGACCATTTCGCCGAGCGCACCGTGCCCGCGATCGGCGAGGGGCTGCGCCGCTCGGGGCGAACGTTCGACGAGTTTCAGATCATCGCTTCGGCCATGGTTGCCGTCGGCCGCGACGAGGCCGACCTGGCGACCGCGATCAACGGCGCGGCTTCCCTCATCGCGTTCTACGGCTCGACGCCGGCCTACCTGCCCGTGCTGCAGGTGGAGGGTTGGGCCGACGCCCAGCCCGAACTCAACGCGCTGTCCAAGCAGGGCCGCTTCCCCGAGATGCGCCGGCTGATCACCGACGAGATGGTGGCCCGGATCGGGATCGTCGGCACGCCCGAGGAATGCGCGCGGCAAATCGCCGCGAGGTTCGGCGAGCACGCCGACGAGGTGTGCTGTTATTTTCCCGGCTACACGCCCCGCCCCGCCGACGTCGCCGACATGATCGGCGCCCTGCACCGCGTGCCGGCCCTGCGATGAGCGCCGACCTGACAGTCGAAATCGATTGCGGCGTGGCGGTGCTCACGCTCAACCGGCCCGAGCAGCTCAACACCTATACCGCCGAGATGGGTGCGCTGCTGAGCCGCGCCTACCGGGATTGCGACGAGGACGACGACGTCCGGGCCATCGTGCTCACCGGCGCGGGCCGCGCGTTCTGCGCCGGGGCCGACTTCTCCGGCGACGCAAGCCCGTTCGACGCGCCCCGGCGCGCGCTGCGCCGCATCAGCCGCGGCGCCACCGCCCGGTGCAGCGGGCCGATGAACGCCCAGACCGCCCGGGCGGCGACCCGGCGGCGGTAGTGCAGGCGGGTGGTGAGCACCGCCCGCCGACCGTCCTGGCGGCGCAGCGTCAGCTCGCCGAGCATCAGCGGCCCGCGGGTCGCCAGCACCAGTTCGTCGGGATCCGAACGAATGATCGGCCAGCCGATGAGGTGACCGGCCGAGCGGGGCGGACCCAGCCGCAACCGCAGCACGTTGCGGTGGATCCACAGCACCAGGCGTCCGCCCGCGCCCGGCCTGTCGCCGAGCCCGTCGCGAAAGGCTTCTTCGGCGGTGCGCGCGTCGCCGGCGGCGATGGGCACCTCGAAGACGTCCACGTAATCGGCCGCGGTCTCACCGGTCTGCGCGCGCTCGTCGAGCACCGCCGCCGCAACGCGTTTCAGGGTTCGCCGCACGACGACGCGATGCCCGCCGGAGCCGATCACCAGCGCCCGATAGGCCTTGCCGCGGATACCGGGGAAGTCCGCCCAGGTGGCCGCCCGCAACCGGGTGCGCGCGGGGCCGTCGAGCGCGTCCAGCTCGAACACCCATCGGTAGACCGCGAACCAGTGGCGACCCTTGAGCGCGAATCGCGCCGGCGGTCGGGCTTCGTCCAGGGCGAAGCCGAACGGCACGGTCGACGGATCGAGCGGATCGCGACACATCACCCGCAGCAGCGCCGCCCACGTGTCTTCGCGGCCGGCGTCGATGGTTATGGCATGCTCATCGATATAGGGTAATCGTTCCATATAGAAGGAATGTACTAGATCATGGCGCCTCCGCGGAAGCATGAAACCGATGTGATCCTCGACGCGGCCCGGGCGCTGGTGCTCGACGGCGGCCCGCGCGCGGCCAGTGTGGCCGCAATCGCGAAAGCCAGTGGCGCACCCGCGGGCACGCTGTATCACCGGTTCGGCAACCGCGACGGCATCCTGACGGCCGCGTGGCTGCGGGCGCTGGAACGCTTCCAGACGCGGGCACTGGCCGCCGACGGCGACACCCCGACCGACACCGCCGTGGCGATGGCCGTGTCCGCCGTCGGCTTCGCGCGCTCCCTGCCCGAGGACGCCCGGCTGTTGTTGACGATCCGGCCCGGCGACCTGCTCGACGACGAGCCGGACGCCGCGTTCCAGCGGACGCTCGCCGCGATGAACGCCCCGCTGACGCGGCGCGTCGCCGATCTGGCAAAGCAGTTGTATGGGAACGCCAAACCGCGATCGATCGACGCCGTCGCGCGGGCGGTCGCCGACCTGCCGTATGCGGTGGTGCGCCGCCACGCGCACGATGACCCGATGCCGGCCTGGCTGGAAAGGGACGTGGCGGCGTCGGCCCGGGCCGTGCTACAGAGCTTTGGCGAACGCCCGTAGCGACTCGACTTGCATGGGATCCAAAGAGGGACGGACGTTTTCGTGGGCGGCTGCGAGGTCGGCGGCCGTCACGTCGGTGGCGTCGATGGATCGGCGCATGGCGGTCAGTGCGGCCTCCCGCAGCAGCGCCACGCAGTCGGCGGCGCTGTAGCCGTCGAGTCCTGCCGCCACCCGGTCCAGCTCGACGTCGTCGCTCAGCGGAATGGATTTGCCCGCCGTGCGCAGGATTTCGTGCCGGGCCGCGGCGTCCGGCGGTTCGACGAAAACCAGCCGCTCCAGCCGGCCGGGGCGCAGCAGCGCGGGGTCGATCAGGTCCGGCCGGTTGGTGGCGCCCAGCACGACCACGTCGCGCAGCGGGTCGACACCGTCGAGCTCGGTCAGCAGGGCGGCCACCACCCGATCGGTCACCCCCGAATCGAAGCTCTGCCCGCGCCGCGGCGCCAGCGCGTCCACCTCGTCGAGGAACACCAGCGACGGCGCCGAATCCCGGGCCCGCCGAAACAGCTCGCGCACAGCCTTTTCCGAGCTGCCCACCCATTTGTCCATCAGCTCGGAGCCCTTCACGGCGTGCACGGACAGCTGCCCGGTGCTGGCCAGGGCCCGCACGATGAAGGTCTTGCCGCAGCCCGGTGGCCCGTACAGCAGCACCCCGCGCGGCGGCTCCACGCCCAACCGCGCGAAGGTGTCGGGATGCTGCAGCGGCCACAACACCGCCTCGGTCAGCGCCTGTCTGGCCTCGGCCATGTCGCCGACGTCGTCGAGCGTGATGTTGCCGACGCTGACTTCCTCACTCGCCGAGCGGGACAACGGCCGGATGACGGTCAGCGCACCGGCCAGATCCTCTTGTTTCAGCTCGGGCGGTTGGCCGTCGGCGCTGGCCCGCGACGCCGCGCGCAGCGCCGCCTCGCGCACCAGCGCGGCCAGGTCGGCGACGACGAAACCCGGTGTACGAGAAGCGATCTCGTCGAGGTCGAGGTCGCCGGTGGGCACGTTCCGCAGCAGCGACTCCAGCAGCGCTTTGCGGGTGCCGGCGTCGGGAAGCGGCAGGGCCAGCTCGCGGTCGCACAGATCGGGGGCGCGCAGCCGGGCGTCGAGCTGGTCGGGTCGCGCCGACGTGGCGATCAGGGGGACGCCCTCGCTGGCCACGGCGGTACGCAGCTCGGCCAGAATCAGCGAGGCGACGGGTTCGGCGGTGGCCGGCAGCAGGGCGTCGACGTCGGTGATCAGCAACACGCCGCCCCCGTCGCGGACGGTCTGCACGGCCGAAGCGACTGCCTTGAGCCGGTTTTCGGCGCCCAGCGCGCCGACCTCCGGGCCGTCCAGGGTGACCAGCCTGCGGTCGCCGCACACCGCGCGCACCAGCGTCACCTTGCCCACGCCTGCCGGACCCGACACCAGCACGCCCAGGTTGGCACCGGCGCCCAACGCCTTGAGCAGGTGCGGTTCATCGAGCGCCAGCTTGAGCCATTCGACGAGCTTGGCCGCCTGCGGCTGAGTGCCTTTCAGTTCCTCGACGACCATCTCCGGCCGGGCGATCTCGACCGAAATCTGCGGCGCGGCCCCGGCGCCGAACGGCACCCCGGCGCCCCAGGTGACCAGCGAGTTGGGTTGCACGCTCACCGGTCCCGCGGGATCGACGCCGGTGACGGTGAGCAGCTCCGAGGTCCAGCTGATGCCCACCGCGGTGGCCAGCGCGCGGGTGGCCTCCGACGTCGAGGTGCCCGGACCCAGGTCGCGGGGCAGCAACGACACGGCGTCGCCCACGGTGATCACCTTGCCCAGCAACGCTTGTCGCAGCGTGACCGGCGTGACCGACTGGGTGGCCAGCGCCGAGCCGGACAGCGTCACCGACCGCGCGCCGTAGACGGTGACGGTGCCGACGACCACCGCGGTCCCCTCGCGCAGTCCCGCGTTGGACAGCGTCACGTCGTCGAGCAGCACGGTGCTGACCGGCGTGTCCGGGCCGGCCAGCCCCGCGACGGCCGCCGTGGTGCGCGACCCGATCAGCGACACCGCGTCCCATTCCCGAATCCCCAGTGCGGCAATGGCATTCGGGTGCAAGCGGATGACGCCGCGCCTCGAGTCGACGGCGGAGGTGTTCAGCCGGGCTATCAGGGTGAGCTGACGGGCCGAGCTGTCACTCACGGCAAGCGCCTGCCCGGCTTGCGCAGGCCCAGCCGCGCCACCGACCGGCGGTTGGGCTGCGCCCGGCGGATCGCCCGCCGCGCGGCGCGGCGCTGCTTGGGTGCGTCGTCCCACGCCTCGGGGTGCGCGGCCAGCCAGCGCGAGTTGCGGATGGCGAACGGTATGTGGCACAGGTAGGCGACGATGATCACCCAGATCAACATGTAGGGGGCCAGCACCGCGGCCGCCGCGCAGATCGCCAAGACCGCCAGCAGGGGCGCCGCCCAGCTCGGCGGCACCGCGACGGCGTGCATCTTGCGCATCGGGATCTTGCTGACCATCAGTATCGAGGTCCCGGTGATCCAGATGCACAGGAACAGCGGCGACGTCCACCAGCCGTCACCGAACTGCAGCTTGAGTCCGATGAGACCGATCATCGAGATCGCGCCGGCCGGCGCGGGCATGCCGACGAAGAATTCGTGCGCGTAGGAGGGCTGGGTGCCGTCGTCCTGTAAGGCGTTGAACCGCGCCAGCCGCAACACCACGCAGACCGCATAGAGCAGGATCACCACCCACCCGGCCGGCGAGGTGGTCAGCAGCGTCACGTACAGCACGATCGCGGGCGTCACGCCGAAGTTCACCGCGTCGGCCAGCGAGTCGATCTCTTCGCCCATCCGCGACTGGGCGTCCAGGATGCGGGCCACTCGCCCGTCGAGTCCGTCCAGGATGGCGGCCGCGGCGATCAGCGCCATCGCCGCCTTGGGCTGGTGTTCGAGGGCGAACCGGATCGACGTCAGCCCCGCGCACACGGAGAGCACCGTCATGGCGCTCGGCAGGATCTGCAGGTTGACCGCCGGGCGCCCGCGCGGCTTGCTGATCATCGCAGCTCGGCCAAGACGGTCTCGCCGGCGATCGCGCGCTGGCCCACTTTCACCAGCGGTTCGCAACCCGCCGGCAGGTAGGTGTCCAGCCGGGAGCCGAACCGGATCAGGCCGTAGGTGTCACCGATCGACAGCTTGTCCCCGACGTGCGCGTCGCAGATGATGCGCCGGGCGAGCAGCCCGGCGACCTGCACCGCGACCACGTCCGCGCCGCTGGCGGTGCGCAGGTGCAGGCTGGTGCGCTCGTTCTCGGTGCTGGCGGTGGCCAGGTCGGCCGAGCCGAACCGGCCCGGGCGGTGCTGCACGGCGAGCACCTCGCCACTGACCGGGGCGCGCTGCACGTGGGCGTCCAGCAGCGACAGGAAGATGCTGACTCGCGGCAGGGGGGCGTCGCCCATGCTCAGTTCGGCGGGCGGGGCGGCGAAGTCGATCACGCAGACCTCGCCGTCGGCGGGAGCGACGATCGCTCCGGGCCGGGTGGGCGGCACCCGCGGTGGATGACGGAAGAATCCCGCGCAGGCGCCGGCGGCCAGCAGGCCCGCCCGTCGCACCCATCGGTGCTTGCGGCCGACGAGGGCCAGCGCCAGTCCGGCGCCGATGAACGGCCGCCCGGCCGGATGGACCGGCGGGATGGCGGAGCGCACCAGCTCCAGCGCATGTTGCGGGCTGAAGCCGGGGTCTTGAGCCGAGGGGCCGATAGTGCGGGGGCGTCGTGCCACGCGGCCATCTTAGAGCCCACGGCTGATTCGTAGCCGCCCGCAAAGGGAACGCCCACCTTCGACATGCAAACGGACGATCGGCGCGCGCCGCAGTTGCCCCGGGCGAAGGTGACGGTCACCGCCGTATTCATCGCGCACGGTTTGGTGTTCTCCTCCTGGGCCGCTCACATTCCCCACGTCAAGGCCGAGCTCGGCCTGTCCGATGCGGCGCTGGGAACCGCGCTGTTCGGCGCGCCGCTGGGGTCGGTGGTGGCCACGCTGCTCAGCCACTGGGCGCTGCCGCGCTGGGGCAGCCACCGGCTGATCCCGATCACGGTGGCGGGCTATGTCGCGGCCGGAACGACCGTGGGCCTCGTCGGATCCGCCGCCGCGCTGTTCGGTGCGCTCGCGCTGTGGGGGTTTTTCCAGGGGGCGCTGGACGTCGCGATGAACACCCAGGCGGGCACGGTCGAGCGCCTCGCCATGGCTCCGATCATGGCGCGATTCCACGGCATGTGGAGCGTCGGGGCGTTGGCGGGGGCGTTGGTGGGCGCGGCGTGCGTCAGCGTGGGCGTCGGCCTGACCGCCCAGCTGGCGGGGCTGGGGCTGGTCGTCCTGATCGTGGTGGAACCGCTGACCCGTCGCCTCATCCCCGACGCGGCCGACGCCGCCGCGTCACCGGCACCGGCGCGCGGCAGGCGCGCCTGGATGACGCCGGCGGTGGCGATCCTGGCCGCGGTGTCGTTCGCGTCGTTTCTGTGCGAAGGCGCCGCCACCGACTGGTCGGCCAACTACCTGCGCAGCGTCGTCGGCGCCGGCCCGGGCGTCGCCGCGCTGAGCTACGCCGCCTACACGTGCGCGATGGTCATCACCCGGTTCGGCGCACCCCGGCTGCACGCGCGGGTGTCCAGCCGCCGGCTGCTGCCGGCGCTGGCGCTGGTGGCCGTCGTGGGCGTGAGCGTCATGCTGGCCGCCGCCGACTCCTGGGTCAGCGTGCTGGGTTTCGCCACCCTGGGCGTCGGTGTGGCGCTGCTGGTGCCCACCGCCTTCAGCGCGGCCTACGGCGCGAGCGGCGCCGGATCGGCGATCGCCCTCGTGGCCGCGACCGGCTGGCTGGGCTACCTGCTGGGGCCGCCGTTGATCGGCCACCTGTCCGGCCGGGTGGGGCTGTCGGCGGCGCTGGTCACCATCCCGGTGATGATGTCGGTCGTCGGCGTCGCGATCCGTTGCACCCCGGCTTTCGACAAGGCCGACGAGTTCCATCGGGACGTGGCCACGCCCGCCGGTTAGACCTCGCTAGCGCAGATCCCACACCTGCAGCTTGGTTCCCTCGGGCACCTCGACGACGTCCTCGGGGATGTCCAGCAGGCCGTTCGCCGACGCCAGCCAGCGCAGGTGGTGCGACGCCGGCGGTCCGTAACTGGTGACCGTGCTGCCGTCGTCGTCGAGCACCGCGCGCCGGAATTGCCGCTTGCCGCGCGGCGACGTCAGCGACTCGGCGAGGACGGCCGTGCGGTGCGGGCGTTCGGGGTCCGGCAGGCCCATGGCCCTGCGCAGCGCGGGCCGGATGAACACCTCGAAGGACACCAGCGCGCTGACCGGGTTGCCCGGCAGCGTGACGATCGTGGCGCCGGCCACCCGTCCCACACCCTGCGGCATGCCCGGCTGCATGGCGACCTTGACGAATTCCACGCCCTGGTCGCCCTCGCGCCCGAAGGCGTCCTTGACCACCTCGTAGGCGCCGGCGCTGACGCCGCCGCTGGTGATGATCAAATCGGAGTCGGCCGCGTATCGGTCGATGATCGAACTGAATTGCGCCACTTCGTCTTCCGCGGTCGCGACGGCGACCAGGTCCGCGCCCGCATCCCGGACGGCACCGGCCAGCATGATCGAGTTGGACTCGTAGATCTGCCCCGGCAGCAGCGGCGTGCCCGGGGTCACCAGCTCAGATCCGGTCGAGATCACCAGCACGCGCTGGCGCGGGATCACCGGCAACTCGGCGATGCCCAGCGCCGCCACCAAGCCGAGCACCGCCGGCGTCACGACCTGACCCTGACGCAGGACCGTGGTGCCGGGGGAGACGTCCTCGCCCGCGCGGCGGATGTGCTTGCCGGCCGTGCGGGGAGCGCGGATCGACACCACGTCCGCGCCGCCGTCGGTCTCCTCCACCGGCACGACCGCCGTCGCCCCGGCCGGCAGGGGCGCGCCCGTCATGATCCGGTGCGCCGTGCCGGGCTGCAGCGTCAGTTCGTCGGTGCGCCCGGCCGGAATGTCCTCGGCGACGCGCAACACCACCGGGTTCTCGGGCGTGGCGCCCGCCGTGTCTTCGGCGAGCACCGCGTAGCCATCCATTGCGGAGTTGTCGAAGACCGGCAGCGCCAGCTGCGCCACCACGTCCGCGGCCAGCACCAGGCCCTGGGCATCGGGCAGCGGGACCGCGGCCGGCGGGCGCGCGCGAATCAACCCGGTGACGATCCGCTGATGTTCGGCGACTGAGCGCATCGGAGCCATTATCTCCCGTGTCAGACCGGGAAGCTGACGCCGGTGAGTTCTTCGGAGACGGCCCAGAGCCGGCGCTGCAGCTCCGCGTCGTGGGACTGGGCGCTGGATTTCACGAGCTTCGGGCGGCCACGCTGCTCGAGGAAGCCGGACGGGCCGTAGTACTGCCCGCCCTCGACGGCCGGGTCGGTGGCGGCCCGCAGCGTGGGCAGCGCGCCCATGGCCGGGCTCTGGAACAGCACCGGGCCCAGCACGGCCTGCACCGGCCGCAAGACGCTTGGCAGGTTGCGGGCCAGCTCGGTGTTGGAACCGCCCGGATGCGCCGCGACGGCAATGGTCTTCGCGTCGGCCTTGGCCGCCAGCCGGCGCTGCAGCTCGTAAGTGAACAGCAGGTTGGCGAGCTTGGATTGCCCGTAGGCGGCGATCCGGTCGTACCCGTGCTCGAACTGCAGGTCGTCGAAGTGGATCGCGGCCCGCAGCCGGTGCCCGAGGCTGCTGACCGTCACCACCCGCGAATCCCGCACCACCAGCAGGCTTTCCAGCAACAGCCCGGTCAGCGCGAAGTGGCCCAGATGGTTGGTGCCGAACTGCAACTCGAACCCGTCTGCGGTGACCTGCCTGGGCGTCCACATCACCCCGGCGTTGTTGATCAGCAGGTCGATGCGCGGGTAGGACGCGCGCAGCGCGTCGGCGGCCGAGCGGATCGCGTCCAGGGAGGTCAGATCCAGGTGCTGCAATGTGACGTCTACTTTTCCGCGCCCTTGGCCCCCGGCGGCGACGATGCGCGACAGCGCCGCGTTGCCCTTCTCCAGGTTTCGCACGGCGAGCACGACGTGCGCGCCGCGGCAGGCCAGTACGGCGGCCGTCTCGTAACCGATGCCGGTGTTGGCGCCGGTCACGACGACGACGCGGCCGCTCTGATCCGGGACGTCACCCTCCGACCATGAGCGGGTCTGGGCGTCGTTGGAAGGCATGGCCCAAAACATACCCATCGGTTCTGCTGACGAGCGGATCGGCGGGTGGGCACGGCGACGTATGGTGAGAACGTGATCACCGGTTTGGCTCACACCGGGGTGTGCGTTCCGGATTGCGAGGCCGCGGTGGCGTTCTACCGCGATGTGCTCGGGCTGCGTGTCCTCTCGCCGCCATATGTCATGTCTGGCAACGCCATTCGCGACGACATGGGTGAGCTGGTGGCCGATCCCAGCATGAAGGCGGCCATCCTCGGATTCGAGGATGACGGTGACAGGGTGCTCGAGGTGATCGAATACCTCGGAGCCGACGGCGGGCCCCCCGATGAGGGGCGTACGCTGACCGATCCCGGGCTCTCGCACGTCGGGCTGGTCTGTGCGGACATCGACGCCACCCGGGCTGAACTGGAGTCCAAGGGGGTGCGCTTCCTGGTCAGCGGAATCGCGGACGTCGCGCGGGTTCGTACCACCTGGTTCGTCGATCCATGGGGGGTGGTGTTCATCCTGGTCGAAAAGAGCCGGCCCGAGCGACCGTACTTCGCGCAATGGACGTAGCGGCCCCGAAGCCGTCGGTCGGGATCATCGGCGCCGGCGCCGGCGGCATCGCGATGGCGATCCAGCTCGCCGACGCGGGCTACGATTTCACGATCTTCGACCGGGCCGACGGATTCGGTGGAACCTGGCGCCACAACACTTTTCCGGGCGCGGCCTGTGACGTCCCGTCCCATCTGTACTCGTATTCCTTTGCGCCCAACCCGCGTTGGAGCAAGACCTATGCCAATCAGCCCGAGATCCTTGCCTATCTCGAGAGGGTGGCGGCCGAGCACAGGCTGGCGGGGCGCCTAAGGGCCAACACCGCGATCACCACCGCGCGCTGGTCGGACTCGCGGCGCCGCTGGACGCTGACCAGTGCTGACGGCCGACAGCACGACTTCGATGTGGTGGTCAGCGCTGTCGGCATGCTCGATGTGCCGTATGTCCCGGACATTGTGGGGGACAAGCGATTTCGCGGACGCCGATTTCATTCCTCGCGCTGGGACCACAGCAAGTCGACGGACGGCGAACGCGTCGCTTCCATCGGCACCGGTGCCAGCGCGATCCAATACGTGCCCGCGATAGCGCGAAAGACGGCCCACCTGACCGTGTTTCAGCGAACCCCGATATGGATCGCGCCGCGATTCGACTTCCCGTTCACCACCGACCAACACGAGCTGTTCGAACGCGAACCGGCCGCCGCGCAGAAGCTGCGCGATGAGGCCTTCGACGCTTACGAGTCGGCCAGCTTCGACGTTGACCACCCACAGACCCTCGAAGCGACTGAGCTCGCCCGCAGTTACCTGGCCCGCAAGGTAACCGACCCCGAGTTGCGAGCGAAGCTGACGCCGAACTATCCCGCCGGATGCAAGCGGCCGCTGATGTCGCGCGAGTGGTACCCCACGTTCGCGCTGCCCAATGTCAGCCTGGAAACGACCCCGATCGCCGAATTGACCGAACGCGGGGTCCGCACCGCCGACGGCGTCGAACACCGCGTCGACACCATCATCTACGGCACCGGGTTCACCGCCGCCGACTATCTGGCCAGCATCGACGTGTACGGATCCGGCGGCCGCCGCCTTCGCGACGACTGGAGTGACGGCGCCGAGGCTTACCTGGGCACACTGGTGACGGGGTATCCGAATTTCTTTGTGCTGTATGGCCCCAACACCAACGGCGTCAACTCGATCATCTACATCCACGAGGCGCAGACCACCTTCGTCCGGCACATCCTCGAGGTGATGGGCGGCCGCGGGGCGCGCACCGTCGAGGTGACGGCCGAGGCGCAGCGCCGCTACAACGACGAGATCCAGGCCGCGATGGCGGGCAAGGTCTGGCTGGCCTGTACCAACTACTTTCGGCATCCCAGTGGGAAGGTCGTGACCCAATTGCCCTATAGCGGAAGGGCATTCTTCGAGCGCACTCGCCGAATGGTCGCCGAGGACTATCTGCTGTGCCCGTAGTCCGCGCTCGCGTTAGTGCAAAGGTCTACTGCACCCAGAAATTATCGTGGCGGATGAACCACTCCCGGCGCTCGTCGTCGGTCATGTCGGCCAGCGCCGCGAAGCCCTCGAAGTAGGCCTCACGGGGTGCGCCGGGTGCGAACAACATCAGGATCGACGCCGGTTCGTCCGCCTCGTTGCGGAAGCCGTGCACGCCGCCGGGCGGGACGTACAGGAAGTCGCCCTGATGTCCGTCCGCCCACTGTGTGCCGTCGTAGAGCTTCATCGTTCCGGACAACACGAAGAACGCCTCGGACATGGCGCGGTGGAAGTGCGCCGGGGGCCCGCCGCCGGCCGGGGCGATGTCGACGCGGTAGAGGCCGTAGTCGCCGGCGGTGTCTTGCTGGTTGGCCAGGTAGTGGTACTTGACCCCGGACGTCTCATAGTCGGGCGGCTGATCGGCCCGCTTGAGCCAGGCGCTGATCTCCGGTTCGTCTTTGGTGTATCGGGCGGGTGGGTAGGGCGGCACGACGAGGGACATGGTTCCAGTGTGCGCATAGCATCGCCGGTGTGGACCGATCGCCCGCCGAAGATGTTCGCGTGCAACGGCTGCTCGACGCCGAACGCAAAGCCGCGCAGCTGTTCGACGAGATCGAGCGGCGGGCCATGATCCGCCCCGGGCTGGCGGAGAAGGAACTCTCCGACCGGATCCACCACCTCGCCGGCGAGATGTTCGGGGTGACCCGGCACTGGCATCGGCGGATCGTGCGGGCCGGGGAGAACACGCTGCAGCCGTTCCAGGAACGCCCGCCGGACCGCGTGATCGTCGACGACGACATCGTTTTTCTCGACCTGGGCCCGATCTTCGAGGAGTGGGAGGCCGATTTCGGGCGGACGTTCGTGCTCGGCGGCGACCCCCACAAGGCGGCCGTTCGCGACGCCCTGCCGCGCGTGTGGGAGGCCGGCCGCGAGCACTTCGCCGGCCACCCCGACATCACCGGCGCCGAGCTGTTCGACTACGTCGTCGGGGTGGCCGGCGCCGAGGGGTTCGAGTGGGGCAGCCGCATCGCGGGCCATCTGATCGGCGAGTTCCCGCACAAGAAGATCGCCGGCCCGGGCGTCGAGTGGTACATCATGCCCGGGTCGACGAAGCCGATGCGCCGCACCGACCCGCGCGGCCGCATCTGCCACTGGATCCTGGAGATCCACCTCATCGATCGCGCGCGCGGCTTCGGCGGCTTCTACGAGCAGCTGCTCGACGTGAGCTAAACGGGGTACGTCACGCCGGTCAGTTGCTCCGACACCGTCCACAACCGGCGCTGGCGATCGGCGTCGTGGGACTTCTTGCTGGAGCCCACGATCGTCGGGTAGCCGCGCGTCTGCCCGAAGCCGTCGGGCCCGTAGTACTGCCCACCGAGCACCGCGGGGTCGGTGGCCGCACGCAGGGTGGGCAGCGCGCCCATGGCCGCGTCCTGAGCAACCCTCGAGAAGAACAAGTCGACAGCGGGCTTCAGCAGCGTGGGCGTGTAGCGGCCCAATTCGGTGTTTGAACCACCGGGGTGCGCGGCCGCGGCGATCGTCGCGCCGTGCTGGGCAAGCCGTCGCTGCAGTTCGTAGGTGAACAGCAGGTTGGCGAGCTTGGCTTGCCCGTAGGCGGCCACCCTGTTGTAGCGGCGTTCCCACTGCAGGTCATCGAAGTGGATGTCGGCCAGGATGCGGTGGCCGACGCTGCTGACCGTGACGATCCGCGAGCCGGCGACCGGCAGCAGCCGGTCCAGCAACAGGCCGGTGAGGGCGAAGTGGCCCAGGTGGTTGGTGCCGAACTGCAGCTCGAAGCCGTCCTTGGTGTTCGACTTCGGCGTGTACATCACCCCGGCGTTGTTGATCAGCAGGTCGATGCGGTCGTGCGCGGATCGCAGCTGCTCGGCCGCCGCCCGGACCGACGCCAGCGACGTGAGGTCGAGTTCGGTCAGCGCGACGTCCGCATGCGGGCTCTGGGCGGTGATCCGTGCCGCCGCTTCCTTGCCCTTGTCCAGGTTGCGCACCGCCAGCACCACATGGGCGCCGTGGTCGGCCAGCGCCAGGGCCGTCTCGTAGCCCAGGCCGGTGTTGGCTCCGGTGATGACGGCGACCCGTCCGGTCTGGTCGGGAATGTCCGCGGTGGTCCACTTGCCCATGAGAGGCTCCTTGAACTTGTAAAGTAAACGGGGCGATCGCTCCGGTTGATTGTGCCACTATATGGAACGCACGCCCCGCTTTGCAATTTCTTTGGTTCGAGGAGTGAACAGATGGCGCAGCCCGCACGGCCGCTGCGCGCCGATGCCGCGCGCAACCGGGCGCGCGTGCTGGAAGTCGCCTACGAAACCTTCGCGGCCGAGGGTCTCGCGGTGCCCATCGACGAGATCGCGCGGCGGGCCGGCGTGGGGGCCGGCACCGTCTATCGGCACTTCCCGACGAAGGAGTCGCTGTTCCAGGCGGTCATCGAGGACCGCATGCAGCGGCTGGTCGACGACGGCCGCGCCCTGCTGGATTCCGAAGGGTCCGGCGAGGCGCTCTTCACCTTCCTGCGGTCGATGGTGCTGCACTGGGGCGCGACGGACCGCGGCCTGGCCGACGCGCTCGCCGGGCTCGGCATCGACATCGCCACCGCCGCCCCCGACGCCGAGGACGCGTTCCTGGCCATGCTCGACGAGCTGCTACGGGCCGCGCAGCGCGCCGGCTCCGCGCGCTGCGACATCGGGGTGCGCGAAGTGAAGGCGATCATGGTCGGGTGCCAGGCGATGGAGGCCTACAACTCGGACTTGGCCGAGCGGGTGACCGACGTCGTCGTCGACGGTTTACGCGTTCGGCGATAGGGCTGACCAGTTCTTGCACTCGACATAGGCGAGTGCTAAGAATGACGTTGGCACTCGCGACCGGCGAGTGCTAGGTCGGGACGGTGAGGCCAGGGCCGCGCCAAGCGGAAGACACCTAGCCGTCCGTCGCGGGCACTGCACCCGGCCACAGCGTTGATGGGGCGACCCGACAAGCGGTCGCCCTGAGTGTCACCCCATATATTCGGAGGAATCACTTCGCAATGGCCAAGACAATTGCGTACGACGAAGAGGCCCGTCGCGGCCTCGAGCGAGGGCTGAACGCCCTCGCCGACGCGGTAAAGGTGACGTTGGGTCCCAAGGGCCGCAACGTCGTCCTGGAGAAGAAGTGGGGCGCCCCCACGATCACCAACGATGGTGTGTCCATCGCCAAGGAGATCGAGCTGGAGGACCCCTACGAGAAGATCGGCGCCGAGCTGGTCAAGGAAGTCGCCAAGAAGACCGACGACGTGGCCGGTGACGGCACGACGACGGCCACGGTTCTGGCCCAGGCGCTGGTCCGCGAGGGCCTGCGCAACGTCGCGGCCGGCGCCAACCCGCTGGGTCTGAAGCGCGGCATCGAAAAGGCCGTCGAGAAGGTCACCGAGACCCTGCTCAAGTCGGCCAAAGAGGTCGAGACCAAGGACCAGATCGCTGCCACCGCGGCCATCTCCGCGGGCGACCAGTCGATCGGCGACCTGATCGCCGAGGCGATGGACAAGGTCGGCAACGAGGGCGTCATCACGGTCGAGGAGTCCAACACCTTCGGCCTGCAGCTCGAGCTCACCGAGGGCATGCGGTTCGACAAGGGTTACATCTCGGGCTACTTCGTCACCGACGCCGAGCGTCAGGAAGCCGTCCTCGAGGACCCCTTCATCCTGCTGGTCAGCTCCAAGGTGTCGACCGTCAAGGACCTGCTGCCTCTGCTGGAGAAGGTCATCCAGGCCGGTAAGCCGCTGCTGATCATCGCCGAGGACGTCGAGGGCGAGGCTTTGAGCACCCTGGTCGTCAACAAGATCCGCGGCACCTTCAAGTCGGTGGCCGTCAAGGCCCCCGGCTTCGGTGACCGCCGCAAGGCGATGCTGCAGGACATGGCCATCCTCACCGGCGGCCAGGTCATCAGCGAAGAGGTCGGCCTGTCGCTGGAGAGCGCCGACGTCGCCCTGCTGGGTAAGGCCCGCAAGGTCGTCGTCACCAAGGACGAGACCACCATCGTCGAGGGCGCCGGTGACTCCGACGCCATCGCCGGCCGGGTGGCCCAGATCCGCAGCGAGATCGAGAACAGCGACTCCGACTACGACCGCGAGAAGCTGCAGGAGCGCCTGGCCAAGCTGGCCGGCGGTGTTGCGGTGATCAAGGCCGGGGCCGCGACCGAGGTCGAGCTCAAGGAGCGCAAGCACCGCATCGAGGACGCGGTCCGCAACGCCAAGGCCGCCGTCGAGGAGGGCATCGTCGCCGGTGGTGGCGTGGCCCTGCTGCACGCGACCCCGTCGCTGGACGAGCTGAAGCTCACCGGTGACGAGGCGACCGGCGCCAACATCGTCCGCGTGGCGCTCGAGGCTCCGCTGAAGCAGATCGCCTTCAACGGCGGTCTGGAGCCCGGCGTTGTGGCCGAGAAGGTCCGCAACTCGCCCGCCGGTACCGGCCTGAACGCCGCCACCGGTGAGTACGAGGACCTGCTGAAGGCCGGCGTCGCCGACCCGGTGAAGGTCACCCGTTCGGCGCTGCAGAACGCGGCGTCCATCGCGGGCCTGTTCCTCACCACCGAGGCCGTCGTCGCCGATAAGCCGGAGAAGGCGGCCGCACCCGCGGGCGACCCGACCGGTGGCATGGGCGGCATGGACTTCTAAGTCCACGACTCGAGTACGGGAAAGCCCGGCCCCCACAAGGGGCCGGGTTTTTCGTGTGCGCCGAGCGTGAACTCAGGGCGGGATTCCGGCGATTTGCCCGCCCTGGTTTCACGTTCGGCGCGCCGGGCCCGAAACCCGCCTTGTACGTTGAACGCCGTGGCCCTTCCGACTCCCTCACCCACCAGCACCGCCGTCGTGACCGGCGCCTCGTCGGGCATCGGCGCCGACATCGCCCGCGAGCTGGCCGCCCGCGGACACGGCGTCACGCTGGTCGCCCGCCGCGAAGAGCGGCTTCGCGAGCTGGCCGACGAGCTGGCCGGCCGCATCCGTGTCGAGGTGATCGCCTGCGACGTCGGCGATTCCGCCTCCCGCGCCGACCTCTTCGAAGAGGTCGAGCGTCGCGGCCTGACCGCCGACATCCTGGTCAACAATGCCGGCATCGGCACCATCGGCTCGGTGACGACCACGTCCGTCGACGACGAGATCGCCCAGGTGCGGGTCAACGTCGAGGCCGTCATCGATCTGACCACCCGCGCGGTCCAGCGGATGGTGCCGCGCAAGAAGGGCGCGATCCTCAACGTCGGATCCACCGCGGGCTACCACCCCTTCCCGGGGCAGGTGGGCTACGCCGCCACCAAGGCGTTCGTGATCACCTACACCGAGGGGCTGCGCGGCGAACTCACCGGCACCGGGATCACCGTCGCGTTGCTGAACCCCGGCCCGGTGCGCACCGAATTCCTGAAGAGCGCCGGCATGGACGAGCGGACCTTCGCCGACGCGTTCCCGAAGTTCCTGTGGAAGCCGGCGCGCGACGTGGCACGCACCGGCATCGACGCGCTCGACGGCGACCGCGGAACCGTGATCCCCGGCCTGCCAAGCCAGATCAGCACCAGGCTGTTTCAATTCATGCCGCGGCGGGTGCTGTTGCCGTTACTGAAGAACCAGCATCCGGGACTGCGCAGGGACCGGTCAGTGGGCTAAGGGCCAGGGCCGCATCCAGCCCTCCACCGGCAGCGCGAGCGCGTTGCACAGCGTGCAGATCGTGCGATACCAGCCCACGGCCGTGAGCAATTCGATGCGCTGCTCGTCGTCGAGAAAGCCGCCCAGCGCGCTCCACGTCGCCTCCGACCAGGTGCCGGTGCGCTCGAGTTCGTCCACCGCCTCGATCAGCGTCCGCTCGGCCGGGCTCCACCGTGGGTCGTCGGGGCCACCGGTGACCAGCGCGTCGCACTCGTCTTCGCTGACGCCCGCGATCGGGCCCCAGAACGCCGCCTGTCCGCCCCACTCGTACTGACAGCGCAGCAGCGCACAGCTGCGAAGGATGGCGATGGTCCGCGTCCGGCCCGGCAAAAGCGCTGCGACATAAAGGGATTCGCCAAGCTTACGCAAACGGGAGGCCAGCGCCGGATGGCGCTGCAGGCAACGCACCAACAGCAGCGGCTCATAGGTGCGATCGGGGTGGCCCCAGCTGTTGATGCCAGTGGCATCTTCTTCGCTCCACGGCGGAGCGAGCGGTGCGACGCGGCTCACGGATGAGACTGTACGGCCCTGGCCCGATGGCGGCGACCCGCTAGCCCGGCAGCGAGAACACCACGCAGTCGTGCAGGCAGCCCCTCGCCGCGTCGGGGGAGTCGGCGTCGCGGTGCAGCAGCGCGCGGGTGGGAACCACGGTCAGGCGGGCGGTCTCCGCGCCGGCGTCGGTCACCGAGGCGGTGCCGTCGACGATCAGCGAATAACCGCCGGGTTCGGCGGGCGGCCACAACAGGGTCACGTCGGCGCGCCGGGCGAGGTTGTTGCGGGTTCGCCCGCCGATGAGTCCGACGTCGAGAGTGGCCTCGCGCAGCTGCGGCTCGACCGTCACGGTGTGCGCCCGGTAGTCGTCGTCGACCGTGATCAAGTAGGCGTACGGGTAGTCGGCCAGCGCGTTGGCCAGCGCCTGGAGATCGACCTTCTTCTTGGTGCGCATGACCTTCCAGGATAGGCGCGGGATTTACTGCGGCACCGGGCGCGTGACGGCGGCGCCGGCGTTGGCGAAGCCGAGGTTACGCAGCACCTCGTTCCAGGGCGGCAACTTGGCCACGGCCGCCGAGGCGTCGGCGTGATAGCCGAACATCGCCGCCACGTCCGAGGCCCACATCTGCTCATAGGCGGCCTCGATGTCGGCGATGGCCGGGGTGTTCTGGCCAAGGTGATTGTTGGCCGCCAAGGCCGTCACCAAGGCGCGGTTGGCCGCCACGACCGCGGGCTGCACCGTGGCGGCAAGCGCCACCTCGAATGCGGTGGCGATGGCCGACGCCTGGTGCGAGACCGCCTGGGCCTGCGCGGCCGCCGCGCTGAGCCAGCTCACGTATCGGCTGGCCACGGACATCATGGCCGTCGACGATGCGCCCTGCCACGACCCGCTGGCCAGATCCGAGGTCACCAAAGAAAATGACGATGCCGACGAGGCCAACTCTCCGGCCAGCCCGTCCCATGCCGCCGCGGCAGCAAGCAGCGGCCCGGGACCGGGACCGGAAAAAATAAGTGCCGAGTTGACCTCTGGCGGCAACCACGCAAAATGCGGGTTCGTCACCGACCCAACTTAGCTGCTATATGCCGCTTTTCGCGGCGTTATCCCGCGGGTACGGGAACGGGCTGACGCCCACGCACCAACTTGCCTGGACGGGCGTCGGTCGGGACGCCGTTTTCGGCGATCACTTCTCCGGCCACGATCGTGGCGACATACCCTTCGGCGGTCTGATCCAGGCGCCGGCCCCCGGCCGGCAGGTCGTAGCTGATCATCGGCTTGTGCAGCCGAAGGGCGGCGTAGTCGATGACATTGAGATCGGCCTTGTAGCCGACCGCGATGCGCCCGCGGTCACCCAGCCCCGCGATGCGGGCCGGCACCGAGGTGAGCTCGCGAACCGCTTCGGGCACGGTGAACCGACCGGCCTTGCGGTCGCGCGCCCAATGCGTCAGGAAGTAGGTCGTGTAGCTGGCGTCGCAGATCATCCCGTAGTGCGCGCCCCCGTCGCCGAGGCCGAGCACTACGTCGTCGCGGTGCAGCAGTTCTCCGACGGTGTCCAGCGAATTGTTCTGCAGGTTGCTGGTCGCGACCAGCAGCATGGCCCGGCCCTCGTCGTCCAGCAGCCGGTCGTACGCCTCTTCCATCGGATTCACACCCTTGGCGCGGGCCCGGGCACCGATGCTGTTCGAGGGGTCCGGCTCGTAGTCGGGGTTGTCGCCCAGCGGAAAGATCCAGTCCCACATCTGCGTCACGAACAGAATCGGGTGACCCTGGCCTGGCGTGTCGGCCAGGATGCGGGCGCGGACCTCGGGCTTACGCATCTCGGCGACCCGCTCGTCCAGCGGCAGGTGCGCGATCTCGCGGTAGCTGGGGTAGAGCACGAAGGGGTTGGCGGACAGCTGCAACCCGATGATCAGACCGATCGGCCGCGGCAGCAGCTGCGCGCTGACGTCACCACCGGCCGCGTTGGCCTTCTCGATCATCGTGATGGCGTCCGGCCAGGTCGGGTCGCCGGCGTTGGCGACGACGAGGGTGAAGGTGACGGGCAACCCGACGTCCTCGGCGACGTCGAACACCGTCTGCAGCACGGGTTGGTACCCGCCCGACGGGATGTCGGGAACGAACTGCAGCAGGCCGCCGCCGCCGTCCACGACGCCGCGGGCGATCTCCTCGATCTCCTCCCGGGCGGCCTCGTAACTCGGGATGGGCGAACCGCTTTCGGTTTTGTGAATGGTCAGCCGCGACGACGCGAAGCCCAGCGCGCCGACCTCGATCGCCTCCTTGGCCAGTTGGCGCATCTTGGCCAGGTCGTCCTCGGTCGCCGGTTCGCGGTCAGCGCCGCGCTGGCCCATCACGTACACCCGCAGGGGCGAGTGCGGCAGGTACGCGGCCACATCGATGTCGCGCTTGCCGGACTCGAGCGCGTCCATGTATTCCGGGAACGTCTCCCACGTCCACGGCAGCCCGTCGGTCATGACCACACCGGGGATGTCCTCCACGCCTGCCATCACGTCGACGAGCACCTCGTGGTCCTCCTGGCGGCAGGGCGCGAAGCCGACCCCGCAGTTGCCCATCACCACCGTCGTCACGCCGTGCGCAGAGGACGGGGTCAGGCGCTCCGACCAGATGGATTGGCCGTCGTAGTGGGTGTGCAGGTCGACGAAGCCCGGGGTGACCAGTAGCCCGGTGGCGTCGATCTCCCGTGCGGCAATAGCCCCGTTGATCGCGCCGACCGCCTCGATGACGCTGTCCTTCACCGCCACGTCGCCGACGAACGGCTCACCCCCCAGCCCGTCGACGATGGTGCCGTTGCGGATGATGAGGTCGTAAGTCATTCAAACAATCTACGACCGCGGCGGCGGGTCGTGCCAGGATCTTCCCCGTGATCGATCATGTGGGAATCAATTGCGCCGACTACGCCGAATCTCAGCGGTTTTACGACGCGGTGCTGGCAACGCTCGGTTTCTCCCGGCAGCTGGACGTGGGTCCCGCCATCGGGTACGGGCGGGCGGGCAAACCGACGTTTTGGATCTCCGAGGCGCCGGCGGGACCCAATCGGGAAGTGCACCTGGCCTTCGAGGCCGCCGACGAGGCCGCGGTGCGCGCCTTCTATGCGGCCGCCGTCGAGCTCGGCGCCGAAGCACTGCATGCGCCGCGGCTCTGGCCGGAATACCACCCCGGCTACTTCGGGGCGTTCGTGCGCGACCCCGACGGCAACAACGTCGAAGCGGTCTGCCACGGCGCCCTCCCGTAGTGTCGCGAGTATGGCCAGCACCGACGACGCCGCCGTCCTGCACGAGCTGCTGCGCGACGCGTTCACCCGGTTGATCGAGCACGTCGATGAGATCACCGACGGGTTGAGCGACGAGGAATCCGGCTACCGGCCGACGCCGAACGCCAACAGCATCGCGTGGCTGCTGTGGCACAGCGCTCGGATCCAGGATCTCCAGCTGGCCGACGTCGCCGGCGCCGAGCAGGTGTGGTTCCGCGACGGCTGGGTGGACCGGTTCGGCCTGGACCTGCCGCGCGACGACACCGGTTACGGACACGGGCCCGACGACGTGGCCAAGGTGCAGGCGCCCGCGGACCTGCTGTCCGGCTACTACCACGCGGTGCACGAGCTCAGCCTCGAATACGTCGCCGGGGTCAGCGCCGAAGAACTGGCCCGCGTCGTGGACACCAACTGGGATCCGCCGGTGACGGCCAGCGCGCGGTTGGTGAGCATCATCGACGACTGTGCCCAGCACCTCGGGCAGGCCGCGTACGTGCGGGGCATTCAGTAGATTCGCGGGCGTGCGTTTCGCGGCGACCCTGTTGTTGTGGCTCATCACCACGCTCGCGTTGGCGGTGACGATCCCCGCGGCGTGGACGCAGCTGCACGTCGTTGACGCCGACGGGTATGCCGCGCTGGCGCAGCAGGCGGCAACGGATCCCGCCGTCCAGTCGGCCATGGCGTCCGAACTGAGCAGCCGGGCAATGACTCTCATCGCCGAGCGTGGCGGGGGCCGCTCTGAAGTCGAGGGTTCCGAGGTGCAGGAGGCCGCGCGCGCCTTCACCGCCGGCCCGGCGTTTCCGCCGCTGTTCGCCCAGGCGAATCGCGCGGCGCACGGCTGGTTGTTCGGCGACCCAGGGTCCGGCAAGGACGGCAACCAGTGGGCGGTCGACGTGGCGCCGATGCTCAACGACGGCTCGATCCAGCCGCTGCTCGCCCGCCACAACGTGGCAGTGCCCGCGAAACTCAGTGTCCCGCTGACCGTTTCGGTGCCGCATTCGATGCAGCAGGGGCGGCTGAGCCGGTTGTCCACCTGGGGCCCGTGGATCACCTTGGGTGGGGCCGCGCTGTGCGGCTTTTGCGCGCTGCTCACGGTGGCGGCCGCACGCCGCCGCGGCAAGGCGTTGAGCAGCCTGGGCATCTCGGCGCTGCTCGTCGGTGCGGGCGGATGGGCGGGCATCGAGGTCGCCGGCCGCTATGTCCACGATGCGCTGAATCGCACCACCGGCAACGTCCGGCAAGTCGCCGAGGCGATGATCGAACACGCCGAAGCCGGTCTGCACCAATGGCTTGACGCGACGTTGATCGGTGGCGCCGCCCTGGTCGTATCGGGCGTGGTGGTCGCGATGCTGGGCAGTCTGAGGAAGACGTCTTAGTGCTCACCGGTCATCGATGCGCCGGCCCGGGCGGCCTGGGAACGAAAAATGCGGTCCGCTGCTGATATTCGGCGAAGCCAGGACGGCCGGCCATCAACTTCTCCGCCAACCGCGCGCCGGTCACCCACACCAGAAAGTAGGTCATCAGCAGGGGAGAGCCGACAGTGACAAGCGCCCACCAGCCATTGATGGTGATCAGCCACAGCCCCCACCACACCGCGGCGTCGCCGAAGTAATTGGGGTGGCGGGTCCACGCCCACAGGCCGCGGTCCATCACCGCGGCCCGGTTGGCCGGATCGGATTTGAAAATCATGAGCTGATAGTCGCCCACGGCTTCGAAGACGAAACCCACCAGCCACGTCGCCACACCCAGCGCCGCGATGGGCATCAGCGCCCTCGGGGCGGGGCCTGTCGCCGCGGAAAGCTGCAACGGGAATGCGACAAACCACGTGATGAAGCCTTGTAGCACAAAGACTTTGCGAACCACCTGACCGAGCGTGGCATCCCGCAACAAGTTCGCGTAGCGGGGATCCTCGCCCTTGCCTATTGTTTTGCGCTGGATGTGCCAGCTCAGCCGCAGGCCCCAGATCGTCACCAATGCCAGCAGCAGCCATCGCCGGGCAGGGTCGCCACGTCCGAGCGTCGCGCAGACGGCGGCGATGGTTATGAAACCTATGCCCCATGCCACGTCGACGACGTTGTATCGGCCGATCCGCCAACCGATTACGAACGCGATCGAATGCACCACAGCCAGAGCTAACAGCGAGGCGCCGGAGACTTCGATCAGGTTGGCCAGGTTCACTGTCTGTCCTCGCGCTCGAATGTCCACTGATATACGTCGAGATAGCCCGATCGGAATCCGGCTTCCGAGTGTGCCAGATACAGCTCCCACATTCGGGCGAACACCTCGTCGAAGCCCAACTGCGCCAGGTCATCTCGCCGCTGTGAGAACCGCTCCCGCCAGAGCCGCAGTGTTTCGGCGTAATGCGGACGCAGCGATGTCATGTCGACGGTCCGCAAATCCGTGTGCCGCGCGGTGATACCGGAGATGGCCCGCGTGGAGGGAAGCAACCCGCCGGGGAAGATGTACTTCTGGATCCAGGTGTGGGTGTTGCGGCTGGCCAGCATCCGGTTGTGCGGCATGGTGATCGCCTGGATCGCTACCCGGCCGCCGGGGCGCACCAGGCGTTGCAGTGTTGCGAAATACCGCTGCCACGAGTGGTAGCCGACCGCCTCGATCATCTCGACCGATATCACGGCCTCGTAGCACCCTGTGACGTCGCGGTAATCGCACAGATCGATTTGCACCCGGTCGGTCAGTCCCGCGGCGGCAGCGCGCCTGCGCGCCAGGTGGTGCTGTTCGGCAGACAAGGTCACTGAGTGGACGTATGCTCCGCGTGCGGCCGCGCGTAGGCTCAATTCGCCCCAACCGGTGCCGATCTCGAGAACCCGGCTGCCGCGGCGGACGTGGGCCATGTCGAGTAACCGATCGATCTTGCGACGCTGCGCCTCGGCGAGGTCGTCCGATGTGGCCGGCAATTGTGTGTACAGCGCGCACGAGTAGGTCATCGTTTCGTCGAGGAACTGCGCGAAGAGGTCATTGGACAGGTCATAGTGCGCGGCTATGTCGCGTCGCGCTTGATCGCGGCCGACGCCTTTCCAGCGCGGTCGAAACGCCGGCCCGAGAGGTCGCAACCATTGCAGTGGGCGAGGCACCAGGTCGGCCATCGATGTGGCGAAGGCCGTCAACATCGCCACCAGGTCATCCGACGACCATTCGCCGGCCATGTAGGACTCGCCGAACCCGATCAGCCCGTAGCGGCCGGTGCGGCGGGTCAGCGCATCGAGCCGATGGACCACCATTGTCGGCGCGGTGGGGTCGGCCGCGCCGGCCACCGTGCCGTCGGGGTAGACCAGTCGCAGTGGAAGCCGATCCGCGGCGCGCCGCAGCAGTCCCGCGGCGATCAGGGCCGACGCCGCGGCGACCGGCCCGGAGGGCACAGTGGCGACGGCCGGCCAGCGCCTCGAATCGATTGCCACTGAGGGTTTTCGGATCGGCCGGGTGCGGATGGCCGGTACCGTCATCGCGGTACCACCGGAATTCGCCGTAACCAAAGTTTGATCCCTTGTATTCGGATGCGCGCCGCCACTACCCACGGCGCCAGTGGTGACATGAGGTTGCTGATCAGAATCCGGCTCGTGGACGCCGCTTGTCGCCGTCCGCGCAGGTTGGCGATGAAAGCCTGCTCGCCGCCACGATGCAGGGCCACTGTGATGTCGACGTCGGCGCCGGGTCGCGGGGCGCGCACCAGGTAGTAGCCGTCCACGGCGTTGAATGGTGATACGTAGAAGGACTTTTCCGCCGCCACCGGTTGATCAGCCGGAGGCAACAGGTATGCGTGGCGCTCACCGTAGGTGTTGTGCACCTCGGCGATCACATGACGGAGCCGCCCGTCGCGGTCGTGGCACCAGAAGACGCTCAGCGGATTGAACACGTATCCCAGAACGCGGGCCTGCAATAGGGCGGTGATGGGACCGTCGGGGACGGCTAAGCCGTGGTCGACAAAGACGGCGTTGAGTCGTTCACGCAGCGAGCCGTGCCGCGGGTGGGCGAAGTGGTCCTCGGGGCGGAATCGCGCCAGCGGCCGAAGCCAGCGGGGCAAGGAGGGCAGCTGGTCGACGTCGACATACCAGCTGTAGCTTCGGTATTCAAAGGAGTGGTGCACCGGAACGCGGCGGCTGTGGGTGATCGTGGTGCGGTAGATGGCTGGGGTCAAGACGTGGCTCAGCACCGGGCCACCTGCGGGCGGAGGGGCGCGGCCGGCCAGTCGGCACCGAGCCGGCGGGCCGCGCGCAGTCCCGAAGCCGCGCCGTCTTCGTGGAAGCCCCAGCCGTGGTAGGCGCCCGCGAATACCACGCGGTCGTCGTCAAGGGTCGGGAGCAAGCGTTGCGCTGCAACGGATTCCGCTGTGTACAACGGGTGATCGTAGGTCATTTCGGCCAGCACCGACTCGGGATCGATCAGGTCTTCGCCACCGAGGGTGACCACATATCGCCGCGCGCCGTGCAGGCGCATCAGCCTGCTGACGTCATAGCTGACCACCACGTGATCCGTCTTGGGTGTCACCAAATAGTTCCATGACGCTCGGGCCCGGCGGCGGCGGGGAAGTACCGAGGTGTCGGTGTGCAGGTGGGCGCGGTTGGTCGTATACGGAAGCTCGGACAGCACGGCGCGCTCCCACGGCGTCGGTTGGTCGAGCAACATCAGAGCCTGGTCGGGATGGACGGCCACGACGGCGGCGTCGAAAAGCCGCGGCGACTCGCCGCTGGACTGCACCATCACCCCGTCGGGCACCCGCCGCAGCGAATGCACCGGCGTCCGGACCGACACTTCGTCCAGGCGAGCGGCGACCGCCTTGACGTAAGACGCCGAGCCGCCAGTGACGGTGCGCCACTTCGGGGACCCGAAAACCGACAACATCCCGTGGTGAGCGAGGAAGACGAACAGATAACGGGCGGGATAACGCATCGCATCGCCGCCGGCGCAGGACCACACCGCTGCCACCAGGGGGGCGAGGAAATACTCGACAAAGTACGAGGAGAAGCGGTGCCGGTTCACAAAGCTTTCCAGCGTCTCGAGATGGTTGTCCGCGCCGTCATCGAGCACTCGCGAGGCGACGCGGTGAAAGCGGATGATCTCGGCGAGCATCAGCAGATACCGCGGTCGGGACGACTGCTGGCACGCAAACAGTCCCCGTAGTCCCAGTGCGCCCGCATATTCGAGGCCGATGTCGTCGGCCCTGACCGACATCGACATCTCCGCGTGCTGGGTGGCGATACCGAGATCGCTGAACAATCGGCACAGGGTCGGATAGGTGCGGTCGTTGTGCACTAGGAATGCGGAGTCGATGCCCATGATCGGGCCGCAGCCGTCGTCGATGAAATGGGTATGCGCGTGGCCGCCGAGGCGCGCGTCGGCCTCGTACAGGCAGACGCGGTCACGGCCGGACAGCACGTAGGCAGCGGTGAGCCCGGCCACGCCGCTGCCAATGACCGCCACTGAGCGGGCGCGTGAGTGATCCACGGGGGTTATTCGTTGCCGCCGATGCGACGGATGGGCGGCTAGCCGAAGGTGAACGAGAAGACCTGCAAGCCCTTGCTGACTCGCATGTCCAGCTGGTCGCGGTGCGCGGAGTCGTCGGCAACGATCCGGTGCAACGTGGGCGCTCCGCCGATCGGGGTCGTGGTGGTCTTGCCATCCCGCGTCACCGTGACGGTGCCGCTGCCGCCGACGACGACGTAGACATCTTTCGCGGTGTAGTTCAGGCGGATGATGGAGTCGTCGCCGTCCGCCGTTGCCCCCTGGTTGTCCAGGCTCCAGCGGCCGCCCAGGGCGAACTTGTCGTCGGCCAGGCGTGGCGGGAGGCTCAGCGTGGTGGCACCGGCTTTGTAATCCCCAGTGCCGCCGTAATTTTCAGAACGACCGACACCCAGGTACGTCTCGGGGGTGAGCCGGGTCTGCGGCGTCATGTCGGGCGAGTTCGTCGGCGCGGGCAGCGCGACGCCGGGATGCGCATCGAGCAGAAGCTTGCGGATCAGCTTTTCGGTGTCGTCGTAATCGCCCTCGCCGAACTTGCTGTGCCGCACTTGCCCATTCGCGTCGATCAGGTACTCGGCCGGCCAATACAGATTCTGAAAGTTGTTCCACGTCGCGTAGTCGTTGTCCAGCGCAATGGGATAGGTGATGTGCAGACCTGCGGCGCCGCTGGCCACATTGGCCGCGACCCGCTCGAAGGCGTACTCCGGGGTGTGCACCCCGATGACGAGGAAGCCGTTGTCGCGATACCGGTCGTACCATTCGATTACGTGCGGGATGGCGCGCTGACAGTTGATGCACGAATAGGCCCAGAAGTCGATCAGGATCACCTTGCCGCGCACCGTCGCGGGGTCCAGCGGCTTGCCGTCGGGCGTGTTGAGCCATCCGGTGATGCCGGTCAGGGCGGGAGCCGGTCCGCACTGTTGCAGGCCGGCGGAGACGCCTGCGCAGTCGCTCAGCGCGCCGTTCGCTGGGGCGCCGGGCGGGCTGAGCGGCAGCGCGCCGCCGCCGTTCGGCTGTTGCACGGCGGCCGGTGCCAGGCTGCGCTGGATGTTGTTGGCCCCCAGCTTGTTCTGCATCGCCGTCGTGTAGTCGGGGACGGAGCGCTGCAGCATCGCGGGCAGGTTGAACACCAGCGCCACGGCCAGCACGATCATCGCGATTCCGCCGGCGACCTGGATCACCCGCTGGCGACGGCGGAATGCGGCCACGCGTTCGGCGACGCGCCGTCCGGCCAGCGCGAAGGCCAGCAGCGGCAACGCGTTGCCGGCGGCGAACGTCGCGGTCAACACGAGCGCGCCGAGCCCGATCGAGGACGTCCCCCCGGCCACCACGATCGCGGCCAGCACCGGGCCCGCACACGGCACATAGAGCGCGCCCAGCGTCAGACCCAGACCGAAACCGTTTGTCCCCGAGCCGATTTGGCGCTGCGGGAGGTAGGCGAACGGTCGCTCGATCAGGTGCTGCACCGGCGGGAAGATCAGGCCCAGGCCGATCAGGACCAACACCACCAGTGCGGCCCACCGGATCCCGTCCTGTGGCAGGTGCAGCGCCGTCAGCAGCGCCGAGCCGATCAACGTGGCGAGGCTGAAGCTGCACACCAGGCCCGCGATCACCAGGTATGGCCGCGCCGCCGAACGCGCGGTGGGTGTGCCGTCGCGGGTGCTGTCCATGCCGGACAGCAGAATCACCGGAAGCACCGGCAGGATGCACGGCGAGATGCCGGTGATCAGCCCGCCGAGAAACCCGATCAGGGCAATGGTTTGCACGCGCTACTCCGAGGGGCTCTTGGGTGCCGGACGATGGGTATGGTTACACCCTTACCTGTTTTTCGTGACCCCGGTGAGCCAGCACAAATCACGCGACGTGCGTTATGCAAATCACACAACGTGCGTTACGCTCAGCCGGTGGCGCAACTAACATTCCAGCGCGCCCGCACCGAGGAGAAGAAGCGCCAACGTGCGGAGGCTCTCGTGGAAGCGGCACGCTCGCTGGCGATGGAAACGGGCGTCGCGTCGGTCACCCTGACCGCGGTCGCCAGTCGCGCCGGGATCCACTACTCGGCGGTGCGCCGTTACTTCACCTCGCACAAGGAAGTCCTGCTGCATCTGTCCGCCGAGGGCTGGGTGCGGTGGTCGACCACGGTATCGGAGAAGCTGGCCGAGCCCGGCGCGAAGTCGCCCTTGCGCATCGCCGAGACGCTGGCCGAAGCCCTGGCCCAAGACCCGTTGTTCTGCGACCTGCTGGCCAATCTGCACCTGCACCTGGAACACGAGGTGGACGCGGAGCGGGTTATCGAGGTCAGGCGGATCAGCACCGCGGCCACACTGTCACTGGCCGATTCGATCGGCAGCGCACTGCCCGAACTCGGGCGATCGGGCTCGCTCGACATCCTGCTGGCCGCGTACTCGCTGGCCGCGACGCTCTGGCAGGTCGCGAACCCGCCGGAACACCTGACCGACGTCTACGCCGAGGAGCCCGAAGTCGTTCCGCCCGAGTGGAATCTGGACTTCGCGTCCGCCCTGACCCGCCTGCTGACGGCCACGTGCGTCGGGCTCATCTCGGGATCGCAATGAACGCAGAGAGGAGGCCGGGGGGCGTGGCTTGGCGAACTGCAACCGGTGAACGTGAAGGACTTGAAACGCCCATGACGACGACTGAGCCGAGGACCGAGCCGCTGAAAACGCAGGGCTCGGCCGGCGGGGAGGGCGACACGGCCGCTCCGCAGCGCGCCAGGAAAAAGGGGTTTCTGGGGCGTTTCTGGCTGGTGCTCACCATCGCAGCCGTCGTCGCGGTGTCGGGATTCGTCGTATACCGACTGCACGGCGTCTTCGGCGTTCACAAAGGTTCGTTCGGCGGCGGCACCTCGGGTGAGGTTCTCGATGAGTTCAACGCCAAGACGATCACGCTCGAGGTCTGGGGTTCACCGGGCAGCACGGCGACCATCAACTACCTCGACGAAAACTCCCATCCGCAGCAGGCCCTCAACGTGCCCTTGCCCTGGAGCAAAACATTGAGTTCAACGAAGCCCGGCATCCCGGCAAACCTGGTGGCGCAAGGCGACGGCAGTTGGATCGCCTGCCAATTCGTGGTCAACAAGCACGATGGAAGCGGTGACGTCATCAAGACTCCGAATCGCTCAGATCCCAACCAGACCGTGAACGCCTTCGTCTATTGCCTGGACAAGTCCGCATGAGCCAGCCAAGCGAGGCCGCGCCGCGGGTCGACCAGCCGCTGATCCCGCCGTTCCTGCCGCGCATGATCCACCGGCTGGCGCTGCCGATCGTCCTGGTGTGGTTGGGCATCGTCTTCGTCACCAACACCGTGGCGCCTCAGCTGGAGGTGGTCTCCAAAACCCATTCGGTGTCGATGAGTCCGACGGACGCGGCATCCTTCCAGTCGATGATGCGCGTCGGATCGACGTTCAAAGAGTTCAACTCCGACAGCTCGGCGATGGTCCTGCTGGAGGGTGACAAGCCGCTCGGGCCCGAAGCGCACCGCTACTACGACGAGATCGTCCGGCGGCTCGAGCAAGACAAGAAGCACGTTCAGCACATCCAGGATTTCTGGAGCGATCCGCTGACCGCCGCGGGATCCCAGAGCCACGACCAAAAGGCCGCGTACGTCCAGGTCTACCTCGCCGGCAACATGGGCGGCGGGTTGTCCTCCGAGTCCAGCGACGCCGTCCGCAAGATCGTCAACTCGGTGCCGGCGCCGCCGGGGATCAAGGCCTACGTCACCGGCGCCGGTCCGCTGTTCGCCGACCAGTCCCACGCGGGCGAAAAGGGCGTCATGGTCGTCACGCTCGTCACCTTCGTCGTGATCATCGTGATGCTGCTGATCGTCTACCGGTCGGTGGCCACCGTTCTGATCATGCTGGCCATGGTGTTCATCGAGCTGGCAGCGGCCCGCGGTGTCGTCGCGACGCTCGGAAACTACGGCATCATGGGGCTTTCCACGTTCGCCAACAACATGCTCGTGCTGATGGCGATCGCCGCCGGCACGGACTACGCGATCTTCGTGGTCGGCCGCTACCACGAGGCCCGCGGTCTGGGTGAGACGCGTGAAGAAGCGTTCTACACGATGTTCCACAGCACCGCCCATGTCGTGCTGGGGTCGGGGCTGACCATCGCCGGCGCGATGTACTGCCTGAGCTTTTGCCGGTTGCCCTATTTCTCGTCACTCGGCATACCCTGCGCAGTCGGCATGCTGGTCGCGGTCCTCGCGGCCTTGACCCTGGCGCCGGCGGTCCTGACCGTGGCGTCGTTCTTCAAGCTGATGGACCCGAAGCGCAAGCTGCAGACCCGGGGCTGGCGTCGCATCGGCACCGCGGTCGTCCGCTGGCCCGCACCGGTTCTCGCGGTGACCATCGGAGTCGCATTGGTTGGTCTGCTCGCCCTGCCCGGTTACAAGACGGACTACGACAACCGCCACTTCCTGCCGGCGGACACCCCGGCCAACGTCGGCTATGCCGCCGCGGACCGGCACTTCGACCAGGCCCGGCTCAATCCTGAGCTGTTGATGATCGAGACCGATCACGACCTGCGTAATCCGGCCGACTTCATCGTCCTGGACAAGGTCGCCAAGGCGGTCTTCCATATCCCCGGTATCGGCCGGGTGCAGACCATCACCCGACCGCTGGGCACGCCGCTCGACCACAGCACCCTCGGTTTTCAGATGGGCGCGCAGGCAGCGGGGCGAATCCAGACGCAGCACTATCAGGACGAGCAGGCGGCAAACCTGCTCAAGCAGGCCGACGAGCTGCGCAAGACGATGGCAACGCTGCATGAGCAGATGCAGGTGACCCAGGATCTGAGCAACACGACGCACGAAACCACCAGGCTCACCAAGGAAACCGTGCAGATCACCGAGGCGTTGCGCGACGACATCGCCAACTTCGACGATTTCTTCCGGCCGATCCGCAGCTACTTCTACTGGGAGAAGCACTGTTACGACATCCCGAGCTGCTGGGCGCTTCGGTCGATCTTCAACGCGCTCGACGGCATCGACCAGGTGGCCCAGAACATCGTGAACCTCAGCGCGAACCTCGACAAGTTGGATCAGATCCAGCCCAAGCTGGTGGCGCTGATACCGCCGCAGATCGAGAGCCAGCAACGCAACCTCGACACCATCATGTCGAACTATGCGATCACGCAAGGTCTTAACGAACAGGCCAGAGCCCAGTCCGACAACGCCACCGCCCAGGGCGACGCCTTCGACAAAGCGAAGAATGACGACACGTTCTACCTTCCGCCGGAGGCGTTCAAGAGCCCGGATTTCGCGCGAGGCCTCAAGCAGTTCATCTCGCCGGACGGGCACGCGGTCCGGCTGATCATCTCCCACGAAGGCGACCCGGCGACCCCCGAAGGCATCAACCACATCGAACCGATCAAGCAGGCGGTCCACGAGGCGATCAAGGGCACGCCCTGGGAGGGCGCGAAGGTCTACCTCGGCGGCACCGCCGCGACGTACAAGGACATGCACGACGGCTCCAACATCGACCTGATGATCGCCGGAATCGCCGCAGCCACTTTGATTTTCGTCATCATGCTGGTGATCACCCGAAGCGTCGTGGCGGCCTTCGTGATCGTTGGCACGGTGTTGCTGTCGCTGGGCGCCTCATTCGGACTCTCCGTGCTCGTATGGCAGTACATCCTGGGCCTGAAGTTGCACTGGATGGTGCTGGCGATGGCGATCATCCTGCTGTTGGCGGTCGGCTCGGACTACAACTTGCTGCTGATATCGCGGTTCAAGGAGGAAATCCACGCGGGGCTGAAAACGGGGACGATCCGCGCGATGGCGGGTTCGGGCTCGGTGGTGACCTCCGCCGGTCTGGTGTTCGCCGCCACCATGGCCACGTTCATGTTCAGCCCGCTGCTGGTGATGGCGCAGGTGGGTACGACGATCGCGCTGGGGCTATTGTTCGACACCTTGATCGTGCGTTCGTTCATGACACCGTCGCTGGCCACCTTGCTCGGGCGCTGGTTCTGGTGGCCGCAGCACGTGCGTCCACGGCCGGCGAGCACGATGTTGCGACCGTACGGACCGCGTCGCGCCGTGCGCGAGCTGATCCTCGACGACGTCGACGAGCACCCGCGGGGCGGATTGGTGCAGCCGCGCTGAACTTGCGCGGCCCGACCCCCGATGGGGTGACGACTACCTGAAGCGGCTTACGCCCAGTTCCACACCGACATGTCGCCGGGCGCGTATGTATTGCAGATGTCGGTGGCCTTGGCCACGACGCCCTTGTTGTTCCAGAAGATCTTCATGTGGTTGGGCCAGGCCAGCCACAGCGGATCGGCCTGTGGCGCATAGAAGTTCTCGGAGTAGTTCCGGCGGTCCGCCGGCGACAACGCGTAGAACCAGTGCGCCTTGTCGATGGTCGCCTGCTGGACGTTCGGGTGGTTGTTGAAGTCGATCATGTAGCGCTGGTAGTACACCGGGCTGGTGTCCCGGGAGGCCGCCAGGATCTGCTCGGCGTCGCACGTGGTGTTGATCATTCGCCGGGGGATCGGGAAGTCCTCCGTGGAGTCGGCTACCGCGGTCGACGGAAAGATCGCAGCGGTAATACCGAGAGCAAGGAACGCAGCGCCTGCACGCAGGCCAGTACTCAGCCGAGACATAGCTATTACGGTAACACCTCTTGGCCCGGCCGGAATAGTTTCCAGCTCACTCTCAGGATTTCGCTAGTGCGTCTCAGTATCAGTCGCCATCAGGGACGATGACGTGACTGGGATCGGGCCGTAGCTCCGGCGGGGCCTGACTGTAATCACCGAACGGGCCGTCGCGGCGCTCGATCGCGGCCCGCACGCCCTCGGACTGAGCGGTGCCGATGAAGGCCAACGCGTCGGGGGTGTTGCGCATCAGGCCGTCGAGAATGCCGCCCAACGTCTGGGTGGACGCCAACCCCATGTTCTCGTAGGCCTGGTTGACGATCAGCTTCTGCGCCTGCAGCTGCGACAAGGGGATCTGCGCCAGCTCGGCCGCGACTTCGGCGACGCGGGCCTCCAGCCGCTCGAACGGGACCGCCTCGTTGATCAGCTCGATCTCGGCGGCCTGCGTCCCGGTCAGCGGCCGGCCGGTCAGCGAGTGCCACTTCGCCTTGGCCAGGCTCAGCCGGTACAGCCACATCCCGGTCAGATAGGCGCCCCACATCCTGCTGTAGGGCGTGCCGATCACGGCGTCCTCGCTGGCGATCACCAGGTCCGCGCAGAGCGCGTAGTCGCTGGCCCCGCCGACGCACCAGCCGTGCACCTGGGCGATCACCGGCTTGGACGCGCGCCAGATGGCCATGAACTTATTCGTCGGCCCGGTCTCGCGGGCGCTGACCATCGCGAAGTCCTTGCCGGGATCCCATTTCCCGTCGGTCATCATGGCCTCGCCCCAGTGCTGGAACCCGCCGCCGAAGTCGTAGCCGCCGGAGAAGGCCCGGCCCGCGCCGCGAAGCACGATGACCTTGATCGCCGGGTCGCGCTCGGCCAGGCCGATGGCGGCCTCGATCTCGTCGGGCATCGGCGGCACGATGGTGTTGAGCTGCTCCGGGCGGTTCAGCGTGATGGTGGCGACCGCGCCGGCCGTCCGATAGAGCAGGGTCTGGAAGTCGCTGGTCGGCATTGCGTCCTTAGGGGTCGGGCTCGCGGTTCTCCGGCGAGGACGCATAGATTCGCCCGCCGATCTTCAAATACGGCGTGGTCAGGTAGGCGGAGAAGGCAACGATGCAGGAGAAAACGGCCGCCACCAGAATGGCATTCGGCCACAGCTGGCCGGTCCCGGCCGCAAAGCAGACGATGCCGATGATCGCGGTCGCCCAGTAGAACCGCCGGCCGGCGCGCCGGTCCTTGATGAAGCGGTAGCGGGCCTGGGCCGCCGAGGCCAGGATGCCGATCAATCCCGTCGCCAGCAGGGTGAGCTCGATGCGTTCAATCGCGGCCACGGTGACGATCCTAAGGGCGGGGCCCTCAGACGCCGGGCTCGACGACCTGCAGCACCCCCGCGGTGACGCCCGCGACGACGAGGCGCCCGGTCCGCGAGTCGACTCCCACGCTGTACGGGTTCTGCACCGTCGGGATCCGCCGGATTTCGCGGGGCGCAGGCTGGCTCATGTCGTAGCCGACGACCTCGTTGGTGCCCGAGGAGGCGACCCAGAGCAGGTCACGCGCCGCGTCGTAGGCGATGCCGTAGGGGCCGCCGGGCTGCGTGACGGCGGCGACTTCGCGGGGCGCCGGCAGCGGATCGAACACCCGGATGGTGTCGCCGCGGGTGTCGGTGGCGATCATCCGGCCGCGTCGATCGGCGACCAAGTGGGTGGGCCCCGCGCCGGCCGGGGCCGACCCGACGACGGCCAGCCGCTGCGCGTCGTAGACCGTCAGCGTGTTTCTCCGCGCGTCCAGCATTCCGACGGCCGTTCCCGCGGCGGCGAGACCGGCGGGTTGCACGCTGTCGGTGAAGACCTTCACGACCTTGCCGCCGCGCACGGCGGCCACCGTGCCGCCCAGTTCGTTGCCGACGAAGATGGTGCCGTCGGACGCCGCCGCGGCGTCATGCGGCGACGTGCCGGTGACGATCGACGGCGACACGGCGCCACTCGGTAACTGCACTTCCACCAACGCATTTGCGCTCTCGACCGGAACCAGGACCGGCCCGCCCGGGGCGGCCAACTCGACATGACGTGCCGTACCCGGCAGCGGAATCTGAGCGGATACGCCCAACGAGTCGGCGTCGAGCAGGACGAGTTGATCGGGATCGTGCGTGGCGAGCGCCACGGTACGGGTCGCGGCGTCGACGGCGACGCCTTCCGGATGACCGGCAACCGGCACCACCCGGCCCGGTGGTGTCCCGGTCGGCGGCGCGTTGCGCGGCTCAGCCGCAGGCGGCAGAGTCGCGGCCGGCGGCCGGGACCCCTCGGTGGGCACGCCCGCGGGCAGCAGACCGGTAGAGGTTGCGGCCCCGTGGGATTGGGCGTTCTGCTGACCGCAGGCGACCACGACGGTCGTCGCCAGCAGCGCCACGATCCCGCGCAGGTTCATCCGCGCGTCAGCATCTGCCACAGGAACGAATAGGTCAGCGCCGACTTGAACGCGACCTGCTCGTTGTCGGCGGCACCGGCGTGACCCCCCTCGATGTTCTCGTAGTAGAACACCGGATGGCCGGCGGCCTCGAGCGCCGCCGTCATCTTGCGGGCGTGGCCCGGGTGCACGCGGTCATCGCGGGTGGACGTGGTCATCAGCACCGGCGGGTATTCGCGCGTGGCCGAAATGTTCTGGTAGGGCGAATATTCCGAGATGAACTGCCAGTCGTCGGGGTTGTCGGGGTCGCCGTATTCGGCGACCCATGAGGCGCCGGCCAGCAGCAGGTGGTAGCGCTTCATGTCGAGCAGGGGCACGCTGCACACCAGCGCGCCGAACCTCTCCGGGTACTTGGTCAACATGATGCCCATCAGCAGGCCGCCGTTGCTGCCGCCCTGCGCCCCGAGCTGCTCGACCGTGGTGATGCCGCGCTCCACCAAATCGGTTGCCACGGCGGCGAAGTCCTCGGCCACCTTGTGGCGGCCCTCGCGCATCGCCTGGGTGTGCCAGCCGGGGCCGTACTCGCCGCCGCCACGGATGTTGGCCAGGACATACGTGCCGCCGCGGGCGAGCCACAGCCGGCCCAGGACGCCGCTGTAGCCCGGCGTGTTCGACGATTCGAAGCCGCCATAGCCGTAGAGCAGGGTGGGCGCCGGTCCGTCGGAAGCCTCCGGGCCGCGCACCACGAAATAGGGGATCGAGGTGCCGTCCTGCGATGCCACGAAATGCTGTGTCACCGAGATGTTTTCGGCATCGAAGAAGCCCGGGGCGGACTTGATCTGTTCGAGTTGGCCGTCGTCGGTACCCCGCATCAGTCGCGACGGCGAGTCGAATCCGCTGGAATCAAGGAAGAACTCGTCGCCGGTGTCGTCGGCGGAGACCACGACGGTGTTGGTCGCGGCGGGGATGCCGGCCAACGGCTCGCGCCGCCAGCCCCGCGGCGTGACGATCTCGACGCGGCTCGCCACGTCGGCCAGCGAGACCATCAGCAGCCGGTCCTTGGTCCATGCGTAGTGGTTGAGCGCGGTGTGCTCGTCGGGTTCGAACACGATCTGCAATTGCGCTGTGCCGGCGAGGAATTCCTCGTACTTCGCCGCCAGCAGCGACCCGGCGGTGTAGGTGGCGTCGCCCGATGACCAGTCGCTGCGCAACTCGATCAACAGCCACTCGCGGTGCAGGCTGACGCTGGCGTCGGTGGGCGTGTCGATGCGAACGAGTTCCGAGCCGCGCAGCTCGTAGACCTCTTCGTTCCAGAAGTCCAGCGCCCGGCTGATCAGGGTGCGCTCGAAACCGGGAACCCGGCTGGTGCTTGCCGCCACGTTGACATCAGAACGCGCGCCCTCGAACACCGTTTCTGCGTCGGCGAGCGGGGTGCCGCGACGCCACCGTTTGACCACCCGCGGATAGCCGGAATCGGTGAGCGAATCGGCGCCGAAGTCGGTGCCGACCAGCACGGTGTCCGGATCGGCCCAGCTGATCTGCGACTTGGCTTCCGGAAGTTCGAAGCCGCCGTCAACGAATTCCCTTGTGATCATGTCGAATTCACGCACGATGGAGGCATCCGAGCCCCCACGGGACAGGCTGACCAATGCGCGGGTGTATTCGGGATAGATGACACCGGCGCCCGCCCACACCCATTTCTCGCCGTCGGCCCGGCCCAACTTGTCGACGTCGATCAGCACGTCCCACTCGGGGGAGTCGGTCCGGTAACTGTCGAGCGTCGTGCGCCGCCACAGTCCGCGGGGGTTGGCCGCATCGCGCCAGAAGTTGTAGAGGTAGTCACCCCGGCGGACCACGTAGGGGATGCGGGCGTCGGTGTCGAGCACCTCGAGCGCCTCGGTGCGCATTCGTTCGAAGTTCTCGTCGCGAAAGCGCGCCAGCGTCGGCTCGTTGCGCGCCCGCACCCAATCGAGCGCCTCGTCACCGGTGACGTCCTCGAGCCACAGGTACGGGTCTTGGTTGTCTTCGGGCGCGGCGTGAGCTTGCGGCGTCATGGAAACCATTGTGGCCGCGGCGGTAGTGTGAGGTGAATTACACAGCCGCACGAGGAGTGAGAGCAGATGACTGTTTTCGCACGTCCAGGTTCCGCCGGGGCATTGATGTCGTATGAATCCCGCTACGAGAACTTCATCGGCGGACAGTGGGTCGCGCCCGCGAAGGGTCGCTACTTCGAGAACCCGACTCCGGTCACCGGCCAGACGTTCTGCGAGGTGGCCCGCTCCGATGAGGCCGACATCGACAAGGCGCTCGACGCCGCGCATGCGGCGGCTCCGGCGTGGGGCAAGACGGCGCCGGCCGAGCGGGCGGCGATCCTGAACAAGATCGCCGACCGCATCGACGAGCACACCGCCGCGCTGGCGGTCGCCGAGGTGTGGGACAACGGCAAGCCGATCCGCGAGGCGCTGGCCGCCGACATCCCGTTGGCCGCCGACCACTTCCGTTACTTCGCCGCGGCGTTGCGCGCGCAGGAGGGCTCGCTGAGCCAGATCGACGACGACACCGTGGCCTACCACTTCCACGAACCGCTCGGCGTGGTCGGGCAGATCATCCCGTGGAACTTCCCCATCCTGATGGGCGCCTGGAAGTTGGCGCCCGCACTGGCGGCCGGCAACGCGGTGGTGCTCAAACCCGCGGAGCAGACACCGGTTTCGGTGCTCTACCTGATGTCGTTGATCGGCGACCTGCTGCCGCCCGGGGTGGTCAACGTCGTCAACGGCTTCGGCGCCGAGGCCGGCAAGCCGCTGGCGTCGAGCAACCGGATCGCCAAGATCGCGTTCACCGGCGAGACCACCACCGGGCGCCTGATCATGCAGTACGCCTCGCACAACCTGATCCCGGTCACCCTGGAACTCGGCGGCAAGAGCCCGAACATCTTCTTCTCCGACGTGATGGCCAGGGCCGACGACTATCAGGACAAGGCCCTCGAGGGCTTCACCATGTTCGCCCTCAACCAGGGCGAGGTGTGCACCTGCCCGTCGCGCAGCCTGGTCCAGGCCGACATCTACGACGAGTTCCTCGAGCTGGCCGCGATCCGCACCAAGGCGGTGCGCCAGGGCGATCCCCTGGACAGCGAGACCATGCTGGGTTCCCAGGCGTCCAACGACCAACTGGAAAAAGTGTTGTCCTACATCGAAATCGGCAAGGACGAGGGCGCCAAGGTGATCACCGGCGGCGAACGCGCCGAGCTCGGCGGCGACCTGTCCGGCGGCTTCTACATGCAGCCCACCATCTTCGGCGGCAACAACAAGATGCGCGTCTTCCAGGAGGAGATCTTCGGGCCGGTGGTGACGGTGACGTCGTTCGACGATTACGACGACGCCATCGCGATCGCCAACGACACCCTCTACGGACTGGGCGCGGGAGTGTGGAGCCGCGACGGCAACACCGCCTACCGCGCCGGCCGCGACATCCAGGCCGGCCGGGTGTGGGTCAACTGCTACCACGTGTATCCGCCGCATGCGGCGTTCGGCGGCTACAAGCTGTCCGGCTTCGGGCGCGAGTGCCACAAGATGGCTCTGGAGCACTATCAGCAGACCAAGAACATGCTGGTGTCCTACTCCGACAAGGCGCTCGGGTTCTTCTGATGGTCGCGCGCGCCGGCGACGATGCAGAGCGCAGCGATGAGGAGGGGGTACCTCCCGCTCGCGGGGGAGAGCGGCGCCATGATGTCGCTGGGGTGGTCATCACCGCCCCGGCCGCCGAGGTGCTGACGCGGGTGCAGGCCACCCACGGTCCGGTGATGTTCCACCAGTCCGGCGGCTGCTGCGACGGCTCGTCGCCCATGTGTTACCCGCTCGGCGACTTCCTCGTCGGTGACCGCGACGTCTTGCTCGGCGTGCTCGACGTCGGGACAGACGGCGTGCCGGTGTGGATTTCGGGTCCGCAGTACGCAGCCCACTATCGCGACAAGCACACCCAATTGGTCATCGACGTGGTGCCCGGCCGCGGCGGCGGGTTCAGCCTGGAAGCGCCCGACGGGGTGCGGTTTTTGTCCCGCGGCCGCGTCTTCACCGAACAGGAGCGGGCGTCGCTGGCCGCCGCGGCGGTGATCACCGGCGCCGATTACGAACGCGGCGAACGGCCCGCAACGCGGGGTCCGGTGGTGGCCGACGCGGCCTCGGCGACCTGCCCGGTCTCCGCAGTACAGTCGAGAAAGTGATCCCGCTTCCGCGTCCCTGGTTGTTGGCCAGCGCCATGCTGATCGGCAGTGCGGTCGGACTTTTGGCGGGTGTCGCGTGCACCGTGGCGATCCACGCCAGCGTCCGCCCGGGCATCGCCATCGCGTCGGTGGTCGGCGTCCTCAGCGTAGTCGGGCTGACCACGATCCTGTTTTCCGGACGCCGGTGGGTCACGATGCTGGGTGCTTTTCTCGTGTCGGTCGCGCCGGGCTGGTTCGGCGTCCTGGTCGCGTTGCGGGTGACCGCCGGTGGCTGACGACAAGGACGCCTCGAGCCCCGGCACGGAGGCGTTCGTGCCGGACTTCTCCGACGACGATGACGACTCCGGGCACACCGGCACCCAGTCGTGGGTGCCCGATTTCGATGACGACGACGGCGACGAGGACACCGGCGAGCCTGCTGCGGAAACCGAGCCCGAACCGGCGGAGCCCGAATCGGAGCCGGGGCCGGCCGACCCCGTCGGGCCGGTGCAACCGGTCAACGTTCCGGGCCGGTATCTCTACCTCAAATGGTGGAAGTTGGCCCTGGTGCTGCTCGGCGTGTGGGCCGCGGCGGCCGTGCTCGGGCTGGGGCTGTTCTATTGGTGGTATCACTCGGCGCACAAGACGCCCGCGCTGTTCGTGGTCCTGGTCTACGTCGTGGTCTGCATCGTCTGCGGTGTGATGCTGGCGATGACCGAGGGCAGGCCGCTGATCTCGGCGCTCTCGGTGGCGACGATGTCCGCGCCGTTCGCCTCGTTGGTGGCGTCGGCGCCCCTGTACGGCTATTACCACTGCGAGCGGGTGGGGCACTGCCTCGTCGGGCTCATTCCGTATTGACGCCTCGCCCGGGCGGCCACCAGGGGCCGTGGCCAACTAGGGTGGGCTCGTGCCTTCTCACTATGACGTCGTCGTCCTCGGGGCCGGTCCCGGCGGATATGTCGCAGCCATCCGCGCCGCACAGCTGGGCCTGTCCACCGCGGTCGTCGAACCGAAGTACTGGGGTGGGGTGTGCCTGAACGTCGGATGCATCCCGTCCAAGGCGCTGCTGCGCAACGCCGAACTCGCACACATCTTCACCAAAGAGGCCAAGACGTTCGGCATCAGCGGCGAGGCGACCTTCGACTACGGCGGCGCGTTCGACCGCAGCCGCAAAGTGGCCGAGGGCCGCGTCGCCGGCGTGCACTTCCTGATGAAGAAGAACAAGATCACCGAAATCCATGGCTACGGCCGCTTTACCGACGCCAACACGATCTCGGTCGAATTGACGGAGGAGGGCGGCGCTGGAAATTCAGTAACCGTCACCTTCGACAACGCCATCATCGCCACGGGCAGCAGCACCCGCCTGGTTCCCGGCACGTCGCTGTCGGCCAACGTGGTCACCTACGAAGAGCAGATCCTGTCCCGCGAGTTGCCGGAGTCGATCGTCATCGCCGGCGCGGGTGCCATCGGCATGGAGTTCGGCTATGTGCTGAAGAACTACGGCGTGGACGTGACCATCGTGGAGTTCCTGCCGCGCGCCCTGCCCAACGAGGATGCCGACGTCTCCAAGGAGATCGAAAAGCAGTTCAAGAAGCTGGGCGTCAAAATCCTCACCGGAACGAAAGTCGAGTCCATCTCCGACAACGGCTCGGAGGTGACCGTCGCCGTCAGCAAGGACGGCAACGCACAGGAACTCAAGGCCGCGAAGGTGTTGCAGGCCATCGGTTTTGCGCCCAACGTCGAGGGTTTCGGCCTGGAGGCGGCCGGCGTCGCGCTGACCGACCGCAGGGCCATCGGAATCACCGACTACATGCGCACCAACATCGAGCACATCTACGCCATCGGTGATGTCACCGGGAAGCTGCAGCTGGCCCACGTCGCCGAGGCCCAGGGCGTGGTGGCCGCCGAAACCATCGCCGGCGCAGAGACTTTGGCGCTCGGTGATTACCGGATGATGCCGCGCGCGACGTTCTGCCAGCCCAACGTCGCCAGCTTCGGGCTCACCGAGGAGCAGGCCCGCGACGAAGGTCACGACGTGGTGGTGGCGAAGTTCCCGTTCACCGCGAACGGCAAGGCCCACGGTGTCGGCGACCCCAGCGGTTTCGTCAAGCTGGTGGCCGACGCGAAATACGGTGAGCTGCTGGGCGGACACCTGGTCGGACACGATGTGTCAGAACTCCTTCCGGAGCTGACGCTGGCCCAGAAATGGGATCTGACCGCGACCGAGCTGGCCCGCAACGTGCACACCCACCCGACCATGTCCGAGGCGCTGCAGGAATGCTTCCACGGCCTGACCGGACACATGATCAACTTCTGAGCGGGCAATGATTCGCACCGTCACCCCTCAGGCCATCGTGGCGGCCATCGGTGGCCTGTTGACCGGCTATGTCCTTTGGCTGCTGGCCATTTCGAGCGGCGACAACGCGACGGCCGGGCAGTGGGGACCGCTGGTGTTGCTGGCCTCGGTGGTGCTGGGGATCTGCGCCGCGGTGTGGGGCCTGCGCCAGCGCCGGCGCGACAAGCAGCCATGGGCGGCGTTCGCCTTTGCGCTGCCGGTACTTCCGGTGATCTTGACGCTGGCCATCCTGGCCGACGTCTACCTATAGCGGATGGTCCAGCGGAATCTCGAGTGCCGACATGGTCGCGGCAAGCCCGTCGTATTGGCTTGCCAGTAAACAGAATTCGATCAGCTGTCGCCGATCCAGGTGAGTCGCCAGCTGCTGCCAGGTGTCGGGCGTGACGGTCCGGTCCTTGACGAACTCGTCCGTCGCCGCCAGCAGCGCCTGCTGGCGCACGGTCAGGCGCGCATCGACCGGCTCCAGCCTTTCGGGCCAGGCGAAGATGGCGGCCTGCAGGTCCGCGTCCAATCCGGCCGCCCGCGCCATCCGCCGATGGTGCTGCAGTTCGTATTCGCACGCGCGCAGATGCGCGACCCGCAGGATCACCAACTCGGTGTCGACGGTCGGAAGCTTCCCGCGCAACAGCCGACCCCCATACGCCAGCCACGTCCAAAACAGCAACCGGCGCTGACCCAGGGTGGTGAACAGGTGCATCTCCGGGGCGGCGACGGTGCGCGCGCCCAGCTTCGCGATCACCCAATTGATCGGCCCCAGTTCGCGAAACCGGCCCGGCGGAATGCGGCCGGCCGGATGGCCGCTCACGGCTGGGTCACCAGGTAGGGAGACACCGTGCTGCGGTGCTCGTCGAGATCGAGTGCGCGTCCGAGCGCCGGGAAGGCGCGCTGCGGGCAATTGTCGCGTTCGCAGACCCGGCAGCCCGCGCCGATCGGTGTGGCCACTGTTCCTGGTTCCCCCGAGACGTCGAGTCCCTCCGAGTAGACGAGCCGGTGAGCGTGCCGAAGCTCGCAGCCCAACCCGATCGCGAAGGTCTTACCCGGCTGACCATACCGGGCCGCGCGGCGCTCCACGGTGCGGGCCACCCACATGTAGTTGCGCCCGTCGGGCATCTGGGCGATCTGCACCAGGATCTTGCCCGGATTGGCGAACGTCTCGTAGACGTTCCACAGCGGGCAGGTGCCACCGCTGGAGGAGAAGTGAAAGCCGGTGGCGGACTGGCGCTTTGACATGTTCCCGGCCCGATCGACCCGGACGAAGGAGAACGGCACGCCGCGCATCGACGGGCGCTGCAGCGTCGAAAGCCGGTGCGCGATGGTCTCGTAGCTGATCGAGTAGAACGACGACAACCGCTCGACGTCGTAGCGGAAATTCTCTGCGACGTCGTGAAATTGGCGGTAGGGGAGCACGGTGGCCGCGGCGAAATAGTTGGCCAACCCCAGCCGCGCCAGTGTGTGTGACTCGTCGCTGGTGAACTTGCCCTCCTCGACCAGGGTGTCGATGAGATCGCCGAACTCGAGATAGGCCAACTCGGCGGCCATCTTGAAAACCTGCTGGCCCAACGACAAATGGTTGCTGAACTCCAGCGTTTTGGTCTTGGGGTCGAAGCGGTGCAGCACGGTGTCGCCCAGGTCGATCCGGCGGTTGATGTGCACCCCGTGCACCTCGGTGAGCCGGCGGGTCAGCTCGCGCGCCAGATCGCCGTGATGCAGCCGCATTTTGCTGGTCAGGTCCTCGGCGGCGGTGTCCAGCTCGTGCAGGTAGTTCTGGCGTTGGTAGAAGTAGTCACGCACTTCTTCGTGCGGCATGGTGATCGACCCGCTGCCACTGCCGTCGGAGTACCGCTCCTCGGTGGCGGCGGCAAGCTGCGCCGTGGTGATCCGGTAGCGCCGGTGCAGATTGACCACGGCGCGGGCCAGCCCCGGATGCGCGCTGACCATCTCGGCGACCTCGGTCGGGTCGACGTCGATGTCCAGATCGCGGTCCATGGTGACCTCGCGGAGCTCGGCCACCAGTCGGGTGTCGTCCTGCGAGGCGAAGAAGGTCGCGTCCACCCCGAACACCTTGGTGATGCGCAGCAGCACGGCCACCGTCAGCGGGCGAACGTCGTGCTCGATCTGATTGAGGTAGCTCGGCGAGATCTCCAGTGTCTGAGCCAGCGCGGCCTGGGAGAACCCGCGTTCGTTGCGCAGCTGGCGAACGCGTGAGCCGACGAACGTCTTGGACACGCCTCCGAGGCTACCGGCCGTGCGAAGATTGCATTCGCAGACTTGGCATCGGGTACGGTCTCGTCGGGGATTAGTATTCGGTGCACCTCGTTGGCATGATTCGTCCAGGTCTTTTGTCTTAGCCTGGGGCGACCACGAGGAGGAACGGGGAGCGGCGGCGTGAGCCTGGACAAACAAATGATGCCGGTGCCCGACGGTCACCCTGACGTTTTCGATCGCCAGTGGCCATTGCGGGTCGGCGATATCGACCGCACGGGCCGGTTGCGGCTGGACGCTGCCGCCCGCCACATCCAGGACATCGGCCAGGACCAGCTGCGGGAGATGGGTTTCGAGGAGACCCATCCCCTGTGGATCGTCCGGCGCACCATGGTTGACCTGGTCCGCCCGATCGAGTTCAACGACATGCTGCGCATGCGCAGATGGTGCTCGGGCACCTCGAACCGGTGGTGCGAGATGCGGGTGCGCATCGATGGCCGCAAGGGCGGGCTGATCGAGTCCGAGGCGTTCTGGATCAGCATCAATCGGGAAACCCAGATGCCCTCGCGCATCGCCGACGACTTCCTGGCGGGCCTGCACAAGACGACCTCCGTCGACCGGTTGCGGTGGAAGTCCTACCTCAAGCCGGGTAGCCGCGACGACGCGACCGAGATCCACGAGTTCCCCGTCCGGGTCACCGACATCGATTTGTTCGACCACATGAACAACTCCGTGTACTGGAGCGTCATCGAGGACTACCTGGCGTCGCACCCGGAGCTGCTGCGGGTGCCGCTGCGCGTCACCATCGAACACGAGGCGCCGGTGGCGTTGGGCGACAAATTGGAGATCATCTCGCACGTGCACCCGGCCGGATCGACCGAACAATTCGGTCCCGGGCTGGCCGATCGCGCTGTTACAACGCTCACATATGCCGTCGGCGACGAGACGAAAGCCGTCGCTTCGATCTTTGCTCGGTAACAGGACAAGCGTCCGGTTAAATTGCGGCCTGACCTGCGGTGATAGGGTTACTGACGGGTAGCTTCTGAAACGGTTAAGTTAGTTAGCAAGTTAGCAAACTTCGCAAATTCCGGCGCTCCCGTTACTTAAATTGGCAACTGAAACGGGTAGACCGGCCTGCATGAGCTGTGCCATCTTCGAGTTAGCACACCAGCGAAGTTGAGCCTCTAGCTACCGCCGGTGCGGCGTCCAGCACTCGTAGTGAAGACCGTGAAGGAGCATGCCCAATGTCTGTCGTTGGCACCCCCAAGAGCGCCGAACAGATCCAGAAAGACTGGGACACCAACCCGCGTTGGAAGGATGTCACCCGGACCTACACGGCCAAGGACGTCGTCGCCCTGCAGGGCACCGTGGTCGAGGAGGCCACCCTGGCCCGCCGCGGCGCCGAGGTGCTGTGGGAGCAGCTCCACGACCTGGAGTACATCAACGCGCTGGGCGCCCTGACCGGCAACATGGCCGTGCAGCAGGTGCGCGCCGGCCTGAAAGCCATCTACCTGTCCGGCTGGCAGGTCGCCGGCGACGCCAACCTGTCCGGCCACACCTACCCCGATCAGAGCCTGTACCCGGCCAACTCGGTGCCGCAGGTGGTGCGCCGGATCAACAACGCGCTGCTGCGTGCCGACGAGATCGCCGCGGTCGAGGGCGACACCTCGGTCGAGAACTGGCTGGCCCCCATCGTCGCCGACGGTGAGGCCGGTTTCGGTGGAGCGCTCAACGTCTACGAGCTGCAGAAGGCCATGATCGCCGCCGGTGTGGCGGGATCGCACTGGGAGGACCAGCTGGCTTCGGAGAAGAAGTGTGGTCACCTGGGCGGCAAGGTGCTGATCCCGACTCAGCAGCACATCCGGACCCTGACCTCGGCCCGCCTGGCTGCCGACGTGTGCGACGTCCCGACCGTCGTCATCGCCCGCACCGACGCCGAGGCCGCGACGCTGATCACCTCCGACGTCGACGAGCGCGACCAGCCGTTCATCACCGGTGAGCGCACCAAGGAGGGCTTCTACCGGGTTCGCAACGGGTTGGAGCCCTGCATCGCCCGGGCCAAGGCCTACGCGCCGTTCTCCGACCTGATCTGGATGGAGACCGGAACTCCGGATCTCGAGCTCGCCGCCAAGTTCGCCGAGGGCGTCAAGAGCGAGTTCCCCGACCAGATGCTGGCCTACAACTGCTCGCCGTCGTTCAACTGGAAGAAGCACCTTGACGACTCCACCATCGCGAAGTTCCAAAAGGAGCTCGCGGCAATGGGATTCAAGTTCCAGTTCATCACGCTGGCCGGCTTCCACGCCCTGAACTACTCGATGTTCGATCTGGCTTACGGCTACGCCCGCAACCAGATGAGCGCTTACGTCGAGTTGCAGGAGCGCGAGTTCGCCGCCGAGGAGCGCGGCTACACCGCCACCAAGCACCAGCGTGAGGTGGGCGCCGGTTACTTCGACCGCATCGCCACCACGGTGGACCCGACCTCGTCGACCACCGCGCTGACCGGCTCCACCGAAGAGGGCCAGTTTCACTGACATTCCGCCGTGCGTCGATCGTGAAACTGTGGCGATTTTTTGGCCGATTTTTCGCCCTGACTTCACGTTCGGCGCACCCGGGACAAGTTGACAGCGCAGGCCCCGCCCAGCGATGTTGGGCGGGGCCTGTTGCTGTCAGCCAGGCATGAAAGCAGCCAAAGGAGAAACGTGCCAATCGAACGAGTGGGAGTTGTCGGGGCCGGCCAGATGGGATCCGGCATCGCCGAGGTCTCGGTCCGTGCCGGTGTGGACGTGACCGTGTTCGAAACCACCGAGGCCCTCATCACGGCCGGCCGCAACCGCATCGTGAAGTCGCTGGAGCGCGGCGTCAGTGCCGGCAAGGTGACCGAGCGGGAACGCGACCGGGCGTTGAGCAAGCTCACCTTCACCACCGACCTGACGGACCTCGCCGACCGCCAGCTGGTCATCGAAGCGATCATCGAGGACGACGCCGTCAAGGCACAGGTCTTCGCCGAGCTCGACCGAGTCATCACCGACCCCGACGCGGTTCTGGCGTCCAACACCTCCAGCATCCCGATCATGAAGATCGCCGCGGCCACCAAGAACCCGCAACGCGTGCTGGGTCTGCACTTCTTCAACCCCGTCCCGGTGCTGCCGCTTGTCGAATTGGTCAGCACCCTGGTCACCGACGACGCCGCCGCCGCGCGCACCGAGGAATTCGCGAGCGCGGTGCTGGGCAAGCAGGTCGTGCGCTGCTCCGACCGATCCGGCTTCGTAGTGAACGCGCTGTTGGTGCCCTACCTGCTGTCGGCAGTGCGCATGCTCGAATCCGGTTTCGCCACCGTCGAGGACATCGACAAGGCCGTGGTGGCCGGGCTCTCGCACCCGATGGGCCCGCTGCGGCTGTCCGACCTGGTCGGCCTGGACACCCTCAAGCTGATCGCGGACAAGATGTACGACGAGTTCAAGGAGCCGCTCTACGCCGCGCCGCCGCTGTTGCTGCGCATGGTGGAGGCCGGCCGGCTCGGCAAGAAGACGGGCCAGGGCTTCTATACGTACTGAGGCCAGCCGGGTGTGATCGTCAAGTAGGACAAGCCAATTCAGCCCCCAACGGTGCTCCGTCGGGGGCTGAATGCTTTACCCGGGCCGGTTACTTCTCCAGCGTGAACTGGTTGACGTCGGTGTAGCCCTCCCGAAACAGCTTGGCGCAGCCGGTGAGGTACTTCATGTAGCGGTCGTAGACCTCCTGGGACTGAATGGCCAGAGCCTGCTCGCGATTCGCCTCGAGCGCCTCGGCCCACAGGTCCAGCGTCCTGGCGTAGTGCAGCTGCAGCGACTGCACCCGGGTCAAGTCGAAGCCCACCGTGACCCCGTACTCGCCGACGGTCTGCGGGGTCGGCAGCCAGCCGCCGGGGAAGATCTCGGCCAGGATGAACTGCGAGAACTGGACAATCTCGTGCGTCAGTTTCATGCCCTTGGCCCGGGCATCTTTGAACGATGGCCGAACGATGGTGTGCAGCAACATCACTCCGCCGGGCGGCAGCGCCTCGTAGGCCATCTTGAAGAAGCGGCCGTAGCGCTGGCGGCCGAAGTGCTCGAACGCGCCGATCGACACGATGCGGTCCACCGGCTCGTGGAACTTCTCCCAGCCCTCCAGCAGCACCCGTCGGGTGCGGGGGGTGTCCATCTGGTCGAAGGACTTCTGCACGTGCTCGGCCTGGTTCTCCGAGAGCGTCAGGCCGATGACATTGACGTCATACTTCTCGATGGCTCGCCGCAGCGTGGCTCCCCAGCCGCAGCCGATGTCCAGCAGCGTCATCCCGGGCTCGAGCTTGAGCTTGCCCAGCGCCAGATCGATTTTCGCGATCTGCGCCTCCTCGAGCGTCATGTCATCACGCTCGAAGTACGCGCAGCTGTAGGTCTGGGTGGGATCCAGAAACAGCCGGAAAAAGTCGTCGGACAAGTCATAATGAGCTTGCACGTTTCCGAAATGCGGCGTGAGCTGCACAGACATGTCGATACGAGCCTTCCTATATTGGGGGGCAGGGGTTGGAGCCGAACGACGACCCCGCTGTTTTCCCCCGATACTCCTCTGCATGCTAGTCCCTGCGCCGGGCCGAGTCGCCCCGCAAGTCGCGTGCTCAGCCTCACACGGCACGGGTGCAATCCCCAAAACCCGCGGCGCGGCCGAAGCCAACTTCAGGGCCCGAACTCGCCCTGTCGCGGCGGCACGATCGGTGACGGATGGGGTTCGCCGCGGAACTTCTCCAGCGATCCGCCGACCTCGACGATTCCCTTGAGAGCGTTCCAGCTCAGCATGGTCAGGTAGTCGATCAACTCATCGCGGCTCATTCGCGGGTACGACATCCACGAGTGGGTGGCCAGCTGAACACCACCCACGATCAGGTACGCCCACGGCTCCACGCCACCGGTGTCCATCCCCGCGTGCTGCATGCGGCGGCGCATCAGCACCGCGAGCATGCGCGCGATGATGCGCTCGGAGTCGGCAATGACCTTGCTCTTGCTGGCCGAGCTGTTGGACATCACGAACCGGTACGGCTCGGGCTCGTTCGCGACGGTCTCGACGTACACGCGGATGACCTCGCGAGTCAGGTCGAAGCCGTCGAGCCCAGACGTCAGTGCCCCGGCCATGTTGGGGATCAGGGTGGTTTGGGTGAACCGCATCATCACGGCGGTCGTCAGGTCGTTCTTGTCGACGAAATAGCGGTACAGCACCGTCTTGGAGACCCCGATCTCGGCGGCGATCTCATCCATGCTCAGCGCGCCACCCAGCCGGCGAATCGCGTCGATCGTGCCGTCGACCAGCTCGTTACGACGATCCACTTTGTGCTGGTGCCAGCGCCGCTTGCGCCCATCCATCTTGGCGCTCACCGCTGTGATTTGCTCTGCCACAGTCGCCAAATTCCCATTCCCTAGACGCCCCTGATCTTACGGCGTGAGGGGGTCGGTTTCGTGCCGTGGCCGGGCGCGGGTGAGACCTCGCGAACAGTGTCGTCACACTAATCCGCGGGAAAGATAGATGATGGAGTGGTGGCACATCGAGCCTCGGTGAGAGAGGAAGCGTCGGGCCCGCCGGTGGCGAGGCCCGATTCACTGACGCCGGCGGCCGCGGCCCGCCCGCTTCGCGCGTCTTTCGCCGAGTCCTTCGCGGGCGCCGATCCCGAAGCCGACGCGCAGCGCCGCGTGGCGTTGCGCCGGATGAAGCTGGTGGCACTGAGCTTTCTGCTCGGTGCCACCGTCGTGTTCCTCGCCTGCCGGTGGGCCCAGGCGCATGTCAGTCTGGGGGCCTGGGTGGGGTATGTCGGCGCCGCCGCCGAGGCCGGCATGGTGGGCGCCCTGGCGGACTGGTTCGCCGTGACCGCGCTCTTCAGGCACCCGCTGGGCATTCCCATTCCGCACACCGCGATCATCAAACGCAAGAAAGACCAGCTCGGCGAGGGTCTGGGTACGTTCGTCCGGGAAAATTTCTTGTCGCCGGAGGTCGTCGAAACCAAGCTGCGCGACGCCCAGGTGTCCGGCAGGCTCGGCAAGTGGCTGTCGGAGTCCACCCACGCGGAGCGGGTGGCCAGCGAGACCGCCACGGTGCTGCGGGTGCTGGTCGAACTGCTGCGCGACGAGGACGTCCAGCAGGTGATCGACCGAATGATCGTGCGCCGGATCGCCGAACCGCAGTGGGGCCCACCGGTCGGACGAGTGCTGGCCACCCTGCTTGCCGAGCACCGGCAGGAGGCGCTGATCCAGTTGCTGGCCGATCGGGCCTTTCAGTGGTCGCTGAAGGCGGGCGAGGTCATCCAACGGGTGGTCGAGCGCGACTCGCCGACCTGGTCCCCACGCTTCGTCGACCATCTGGTCGGTGATCGTATCCATCGCGAACTGATGGACTTCACCGACAAGGTGCGCCGCAATCCGGACCACGAATTGCGCCGGTCGGCCACCCGCTTCCTGTTCGACTTCGCCGAGGACCTGCAGCACGACCCGGACACCATCGCGCGCGCCGACGCGATCAAGGAGCAGCTGATGGCGCGCGACGAGATCGCCAACGCCGCGGCGACGGCGTGGAAGACGCTGAAGCGGTTGGTGCTCGAGGGGGTGGACGATCCGTCCAGCGCGCTGCGCACCCGGATAGCGGACACCGTGGTCCGCATCGGGGAATCGCTGCGCGACGACGCCGACCTGCGCGACAAGGTCGACAATTGGCTGGTCCGGGCGGCCCAGCACCTGGTGTCGCAATATGGGGTGGAGATCACAGCCATCATCACCGACACGATCGAGCGCTGGGACGCCGAGGAGGCCAGCCGGCGCATCGAACTGCACGTTGGCCGTGACCTGCAATTCATCCGGATCAACGGGACCGTGGTCGGTTCGCTTGCGGGTCTGGTGATCTACGCCGTCGCGCAGTTGTTGATCTAGCGGAATTTCTAGCAGTGCTAACAAGTGCTTGCAATAGCAAGCACTTGTAGTAACCTGGGTCGCGTCACGACCAGTCAGCCGACCAGGAGCACGCCATGACGCCCGAGGAGAAGCTCTCCGCCAAGGTGTCCAACGCTGCCTCCGACATGGCCTCCGACATCGGGAGCTTCATCCGTACCCAGCGTGAACTCGCGCAGGTGTCGGTGCGCCAACTCGCCGAAAAGTCCGGGGTCAGCAATCCATATCTGAGCCAGGTGGAGCGCGGGTTGCGTAAGCCCTCCGCCGATGTCTTGAACCAGATCGCGAAGGCCCTTCGGGTCTCCGCCGAGGTTCTCTATGTGCGCGCCGGGATTCTCGAACCCAGTGACAAAAGTCAGGTACGGGACGCGATCGTCACTGACACTGCGATCACCGAGCGGCAAAAGCAAATCCTGCTCGACATCTATTCGTCGTTCACGCAGCAAAACGAATCGATCCAAGAGGAGTGTCCGACCGAATCCGACAGCGAGTGATCAGTCCGCCTCACCCGGCCTCGCAGCAGCTGAGCTGGGAGAACGTGCCGGAAGGCGGGCTTGTCACATCGCGGTCGCGAGTCGGTGATGTATAGACGACCGGCCGTCGGGGTTACCCCAACGGGGAACCTACCGGTTCACAGCCGATCGCTGGATGAACCGTCCCGGCACTGGCGGCCCCAGTTGCGAAGGAGACGTTTGCACCTACTTTCTCGACCAGACAGCTAACAACGCCAAATAACACCGATAGCGAAACACCTCATGAAAGGAAAGACCATGGCGGAAAACACCAACATCGAAGATTTGCGGGCGCCGCTGCTCGCAGCGCTGGGCGCGGCCGACCTGGCCCTGGCCACCGTCAACGACCTGATCGCCGGCCTGCGTGAGCGCGCCGAAGAGACCCGCGCCGAGACCCGCACCCGGGTCGAGGAGCGTCGCGCTCGCCTGACGAAGCTCCAGGAGGACCTGCCCGAGCAGTTCACCGAGCTGCGCGACAAGTTCACCACCGACGAGCTGCGCAAGGCCGCCGAGGGCTACCTGGAGGCGGCGACCACCCGCTACAACGAGCTGGTGGAGCGCGGCGAGGCGGCCCTGCAGCGGCTGCGTAGCCAGACCGCGTTCGAGGACGCGTCCGCTCGCGCCGAGGGCTACGTCGACCAGGCCGTCGAGCTGACGCAGGAGGCGCTCGGCACCGTCGCTTCGCAGACCCGCGCGGTCGGCGAGCGCGCCGCCAAGCTGGTTGGCATCGAGCTGCCGGGCAAGGCCGAAGCGGCCCCCAAGAAGGCCCAGAAGGCCGTCGCCAAGAAGGCCCCCGCCAAGAAGGCCCCGGCCAAGAAGGCTCCGGCTAAGAAGGCTCCGGCCAAGAAGGTCACCCAGAAGTAGCACCGGAAGTCCCACGACGTTCGGCTCCGAGTCGCCTCCGGGTGACTCGGAGTCGACGTTTTGGCGGGTGCCCGCATACCCTTAAGGCGTGAACCACCTCGTGGGAACCGTCATGTTGATCTTGCAGATCGCCGTTCTAGTGACGGCGATCTATGCGTTCGTGCATGCCGCGCTGCAACGACCCGACGCCTATACCGCCGCCGAGAAGCTGACCAAGCCGGTGTGGTTGCTGATCCTGGGCGGCGCTGTCGCCCTGACATCCATCTTGGGATTCGTTTTCGGCGTGCTGGGTATGGCGATCGCGGCCTGTGCCGCCGGGGTGTATCTGGTCGACGTCCGGCCCAAATTGCTTGAGATCCAGGGTAAGTCGCGCTAGCGGAATGAAGATCCTGCTGACGGCGCCGGTTGCGGTGCTCGTCGCCTTGTCGTGTCCGGCACCGCACGCCGCCGCCACGCCCGACCCGGGTAGCGGCGCGGCGAATCCGTCCGCCCCGGCCCCGCCCTACATCGACCACACCCGGTGGGCGCAGTGGCAGGGCAAACCCAGCCTGCGGGTCTTCCCGTCGCCGGCCGGCCGAACCGCCTCCAGAATCCCCGCGACCGCGGCTCTGGCCGACGAGGCCTGGGCCGAGGTGCTCGCCTTATCGCCGGACGCCGACACCCCGGGCATGCGCGCGCAGTTCCTGTGCCACTGGCAGTTCGCCGAACTCGCCCAGCCCGGCAAGATCAGCTGGAACCTCGAGCCGTGGCGGCCCGTCGTCGACGACACCGAGATGGTCGCCTCCGGCTGCAATCCCGGCGGTCCGGAAGAATCCTTCTGATGGCAGCCCGACCCAGCCGAGCGCAGTTGGCGGCGTTCGTCGACCACACGCTGCTCAAGCCCGAGGCAACCGAAGCCGACGTGGTGGCCCTGGTCGCCGAAGCGGCCGAACTGGGGGTCTACGCGGTGTGTGTCTCGCCCTCGATGGTCCCCGTCGCGGTGGGGGCGGGCACCGGCGTGCGGGTGGCCAGCGTGGCGGGCTTTCCGTCCGGCAAGCACCTCCCGGCGGTGAAGGCGCACGAAGCGGCCCTGGCCGTCGCCTCCGGTGCCTGCGAGATCGACATGGTCATCGATGTCGGGGCGGCTCTGGCCGGCGACATCGATGCGGTGCGCTCCGATGTCCATGCCGTGCGCAGCGCGATCGGCGGCACCGTGCTCAAGGTGATCGTGGAGTCGGCGGCGCTGCTGGCGCTGGCGGACGGGCCCACGCTGACCCGGGTATGCCGCGCCGCCGAAGACGCCGGCGCGGACTTCGTGAAGACATCAACCGGATTTCACCCGGCCGGCGGCGCATCCGTGCGCGCGGTGGCCCTGATGGCCGAGACGGTCGGTGGCCGCCTCGGGGTGAAGGCCAGCGGCGGAATCCGTACCGCCGCGGACGCGCTCGCGATGCTGGATGCCGGCGCCACCCGCCTGGGGCTGTCGGGAACGCGGGGCGTGCTCGACGGCCTGGGTTGAGCCGGACTGACGAAGCCGCTCGCCGTCAGAGGTTGGCGAAGCAGGGGTCGTTGTCGTTGCCGCCGTTCGGAATGCTGGCGTTCCTCGTCGAGAAGTGGCTCGTCACACCGGTATCGGTGACCTGCACGCTGTCGGCGTGGATGCCCAACGGGTAGTTCTTCGTCTGGTTCGAGGTGAACTCGTCGAGCGTCGACTGCACCGACTCCTTGGGCATGGTGAAACCGAGCGCGTTGAAATGCACGATCTGCAGCTGCAACCCGGTGCCCGAGACGACCGGCTTGGCCGTGATGTTGTCCAACATGCCCTTCAGTTCGACGGTGCCGTCGGCGGGATGGGTGGTGACGGTGTTGGTGACGAACGGGCCCAGAACCGGGATCGCGTCCTGCACCGACTGCTTGATGCCGTCACTGGTCCAGGTGATGGTCGCGTCCAGCGAGCCGATGGTGCCCTTCGAGTTGGCGCTGTCCTGGAGCCGGACGTCCTTGATGTTGATCGAGAGCTTCATGCCCTTGGCGTCGCGCAGGTTGTTGCCGGCCGTCTCCACCGAGATGTTCGTGTAGTGCTTGGTCGCCACTTGCCACAGCATCAAGGGGGTCACCCCGAAGGACGCGGTGGCCTGGTCCTTGACCTCGCAGGCCACCGCCTGGGCGATCTTGTTGTTTGCGGTGTGGCGCACGTACAGCTCCGCCCCGATGAGCGCGGCGATGATCAGCGCGAACACGATGACGAAGATCAGCAGGATGGAGACCGGGTCGCGTCCGAAGCGGCGCTTCTTCTTCCCTGGCGCCGCCTCATCGCCGGGCGCAGTGGTCAGCCGCTCCGTCTGGCCGGCGCCCGGGTTGGGCGGCGGCGGGTAGCCGGGCTGCTGCATGTTCGGCTGGGGCGTCCCGAATCGCTCGGTCCGCCCGGGCGGGGGACCCTGGGCGGGGGGCGGCGGCGGGGGCACGTGGCCGGGGCCTCCGGTGCTGATCCGCTCGGTCGGCCGCTCGGTGGGAGGCTGGCCGAAGGGTCCCTGGTGAGGGGGACGGGCCCACTTCGACGGGTCCGGGTTCGGTGGTCCTTGTGGGTTCGTCACCCGACCGATTCTGCCTTATCAACCTGAGTAAAGTCCGAGCGGTTGCGAAGGACCGCGATACTTTCGCGGGCCTCGGCGACCGCGCCGACGTCGATGTCGGCAAGCAGTAGCTGCGGTTGAGAGCCGGCCGACGCGACGACGTCGCCCAGCGGCGAGACGACCAGGCTGCCCCCGACGCCGGTCGGTGCCCCCGCCCCGGAGGGCTGGGTGTCAGCGGGATCGGCCTGCCCGGCGGCCGCGACGTAGCTCATCGAATCGAGTGCGCGGGCGCGAGCCAGCAGCGTCCACTGGTCGAGTTTGCCGGGACCCGCGCCCCAGGACGCGCACACCGCGATCACCTCGGCGCCGCGGCGGGCCAATTCGGTGTAGAGCGCCGGGAAACGAATGTCGTAGCAAACGGTCAGCCCCACCCGGACGCCGTCGACCGTGATCACCACCGGATCGTGTCCCGCCGCGACCGTGCGGGATTCGGTGAAGCCGAACGCGTCGTAGAGGTGGATCTTGTCGTAATGGGCGAAATCGTGCGGGCCGGCCGCGATCAGTGTGTTCTTCACCCGCCCGTCGCCCGACGGGGTGAACATGCCGGCGACGACGGTGATGCCGGAATCGGCCGCGATGCGGCGCACCCCGTCCGCCCAGGGCCCGTCGACCGGCTCGGCGACCGGGCCCAGCGGCACGCCGAAGCGGCACATGGTCGCCTCGGGGAACACCACCAGCGTCGCGCCCGCGTCGGCGGCCTGGCGGCTGTATTCGGCCACCAGCCGCAAGTTTGCCGGCGGGTCGGTGCCGCTGAGGATCTGCGCCAACGCGATTCGCATGAGCGCCAGCTTAGGCGCGGTGACCGTGCGGGCCGCCGCGGTCGAGATCTCAGGCCGTCTTGGCGATCCACTCCGTGGTGAAACGTTGTTCGGCGGCGACCAGTTGGGCCAGCCGGGTGCCGATGATGTTCTCCAACTTGCCGCCGATGATCGGCACGCGCACCTGGACCGTGGCGCGAAACGTCAGCCGGGCGCCGCCGGTCCGTTCGATGGGTTCCAAGACGGCGGTGCCGGCCAGCTGCACCGGCGCATCGACGATGGAACCCGCGACCGTCCCCGTCGCGGCGCCGCCGGTGACCGGCCCCCACGCCTCCTCGCGGCGGATGCGCAGGTCACCGCTGTGCAACTGCGTCACCATGCCCGGCAGCTTGTCGCTGCGGATCACCTGCAGGGTGACGACCTCGACGGTGTCCTCGTCGCCGACCCGCATCGATTCCAGCGTCGCGATGTCGACGCCCGACCCGGCCAGCCTGGCCCGCCAATAATTTTCGTCGGTGAAGGCGCGATGCACCTCGTCAACACTGCCGTCGTAGTCGGCCGACAAGTCGAATGAACGCGGCATAGCAGGTCAGGCTACCGTTACGGCCCATGAATTCCAGCGGAGCCGGTGCGGAGTTCGCCGGTGCGGCGGTGGCCGACGCGGCGCCACTGGCGCCGCTGACCACGCTGCGGGTCGGACCGACCGCCCGTCGCATGATCACCTGCGCCAGCAGCGAGCAGGTGATCGCCGCATTGCGGCGGCTGGACGCCGAAACCGCTGGCGCGCAACGCGATTCGGTGCTGGTGTTCGCCGGCGGTTCCAACCTGGTGATCTCCGACGACCTCACCGACCTGACCGCGGTGCGGCTGGCCAACGACGGCATCACCGTCGAGGGCAACGTGCTCCGCGCGCAGGCGGGCGCGGTGTGGGACGACGTCGTGGTCGCGGCCATCGAGCACGGACTCGGCGGGCTGGAATGCCTGTCCGGCATCCCCGGCTCGGCCGGGGCCACCCCGGTGCAGAACGTCGGGGCGTACGGCGCCGAAGTCTCCGACACGATCACCCGGGTCCGGGTGCTCGACCGCGGCAGCGGCGAGGTGCGCTGGGTGCCCAGCAGCGAGCTGGGCTTCGGCTACCGCACCAGCGTGTTCAAACGCGGCGGCGAGGGACTCGAAACCCGTTCTGTCGTACTGGAAGTGGAGTTCGAGCTGGATGCGTCGGGGCGCAGCGCGCCGTTGCGCTACGGCGAGCTGGCCGCCGCGCTGGACGTCGCCGGCGGCGAGCGCGCCGACCCGCAAGCCGTCCGCGACGCCGTGCTCGCCCTGCGTAGGCGCAAGGGCATGGTGCTCGACACGGCCGACCATGACACCTGGAGCGTGGGCTCGTTCTTCACCAACCCGGTGGTCGCCCCGGACGTCTACGAACGGCTGGCCGCGACGGTCGACGGCCCGATCCCGAACTACCCCGCGCCGGGCGGGGTCAAGCTGGCCGCCGGCTGGCTGGTGGAGCGGGCGGGCTTCGGCAAGGGCTATCCGCAGCCGGGTCCGGGCGACCCCGAAGCGCCCTGCCGGTTGAGCACCAAGCACGCTTTGGCTCTGACCAACCGCGGCGGCGCCGGCTCCGATGACGTGATTAGGCTGGCGCGGACCGTCCGCGACGGCGTCCAGCGTGTGTTTGGCATCACACTGGTTCCCGAACCCGTGCTGCTCGGCTGCAGGCTGTAGCCGCAAAATTCGTCGACGCGAGCCCGGGCCCGATTTGTGGTGGCCGGGCCGGCCGTTTTTCCCCGGTATCTTTGACTTTCGTGACCCCGTCCGACGCCCCGCGGCCGTTCAGCCGGCGTGCGGCTTTGGCGACCCTGGGACTGGGCGTGCTGGCCCCCAACGTGCTGGCCGCGTGCGGCGGCACGACCGCGACGCAAGCCGAGAAGAAAGAACAGCCGGCGCCGCAGCTCAAATACCAGCCGGCCAACGCGACCGACAACGTCGTGCCGATCGCCCCGGTCAGCGTCCAGGTCAGCGACGGCTGGTTCCAGCGCGTCACGCTGTCGAACTCGTCGGGCAAGGCCGTCGCGGGCGCCTTCAACCAAGACCGCACCGTCTACACGACCTCCGAGCCGTTGGGCTACGACCAGACCTACACCTGGACCGGCTCGGCCGTCGGGCACGACGGCAAGGCGGTCCCGGTGGCGGGCAAATTCACCACGGTGTCGCCCACCAAGAAGATCGGCGGGGCATTCCAGCTCGCCGACGGCCAGACCGTCGGGATCGCCGCGCCGATCATCATCCAGTTCGATGCGCCGATCAGCGACAAGGCGGCCGTCGAGAAGGCGCTCACCGTCACCACCAACCCGCCCGTCGAGGGCAGCTGGGCCTGGTTGCCCGATGAGGCGGCCGGCGCCAGGGCGCACTGGCGCACTCGCGAGTACTACCCGGCGGGCACCACCGTCAACGTCGAGGCCAAGCTCTACGGCCTGCCGTTCGGCGACAGCGCCTACGGCGCCGACGACATCTCGCTGAACATCCAGATCGGTCGCCGGCAGGTGGTCAAGGCCGAGGTTTCGTCGCACCGCATCCAGGTGATCCGCGACGAGGGCGTCATCATGGACTTTCCGTGCAGCTACGGCGAGGCCGACAAGGCGCGCAACGTCACCCGCAACGGCATCCACGTGGTCAGCGAGAAATACGCCGACTTCTACATGTCCAACCCGGCCGCCGGTTACAGCCACGTGCACGAACGCTGGGCGGTCCGGATCTCCAACAACGGCGAGTTCATCCACGCCAACCCGGCGAGCGCCGGCGCGCAGGGCAACACCAACGTCACCAACGGCTGCATCAACCTCTCGACGGGTGACGCCGAGCAGTACTTCCAGTCGGCGATCTACGGCGACCCCGTCGAGGTGACCGGCAGCACCATCCAGCTGTCCTACTCCGACGGCGACATCTGGGACTGGGCCGTGGACTGGGACACCTGGGTGGCCATGTCCGCGCTGCCGCCGCCGACGGCCCGCCCGCCGTCAACGCAGATCCCGGTCACCGCGCCGGTCACGCCGTCCAACGCGCCGACCCTGTCGGGCACTGGAACCACGTCGTCGACACCGGCCAGCACCGGGCCGGCTACCCCCGGCGGTTAAACCGCGAGGTCGTGGCCTGGTCGCGCGGCTTCATCACGATCAAGTCCAGATCGACGTGCGGCGGACGCGACGCGACGAACCCGATCACCTCGGCCACGTCCTCGGCCACCAGCGGCGTGATGCCCGTGTAGACGGAGTCCGCGCGTTGTTGGTCGCCGTCGAAGCGGACTAACGAGAATTCGGTTTCGACCGCGCCCGGGGCGATCTCGGTCAGGCGCACCGGCTTGCCCAACAGCTCGCCGCGCAGCGTGCGGTGCAGCGCCCCCTGGGCGTGTTTGGCCGCGGTGTATCCGGCGCCGCCGTCGTAAACCTCAAGTGCCGCAACGGAGGTGACGGTGACGATCAGCCCGTCGCCGGATTCGATCAGCTTGGGCAGCAACGCTCGGGTGACGCGCAGCGTGCCGATCACGTTGGTCTCCCACATCCACTGCCAGTGCTCGAGGTCCGCATCGGCGACCGGCGCCAGCCCCCGGGCGCCGCCGGCGTTGTTGACCAGCACATCGACCCGATCCAGTTTGCTCGCCAATGTTTCGATCGCCGCCTCTTGTGTGACATCGGCCACAACGGCGGTGCCCCCGATTTCACTGGCCAGAGCCTCGATCCGGTCCGCCCGGCGCGCCACTGCGACGACATGAAAGCCCTGCGCAGCCAGGTTTCGGGCGGTAGCTGCGCCGATCCCCGAGCTGGCACCGGTGATTACTGCGACTCGCTTATTCCTGCCAGTTTTAACCATCGAAACAACCTTAATGAACGTGCTAGATTTTGCGTGTGCTCCTCAGCGCCCTGTCCAACACCACGACCACCGCGTGTCTTTGCGCGGCGGGTGCGTGTTGTTGCTGCGCACTTTGCCGCTCCTGACCTCAGCCAGGTGTGGCCAAGACGGCCAGCAAAATTCGGACAAAAGGACGCTCGTGCGCACCAATACCCTCACCCATACCCATCATTCGCCCGGTCGTGCCGTCGGGCACCTGCCCGGTCAAAAGGGCCACCGCTCGGTGCGCCGGCAGATCGTGCCGCCGGCGCTCAACATCCCCGACTCGGCGGCGGCCTCCGTCTTCCGGGCGGTCCGGCTGCGGGGCCCCGTCGGCCGTGACGTCATCGCCGGCGTCACCTCGCTGAGCATCGCCACGGTCAACCGTCAGGTCATCGCGCTGCTGGAGGCGGGCCTGCTGCGCGAGCGCGCCGACCTGGCCGTCTCCGGCGCGATCGGCCGCCCCCGCGTGCCGGTCGAGGTCAACCACGAGCCGTTCGTCACCCTCGGCATCCACATCGGGGCACGGACGACCAGCATCGTGGCCACCGACCTGTTCGGCCGGACCCTCGACACCGTCGAAACCCCGACGCCGCGCAACCCGGCCGGCCCCGCGCTGGCGACGCTGGCCGACAGCGCCCGCCGCTACCTGCGGCGTTGGCACCGCCGCCGGCCGCTGTGGGTGGGGGTCGCCATCGGCGGCACCGTCGACAGCGCCACCGGCCAGGTGGACCACCCGCGGCTGGGCTGGCGCCAGGCGCCGGTCGGACCGGTGCTGGCCGACGCGTTGGGCCTGCCGGTCTCGGTGGCCTCGCACGTCGATGCGATGGCGGGCGCCGAGCTGCTGCTGGGCATGCGGCGCTTCCTGCCCAGCTCGCCGACCAGCTTGTACGTCTACGCCCGCGAGACGGTGGGCTATGCGCTGGTGATCGGCGGCCGGGTGCACGTTCCGGCCAGCGGCCCGGGCACCATCGCCACGCTTCCGGCCCACTCGGAGCTGCTCGGCGGCACCGGCCAACTGGAGTCCACCGTCAGCGACGAGGCCGTCGTGGCCATCGCGCGCCAGCTGCGCATCCTGCCCTTCGCCCCGGCGAACCGCCCCAACGGCTCCGCCACCGGCATCTCCGATCTGCTGCGCGTGGCGCGGGCCGGCAACCAGCAGGCCAAGGATCTGCTCGCCGAGCGGGGCCGCGTGCTCGGCGAGGCGGTGGCGCTGCTGCGCGACATGCTCAACCCCGACGAGCTGGTGGTCGGCGGCCAGGCATTCACCGAGTACCCCGAGGCGATGCAGCAGGTGGAGGCGGCCTTCGCCGAGCGCTCCGTGCTGGGGCCCCGCGACATCCGCCTCACCGCCTTCGGCAACCGGGTGCAGGAGGCCGGCGCGGGCACCGTCTCGCTGTCCGGGCTGTACGCGGACCCGCTGGGCGCGATGCGGCGCGCCGGGGCGCTGGATGCCCGGGTGCACGACGTGGCCCGCGACGAGTCGTCCGCCTGACGCGAGTCCTTGTCCAGCGCGCCTGGGCTGGCCCGCGAACCATCCTGTAAAGATGACAGGGTGCGGCACGATGACGTTTTCCGGCTGAATGAACCGCGCCGGGTCGCAGTGTTGGCGGTTCACACCTCACCACTGGCCCAGCCCGGCACCGGCGACGCGGGCGGGATGAACGTCTATGTGCTGCAGACCGCGCTGCACCTGGCGCGGCGGGGCATCGAGGTGGAGATCTTCACGCGCGCGACCGCGTCCGCCGACCCTCCGGTCGAGCGGGTGGCGCCCGGGGTGCTGGTCCGCAACGTCGTGGCCGGCCCGTTCGAAGGGCTGGACAAATACGACCTGCCCACCCAGCTGTGCGCGTTCGCTGCCGGGGTGTTGCGCGCCGAGGCATCGCACGAGCCCGGCTACTACGACATCGTGCACTCGCATTACTGGCTGTCCGGGCAGGTCGGTTGGCTGGCGCGCGATCGCTGGGCGGTGCCGTTGGTGCACACCGCGCACACGCTCGCCGCGGTCAAGAACGCGGCGCTGGCGCAGGGCGATTCTCCTGAACCGCCGCTGCGCACGGTCGGCGAGCAACAGGTGGTCGACGAGGCGGACCGGTTGATCGTCAACACCGATGACGAAGCCAACCAACTGATCTCGATCCACCACGCCGACCCGGCGAGGATCGACGTCGTCCATCCCGGGGTGGATCTCGACGTGTTCCGTCCCGGCGACCGCGGGGCCGCCCGGGCCGCACTGGGACTTCCGCCCGATGGCGACATCGTGGCGTTCGTCGGCCGCATCCAGCCCCTCAAGGCGCCCGACATCGTGCTGCGCGCCGCCGCGAAACTGCCCGGCGTGCGCATCGTCGTGGCCGGCGGGCCCTCTGGCAGCGGCCTGGCGTCCCCGGACGGATTGGCCCGGCTGGCCGACGATCTCGGTATCGCCGAGCGGGTGACATTCCTGCCCCCGCAGTCGCGCCCGAACCTGGCCACGCTGTTCCAGGCCGCCAATGTGGTTGCGGTGCCCAGCTATTCGGAGTCTTTCGGTTTGGTGGCCCTCGAGGCGCAGGCGTGTGGGACGCCGGTCGCGGCGGCCGCGGTCGGCGGGCTGCCGGTGGCCGTGCGGGACGGGGTGACCGGAACCCTGGTGGCCGGCCACGACGTCGAACAGTGGGCGGATGCCCTGGGCCGGTTGCTGCGGTTGCCCGCTGCGCAAGCCGGCGCGATGGCCCGCGCGGCCACCGCGCATGCCGCCACGTTCTCCTGGGACCACACCACCGACGCGTTGCTGTCCAGCTATCGGCGCGCCATTCGCGAATACACCGCAGAGCGTCGCGGGGTGGGCGCATGACGTCCACCGTGGAGCGCGTCATCGAGGATGCCCTGCAGGCCAGTGGGCTGAACTACTCGAAACACCCTGGCGCACATGGCGGTTTGTCGGGGCTGGTGGTCGAACTCCCCGGCGAGCGCAAGCTCAAGACCAACACCATCTTGAGCGTCGGCGAGCATTCGGTGCGCGTCGAGGCGTTCGTGTGCCGCAAGCCCGACGAGAACCACGAAGGCGTCTATCGCTTCCTGCTGAAGCGCAATCGCCGCCTCTACGGCGTGGCCTACACGCTGGACAACGTCGGCGACATCTATCTGGTGGGCCGCATGTCGCTGGCTTCGGTGGACGCCGACGAACTCGACAGAGTGCTCGGGCAGGTGCTCGAAGCGGTGGATTCGGACTTCAATACGTTGCTGGAGTTGGGTTTTCGTTCGTCGATCCAGAAAGAGTGGGAGTGGCGGGTGTCTCGCGGTGAGTCGCTGAAGAACCTGCAGGCCTTCGCCCACCTGATCGACGAAGACGACGATGCAGTGGGGGATCCCCCAGCCGCGGAGCGGCGAGGGGGACGCGAAGCGCGATGAGGAGGAGTCGAGCATCGCGGCACGACGACGACGCCGACGACCGCTGAGTGAGTGCGTGAGAGACTGGCCGGCATGGGTGAAACCGCCACGCTGGTACTGCTTCGCCATGGCGAAAGCGAATGGAACTCGCTGAACCTCTTCACCGGTTGGGTCGATGTCGGCCTCACCGACAAGGGCCGGACCGAAGCCGTGCGCAGCGGTGAGCTGCTGACCGAGAACAACCTGCTGCCCGACATCCTCTACACCTCGCTGCTGCGCCGGGCCATCTCCACCGCGCACCTGGCGCTGGACGCCGCCGACCGGCTGTGGATCCCGGTGCGGCGCACTTGGCGGCTCAACGAACGCCACTACGGGGCGTTGCAGGGGCTGGACAAGGCCGAGACCAAGGCCCGCTACGGCGACGAGCAGTTCATGGCCTGGCGGCGCAGCTATGACACGCCGCCCCCGCCCATCGAGCGGGGCAGCACCTACAGTCAGGACGCCGATCCCCGGTACGCTGACATCGGCGGCGGCCCGCTCACCGAGTGCCTGGCCGACGTGGTCGTGCGCTTCCTGCCGTATTTCACCGACGTCATCGTCCCGGACCTGCGCAGCGGCAAGACGGTGCTGATCGTGGCGCACGGCAACTCGCTACGGGCCCTGGTCAAGCACCTCGACCAGGTGTCCGACGACGAGATCGCCGGATTGAACATCCCGACCGGCATCCCGCTGCGCTACGACCTGGACGCTGACCTGCGGCCGGTGGTGCCCGGCGGCACCTATCTGGACCCGGAGGCCGCCGCCGCCGGGGCCGCCGCGGTTGCCAGCCAGGGCCGCGGCTGACGCCGGCGCGCCCACGCCGTTTCGCGAGATGAAGGGCATTTAGCCAAACATCGCGTGAACGGGAGCGAAACACCTGTTGCGCAAGGTGTGACTTGTCCGATTTTGGCCTCGTTGCGCTAGGGCAGCGTTCAGGAAGATTTGTAGGATTTGCTATGTGACTGTGTTCTCGGCGCTGTTGCTGGCCGGGGTTTTGTCCGCGCTGGCGCTGGCCGCAGGTGTACTGGTCGGGACCCGGCTGTCACCGCGGGCGGTGCAGCGCCGCCAGCGCGTCGAATGGACCGGGATCACCGTCGCACAGATGCTGCAACGCATCGTGGCGCTGATGCCGCTGGGCGCGGCGGTGGTGGACGCGCATCGCGACGTCGTCTACCTCAACGACCGGGCCATGGAGCTGGGCCTGGTGCGCGACCGTCAGCTCGATGACCAGGCCTGGGAGGCCGCACAGCAGGCCCTGACCGGCGTCGACGTCGAATTCGACCTGCGGCCGGCGAAACGGGCGGGTGGCCGCTCCGGGCTCTCGGTGCACGGGCAGGCCCGTTTGCTCAGCGAAGAAGACCGCCGGTTCGCCATCGTGTTCGCCCACGACCAGTCCGACTACGCGCGGATGGAAGCGACCAGGCGCGACTTCGTGGCCAACGTCAGCCACGAGCTCAAGACCCCGGTGGGTGCCATGGCGCTGCTCGCCGAGGCCCTGCTGGCCTCGTCCGACGACTCCGAGACCGTCCGGCGGTTCGCCGAAAAGGTGCTCGTCGAGGCCAACCGGCTGGGGGACATGGTCGCCGAGCTGATCGAGCTGTCCCGGCTACAGGGAGCCGAACGGCTGCCCAACGTCATCGAGGTCGACGTCGACAAGGTTGTGGGAGAAGCGATTTCGCGCCACAAGGTGGGGGCCGACAACGCCGATATCGAGGTGCGCACCGACGCGCCCAGCGGTCTGCGGGTGCTGGGCGACGAGACGCTGCTGGTCACCGCCCTGGCCAACCTGGTATCCAACGCCATCGCCTATTCGCCGCCGGGTTCGCCGGTGTCGATCAGTCGCCGTCGCCGCGGCGACAACATCGAGATCGCGGTGACCGACCGCGGCATCGGGATAGCCCTGGAAGACCAGGAGCGGGTTTTCGAGCGGTTCTTCCGCGGGGACAAGGCGCGCTCGCGCGCCACCGGCGGCAGCGGGTTGGGCCTGGCCATCGTCAAGCACGTCGCGGCCAATCACAACGGCAGCATCGGCGTGTGGAGCAAGCCCGGAACCGGATCGACATTCACCCTTTCCATCCCGGCGGCCGTGGCGTCTCATCCAGACGAGGGCGAATCCGAGCAGTCGCAGGGCCGCGACGTGCGGCCCAACCGCTCACAACGAGAGGAAGAACTAAGTCGATGACCCGCGCGTATGACGATGCAGAACGCAGCGATGAGGAGGAATCGCGCCGATGACCAGTGTGCTGATCGTGGAGGACGAGGAGTCGCTGGCCGATCCGCTGGCGTTCCTGCTCCGCAAGGAGGGTTTCGAGGCCACCGTGGTGACCGACGGCACGGCCGCGCTGGCCGAATTCGATCGGGGCGGCGCCGACATCGTGCTGCTCGACCTGATGCTGCCGGGAATGTCGGGCACCGACGTCTGCAAGCAGCTGCGTGCGCGCTCGAGCGTGCCGGTGATCATGGTGACCGCCCGGGACAGCGAGATCGACAAGGTGGTCGGCCTCGAACTCGGTGCCGATGACTACGTGACCAAGCCGTATTCCGCGCGCGAGTTGATCGCCCGGATCCGAGCGGTGTTGCGCCGCGGCGGTGACGACGATTCCGAGATCAGCGACGGCGTGCTCGAATCCGGTCCCGTGCGGATGGATGTCGAACGCCACGTAGTTTCGGTCAACGGCGACACGATCACGTTGCCGCTCAAGGAGTTTGATCTCCTCGAATATCTGATGCGCAACAGCGGGCGGGTGCTGACCCGCGGGCAGTTGATCGACCGGGTGTGGGGCGCCGACTACGTCGGCGACACCAAGACGCTCGACGTCCACGTCAAGCGCCTGCGGTCCAAGATCGAGGCCGACCCGGCCAACCCGGTGCACCTGGTGACGGTGCGCGGGCTGGGCTACAAGCTCGAGGGCTAGCCGCACGCTCAGCGGGCGGCGCCGACGATGTGGTCGGCGACGCCCAGGGCCAGCGCCATGATCGACAGCTGCGGATTCACTTCCGGGCAGCTGGGCAGGATCGACGCGTCGGCCACCCACACACCGCGCACGCCGCGCAGCCGACCCGTCGCGTCGACCGGACACAACTGCTCGTCGGCGCCCGCCGCCACGGTGCCGGTCGGATGAAACGCCGCGACGTGCAGGCTTCTCGGGTCGGCGCGCTGCAGCGCATCCCGCAGTGCGGGCAGCGACGTCACCGTCGTCGCATGCGGCAGGCCGGTGAGGACCTCGACGGCTCCCGCGGCGAACAGCAATCGCCCCATGGCCTCCATCGCCGTCACCAGCTTGGCGGCGTCGCCCCTGTCGATCGGGTAGCGCATCACCGTCTGGCCGCGGACCGACGACACCGAGCCGACGCCACGGTCGGCCACCATGGCCCCTAGCGTGGCGACCTGCGGCGCCCGGTCGAGCCAGCCGAGTAGCTCGGCGCCGTAGCCCGGAAAGACCATTGACCCCATCCCCGGCGGGGTGGACGTGGCCTCGATGAGCACACCCTGGGACTCGTGCAGCTCGTGGACGGCGGCGCTTTGCAGCACGCCGTGCCAGGCGACGACGTCCGAGTCGAAGCGCCCGGCGAGCACCGTCGCCGGATGCACCGCCAGATTGCGGCCGACCCGCGGGTGGTCGCCGAACCCGCTGCGCCGCAGCAGGTTCGGTGACTCTGTCGCGCCCGCGGCGACGACGACCGTGTCGGCCAGGATGTCCAGTGCGGTGCCGTCGACCCGGCGCCCGCGCACCCCATAGGCACGCCCGCGCCGGTGCAGTACCCGTTCCACGCGGGCGTGCGAGACGATCCGGGCGCCCGCCGCGCAGGCCTGCGGCAGCGCGTTGAGGTGCACCCCGTACTTGGCGTTGCGTGGGCACCCGATTGCGCACTGGCAACAGCCCGCACAGCCTGGAGCGTTACGCGGGATCGGCGCCGCCTGCCAGTCCAGCGTCGCGGCGGCGTCCAGCAGCAGGCGCCCGTTGCGGCCCATGATGTCCATCGGCACGGGCGCGACCCGCAGCGTGCGTTCGACCTCGTCGAGGTGGTTCGTCAGCCGGTCGTGGTCGGCCAGGCCGAGACCGAACACGTCGCGCCAGCGCCGGGCGACGGCGGGCGGCGGCCGGTAGCAGGTGCCGGAGTTCACGACGGTGGTGCCGCCGACCGCGCGGCCGATCGGCAGCACCACCGACGGGCGTCCCAGCGCGACGGTGGCCCCGCCGCCGCGGTAAAGCCCGGCGTAACGGTCGATCGGGTGGGTGCCGCGGAATTCTTCGACCGTCCAGCGGCGTCCCTCCTCGACTACGACGGTGTCAAGGCCCGCCCGCGCCAGGGTGCGGGCCACCATCGCGCCGCCGGCGCCCGAGCCGACGACCACGGCGTCGGCGGTGACGACCGACGGGCAGTCGGCCGAGGAGATGACGGTCAGATCCGGATCGGGGCGCGCCACGTCGTGCTCGCGGGCGCGGGCGAACAGTTCGGGCGCATAGGTGTCGGCACCGTTTGCGAGCAACACGATCGCCTTGAGCGCCTCGAGGGCGGCACCGGCCTCCGGGCTGAGCGAAGCCACTCGGCGCAACAACCGTTCCCGGCCGCCGGGGCCGAGCCGCGACAGTGGCCGGCCGGTGGTGAGATAGCTTGCGGCACTGACTGATGCGAATCCGGCGCGCACTCCCAGCCTCGATGTCGCCGGGAGCTGGGTGAGGTATCGCTCGATGCGCTCAGCCAGCTCCGCCGCTGGCGGGCCGCCGTGTTCCTCGGGCAGCAGCGCGGTGCCGAACGACGCGGCTGCCCGCTCGGCCGCGCGGCTCATGCCAGCAATCCGAACCGGCGGCCGATCTTGATGAAGAGCGGATAGGTCGCGAAGATGGCGGCCGCCGCCGCGTGCAGGGGCCAACCCGCTTTCGCGGTGTCGACCCCGAAAACCCCGCTGTTCCACATGAAGTCGCGCCCGTTGCGCGCGCGGAACGGGCGCCACAGCAGTCCGAGGCCGGGCACGTCGTGGTAGAGGCCGAACGACCCGCCGAAGAAGACGCCAAGGACCGCGGCCTCGGCGACGTCTCGCCGGTCCGGCGGCACGTGCCGCTCGATGAGCGCGCCGCTGGCCATCAGCAGCGGCGGGTCGAGTAGGAAGCTCATGTCGGGATCCTTTCGTTGATGTCGGGCGCCTCGACGCCGCGCAGGCCTACCTCGGCATGTCCGAGCACCGACCAACGGCGGTCGTCGATGTCGACGTGAATGTCGGCCTGTTCGGTGTTCGTGCAGACGGCGGCGCCGCCGTCGGGGTCGGTGTAGCCCAGGGACACGCAGCGGTCCGGCGGCTGGTCGACCCGGATGAGCACCCGGCGAGCGCCTATGCGTCCTTCCAGCTGCCAGTGCCTGGGGCCGAGCGTTGTCCGCATCCGCAGCGACGGCAAAGCGCGTGCGGGCCAGTCCTTTCCGTCGATGCGGAACCGCACGAAAGCCAGCGGGGCGAGCCTGCGCAGGCCCGGCTTGTGTGACACGGCGGTGACCACCTCGAGGACGTCGCCGCCACCGAGGTCGGCGTGGATCCACCCCCAGCGCTGGGCGTTGCGGTGCCCGTAGATGTGGGCAACGGCGCCGCGCCAGCCGTCGATGCGTGCCGCGGCGTCTGCGACGGTCAGCGAGCCGGCGAAGTCGGCGGCGGGGGCGAGGACGACCTGGGCGCCGGGCAGCAGCTCGCGCTCCCAGGCCGGGCGCGGAAACGTCCACAGCGGGCGCGCGGTGTCCGTCCAGGACAGGTCCCAGGCCAGCGATCCGGCGCGGCCGCAGAGCCGGCCGTCGGCCACCTGCACGCCGTCGGCGTCGAACCATCGGGGGCCGGTCGCGGGCTGGGTGTGCTCGGGGCCGAATCGCTCGGTGCGGGGTGGGCCGTCGGGAGGGAACCAGGTGATCCAGCCGTGCGCGTAGGCGGCGCCCTGCTGCGGCGCCACGGTCTCGCAATGGACCCACAAGCCCGCACGCGTCCGTGGGTCGGAGAGCGTGGCGTACCAGACCTCGAGGCGCCCTGGCTTGCCGCGCCAGCGTGGGGCCGCGGCCGAACGCTGTTCGTCATCCATAACTTGCTCCCGTCGCCGACGCAGTCCACTATATTGGTTGAGCCAATGAACCAGTCAAGTCCGATTCAACCGCCGGACCGCCAGCGGGTGGATGAACAGATCGCGGCCTCGATCGCCGACGCCATCCTCGACGGCGCCTTTCCGCCGGGTTCCGCCCTGCCGCCGGAGCGGGACCTGGCCGAGCAACTCGGGGTCAATCGCACGTCGTTGCGGCAGGGTCTGGCCCGCCTGCAGCAGATGGGCCTGATCGAGACCCGGCACGGCAGCGGCAACCTGGTGCGCGATCCGCAGGCGCTCACCCATCCCGCGGTGGTCGAGGCGCTGGTCCGCCGATTAGGACCCGAGTTCTTGGTGGAGCTGCTCGACATCCGGGCTGCGCTGGGTCCATTGATCGGCCGGTTGGCGGCGCAGCGCAGCCTGCCCGAGGATGCCGAGGCGCTGCGCGCCGCCCTGCTGGCGGTCAGCGACGCCGAGAGCGCGACCACGCGGCAGGCCGCCGACCTCGACTACTTCCGCGTGCTCATTCACAGCAGTCGCAACCGCGCGCTGGGATTGCTCTACCGCTGGGTCGAGCAAGCTTTCGGTGGACGCGAACACGAACTCACCGCCGCCTATGACGACGCCGCCGTGGTGGTAGCCGAGCTGGGCGCGATCACCGAGGCGGTGCTGGCGCGCGACGCGGCGGCGGCCGCCGCCGCGGTCGAGGCGTACCTCAACGCCAGCGCGTTGCGGATGGTGGCGGCTTACCAAACGGAAGCCTGAAGTACGCGGTTACTCGGCGATGCGTGTCGCCGGGTGCACCGCGATGAGCCCTAACTTGCTGCGGCGCTTGCACATTGCGGCCAGCTCGGAGTAGGCCTTCGCGCCGAGCAGCTCGGTGAGTTCGTCGGCCAGGCTTTCCCATACCTGCTTGGCGCCGACATGGGCGGCCGGATCGCCGGTGCAGTACCAGTGCAGGTCGGCGCCACCGGAACCCCAACCGCGGCGGTCGTATTCGGTGACCCAGGTCTTGAGGATCTCGGTGCCGTCGGGCCGGGTCACCCACTCCTGGCTGCGACGGATCGGCAGCTGCCAGCAGACATCGGGCTTCATGGTCAGCGGCGGCACACCCAGTTTGAGGGCCTTGCTGTGCAGCGCGCAGCCGACACCGCCGCTGAATCCGGGCCGGTTCAAGAAGATGCACGCGTCTTTGTGCTTGCGGGTGCGATACTGCGGTTGCCCGTCATGCTCGTCGATTTCCAGATAACCCTTGCGGCCCAACCCTTTTGCGCGGTATTGCCAGTCGTCGTCGGTCAGCTTCTTGACCGCGTCATCCAGGCGGGCGCGGTCGTCGTCGTCGGACAGGAAAGCACCGTGCGAGCAGCACCCGTCGTCCGGGCGGCCCGCCACCGTGCCGCGGCAGGCCGGAGTGCCGAATACACATGTCCACCGCGAGAGCAGCCAGGTCAGGTCCGCCGCGATCAGGTGCTCGGGATTGTCGGGGTCGTAGAACTCCACCCATTCGCGGGCGAAATCCAGCTCGACCTCTTGGCCCGGTTCCGGGTGCGAATTCGCCACGTGGTCCACGTTAGACCACGGTTCGGGCCATCCGAGCCGCTGACACTCGGGGCCCGGATGGCCCCGGTCGCGACGGGTTGACCGGGTCGCGCAAAGCAGCGCATCCGGGGTTTCGTTAGGTTGTTTACGTGCGATTGGGCGTTCTCGACGTGGGCAGCAACACGGTGCATCTGCTGGTGGTGGATGCCCACCGGGGCGGCCACCCGACGCCGATGAGTTCGACGAAAGCCACTCTGCGTCTCGCCGAGGCCACCGACAGCGCCGGCAAGATCACCAAACGTGGTGCCGACAAACTGATTTCCACGCTCGACGAATTCGCCAAGATCGCCGACAGTTCGGGCTGCGCGGAGCTGATGGCCTTCGCCACATCCGCGGTCCGCGAAGCCGGCAACTCCGACGATGTGCTGAGCCGGGTGCGCAAGGAGACCGGCGTCGAGTTGCGGGTGCTGACCGGGGTCGACGAATCGCGGCTGACCTTCCTGGCGGTGCGCCGGTGGTACGGGTGGAGCGCGGGCCGCATCATCAACCTCGACATCGGTGGCGGCTCGCTGGAGATGTCCAGCGGCGTCGACGAGGAGCCGGAGGTCGCGTTGTCGCTGCCGCTGGGGGCCGGGCGGCTGACCCGCGAGTGGCTGCCCGACGATCCGCCGGGCCGGCGCCGGGTGGCGATGCTGCGCGATTGGCTGGATGCCGAGCTCGCCGAAGCCAGCGTGAACATCCTCGAGTCGGGTAGTCCGGACCTGACGGTCGCCACCTCGAAGACCTTTCGCTCGCTGGCGCGGCTCACCGGTGCGGCGCCCTCGGGCGCCGGACCGCGCGTCAAGAGGACGCTCACAGCAAACGGCCTCAGGCAACTCATATCTTTCATCTCTAGGATGACGACCGCTGACCGGGCAGAACTGGAAGGAGTGAGCGCCGAGCGGGCACCGCAGATCGTTGCGGGTGCCCTGGTGGCGGAGGCAAGCATGCGAGCGCTGTCGATCGAATCGGTGGATATCTGCCCGTGGGCATTACGGGAAGGTCTCATCTTGCGCAAACTCGACAGCGAAGCCGACGGATCGGCCCTCATGGAGCCTTCGGTGCGCAATGCTGGAGGCCAGGTAGTTGATCGGAATCAGAACCGATCGAGAGGCGACAAACCATGACCGGACCGCACCCCGAGCCCGAGGACTCCGGAACTCGGCCCATCTCGGTTGCCGAATTGCTGGCCAAAAACGGAACCATCGGCGCCCCGGCCGTCACCCGGCGGCGACGTCGTCGGCGCGGCGACAACGATGCGGTGACCGTCGCCGAACTGACCGGCGACCTCCCGGTGATCCGCGATGACGACGAGCCCGGATTCGAATCCACCGAAGCCGCCGACACGATCGACGTCGCCGAACCGGGCTCACCCGCCAAGCCCGTAGCCAAGCCCGTAGTCAGGGACGAGCCGAAGGCGCCCTACTGGTCCGAGCCCGAGCCGCGCTGGCCCAAGTCACCGCCGCAGCCCAAGCGGGCGGCGGGGCCCGAGCGCAGCGAATACCCGCGGCCGTTGCCCGAGGCCCGCAGGGCGGGTTCGCCCGTTAACGGCACCGGGGAGCCGGGTTCGGGCGCCGAGGACATGAGCTTCGACCCGATGGATCACTACGCCGATGTCCCGGTGGACGTCATGGACTCCGAGGTGCGCGAGGCCGAACCGGCGCTGGAGGACTCCGCGTACGTGCGCTCCTTCCTGCGGTCCGGGGATTCGGGCGATGACGCCGACGAGGACGGATCCGGACCGCTGCCCGCGGGGGTGCTCCGCGACGATCACCTCGACATCGGGCACCGCGACGCGGACGCAGAGGCCGATGCCCATCTCGAAGGCGGCAGGTTCGACGCGGTGTGGCGCGGCGGGGTGGTCGTGCTGCAATCGATGCTCGCCGTCGCGTTCGGCGGCGGGTTGTTCGTGGCCTTCGACCAGCTGTGGCGGTGGAACAGCCTGGTGGCGCTGGTGCTATCGGTGCTGGTCATCCTGGGCCTGGTGGCCGGGGTCCGGGTGGTTCGCAAAACCGAGGACATCGCCAGCACGTTGATCGCGGTCGCGGTGGGTGCGCTGATCACCCTGGGGCCCTTGGCGCTGTCGTTGCAATCGGGCTAGCGGCACCGTAGACAGTGCGTCCAGCCATCAAAGTCGGCCTGTCCACGGCTTCGGTGTACCCGTTGCGGGCCGAGGCCGCCTTCGAGTACGCGGCGCGGCTCGGCTATGACGGCGTCGAGCTCATGGTGTGGGCCGAGGCCGTGAGCCAGGATGTCGCCGCCGTCAAGAAGCTGTCGCGGCGCTACCGCGTCCCGGTGCTGTCCGTGCACGCGCCCTGCCTGCTCATCTCGCAGCGGGTGTGGGGCGCCAACCCGGTGCCCAAGCTGGATCGCAGCGTGCGCGCCGCCGAACAGCTGGGCGCGCAGACCGTGGTGGTCCACCCGCCGTTTCGCTGGCAGCGGCGCTACGCCGAGGGTTTCAGCGAGCAGGTGGCGGAGCTGGAAGCGTCCAGCGACGTGATGGTCGCCGTGGAGAACATGTTCCCGTTCCGCGCGGACCGGCTCTTCGGTGCCGGCCAGTCGCTGGAACGGATGCGTCGACGCGGTGGGGGCCCCGGCCCGGCGATATCGGCGTTCGCGCCCTCCTACGACCCGCTCGACGGCAACCACGCGCACTACACGCTGGACCTGTCCCACACCGCGACCGCGGGCACCGACTCGCTGGACATGGCCGAGCGGATGGGGCAGGGGCTGGTGCATCTGCACCTGTGTGATGGCAACGGCCTGCCCGCCGACGAGCACCTGGTGCCCGGGCGCGGCACGCAACCGACGGCCGAGGTGTGCCAGATGCTGGCCGGCAGCCACTTCGCCGGGCACGTCATCCTGGAGGTGTCGACGTCCAGCGCCCGTTCCGCCAACGAGCGCGAGGCCATGCTCGCCGAATCGCTGCAGTTTGCCCGCACGCATCTGCTGCGCTGACCCAGCCAGGAGAAAACCCAGACAACATGAGCGCGTTATTCACCACCGCAATGACCCTGCGGGAGGTCGGTCCCGGCGTCTTTGAGGGCGAGCTCGACAAGCGCTGGACCATTGGTCCCAAGGTGCACGGCGGCGCGATGCTGGCGCTCTGCGCCAACGCCGCCCGCACCGCCTGGGGTGGGCAGTCCGACGCGCTACAACCGGTCCAGCAGCCGGTCGCGGTGTCGGCGAGCTTCCTGTGGGCGCCCGACCCCGGTCCGGTGCAGCTGGTGACCTCGCTTCGCAAGCGGGGCCGCCGGATCAGCGTCGTCGATGTCGAGCTCAACCAGGGCGACCGCACCGCGGTGCATGCCGTGGTCAACCTCGGCGAACCCGAGCACTGGCATCGGGACGGTTCTGAAGGGGTGGCCAGGCCGCTGCTGTCGGCCAACCCGGTGGCTGACCTGATGGCGCCCGAGCCGCCCGACGACATCGAGCCGATCGGGCCGGGGCATCCGCTGGCCGGCCTCGTGCACCTGGGCGAGGGCTGCGACGTGCGGCCGGTGTTGTCGACGATGGCGCCCCGCGGTGACGGGCGTCCACCGGTGATCCAGATGTGGGCGCGGCCCCGCGGTGTGGCCCCGGACGCGCTGTTCGCGCTCATGTGCGGGGATCTGTCGGCGCCGGTGACCTTCGCGGTGGACCGCACCGGATGGGCCCCCACCATCCAGCTCACGGCGTTTCTGCGCGGCCTGCCGGCCGATGGCTGGCTGCGCATCATCGCGACCTGCACCGAGATCGGTCAGGACTGGTTCGACGAGGACCACACCGTCGTCGACAGCCTGGGCCGCCTTGTGGTGCAGGCTCGCCAGTTGGCACTGGTCCCTGCCGCTCGCTAGAGCGCGGTGTCTGCGATGCTGTCCGGCATGGCAAGAATCGCGATCATCGGTGGCGGCAGCATCGGGGAGGCACTGCTGTCGGGTCTGCTGCGGGCGGGCCGGCAGGTCAAAGATCTGGTGGTGGTCGAGCGGGTTCCCGAGCGCGCCAAGTACCTGGCCGATACCTATTCCGTGCTGATCAGTTCGGTATCGGACGCGGTCGAGAACGCGTCGTTCGTCGTGGTCGCGGTCAAGCCGGCCGATGTCGAGTCGGTGATGGCGCAGATCGCCCGCGCGGCCGCCGCCGCCGACGGCGATACCGCCGAGCAGGTCTTCGTCACGGTCGCGGCCGGCATCACCATCACCTACTTCGAGTCGAAGCTCCCGGCGGGGACGCCGGTGGTTCGGGCGATGCCGAACGCGGCGGCCCTGGTCGGCGCCGGGGTCACGGCCCTGGCCAAGGGCAGGTACGTCACGGCGGCGCAGCTCGAAGGCGTCTCGGCCCTGTTCGACTCCGTCGGGGGCGTCCTGAGCGTTCCGGAGGGCCAGATGGACGCCGTCACCGCGCTGTCGGGCTCCGGGCCGGCGTACTTCTTCCTGCTGGTCGAGGCCCTGATCGACGCCGGTGTCGCTGCGGGCCTGAGCCGCGAGGTGGCCGCCGACCTGACTGCGCAGACGATGGCCGGCTCGGCCGCCATGTTGCTCGAGGGCATGGACGCCGACCGGCCGGGCGACGCCGAGGCGCCCGGCCCGCGGGCGGACGCCACGGCGACGCAGCTGCGAGCGACGGTGACCTCGCCCGGCGGCACCACCGCGGCCGGGCTGCGCGAGCTCGAACGCGGGGGCCTGCGAGCGGCCGTCGACGCGGCCGTTCAGGCCGCCAAAACGCGCTCTGAGCAGCTAAGAATTACATCAGAGTAATCCAAGTTTTTTGAACTGATTGTCCCCCACCAGTACCAGTAACCCCATTAGTCCCGCTATTCTCCTCTTGTAAGCACGTGTGGGTGCCAGCGGAGGGGAAGCCGCTGGCATGCGCGTGCCTGACACGATTGGGTTGCGATGACGTCTAGTAACGGGCCATCAGCGCGAGATGCCGCAGGTAAGCCACGGGACGCCAGTTCCGTCGACAGCCAGCAGGGCAGGACGCAGTTTCTCACCGTCGCCGAGGTGGCGGCGTTGATGCGGGTCTCGAAGATGACGGTGTACCGGTTGGTGCATAACGGTGAGCTGCCCGCGGTCCGCGTGGGCCGGTCCTTCCGGGTGCACGCCAAGGCCGTCCACGACATGCTGGAGACGTCCTACTTCGACGCCGGCTGACCGGAAACGGTGCCTCTTGCGTGCGGCACCTAGACTCCGCGGTTGCGTGGCGATCGGGCCGATACCGGTTTGGTGTTCGGTGCGTTCCGCCGGGTAAAGTGTCCGGGTCCAATCTTTGAAGCAGGTCACGGTCAGATAGCGGAGTTCATGGGTTCAGTAATCAAGAAGCGGCGCAAGCGCATGTCGAAGAAGAAGCACCGCAAGCTGCTGCGTCGCACCCGGGTGCAGCGCAGAAAACTCGGTAAGTAACCCCGCTCGCGGCGTAGTGCCGCCGTCTCGCCTGGCCGCTAGGCTGTTCGAGTGGATCCGACGAACGGGGAGAACGCCGGGCCGGGCGACACCGCAGGCAACACCGTGCACTACCCCAAGATCGTGCTGGTCACCGGCGCGTGCCGGTTTCTGGGCGGCTACCTGACGGCTCGGCTCGCGCAGAACCCGATGATCAATACGGTCATCGCGGTGGATGCGATAGCCCCGAGCAAGGACATGCTGCGCCGGATGGGGCGCGCCGAGTTCGTCCGGGCCGACATCCGGAATCCCTTCATAGCCAAGGTGATTCGCAACGGCGATGTCGACACGGTGGTGCACGCGGCGGCGGCGTCCTACGCGCCGCGATCCGGTGGCACCGCCGCGTTGAAAGAGATCAACGTGATGGGTGCGATGCAGCTGTTCGCGGCCTGCCAGAAGGCGCCCTCGGTGCGCCGGGTCGTGCTCAAGTCCACGTCGGAGGTGTACGGCTCAAGCGCTCACGACCCGGTGATGTTCACCGAGGACAGCACCAGCCGTCGACCGTTCCGTGACGGTTTCGCCAAAGACAGCCTCGACATCGAGGCCTACGCGCGCGGGCTGGGACGGCGCCGGCCCGACATCGCCGTGACGATCCTGCGGCTGGCCAACATGATCGGCCCGGCGATGGACACGACGCTATCGCGTTATCTGGCTGGACCTTTAGTGCCGACCATGTTCGGGCGCGACGCGCGCCTGCAATTGCTGCACGAGCAGGATGCGCTCGGTGCGCTGGAGCGCGCGGCGATGGCCGGCAAGGCGGGAACGTTCAACATCGGCGCCGACGGGATCATCATGCTGTCGCAGGCGATTCGGCGGGCCGGCCGGATTCCGTTGCCAGTACCGAGTTTCGGTGTCTGGGCCCTGGATTCGTTACGCCGAGCCAACCGCTACAACGAGATCAGTCGTGATCAGTTCGATTATTTGAGTTACGGCCGCGTCATGGATACCAGCCGGATGCGTTCGGAGCTCGGCTACCAGCCGAAATGGTCGACGGCGGAGGCGTTTGACGATTACGTTCGCGGCCGCAGCTTAACTCCCATTATCGACCCACTTCGGGTACGCTCCTGGGAAGATCGCGCGATAGCCCTGGCTCAGCGCTGGGGTAGCCGAAATCCAATTCCGTGGGGTGGGGTCAGGTAGGTATCGTGGCGGGCGAAAACAGAGCGAATGTCATTCCGCTGCACACGAATCGGGGTCGGGTAGCGGCGCGCCGGAGAGCGGACCAACGTGCTGAGTCCTCCCGCCAGCATCCCTCCTTGCTTTCCGATCCCAAAGGTCGGGCATCTGCGGAGCAGATCGCCGCGGTGGTCCGCGAAATCGACGAGCACCGCCGTGCCGCGGGGGCATCGTCGGCCGACGCGCCGCTGAATGACTTGGCCCAGCGCGTCGCCTCGGTCGCCGGATTCCTGCGCCAACGGCTCACCGGTGATTACAGCGTCGACGAGTTCGGCTTCGACCCGCACTTCAACAGCGCGATCGTCCGGCCGTTGCTGCGGTTGTTCTTCCGATCCTGGTTCCGGGTCGAGGTGAGCGGGATCGAGAACCTGCCGGACGAGGGCGCCGCGCTGGTGGTCGCCAACCACGCCGGGGTGTTGCCGTTCGACGGGCTGATGCTCTCGGTGGCGGTGCACGATGAGCATCCCGCGCAGCGCGACATGCGGCTGCTGGCCGCCGACATGGTGTTCGATCTGCCGGTGGTGGGGGAGGCGGCCCGCAAGGCCGGCCACACGATGGCCTGCACGACGGACGCGCACCGATTGCTCGCCGCCGGCGAGCTGACCGCCGTGTTCCCGGAGGGCTACAAGGGGCTGGGCAAGCACTTCGAGGACCGTTACCGGCTGCAGCGGTTCGGCCGTGGTGGATTCGTCACGGCGGCGCTGCGGACCAAGGCGCCGATCATTCCCTGCTCGATCATCGGGTCCGAAGAGATCTACCCCATGCTGACCGACGTCAAGCTGCTGGCGCGGCTGTTCGGGCTGCCGTATTTCCCGATCACGCCGCTGTTTCCGCTGGCCGGCCCCGTGGGCCTGGTGCCCCTTCCTTCGAAGTGGCACATCGCGTTCGGTGAGCCGATCCACACCGACGACTACGCGGCCTCCGACGCCGAGGATCCGATGGTCACCTTCGAGCTGACCGACCAGGTGCGCGAGACCATCCAGCAGACGCTGTACCGGCTGTTGGCCGGCCGCCGCAACATCTTCTTCGGCTGAGCCGCGCAAAAGGAAACGCCACCGCGGAAAATCCGCGATGGCGTTGACCTTTCGGGAACCGATTACTTGACCATCGTGAACTGGCAGACGTTGGTGTAGCCGTCGCGGAACAGGTCCGAGCATCCCCGCAAGTACTTCAGGTAGATGTCGTAGGTCTCCTGCCCCTTCAGGGCGATGGCCTCGTCCTTGTGCGCCTCGAGGGCATCCCCCCAGGCGGTCAACGTCGGAACGTAGTTCTTACCGATGAAGTGATGCCGCTCGATCTTGAAACCCGCATCGGTGGCGTACTTGTCGACCAGGTTGACCTGCGGCAACTTTCCGCCCGGGTAAATCTCCTTGAGGATGAAACTGATGAACCGCAACAGGGTCATGTTCACCTGCAAGCCCATTGCCTTGCCCTCTTCGGCGGTGGGCACCACGATGCTGTGCAGCAGCATGCGGCCGTCGTCGGGCAACAGGTCGTAGTACTTCTTGAAGAAGGTGGCGTAGCGCTCGTACCCGGCGTCTCCTGCACCGTCGGCGAAGTGCTCGAACGCGCCCAGCGACACGATGCGGTCGATCGGGACGTCGCCGGGGAATTCCTCCCAGCCCTGGATCCGCACCTCCTTGCGGCGGGGGCTGTCCATTTTGTCGAACTCCGCCACGCAGTGGGCGTACTGGTTCTCGCTCAGCGTCAGGCCGATGACGTTGACGTCGTACTCGTCCACTGCGTGCCGCATCGTCGAGCCCCAGCCGCTGCCGATGTCCAGCAGCGTCATGCCGGGCTCGAGGTTCAGCTTGTCCAGGGCGAGCTTGCGCTTGGCGTACTGCGCCTCTTCCAGCGTCTTGGTCAGATTCTGCGGGTCCGGGTTTTCGTCGAAGTACCCGCAGCTGTAGGTCATCGACGGGTCGAGCCAGAGCTTGAAGAATTCGTTCGACTTGTCGTAGTGCGACCGGACCTTCTCGACCGGCGGCTTGAGTTGCGTGCTTCCCGTTTCCCGCTCTCCAGACATTTACAGGGCCCCTAACTTTCCTGCGGATATGGATGCAACTGCTGCGGCGGTTGCCTCGACGTCCTCTTGATTTGAAGACTCTCCCAGCATTGTGACGACACTCGTGACGATCGGTTTTCCGTCGGCGTCGGTCACTTCACTGCGGATCTCCGCGAGCACCGTGCCGTGGGACTCGATAACCGAGTCGAGGTAAGTGTCGAAGTACAGCCTATCGTGCGCCAGGATCGGCCGGTGGAACTTGAATTTCTGGTCCCGGTGGATGACCCGGGCGATGTTGATGGGGATGCTGAACTTGGTGAAGATCTCCAACTGCACTCGGCGCCCGGCGATAGCGAGGAACGTCAGCGGCGCAACCATGTCGGTGTATCCGGCCTTCGCGGATTCACCCTCGTCAAAGTGCGCCGGGTGGTCGTCTTTGATCGCGGCCGCGAACTCGCGGATCTTCTCGCGACCGACCTCGAAGTAATCCGGCGCGCGGTAATGGCTGCCGATGAGTCCTTCGGCTTCCTTGGGGGTCGTCATGACGCAATGCCCTCCGTCAATTGTGTCTGCGCGGCGCAGCCTATCAGCGCGATTGCCTCCGGGAGGCCAGCGCGGCCAACGCACCACCGGCTGCGCCCAGCGCCAACGCCGACGGCACGCCAATCCGGGCTGCCTTGCGGGCAGTCCGGAAATCGCGAATCTCCCAGCCGCGCTCCCGGGCCAGGGCGCGCAGGCGGGCGTCGGGATTGATGGCGACCGCGGTGCCCACCAGCGACAGCATGGGAACGTCGTTGAAGCTGTCCGAGTAGGCCGTGCAGCGTTTGAGATTGAGGCCCTCGCGAATTGCCAGGGATCGCACCGCGTGCGCCTTGCCGGTGCCGTGCAGGATGTCCCCGACCAGCCGGCCGGTGAAGACGCCGTCGACGGATTCCGCGACCGTGCCCAGCGCGCCGGTGAGGCCGAGCCGTCGCGCGATGGTCGCGGCGAGCTCGTACGGCGTCGCGGTGATCAGCCACACCTGCTGGCCCGCGTCCAGATGCATCTGCGTGAGCTCGCGGGTGCCGGGCCAGATCTTATCGGCGATGATCTCGTCGTAGATCTCCTCGCCCAGCGCGATCAGCTCTTCGACCGACCGGCCCTCGATGAAGGCGAGCGCCTTGCGCCGGCCGGCGGCGACGTCGTTGCTGTTTTCTGTCCCGAGGATCTGGAACTTGGCCTGCGCGTAAATGAATCCGACGACATCGCGATACGTGAAGTAATTGCGCGTAGCCAGCCCGCGGCCGAAGTGCACCGCGGACGAGCCCTGCACCAGCGTGTTGTCCACGTCGAAGAACGCGGCGGCGGTCAGGTCGATCGGGGGCTGGGGATGGTCCTGCGAAGCGGCGGCTTCCTGCATGCCCTCGATCGCGCGGGCGGCGCTGGCGTCCGCGGCCAGCGACTCCGGGTCAACGTGACCGGAGTGGTCTGCGTTGGCCGGGCCAGAGGAAGTCATCGTCAAACCTCCGAGATCGCTGTGCTGCCTGGCGACCCAGCGGGTGCCCGATCCCCAACCCTATCGGGCAGATGGCGCGCCGGCGTTACGTGTCCGGGGCCGGTGAGCGTGACATTGGCTTCACGTTCGGCGCCGAGTGTGACGCCAATGTCACGTTCGTGGCCGGGGCCGGGTCGCGGGAACGCTAGTCGCCGAGAATGTTGACGGTGAACCAATCCGCTGGAATCCCCTCGCGAAGGGCGGAATCGAGTTCCTCGAAGCTCATTACTAAGACATGAGAACCCGCAGGGGCGTCATTCTGCCCCATCCATCCGCGATCCGTAGGTTCCTGGTCAACTCTCAAACTAACCCGTCCCGGAAAATTATCTGGATCCGGGTTACTCAACGTCACCCTCGGATCCAAGCCTTCCTGATACCAACGAAAGGCGGGTGATTGGTTATACCGGCCAGGACGACTCATCTGACTGATCAGAAACAAGAGATATTTTTCAACATCTTCGAACCGCCTGAACATCCAATAGGTTTTCCGCGAACCGCGCTCTTCGCTATCGATAAAGTAGCAGTCGTCTTTACAGGCCATGTAATAAGAAACGTCGCCTACGTCAATCAAAGCCAATTCGTTACGGTTGACCATTTGGGGTGGACGACGTCCCCAAAATATCTCCTCGCGCGTCTCCCGGCCCCGCGGCTCGCGCTGTGTGTCACCCGGCAAACGCCCTTGACCCCTCAGATGAACGACCTGCCACACATACCAACACTTCACAAGTCTGTGGAGGGATTCAGGAAACATGGTGAGATCGACAATGAAATCTGCCATCACGACTCCTCGTGTCTAGGGTTCATTCAAGAAGAACCGATCTATCAGGGTCTGAACGTCGGCACGTTCTCCTTCGGGTGCGAGGATCAGAAATTGAGGTTCGCCGCCGGGATGCCCGAACCAGGGTGCTGCCCTCGAAAACTCTATTTTCCAACCCGGCGGTAGTCCCGCTGATGCATCGACCTTAAAACGGTAATAATCTTTATCCAAACTGGTATGAGGAAGTGCGCGACCCTCATATGGAGTTCCTTCGAAAGCCAGCCAATTCCCACCCGGATGCCCGATACGATCGAGCCATCGGCCGTCTAATGATTTAATGTCAGCCGGTGTTAAATCGCGAACTGTACCAGGAATTGCGTAAGGCTTTGCCGGGTCATTAACGTCAGGATACCTCAAGTTACCGTACTCGTCCTCAAAGAGTTCTCGATATTCACTTTCAGTAAGCTCGCCGAATTCACTGGCGTCAGGGAAAACGTCTCGCGCCTTCGGATGCTGCTGGTCGCTGCCGTCGCCGCCGGGATGGTCACCGGGCGCACTCCCGTCGTCGCCTGGATGTGAGTCTTGTGATCCGTCGCCATCGCCCGGGGGATGTTCGTCGGCGGGCGGATGTGGACCGCTGTCACCAGGCTCGTGTGGCCCATCGTGACCGCCGGGCGGAGGGGGAGTGCCATCATGCGGCGGTACCGGCGGGGGAGCGGGTGGTTCGCCGCCGTGGGGAACCTCACCTAGGCCGGGAGGCGCCTCGGCGGGGAGCCCCCCACCCATTGGGGCAGACGGCGCCCCCGGCAGATGCGGCGCGGCCGGAGTCGCGGCTGCTGCTACCGGTGGCGGCCCACCGTGGGGAACCGGCGCGGCCGGGGGTTCGCCGGCCGACGCCGGCGCGTGGGCGGGCACGGGCTCGGGCGGTTTCGGATGGGGTAGCGGTGTGTCCCCCGGGGGCACCGGCACCGGCGGTTTGCCCCAGGCTCGGGCGGCGGCGCGGCCGGTTTGGGCGGCTCGACAGCCGGCGGCTTTGCCACCGGCGGCGGCTTGGATTCGGTGGGGCTGTGCGGCAGTGGACCGTCTGAGGGTCCCGGCGCCGGCTTACCCGAGGGCCCTGGCTTGCCCGCGGGTGCTGGCGCGGGTTGGCCCGATTCCGGTGGCTTGGGCGCAGCCGGGGGAGGCTTGACCTCCGGCGGCTTGACCTCCGGTGGTTTCAGAAGTTCGGGCGCTTTTTTCAAGCCTTTCAGCGCATCCGCCGCGGTGTGTCCTACTTTGCCCAGCTTGGAAAGGGGTCCACCGGGCAACGCGAGAGTCCCGACATCGAAGATCGATTTGCCGAGCGCTTCGGCGGGATTGCTGCTCCATTCGTCCCAGTGCGTGATGTCCTTCCCCAGCGCTTTCCAGGACTCGGCGACTCCGGGCCCTCCGTCGGGCCCCAAGCCGACGAGCGTCCCAGCCCCGGCGACCATGCCGGTCATGGTTTCGGCGTAACCCTTGGGGTCGAGCAGCGCGTGGAATTGGCTGACGTCGTACAGGCCTTTGAGGAAATCCCAGCCCTCGACGCCGACGCCTTTGAAGGTCTGGTCCACCTGATTGAGCGCCCTGCCCACCGGCGTCCCGTGCAAGAAGTGGTCCCACTCCATGTCCGCCCAGTGGGCCATATCCTTTGTGGCAGTGGCGGCTTCGGACATGGTTGCCTTGATCTGGTCGCCCAGCGTTTCGGCTTCCCGAGAAAAGTTGTCGACCACCGTCTTGATGTCGTCGGCGATCCTTTTGATCTCGTCTTCGTCTTCGTCGGTCAGGAGATCCCAGACCTCTTTGATCCCGGTCAGCGGATCGCAGATGCGCGCCAACAGATCCAGGATCGCCGCGTGTACCTTGTCGATCTTGGCCGCGTAGCTGTTAAGTTGCGTAGCGATCATTTGGCATTGCCGCGCAACGCTGATGGTGGCGACAGTCGCATCGGCCAACGCTTTGTTGATGGCCGCGGCCTCGGGAATCTGCTGCCCGGCAATGGCGGCCATCGTGCCGCCGCCTGCCGCGATCTCGGTCGTCGTGAAGTTGACACCCGCAGTCGTCCACGCCGCTGCGGCGGCGCGCAGCTTCGCCGAATCGCCAGTGGGCCAGATCATTCCGATATACGGTGCGACCCAGCTCCATCCCGCCGGCGCGCCGCTGCCGGTGCCCACCGCCGACGGCGGATGAGACGTCGCGGTCAGCGGCGCCGTCACCGGCGGAGTCGGCAGAACTGAGGCACGGCCCGTGACATCCGACATCCCCTCGGCCAGCGCGTAGTTGTGCGCCGACATCCGCACCCCGTCGCCGATGCTGCACAGTCCATTGCGGGTGGTGGTCATCGCCTCGATCACCTTGGCCGCTGCATCGTTGTAGGCGCGGCCCAGCGCCGCACCCACCGGATCGTCACCGGCCATGCCCGCGGTGCCGGCCAGGGCCGAGGTCAAGGCCGAGATCACCGACCCCAACGAAACACCGCTGGCCAATACCGTGGCACCGGCGCGGTCTAGGGCAGTCGGGTCACACGCCAGCGGCGCCATTCGCTCACGACCACATGTCGAGGTTCGTCGACATCGCGCCGGTGTAGTTGCCGTGCGCGGTCGTGGCCACCTTCTCGAGTTGCGCCAGCGCCTGGCGCATCATCGCCTCGCCGCGCACCCAGTGCTGATGCGCCTCGGCATGAGCCGCCGCGGCATCACCCGTCCACGACGCGTGCAAACGTGTTACCCGAGAATCGATTTCGGCGATCATGTCTTCGGCATAGCGTTGAAATGCCGCCATCCGGTGCACCGCATCGGCCAACGCCTGCGGATCCACCCGAAACGCCTCAGCCACGACGCACCGCCCGCTCCGCCTGGGCGGACCCGGATTCGTTGCTCTGGTAGGCGTCACCGGCCCGGCCCAGCACATGCGCCAGCATCGACAACCCGAGCTCGATCTCGCGAGCACCCCGATGCCAAAGCTCCCACGCCGCTCCATAGGCGGTCCCCGACGCACCCTGCCAACCACCCAGCAGCTGACCCACCTGATCGTCAAGCTGGGACAGCTGAGCCGAAAGCTGCTCCGCCGCACCGCTCAGCGAGGCGGCGGCGCCCTGCATCACCACGGGATCCACCCGCACCGTCTCGTCGGCCATCGTCGGAACATAACCGCTGGTAGACGGGCCCCACAAGTCACCGATGCCACACTGGTGTCCATGACCGAGGACGCCGGCCGGCCGCAGGTGGAGCTGTTGACCCGCGACGGCTGCACCATCTGCGAGCGCGTGCACGCCCGGCTGGCCGAACTGGCCGGCGAGCTGGGCTTCGGGTTGTCGATGACCGACGTCGACGCCGCGGCCGCGGCGGGCAACCCGGCGCTGCGGGCCGAGTTCGGCGATCGGCTGCCGGTGATCCTGCTCGACGGCCGCGAACACAGCTACTGGGAGATCGATGAGCCCCGGCTGCGGTCCGATCTGGGCCGCTGACCTGCCCGGCGCTGGGCGGTCGTCCAGCGCCGACCATTTATTTGGTAGCCCAGCTGCTAAACGTTTACCGTGGACAGCAGTTCAGTTACTGGAGGAAGCAAGGGAGCTGGCCAGGTGATGCTGCCGTGAGCGTCTTGCTTTTCGGGGTTTCGCACCGCAGTGCGCCGGTCTCCGTCCTGGAACAACTCAGCATCGACGAGTCCGATCAGGGCAAGATCGTCGACCGGGTGCTGCAGTCGCCACTGGTGACCGAGGCGATGGTGCTGTCGACATGCAACCGGGTCGAGGTCTACGCGGTGGTGGACGCGTTCCACGGCGGGTTGGCGGTGATCGGGCAGGTGCTGTCGGAGCAGTCGGGCATGTCGATGGCCGATCTCACCAAGTATGCGTATGTCCGATACAGCGAGGCCGCCGTCGAGCACCTGTTCGCGGTCGCCAGCGGCCTGGATTCCGCGGTGGTCGGCGAGCAGCAGGTGCTCGGCCAGGTCCGTCGCGCCTACGCCAGCGCCGAGACCAACCGCACCGTGGGGCGGATATTGCACGAGCTGGCGCAGCGGGCGTTGTCGGTGGGCAAGCGGGTGCATTCCGAAACCGCCATCGACGCCGCGGGCGCCTCGGTGGTTTCCGTCGCGCTCAACATGGCCGAACGCCGCCTGGGCGGACTGTCGGGCAAGACCGCGGTCCTGGTCGGCGCCGGAGCGATGGGCGCGCTGGCCGCGGGACACCTCGCTCGCGCCGGCATCGGGCACGTGCACGTGGTCAACCGGTCGTTGTCCCGGGGCCAGCGTCTGGTCCGCAAGATCCGCGACGCCGGTGTGCGGGCCGACGCCGTGGGCTTGGACCGCCTGGCCGACACTCTGGCCGGCGCCGACGTCGTCGTCAGCTGTACCGGTGCGGTGACGCCGGTGATCTCGCTGGCCGACGTGCACCACGCGCTGGCCGCCGCGCACCGCGACGAAGAGACGCGCCCCCTGGTGATCTGCGACCTGGGCATGCCGCGCGACGTCGATCCGGCGGTGGCCGGACTGCCCGGCGTCTGGGTCGTCGACGTGGACCGCGTGCAGCATGAACCCTCGGCGCACGCCGCGGCCGCGGACGTCGACGCCGCCCGCACCATCGTCGCCACCGAGGTTGCTGCATATCTGGCCGGACAGCGGATGGCCGAAGTGACACCGACGGTCACGGCGCTGCGCCAGCGCGCCGCCGACGTGGTCGAGGCGGAACTGCTGCGTCTCGACAACCGGCTGCCCGGGCTCGAGAGCGCCCAGCGCGAAGAGGTGGCGCGCACCGTGCGACGCGTGGTGGACAAGCTGCTGCACGCGCCGACAGTGCGGATCAAACAGCTCGCCAGCGCACCCGGCGGTGACAGCTACGCCGAAGCGCTGCGCGAACTCTTCGAACTCGACCAGACCGCTGTCGATGCCGTGGCCGCAGGCGAATTGCCAGTCATCGCAAACGGATTCGACGCGGGCAACCCGCAGCAAACCGCCGAGTAGGCGATCGGCGAACGTGATCCGGATAGGTACCCGGGGCAGCCTGCTGGCCACCACCCAGGCCGGGGTCGTCAGAGACGCGTTGATCGCGTTGGGACACCCGGCGGAACTGGTGACGATCAGCACGGAAGGCGACCGCTCGTCGGCGCCCATCGAGTCCCTCGGGGTGGGTGTCTTCACCACCGCACTGCGCGAGGCCATGGAAGAGGGGCGTGTCGACGCCGCAGTGCACTCCCACAAGGACCTGCCGACCGCCGACGACCCAAGGTTTGCTGTGGCGGCCATACCGGTACGCAACGACCCGCGTGACGCGGTGGTGGCGCGGGACGGGCTGGTGCTCGCGGAGTTGCCGGCCGGTTCGCTGGTGGGCACCTCGTCGCCGCGGCGGGCCGCGCAGCTTAGAGCATTGGGTCTCGGTTTGGAAATCCGCCCCCTACGAGGCAACCTAGATACCAGGTTGAACAGGGTAAGCAGTGGTGATCTCGACGCGATCGTGGTGGCCCGGGCGGGACTCGCCCGGATCGGTCGCCTCGACGATGTCACCGAGACGCTAGAGCCGGTGCAGATGTTGCCAGCACCGGCTCAGGGCGCGCTCGCCGTCGAATGCCGTGCCGGTGACAGCCGGTTGGCGGCAGTGCTGGCGGAACTGGACGACGCCGACACGCGCGCGTCGGTCACCGCGGAGCGAGCCCTGCTGGCCGAACTGGAGGCCGGTTGTTCCGCACCGGTGGGCGCGATCGCCGAAGTGGTCGAGTCCATCGATGAGGAGGGCCGGATCTTCGAAGAGCTGTCGCTGCGCGGTTGCGTGGCGGCGCTGGACGGGTCCGACGTGATCCGCGCGTCCGGTATCGGCAGTCCCGATCGGGCACGAGAGCTTGGGCTTTCGGTGGCCGCGGAACTGTTCGAGCTGGGCGCCCGAGAGCTGATGAGCGAAGCGCGGCAAGACCCGGCGCGAGGAAATTAATTGCGAGTTACGTGGGAGCGACAATGACGACGCGAGGGCGTAAGCCGACACCCGGCCGCATCACGTACGTGGGCTCCGGCCCGGGTGACCCGGGATTGCTGACGACCCGGGCCGCCACGGTGCTGGCGAACGCCGCTTTGGTGTTCACCGATCCGGACGTGCCTGAGCCGGTGCTGGCCCTGATCGGCAAGGACCTGCCGCCGGTTTCCGGCCCGGCCCCGGCCGAGGCGGCCGCCCCGAACGGCGACGGCGGCGCCGTCCAGGGCAAGGCGCAACCCGCGGTGATATCCGGCGGTCCCGATATCCGCCCGGCGCTGGGCGACCCCGCCGAGGTGGCCAAGACGCTGACCGCCGAGGCGAAGACGGGCGTCGACGTGGTGCGGCTGGTGGCGGGCGACCCGCTGACGGTCGACGCGGTCATCACCGAGGTGAACGCCATCGCGCGCAGCCACCTGCACATCGAGATCGTGCCCGGGCTGGCCCCCAGCGATGCCGTCCCGACATACGCGGGGTTGCCGCTGGGCTCCTCGCACACGGTCGCCGACGTGCGTGACCCACATGTGGATTGGGAGGCGCTGGCCGCGGCGCCCGGTCCGCTGATTCTGCAGGCCACGTCGTCGCATCTGGCCGACGCCGCGCGCACCCTGATCGAGCACGAGCTGGCCGAGAACACCCCGTGCGTGGTGACCGCGCACGGCACCACCTGTCAGCAGCGTTCCATCGAAACCACGCTGCACGGCTTGACCGACTCGGCGGTGCTGGGCGGCACCGACCCCGCCGGTCCGCTGACCGGCCCGCTGGTGGTGACCATCGGCAAGACGGTCGCCAGCCGCGCGAAGCTGAACTGGTGGGAGAGCCGCGCGCTGTACGGCTGGTCCGTGTTGGTGCCGCGCACCAAGGATCAGGCCGGCGAGATGAGCGAGCGCCTGACCTCCTACGGCGCGCTGCCGATCGAGGTGCCGACCATCGCCGTCGAGCCGCCGCGCAGCCCGGCCCAGATGGAAAGGGCCGTCAAGGGATTGGTCGACGGCCGCTTCCAGTGGGTGGTGTTCACCTCTACCAACGCGGTGCGTGCGGTGTGGGAGAAGTTCGGCGAGTTCGGTCTGGACGCGCGCGCTTTCTCCGGAGTGAAGATCGCGTGTGTGGGCGAGTCGACCGCCGACCGGGTCCGGGCGTTCGGGATCAGCCCCGAACTGGTGCCGGCCGGTGAACAGTCCTCGTTGGGCCTGCTCGACGACTTCCCGCCCTACGACAGCATTTTCGACCCGGTCAATCGGGTTCTGCTGCCGCGGGCCGACATCGCCACCGAGACGCTGGCCGAGGGTCTGCGCGAACGGGGCTGGGAGATCGAGGATGTCACCGCCTACCGGACGGTGCGGGCCGCCCCGCCGCCGGCGGAGACCCGGGAAATGATCAAGACCGGTGGATTCGACGCGGTCTGCTTCACGTCCAGCTCGACGGTGCGAAACCTGGTCGGCATCGCCGGCAAGCCGCACGCGCGGACGATCATCGCGTGCATCGGTCCCAAGACCGCTGAAACCGCAGCCGAATTCGGCCTGCGGGTGGATGTCCAGCCCGAGACCGCCGCGGTTGGCCCGCTGGTGGACGCGCTGGCCGAACACGCCGCGCGGTTGCGCGCCGAGGGTGCGCTGCCACCGCCGCGCAAAAAGAGCCGCAGGCGCTAGCTGTGGCCTACCCGCGGCAGCGCCCGCGTCGGCTCCGCACCACCCCGGCCTTGCGTCGTCTGGTGGCGCAAACATCCTTGGAGCCAAGGCATTTGGTGCTGCCGATGTTCGTCGCCGACGGCATCGACGAACCGCGGCCCATCGGTTCCATGCCGGGCGTGGTGCAGCACACCCGTGATTCGTTGCGCAGCGCGGCCGCCGCTGCGGTCGCCGCCGGGGTGGGCGGGCTGATGCTGTTCGGCGTGCCCCGCGAGCAGGACAAGGATTCGATCGGGTCGACCGGGACCGACCCCGACGGCATCCTCAATGTCGCCCTGCGGGACTTGGCCAAGGACCTCGGCGACGCCACCGTATTGATGGCCGACACCTGCCTGGACGAATTCACCGACCACGGTCACTGCGGCGTCCTGGACGACCGGGGCCGGGTCGACAACGACGCCACCGTGGCGCGGTACGTGGAACTCGCTGTGGCCCAAGCTGAATCGGGTGCTCACGTGGTGGGGCCGAGCGGCATGATGGATGGACAGGTGGGGGCGATTCGCGACGGATTGGACGCGTCAGGCTTCACCGATGTGGCGATCCTTGCCTACGCCGCCAAATTCGCCTCGGTGTTCTACGGCCCGTTTCGTGAGGCGGTCAGTTCCAGCCTCTCCGGCGACCGGCGCACCTATCAGCAGGAGTCAGGCAACGCCCGGGAGGCGCTGCGCGAGATCGAGCTCGATCTTGACGAGGGTGCCGACATCGTGATGGTCAAGCCGGCGATGAGTTATCTCGACGTGGTCGCGGCCGCGGCACACGTGTCGCCCGTTCCGGTCGCCGCCTATCAAGTGTCGGGGGAGTACGCGATGATTTGCGCTGCCGCCGCGAACAATTGGATCGACGAGCGCGCCGCGGCGCTGGAGTCGCTGACCAGCATCCGGCGCGCCGGAGCCGACATCGTTCTCACCTATTGGGCCGCGGATGCGGCAGGGTGGCTCTCGTGAGATGGGGCTTGCGATGACTACCGACAGCGACGCCGCGCCCAAGCCGTTGTTCTACGAACCCGGCGCCAGCTGGTGGTGGTTGGCGTGCGGCCCGGCCGCGGCGGCAGCCATGGTCCTGATCGAAATCTGGAGCGGTGCACCGGTGTCGCTGGTGGTGCCCGCGATCTTCCTGGTGATGGTATCGGCGTTCCTGGGGATACAGGTGAAGGCCGCACGGATCCACGTCTCGGTCGAGCTCACCGAAGACGCCCTGCGCCAGGGCACCGAAACGATTCTGGTTCGCGAAATCGTCAAGGTGTATCCCGAGCCCGACGACCGCGAAGCCTCCGAGAAAGAGGTGGCGAGGTGGCAGTCGGCCCGGGCGCTCGGCGAACTGGTCGGAGTGCCGCGCGGACGCGTCGGCATCGGTCTCAAACTCACCAACCAGCGCACGGCCCAGGCGTGGGCACGCCGTCATCGTCAGCTGAGAGCCGCGCTGACCCCGCTGGTCCAGGAGCGGGTGGAGCCCACCCCATCGATCGACGGGGACCGGGACGACGACGCCGGGACGGCCCAGTGAACCCCCGCTACCGCGCAGCGCTCGAGCTCGGCCTGGCCTGCGTCGCGCTCATCTGCTCGGCACTGAGCTGGTGGCACTCGCATCACACGGTGACGGTGGCTCCCATCGCGAACGGGGAGCCCGCCACCACGTCGCTGACCTACGACCCACAGCTGCTGCTGCTGACGCTGGTGCTGGTGACGAGCGCCGGGGTGCTGGCGGTCATCGCGGCTGCCAGGCTGCGGCGCGCGCGACTATAGCGGCTTCTTGACCAGCGGCAGCGCCATCCGGCGGCGCAGCGCGATGGCCTCCGCACGATCCTGCAGGGCCTCGTGAACCGAGCGCATGATCGGAAAGTTCGCGTCATGACCGGTGTCGTCCAGCACCTGGGTCACCGCTGAGCTGGCGACCAGGGTCCAATCCACCCCCGCGGCGCGACAATCGGCGTCGAACGCGTACAGCAGCGAGATACCGGTCTCAGCAAATCCGTTGACGTCGGCCACGTCGAGCACGACAGGGTTTTCTCCGAGGGTGAAACGCGCAATGTGATCGCTGATGCGGTCGACGTTCACATCGGTTATTTCGCCGCGAATGTGCACGACCGTCGCGAGGTGGCGATGGTGCGCCCGGACCTGCGCGCCCGCGCAGTCAAACACGCAGTTGTCGTGGCCGGTCTGGCTGCCTGCGATCGTCATGCGGACCCCTCACTCTCCGTGGCGCTCGCGCCGTCTTCGGCGGTGCTTGGACGCTCGCCAAAGGACGTTTCCGACGCTAGGCGCCAAGCATAAGGAGACCGAAAGCCGTGTCTAACGCTTTGCTAAGAAACATTTGCGGGCCGGCCGGGATATTGCGCTGAGCAAACGCTTAGCGCGATATCGAGCAAAGGGAATACCCCGAATCCGGTGTGCCACACCACGACCGTCCCCGCATGGCGGCGATCGCGCTGCTAGGCTGCCAAGGCTGCCGGTTGCTGGTCGGTGCTTTCACTCGGCGAGATTTTCCACTCAATCGGAGTGCAGGACGAAACAGCAGGATTCGGACGGGAAGAGCAGCGTGCGGGGCGTAGAGATCAGGGGCGAGATCACGGCCCTGACGGGGCTCCGTATCGTCGCCGCGGTCTGGGTGGTGCTTTTCCACTTCCGGCCGATGCTCGGCGATGTGTCCACCGACTTCCGCGACGCTCTCGCGCCGGTGCTGAATTGCGGCGCGCAGGGCGTCGACCTCTTCTTCATCCTCAGCGGGTTCGTGCTGACGTACAACTACCTCGATCGCATGGGGCGATCCTGGTCGACCCGCGCGACCCTGCATTTCCTGTGGCTGCGACTGGCCCGGGTGTGGCCGGTGTACCTGGTCACGCTGCACCTCGCCGCCCTGTGGGTGATCTTCACCCTGCACGTCGGCCATGTGCCGTCGCCGGATGCCGCGCAGCTCACCGCGATCAGCTATGTGCGCCAGATCCTGTTGGTGCAGTTGTGGTTCGTGCCGTTCTTCGACGACTCGAGTTGGGACGGCCCGGCCTGGTCGATCAGCGCGGAATGGCTGGCCTATGTGCTGTTCGCCGTCTTGGTGCTGGTCTTGTTGCGGATGAAACAGGCGACCAGGGCGCGCAGCCTGATGGTCCTGGCATTCGCGGCATCGCTGCCGCCGGTGTTGATGTTGCTCGCCAGCGGCCACTTCTACACGCCGTGGAGTTGGCTGCCGCGAATCGTCACGCAGTTCACGGCGGGAGCGCTGGCCTGTGCCGCCGTACGCAGGCTGCGGCTCAGCGACCGTGGCCGCCGCGTCGCGGGATACGTCTCCCTGCTACTCCTGGCCGCGATGGTGGGCGTGCTGTATTGGTTTGGCGCGCACCCGATATCGGGAGTGGTGGAGAACGACAGCGGCGGCGTCGTCGACGTGTTGTTCGTTCCGCTGGTCATCTCGCTGGCCATCGGGCTCGGCAGCCTGCCGAGGGTCCTGTCGGCGCGGGTGATGGTGTACGGCGGCAAGATCTCGTTCTGCCTGTACATGGTGCATGAGCTGGTGCACACCGCCTGGGGTTGGGCCGTGGAGCAATTCGAGCTCAACACCTCCGAGGACCCATGGAAATGGAACGTCATCGGCCTGCTGGCGATTGCCCTAATCGCCTCGGTGCTGCTGTATCACGGCGTCGAAGAGCCCGCCCGCCGCTGGATGCGCAAGATGGTCGATGTCAGAGCCGTCACCGCGACAAGCGATCCCGGCGAGTCGGGCAGTAAGCTGCTTCCGATCGACCGTCCGCTGGAAGCGGTTTCGGCCCGCGCGGTGTGACGGCCGCCTCAGCGGCCGGCCGCGACTCCCGGGGAATACTTGATGAGGACTCGGCGGCACCCGACTATGCCGTCGACAGTGGAGGTGAGAGTGAGTCGTCTGGCCACCTTTCTCATTGGGTTGAGTTTTCTGGCGGGCGTGGGCATCGCATGTCCGGCGCAGGTGCGCACCTACGAGACACTGACGCTCGACTTTCGGCTGAATCATGTCGCGGTGGTGGGGGATTCGTACACTACCGGGACCAGTGAGGGCGGGCTGGGATCGAGATCGTGGCCGTCGCGCGCCTGGCAGGTGCTCAGTTCGCGGGGCTCGCGAATCTCAGGCAGTGTGGCGGCCGAGGGCAGGGCCGGCTATGCCACCCCGGGCGACCACGGCAGCGTCTTCGAGGATCTGACGGCCCGGGCGGTCCAGCCCGACGATGCGCTGGTGGTGTTCTTCGGCTCCCGCAACGACCAGGGTGTCGATCCCGGGACGCTGACCGTGAAGACCAACGCCGCTTTGGATCTGGGGCGCCGGCTGGCCCCCGCGGCGCGGTTGCTGGTGATCGGACCGCCGTGGCCGACCGCCGACGTGCCGCCGTCGATGTTCTTGATTCGCGACGTCCTCGCCGGCGCCGCCGGGGCGGCGGGGGCGACGTTCATCGACCCGATCGCCGAGCATTGGTTCGTCGGCCGGCCCGACCTGATCGGTGCCGATGGGGTGCATCCGAACGATGCGGGCCATCAGTACATGGCGGACAAGATCGCGCCCCTCATCCGGTCGCAGCTGTCGACCTGACTCAGGGCGGGCCCGCCGGGGTGGCCGAGCCGAAACCGCCGCGCGGCAACGAGTTTCGAACTCAGTCGTCCGCGTGCCGCTCGTAGTCCCAGCGCTCCAAGCGGTCCTGGACGTGGAGGAACCCGATTCCGGCGAAGGGCGCGGCTACTGCGACGCAGACCAGCAATAGCGGTGACATGACCCGAAAACCTCCAAAAGTCCTTCACTGATCTGACGTTGGTCAGCCACGAGAAGTTCATTCACAACTCATCCCTTCGCCAGGGCGCGGTCGGCGAGCGCGCCCATCAGCGGCGCCACCAACCGCGCGTATTCGGTTGTCACATGGTTGTCGTCGCGGAACACTAGGGTGTTGCCGACGATGATCGGGCAGCGGTCGGGCGTGCAGAACATGTCGGTCAGGTCGGCGTAGTGGCCCCCGCTGCGGACCGTCACCGCCTGCTCAGCGGCGATCCCGTCGCCGTCTACTGCGTCGGATTTGGTTGGCGTACAGACGCTTACGTCGTCGAGGTGGGCGGACAGGCACGTCGGCGCGGACGCATGCGGGTCGGGGGCGGGTCCCAACACGAGGACGGTCGCGCCGGTGCGGCGCAACTGCGCCACGGTGCGTCCCACGGTGTCGATCCATGCCGGGTCGTAGGAGGTGAAGCCGAAGTCTGCGCCGTAGCGCCGGCTCATGTCCAACACGATCAGGCGCGGGTGTTCGGCGTTCATCCGATCCATGATCTGCGCGCGCCACTGCTCGCATTCGGTGTATTCGCGGCCCAGGTACGGGCTCACGATGTGCAGGTCTTGCAGCGGGCAGGTGACCTTGGCCAGCGTCTCCAGCCGCCAGTGCCGCTGCTCGGCGAGTTCTTCGAAGGCGGGATTCCACATGGCGGCGTGCGAGTCACCGATCAGCGCGACGGTGGTCGGCGAGGCGGTGTCACCGGTGGCGCACTCGCTTTGTCCGACGTCGCGCCAGGACCGCACGCAGCCGTTGACGAACACGGCGGCCTTGTCGGCGGGCGCCTTGGCCAGCGGCGGGTCCAGGTTCGACGGGACGGCTCGCAGGCCGACGGCCGCGGCGAGCGCCTCGCGGGCTTGATCGAACGCGTGACGAACCGCCGCTTCCTGGGGGCTGATGGCCGGGATGCTGGTCGGAGACGCCGCGGTGATGTTGGCGCGTGGGGCCGCCACCCCGTGGCCCACCGGCGCGGGGATGACGTTGAGCAGCAACATGCACGCGCACGCGGTGGCGGCACTGGCGCCGCCCGCCACGACCAGGCTGACCTTCGCCGACCGGCGCAGCGCCGCGGCGAAGCGGCCGGGGTTCTCCACCAGATGCAGCGTGATGACGGCGAGCCCGGCGGAGACGGCCGTCGCGCTCAGCCGGGCCGGTAGCCCCGCCGGCTCCCCGAGCAGCGCGGGCATCAGCAACAGCACCGGCCAGTGCCACAAATACCACGAGTAGGAGATGCGGCCGATCGCGCGCATCGCCGGGCGACACAGCAAGCGACCGGGCCCCAGCCCGCCGGTGACGGCGCCGCCGCCGATGATGAGCGCGGTGCCCAGCACGGGCAGCAGCGCCTCGGTGCCGGGATACGGGGTGTGGGAGTCGAGTTGGGTGCAGGTGAGCAGGATCAGCGCCAAACCGCCCCACCCGGCGATCGAGGCGGTCCGCACCGACAGCCGGCGCCACTGCTGAAGCGACAGCGCCACCAGGCCACCGGCGGCCAGCTCCCAGGCGCGGGTGGGCAGCGAGAAGAACGCCCACGACGGCGAGATGCGGGTCCACAGCGCGCCCGCCGTCAACGACGCCACGGCGACGACGGCGAGGATCACCGCATACGGCGTCATGCGCGTCGCGGCTCCGCGAAGCCGCGGGATGCGCCCGGCCGACCACGCGACCGCGATGATCAGCACCGGCCACACCAGGTAGAACTGCTCTTCCACCCCCAGGGACCAGTAGTGCTGGAAGGGCGATGGGGCGTCGGAGCCCAGGTAGTCGGTGCCGCGCACCGCAAACCGGTAGTTGCCGACATACAGGGCGCTGGCGACGCCGTCGAGAAACACGCTGCGCGCCTGCAGCGGGGGCAGCACCGCGGCCGCGCCGATCGCGGTGCTGGTGCCGACGATGGCCGCGGCCGGCAGCAGCCGCCGGGCGCGGGCTCCGTAAAACCGGCCCAGCGCAACGGTATTCGTGGTGCTCGCCTCGCGGAAAAGCAACCCGGTGATCAGGAAGCCGGAGATGACGAAGAAGACGTCCACACCGATGTAGCCGCCGGTGATTCCCGGGATGCCCGCGTGGTAGAGCACGACCGCGATCACGGCGACGGCGCGCAGCCCCTCGATGTCGGGCCGGAAGCCCCTTCGAGAAGTACGCCGCCCCAACTGGTGTGGGGTGCCGGCGACCGATTCCTCCCGAAGTGTCATCTGGCTCCGCTAGGTCGCCATCCAGGCAAGCTCACCGGGCAACTGGCTGCGCCAGTAGGCGACGTCGTGTCCGCCGAGGGAGAAACTGCCCGCCGGCTGGGTCTTCAACTGATAGACGAATTGCTTTGTGGCGAAATAGAAACGGTCGAAGTTGCCGCAGTCCACCCGCAGCGGAATCGAATTCAGCGCGGGCAGGCCCAGCACGCTGTTCTGCACGAAGTCGTCGTTGCTGTCGAACGCCCCGGGCGCGCTCAGCGGATACGAGGTGTACAACGCCGGGCTGATCGCGCAGATGCCGGCCGTCCGCGCCGGCCCCAGTTTGGCCCCCAGGCGCAGCGCGCCGTATCCGCCCATCGACCACCCCATGAAACCGACCCGGGAGGTATCGAAACCCATGGTGGACAGCATCGGCAGCAACTCGTCGAGCACCATGGCACCGGAGTCCTCGCCGGAAGTCCTTTTGTGCCAATAGGTGTTGCCGCCGTCGACGCCGACGACCGCGAACGGCGGCTTGCCCTCCTTGGCCAGCTGGGCGAGCCCGTCCGGGACGCCCATGTCGACCATCTGGTTGGCGTCGCCGTCCATCCCGTGCAGTGCGATCACCGGGCGCAGCGCCCCGGTCTGGCCCGGCGGCATGGCGATCACGTAATTCGTCTTGATGCCCCCGCGGGCCGCCGACACGAACGACCCGGTGAGCCGGGTCGGCAGGGTCTTGCCCGCCGCCGACGGCTCGAACGGCGCGGGAGCCTGCGGCCATGTCGCGGCGCGCGAAGCGGCCGGAGCCAGCAGCGAGCTGAAGGTGAGCACGCCGGCGGCTCCGAGGCTGGCACCGGCGCCCATCCGGAGCACCGCTCGGCGTGTGAGGTCAGGCATGATCGCAATGATGCCGCGCTGAGCGGGGATTACCCGCCGAGCCACGCCGTATTGGAAGCATTGTGTGATCTGGCGTGACCTTTCGGTCACGCAGCGGTGATCCTTTCGGCCACCGCCCGGCGCCGAGTTGCGCCTGTCGCACCGGATCGTAGTCATCGTAGCGCCGATTCCGCCGGTTGCCGCGCGCCGAATCATTGCGATCGTATTGCCTTCCGGGACAGCGGGAGACGCGGCCACGCGGCCCGTCCTGCGCGGCGCCTCGCCGTGCGGTCAGGCGCGCGCGGCCGTCGGGCGCCGCGGTGTAGGCGGCGTCCCGCCCGGGATGCAATCTCGCAGGTTCCAACCCTCGCCCGCCGGCGCCGCTTTGAGAAGGATGGAGCCTTTAGTGCTCAGAGGCGAAAGAGGATGGTGCATTGAGTCTCGCGTTTCATTGGTTTCTGCCGACCTACGGCGATTCGCGGAATCTGGTCGCGGGCGGGCACGGCACGGCGATGTCCGGCGACCGGCCGGCAACCCTGAAGTATCTGCACCAGATCTGCGCGGCCGCCGAGGACAACGGTTTCGACGCCGTCCTCACGCCCACCGGCCTGTGGTGTGAGGATGCGTGGCTGACGACGGCGATGCTGGTCGAATCGACCGAGACATTGAAGTTTTTGGTCGCGTTCCGTCCCGGCATGCTGAGTCCGACCCTGGCCGCCCAGATGGCCGGCACCTTCCAGCGGCACTCCGAGGGCCGGCTGCTGCTCAACGTGGTCACCGGCGGTGAACCGCACGAGCAACGGGCCTACGGTGATTTCCTGGACAAGGAGGCGCGCTACGCGCGCACCGCAGAGTTCTTGCATGTGGTGCGCCAGCTGTGGACCTCCAAGGAGCCGGTATCCTTTGCCGGAGAACACATTCAGGTGCAGGACGCACAGCTGAACAACCCGCCGGACCCGATACCGGCAGTGTTCTTCGGCGGGTCCTCGGCAGCCGCCGGACCGGTGGCGGCCAAGCACTCCGATGTGTATCTCACCTGGGGTGAGCCGCTGACCGCGGTGGCCAAGAAGCTCGACTGGATTCGCGGGCTCGCCGTCGATGCCGGCCGTATCCTGCAGTACGGCTTACGGATTCACGTCATCAGCCGCGATACGGCCGCCGAGGCGTGGGCCGAGGCTGACCGGTTGCTGGCCGCGATCGACCCGGCCGACGTCGAACGCGTGCAGGCCAGCCTGGCGCGCAGCGAATCCGAAGGCCAGCGCCGCATGCTGGACCTGCACGGCGGCGACAGCAGCAAATTGCTGGTGGCGCCCAACCTGTGGGCCGGGGTGGGGCTGGTTCGCGGGGGAGCGGGCACCGCGCTGGTCGGGTCGCATGCCGAAGTCGCCGAGCGGCTGGCCGAATACGCCAAATTGGGCATCAGACACTTCATCCTGTCGGGATATCCGCATTTGGAAGAGGCCTACTGGTTCGGTGAGGGCGTCCTGCCGTTGCTCGAACGGATGGGTTTGTGGCGGCACCCCAACCGCCAGTCGCACCCGGCAGCGGCGACGCCGTTCGCGGTCGCCTCGGCGCACTGACGGCCATGGCCGCAACCTTGCCGGCGTCGGTTCCCGACGCCGGGATCGCCACCGGGCTGGCCGACGCGGTCGACGAACCCGCCGAGCAGCAGCGCCGGCGGCTGCGCATCGTCGTCGCGGCGAGCCTGCTGGGCACCACGGTCGAGTGGTACGACTTCTTCCTGTATGCCACCGCGGCCGGCCTGGTGTTCAACAAGCTGTTCTTTCCCAACGAGAGTTCCTTGGTGGGAACGCTATTGGCGTTCGCAACCTTCGCCGTCGGGTTCGTCATGCGGCCCATCGGGGGTCTGGTGTTCGGCCACATCGGCGACCGTATCGGTCGCAAGCGCAGCCTCGCGCTGACCATGCTCATCATGGGCGGCGCGACGGCACTGATCGGTGCATTGCCGACGGCGGCCCAGATCGGGGCGTGGGCGCCGGTGCTGCTGCTGGTCTTGCGCGTGCTGCAGGGTTTCGCGCTCGGCGGTGAGTGGGGCGGGGCGGTACTGCTGGCCGTCGAGCACAGCCCCGGCGACCGGCGCGGCCGCTTCGGGGCGATTCCGCAGATCGGTTTGGCGCTCGGATTGGCCTTGGGCACCGGCATATTCGCCGTTCTGCAAGTCGTCTTGGGGCCGGCGCGGTTTCTCTCCTACGGCTGGCGCGTCGGCTTCCTGCTGAGCGTGCTGCTGGTCGTGATCGGCATCGTGGTCCGGCTGCGGGTCGACGAGACACCGGCGTTCCGCGAGTTGCAGGACCTGCAGACCGCGTCCACCGTGCCGATCCGCGACATCGTCCGCGAGCCGCGCTCCCGGCGCAACACGGTGCTGGGCCTGCTGTCGCGATGGGCCGAGGGCTCGGCGTTCAACACCTGGGGCGTCTTCGCCATCAGTTACGCCACCGGCGCCCTGGGGTTGAACCGGGTTTCGGTGCTTGTGGTGGTGACGATCGCCGCCCTGGTGATGGCGGTGCTGCTGCCGGTATCGGGACGCTTGACCGAGCGCTTCGGTCCGCGGCGGGTGTACCTGGCCGGCATCGCCTGCTACGGCCTGGCGGCCTTTCCGGCGTTCGCTTTGTTCGGCACCAAAAACCTGGTGTGGTTCGGGCTGGCGATGATCGTCGTGTTCGGCGCGGTGCACGCGCTGTTCTATGGCGCGCAGGGCACGCTGTATTCCGCGCTGTATCCCACGAATACGCGCTACACCGGATTGTCGTTCGTCTACCAGGTCTCGGGAATCTACGCCTCCGGCGTCACGCCGATGATCCTGACCGCGCTGATCGCGGCGCTCGGCGGTGCGCCGTGGCTGGCATGCGGGTACCTGGTTGCGACGGCGGTGATCAGTGTGGTCGCCACTGCTTTGATTCGCGATCGAGACCTCTACCTGTAAGTCGTTGTTGCTGCGGGTCCCAAAGCCGGATAGCGTCCGGGCATGGGTGTCAATCCGCAACTACGCCAAGGGTTGTCGCAGCGGCAGCTCAGCATGATCGCGCTCGGGGGCGTGATCGGTGCCGGACTGTTCGTCGGGTCGGGCGTGGTGATCAAGGACACCGGCCCGGCGGCGTTCCTCACCTACGCCCTTTGCGGTCTGCTCATCGTCCTGGTGATGCGGATGCTCGGTGAGATGGCGGCCGCGAACCCGTCGACCGGATCGTTCGCCGACTACGCGGCCAAGGCCCTGGGCGGCTGGGCGGGATTCTCCGTCGCGTGGCTTTATTGGTATTTCTGGGTGATCGTGGTGGGCTTCGAGGCGGTCGCCGGCGGGAAGGTGCTCAACTACTGGTTCCATGCGCCGCTATGGCTGCTGTCGCTGTGCCTGATGGTGTTGATGACCGCGACCAACCTGTTCTCGGTGTCGTCCTTTGGCGAATTCGAATTCTGGTTCGCCGGAATCAAAGTCGCGACGATCGTGATCTTCCTGATCGTGGGCACGGCGTACGTTCTGGGGTTGGTGCCCGGCCATCGTGGGGGCCTGACCAATCTGCAGGCACACGGCGGGTTCTTTCCCCACGGCGTGGGTGCGGTGTTCGCCGCCATCGTGGTGGTGATCTTTTCCATGGTCGGCGCCGAGATCGTCACCGTCGCCGCCGCGGAAAGCCGCGACCCCGAGCTCGCGGTCCAGAAGGCGACCCGATCGGTGGTGGCCCGCATCGGGATCTTCTTCGTCGGTTCGGTCTTCCTGCTCGCGGCGCTGTTGCCTTGCGATTCCGTGGAACTCGGCGCCTCGCCGTACGTCGCCGCGCTCAAACACCTGGGGCTTCCCGGCGCGGACCAGGTGATGAACGCCGTCGTGCTGACCGCGGTGCTGTCCTGCCTGAATTCCGGTCTGTACACCGCGTCGCGCATGCTGTTCGTGCTCGCCGAGCGCGGTGAAGCGCCGACCCGATTGGTCAAACTCAGCGGGCGCGGCGTGCCCCACTTCGCGATCCTGTGTTCGTCGGCGGTCGGGTTCTTGTGCGTCATCATGGCCCGCGTCGCGCCGAACACGGTGTTCCTCTTCCTGCTCAACTCGTCGGGCGCCATCATCTTGTTCGTCTATTGGCTGATCGCGTGCTCGCAGATCATCCTGCGCCGCCGGACACCCGCCGAAAAGCTGACGGTGAAGATGTGGTTCTACCCGGTGTTGTCCATCCTCACTTTGACCGGAATCACCGCCGTGCTGGTGCAAATGGCGTTCGACCACACCGCGCGCAGCCAGCTGTGGCTCAGCCTGCTGTCCTGGGCGGTGGTGATCGGGGTGTACTTCCTCGCGCGATCGCGCGGCCGGACTCCCTCTCAGACGCGCTAGCCAATTCCGAACTCGCACATGAGGAATGACCGTTCCGGTGCCGATGTGGCGCCGTGACGCACATCCAGTCAGCTCCATCGCCGTTCGATCGACTTGATCAGCGCGGTCAGCGTCGCGTTCACCGGCGCCGCGACCCCCACCCGGGCGCCCTGGCGCGGGACCGCGCCGTTGATGACGTCGATCTCGCTGACCCGGCGCGCCTCGTGGTCCAGCAGGGCCGACGGTTTGGCGTCGGGCATCTGCGCGCCGAAGGCGCGGACGTGTTCGACCGCATCGGTGACGGCGACGGCGATGCCCGACGCCCGCGCGACGGTCCACGCCTCCGTCGCGGCCGCCTGGCTGACCGGCGCCATCTCCGGGTCGTCCATCACCTGCCCGACGGTCATGCCGGTCAGCGCGCACGGGGCGCTGTAGGCGGCGTTGCAGATGAGCTTCTCCCACTGCATGGCCGCGATGTCGGTGACCGCGGCCGCATCGAATCCGGCGGCCGTCCACGCGCGGGCGATCGTTTCGACGGTCGAGTGCGGCAGCGACGAATACGCGCCGAACCGCATCGCCTTCATGGCGTTGTGCCGGACATGTCCGGGGGCCACGGTCGCCGCGCCGAATCCGCTGGCGATTCCGACCGCGACCCGCTCCTCGCCGACGATGCCCGCCACCGTCTCCGCCGATCCCAGGCCGTTCTGGATGGTCAGCACCGGCGTGGCCGGACCCAGCATCGAAAGGGCTTGTCGCGCAACGGCTTTCACGTCGGCCGCCTTGACGGCGAGCACGATCAGGTCCATCGCCTCGTCCGGCGCGGTGGTGCTCGCCCGCAGTGCCACCACCTGGTCGTAGCCCGGGCCGGTGACCCGCAGCCCGTGCCGGGCGATCTGGTCGATGCCGGCCCGATGGCGGTCCACGGCCAGCACCTCGTTGCCTGCCGCCGCCAGCCTCGCGGCATAGATGGAACCCATGGCACCGCAACCGATTACGGCGATCTTCATCCGCGCCACCTCCCGTCGGTCAGCTCGGCGATCAGTTCGGCCAGCCCCGCCTTCTGCTCGAGCCCGAAGCCCGCGGCGTCGGTCGGCGAGACCCGGCCCGTTGACAGCGCGCACCCGTCGGAGTAGCCGCCGAACGGGGCGAAGACGCCGGGGTAGGCCTCGCATCCGCCCAGGCCCAGCCCGGCCGCGACATGCAGGTTGATCAGGTGGCCGCCGTGTGGGAACGCGAAGCGGCGATCAAAGCCATGCGACGCCGCGACGTCGAGCATCCGGATGTATTCGGTCAGGCCGTAGCTCAGGCCCGGATCCATTTGGAAGACATCATGATTGGGCCGCATTCCGCCGTGACGCAGCAGATTGGTCACATCCTGGACCGAGAACAGGTTTTCCCCCGTGGCCACCGCTCCGTCGTAGCACTCCGCCACCGCCCGGTTGAGCGCGTAATCGAGGGGATCGCCCGGCTCTTCGTACCAGCGCAGGCCGTAGGGGGCCAGCGCGTTCGCCCAGCGGGTTGCCTCGGTCCGGCCGAACCGGCCGTTGGCGTCCACAGCGACTCGCCCCGCGTCGCCGACGATGTCGACGACGGCATCGATCCGCGCGAGGTCCTCGGTCAACGCGGCTCCGCCGATCTTCACCTTGACCGCGTCATAGCCGGCGTCGAGGTACCCCCGTATTTCCGCGCGCAACCGCTCGACGCCGCCGTCGGCGTAGTAGTAGCCACCGGCGGCGTACACCGGCACCGACGGCGCGGGGTCGCGTCCGGCGTGGCGGGCGATGGTCACGCAGGCCGGCTCGTCGCGCAGTTTCGCGTTCAAGTCCCAGCAGGCCAGTTCCAGCGCGGCCGCGGCCGCCGCCCGATCGCCATGACCGCCGGGCTTCTCGTCGGTGAGCGCGCACGCCAGAACCGCCGCGGGGTCGAGGTATCCGGAGGGGTCCAGCAGCACATCGGGAGACGCCGCGAGCAGCCTCGGGATCATCCGGTCGCGCAGGATTCCACTCTGGGCGAACCGGCCGATCGAATCGAAAGCCACGCCCACCACGGGCCGCCCGTGCCGGATCACATCGGTGACGACTGCGACCAGCGAGACCGTGTGGTGGGAGAAGTCGACCACCGCGTTGGCCGGACCGCCGCGTGGCCCGCCGGCGAGGGCGACCGCCCGCTCGACGATCGCCGCGATCCGCATGGTGTCAGGAAGTCCGCGTGAGCAGTACCGCTTGCTCGAACGGCAGCCGGGCGAAAACCCGTCGCACCCCGCGTGTTACGTACGCCGCCGCCTCGTCCCTGGTGACCACGCGCGGATCCGCGATGTCGATGGTCTTGCCCTTGCTGCGCAGCCGGCCACCGCCCGCCGCCTTCAGGTTCTTCAGCCAATCCCGGTCGGGGCCGTAGGTCAGCACGATGGCCACCCCGGGTTTGCCGTTGACCTCGGTGTTGAACACGTTCACCGGTGTTCGGTACGTCTTGCCCGAGCGGCGTCCAACATGCTCGACGATCCCGAACGGCGGGAGCCAACCGGCCCACATCCGCTGAATCGGGTTGGTGACGTGACGGTTGAACCGGGCGAGCCCTTCTGGGAGTTGCATACCGCTATCCAACTCGCAGGCGCGGGACGAGGACAACCCCGCCTCGGCGCATCAATCGGTCTACTGTCGTCTCATGGGAGAGGCAGCGGGTAACGAGGCCGCCCAGCGCGCCGAGGAGCTGCTGCGCCGGGGGCAGGAGCTGTCCGCGGGCCAGGCCGTCACCGCGGACGACGTGGAGCGTGCCGCCGAGCACGCCGAGCAATCCAGCCTGCGCGACCAGGCGGCCCATCAACGCTCGGTCCAGCGTCACTACGAAGCCGGTGCCGCGCACGAGCGCGCCGCCGAAGTCGCGGAACGAGCCGTCGCCGAGGGCCTCGGCGATGTCGCCGCGCACCGGCGGACGGCGGCAAAAGAACGCGAGGCCGCGCGCCGCAACTTCATCGCGGCGCAGGAAGCCGGCCAGCAGGACGCCGACTAACCAGCGCGCCGCCCACTCATAGCACGTTCTGCTACACCCTGTAGTGGAACGTGCCGCGCGGGCTGGGACACTGGTCGTCATGGGAAGCAGTGATCAGGCGACCGCGCGCGCCACCGGGGTCCCCAGGGCCACGGCGTCGTCGGCCCGGTTGTTCGAGGACGCCTGCGCCGTCATTCCCGGTGGCGTGAACTCCCCGGTCCGGGCGTTCAGCGCGGTGGGCGGGACGCCGCCGTTCATCACCGAGGCGCGCGGCTGCCACCTGACCGACGCCGACGGCAACCGCTACGTGGACCTGGTCTGCTCGTGGGGCCCGATGATCCTGGGTCACGCGCACCCTGCCGTCGTCGAGGCCGTCACCAAGGCCGCCGCGTCGGGCCTGTCCTTCGGGGCGCCCACACCGGCCGAGAGCGAGCTGGCCGCCGAGATGATCGGGCGGGTCGCGCCGGTCGAGCGGGTTCGGCTGGTCAATTCCGGCACCGAGGCCACCATGAGCGCGGTCCGGCTGGCCCGCGGCTTCACCGGCCGGGCCAAGGTCATCAAGTTCTCCGGCTGCTACCACGGCCACGTCGATGCGCTGCTCGCCGACGCGGGCTCCGGGGTGGCGACGCTCGGGCTGCCGTCCTCGCCGGGAGTCACGGGCGCGACGGCGGCCGACACAATCGTGTTGCCCTACAACGACATCGACGCCGTGCGGCAGAGCTTCGCCCGGTTCGGCGAGCAGATCGCGGCGGTGATCACGGAGGCCAGCCCGGGCAACATGGGCGTGGTCCCGCCCGCACCCGGCTACAACGCGGCGCTGCGCGCGATCACCGCCGAGCACGGCGCGCTGCTGATCATCGACGAGGTGATGACCGGCTTCCGGGTGAGCCGAAGCGGTTGGTACGGAATCGATCCCGTCGAGGCCGACCTGTTCACCTTCGGCAAGGTGATGAGCGGCGGCCTGCCGGCGGCCGCGTTCGGCGGCCGGGCCGACGTGATGGAGCGGCTGGCCCCGCTGGGGCCGGTGTATCAGGCGGGCACGCTCTCGGGTAACCCGGTCGCGATGGCCGCCGGGCTGGCCACCCTGCGCAACGCCGACGCCGCCGCCTACGCCACCCTGGACGCCAACGCCGATCGCCTGGCCGGGCTGTTCTCCGAGTCGCTCACGAATGCCGGTGTGCCGCATCAGATTCCGCGGGCCGGCAACATGCTCAGCGTGTTCTTCTCCGAAACCCCGGTGACGGACTTCGCGTCCGCGCGGGCCACCCAGACGTGGCGCTACCCGCCGTTCTTCCACGCGTTGCTGGACGCGGGCGTCTACCCGCCGTGCAGCGCCTTCGAGGCGTGGTTCGTTTCGACCGCGCTCGACGACGGCGCGTTCGACCGGATCGCCGACGCCCTGCCCGCCGCGGCCAGGGCCGCCGCCCAAGCCGAGGAGGGGAAGTCCTGATGGCCGAGCGCACCCGGGTGCACGTCGTGCGGCACGGGGAGGTGTACAACCCGAGCGGCATCCTCTACGGGCGGCTGCCCGGATTTCACCTCTCCGACAACGGCAGAGCGCAAGCTGCCGCGGTGGCCGACGCGCTGGCTCACCGCGACATCGCCGCGGTGATCGCCTCGCCACTGGAACGGGCCCAGGAGACCGCCGCGCCCATCGCCGCCGAGCACGGCCTGGCCGTGGACGCCGACCCGGATCTGATCGAATCGGCCAACTTCTTCCAGGGCAAACGGGTCAGCCCGGGTGACGGCGCCTGGCGCGACCCGCGGGTGTGGTGGCAGCTGCGCAACCCGTTCCGGCCGTCCTGGGGTGAGCCGTACGCCGAGATCGCAGCCCGGATGCAGACGGCGGTGGACAAGGCCCGCGCCCGCGGCGCCGGCCACGAGGTGGTGTGCGTCAGCCACCAACTGCCGGTGTGGACGCTGCGGCTACACGCGACGGGCCGCCGGCTGTGGCACGACCCGCGGCGGCGGCAGTGCGGGCTCGCGTCGGTGACGACGCTGGTCTACGACGGCGACCGGCTGCTCGACGTCGAGTACAGCGAACCGGCGGCGCCTTGACCGCGCGACGACAGGCGATGGCCGGGGCCGTGCTGGCGGCGGCCCTGCTGCCCGGCCTGGTCGCCGGTTGCTCCTCGGGCCACGACGCCGTCGCCCAGGGCGGCACCTTCGAGTTCGTCTCGCCCGGCGGCAAGACCGACATCTACTACGACCCGCCGTCGCGCCGCGGCCGGCCCGGCCCGCTGGCCGGACCCGACCTGGCCGACCCGGCGCACACGCTGTCGCTGGACGACCCGATCTTCGCCGGCCGGGTCGTGGTCATCAACATCTGGGGGCAGTGGTGCGGGCCGTGCCGGGCCGAGGTCACCCAGCTGCAGCAGGTGTACGACGCCACCCGCGGCGCCGGGGTGTCCTTCCTCGGCATCGACGTCCGGGACAACAACCGCCAAGCGGCGCTGGACTTCGTCAACGACCGCGCGGTGACGTTCCCGTCCATCTACGACCCGCCGATGCGCACCTTGATCGCGTTCGGCGGCAAATACCCCACCACCGTGATCCCGTCCACGCTGGTCCTGGACCGCCAGCACCGCGTCGCGGCGGTCTTCCTGCGCGAACTGCTGGCGTCCGACCTGCGGCCGGTGGTGCAACGACTGGCCGGCGAGGCCTCGCCGACCCCGGTCGGCCAGGCGGCGCCGTGACGGGCTCGAGCCGGCGATGACCGGATTCACCCAGCTCGCCGCCGCCGGCCCGCTCCTGGTGGCCCTCGGCGCCTGCCTGCTGGCGGGGCTGGTGTCGTTCGCCTCGCCGTGCGTGGTGCCGCTGGTGCCCGGCTACCTGTCGTATCTGGCCGCGGTCGTCGGCGTGGACGAACAGCCGCCGGCGGGTGCGGTTAAAGCCCCGCCGGGCGCCCGCTGGCGCGTCGCGGGATCGGCGGCGTTGTTCGTCGCCGGCTTCACCACCGTGTTCGTGCTCGGCACCGTCGCCGTCCTCGGCATGACGACCACGCTGATCACCAACCAGCTGCTGCTGCAACGGGCCGGGGGAGTGCTGACCATCGTCATGGGCCTGGTGTTCGTGGGCCTCATCCCGGCCCTGCAGCGCCAGGCCCGGTTCAGTCCGCGCCAGCTGACCACGGTCGCCGGGGCGCCGCTGCTGGGTGCGGTGTTCGCCCTGGGCTGGACGCCGTGCCTGGGGCCCACGCTGGCCGGTGTGATCACCGTCGCCTCGGCCACCGACGGCGCGAGCGTGGCCCGCGGCATCGTCTTGGTGATCGCGTATTGCCTGGGCCTGGGCATCCCGTTCGTGTTGCTGGCGTTCGGCTCGGCGGGCGCGGTGGGCGGCCTGGGCTGGCTGCGCCGGCACACCCGGGCCATCCAGATCTTCGGCGGCATCTTGCTGATCACCGTCGGCGCGCTGCTGGTCACCGGCGTCTGGAATGACTTCGTCGCGTGGCTGCGCGACGCGTTCGTGTCCGACGTGAGGTTGCCGATTTGAGGCACGTCGTCGCAGGGCTTGTTCAAAAAGGCCGCAACACCTGGCGCGCACTGACCTCGATGGGCACCGCGCTGGTGCTGTTGTTCCTGCTCGCGCTCGGCGCGATCCCGGGGGCGCTGCTGCCGCAGCGCAGCCTCAACGCCGGCAAGGTCGACGACTACCTGAAAGCCCACCCGGTGATCGGGCCGTGGCTGGATCGGTTGCAGGCCTTCAACGTCTTCTCCAGTTTCTGGTTCACCGCCATCTACGTGCTGCTGTTCGTATCGCTGGTCGGCTGCCTCACCCCGCGGATGATCGAGCACGTCCGCAGCCTGCGGTCCACCCCGGTGGCCGCGCCGCGCAACCTGGCCCGGCTGCCCAAGTACTCGCGCCGGCAGATCCAGGCCGGCGCCGACGAGCTGAACGCCCTGGCGAACACGCTGGCCGCGCAGCTGCGCGGGTGGCGCACCGCGATCCGGCATCAGGACGACACCGTCGAGGTGTCCGCCGAGAGAGGCTACCTGCGCGAGTTCGGCAACATCGTCTTCCACTTCTCCCTGCTGGGCCTGCTGGTCGCGGTGGCCGTCGGCAAGCTCTTCGGCTACGAGGGCAACGTCATCGTCATCGCCGACGGCGGCCCCGGCTTCTGTTCGGCCTCGCCGGCCGCGTTCGATTCGTTCCGGGCCGGCAACACGGTCGACGGCACCTCGCTGCACCCCCTGTGCATCCGGGTCGACGACTTCGTGGCGCACTATCTGCCGTCGGGGCAGGCCACGTCGTTCGCGGCGAACATCGACTACCAGTCCGGCAGGGACCTGACCGCGAACACCTGGCGCCACTACCAGCTGGAGGTCAACCACCCGCTGCGGCTCGGCGGCGACCGGGTTTACCTGCAGGGACACGGCTACGCACCCACCTTCAGCGTCACCTTCCCGGACGGGCAGATCCGCACGGCGACGGTGCAGTGGCGGCCCGACAATCCGCAAACCCTGCTGTCGTCGGGTGTGGTGCGCATCGATCCACCCGCCGGCAGCTATCCCAGCCCCGCGGAGCGCCGCAACCACGAGATCGCCATCCAGGGACTGCTGGCCCCGACCGAGCAGCTCGAGGGCACGCTGCTGTCCTCGCGGTTCCCGGCGCTGGACGCCCCGGCCGTGGCCGTCGACATCTATCGCGGTGACACCGGGCTGGACACCGGGCGGCCGCAGTCGCTGTTCACGCTGGATCCCCGCCTGATCGAGCAACACCGGTTGACCAAGGAGAAGCGGGTCAATCTGCGGGCGGGTCAATCGGTCCGGATCGACCAGGGGCCGGCGACCGGCACCGTGGTCCGCTTCGACGGCGCCGTCCCGTTCGTCAACCTGCAGGTCTCGCACGACCCCGGGCAGGCCTGGGTGCTGGTCTTCGCGATCACGATGATGGGCGGTCTGGTGGTGTCGCTGCTGGTGCGCCGCCGCCGGGTGTGGGTCCGTCTGACGCCCGACGCCGGCGGGTCGCCCGGTACGGTGAACGTCGAACTGGGCGGCCTCGCGCGCACCGACAACTCCGGTTGGGGCGACGAGTTCGAACGGCTGTCCGAGCGGCTGGTCTCCGGCGTCGCTCGCGCCGAGCCGCCCACTGCGTCCGACGGCGACGCGACACCCGCAGCGTCCAAGAGGAGTTCTGAGGTGGACGTCAAATGAATACCGTGCACGTCAACGTCGAGCTGGCGCGCTACTCCGACTGGGCGTTCACGTCGGCGGTGGTGGCGCTGGTGATCGCGCTGCTGTTGCTGGCCTTCGAGCTGGCCTACGCCGGCGGGCGCCGCGCGGATCAGCGGGCCCGGGTCTTGGCCGGCGCCGTCAGCGCCGACTCCGCCACCCCCGGCGTGGTGGACGAGGCGGCCCAGCGCCCGATCGACGAGCGTGTCGGCCGGGCCGGGCTGTCCGTGGTCTACCTGGGCACCGGACTGCTGCTGGCCTGCCTGGTGCTGCGCGGCCTGGCCACCCTGCGGGTGCCGTGGGGCAACATGTACGAGTTCATCAACCTGACCTGCCTGTGCGGGTTGATCGCCGGGGCGATCGTGCTGCGCCGCCCGCAATACCGCCCGCTGTGGGTGTTCTTGCTGCTGCCGGTGTTGATCCTGCTCACCGTGTCCGGTCGGTGGCTCTACACCAACGCCGCGCCGGTGATGCCCGCCCTGCAGTCCTACTGGCTGCCGATCCATGTGTCGGTGGTCAGCCTCGGCTCGGGGGTGTTCCTGGTCGCCGGCATCGCCAGCATCCTGTTCCTGCTGCGGACGTCGCCGCTGGCAGAGCCCGACCGCACCGAGCGCAGCGCGCTGAGCCGGCTGATACAGCGGTTCCCTGACGCGCAGACGCTGGACCGCATCGCCTATCGGACGACGATTTTCGCCTTTCCGGTGTTCGGTTTCGGCGTCATCTTCGGTGCGATCTGGGCCGAGGAGGCGTGGGGCAGATATTGGGGCTGGGATCCGAAAGAGACTGTGTCCTTTGTCGCGTGGGTGATTTACGCCGCGTACCTGCACGCCAGGTCGACTGCGGGATGGCGGGACAGGAAGGCCGCCTGGATCAACGTCGCGGGGTTTGTGGCCATGGTCTTCAACTTGTTCTTCGTTAACCTGGTCACTGTGGGCCTGCATTCGTATGCGGGCGTCGGGTGACGGTGCTCAACCGGCCCAAGCAACGCACAACACGCTGAAGACCGCACAACAAAGGGGAGTGCAGTGACCGAGCAGCCAACGTCGGGCGTGGGGGCGCCCGAACAACCGACCACGCAGATACCCCCGCAGACGGAGTCCGCGCCGGCCCAGCACGAGGGCGCCGAACCCCAGGCCGAATCGGGTGGCTCGGGTGCCGAGGCCCCGACCCGCGCCTTCGCCGGTTTCCGCACCGAACGCCGCGTGCCCGGTCCCGAACGCCAGCAGGCCGCACCGCCCACTGCCCCCAGGCCGGGCGGGATGCCGCCCTGGGACGCCACGCCGGTGACCGGCATCCCACGGGTCGATCCGACGGCGTATGGCGCTTACTACACCGGCCCGGACGCGCCGCCCACGCAGTTCCAGGGGGCGCCGCAGCGGCCGGAGCACCTGCCGCACACGCCGTATCCGGAGCTGTCCACCGGCATGCTGCTGCGGCCGGTGGCCCCGCCGCCGTCGGACGGATGGCGGCTGCTGCTGTTCAAGCTGTCCGGCGGGCTGATCAACTTGGGCGAGAGCCCTCGCGCCACGAGGTACAACAACCTGGTCGCCCAGGTGAACCGGCCGCTGCGGGGTTCCTACCGAGTGGCCTTCCTGTCGTTGAAGGGCGGCGTCGGCAAGACCACGATCACCGCGACGCTGGGCGCCACCTTCGCCTCCATCCGCGGTGACCGTGTGGTCGCCGTGGACGCCAACCCCGACCGCGGCACGTTGAGCCAGAAGATCCCGCTGGAGACGGCCGCGACGGTGCGCCAGCTGCTGCACGACGCGGGAACCATCGAGCGCTACAGCGACGTGCGCCGCTACACCTCCAAGGGGCCGAGCGGCCTGGAGGTGCTGGCGTCCGAAACGGACCCCGGCATCTCGGACGCGTTCGGCGCCGACGACTACGTGCGCGTCCTGGACATCCTGGAACGGTTCTACGGCCTGGTGCTCACCGACTGCGGGCCCGGCCTGCTGCACTCGGTGATGAGCTCGGTGCTGGACAAGGCCGACGCGCTCGTCGTGGTCAGCTCGGCGTCCATCGACGGCGCGCGCAGCGCATCGGCGACGCTGGACTGGCTGGACGCCCACGGCCACGAGGACCTGGTCCGCAATTCCATCGCCGTCATCAACGGGGTCAAGCCACGGCCGGGCAAGGTCGACATGAACAAGGTGATCGACCACTTCTCCCGGCGCTGCCGCGCGGTGCAGCTGGTCCCCTTCGACCCGCACCTGGAAGAGGGCGCCGAGATCGAACTGGACCGGTTACGGCGCGGGACGCGCGAAGCGCTCACCGAGCTGGCCGCCATCGTCGCCGACGGGTTCCCCGGCGACCAGCACAACCCGGGAGTGCTCGGCTAGGTCTGCGGTCGCAAGCGCGGCGGAGCCGGGCGCCGCGGGCCGCCGCCATCGGCTAGTGCCGGTCAGCTGTCGCCGTGACCCAACCGCCGCAGGAAATCCGGATCGTCGTCGGGTCCGATGACGCGCGTCTTCGGCCGGTGGGTCTGCGACCGCGCGGCACGCCAGCCGACGTAGATCAGCGTCCCCAAAATCACGACGAGCAGCAGGTAGAGCACGCAACACCTCCTTGGGGCGAATATACCCGCGCCGTAGGCTCACCCTGTGTCACAAGAAGCTAGCGACGACAGCACCGGCGGCATGCGGGACCACGCCGCGAACCAGGGCACGGCGCGACAGGGCGCAAGCCGCGTCGCCATCCCGGTGGCGGCGTACCTGACGGCGCGGGTGCTGTTGGCGGTCGTGCTCACCGGCGTCATCTACGGCGTCGCCCGCTTGGCGGGCATCTCGCAGTTCCCGATCGTGGTGGCGGTGCTGTTCGCCCTGATCATCGCGATGCCCCTGGGCATGCTGGTGTTCGCGCCGCTGCGCCGCCGCGCGACCGCCGCGCTGGCGATCGCCGGGGAGCGGCGGCGCCGGGAGCGCGAACTGCTGCAAGCCCGGCTGCACGGGGACGCCGAGGCCACGCCGGACGAGGGCGGCCGTGATTCGGGGCCCGGTTAGCCGCTCGGCAGCCGCACGACCTGTGCGGCATAGCTCAGGCCGGCGCCGTAGCCGAGCAGCAGGGCCAGATCGCCGGCCTTGGCCGCGCCGGTCGCCAGCACTTCGGCCATCGCCAGCGGGATGGACGCCGCCGACGTGTTCCCGGTGTGCTCGATGTCGTTGGCGACGACCGCGTCCGGACGCAGCTCGAGGCCCTTGGCCAGCACGTCGTTGATCCGGCTGTTGGCCTGATGCGGCAGGAACACGTCGATCTCGTCGGGCCGGACGCCTGCCGCGTCCATGGCCTGCCGGCCGACCTTGCCCATCTCGAATGCCGCCCAACGGAATACCGCGCTCCCCTCGAGCCGCAGGAAGGGCCGCGGGCCCGACGGGTGGTCCATGTAGTCGATCCAGTCGATGTCCTGGCGGATGGCCGTGGCCTGCGCGCCGTCACTGCCCCAGACGGTCGGGCCGATGCCCTGGTCCGGTGTCTCACCCACCACCACGCCGGCGGCGCCGTCGGCGAAAATGAAGCAGTTGGTGCGGTCCTGCATGTCCACGGTCGGGGACAGTTTCTCCGAACCCATCACCAGCACCTTGGCCGCGGTGCCGCCCCGGATCATGTCGGCCGCCACGCCCAGCGCGTAGCCGAAGCCGGCGCACCCGGCCGAGACGTCGAACGCGGGCACGCCGGTGGCGCCCAGCGCCGCCGCTACCGATGGGGCGCACGCGGGTGTCTGCAGGAAATGCGTGCTGGTGGCGACGATCACGCAGTCGATGTCGGCCGCGGTCAGCGACGCTTTGGCGATCGCCTCCTGCCCGGCCGCGGTCGCCATGGACGCGGCGGATTCGTCGCGGGCGGCGAACCGGCGCGTTTTGATGCCGGTACGGGAGTAGATCCACTCGTCGGACGAATCGATGTTCTCGCAGAGCTCGTCGTTGGTGACGACCCGCTCCGGCCGGTACGACCCGACGCTGAGTAAGCCGATGTTGGTGGGCCCGGTGGTCGCGGCAATCTGCTTCATCGCGGTCCTTCGCTATCGCCCCAGCAGACGCAAAGGTACTCCACCGGGGGGCCCTCGAAAACCTTTGTCTGCACTATAGATACTCCCGGTGGGCGCTCAGCTGGCCAGCGCCAGCGCCGCGGACACCGCGATCGCCCACACCACCATGGCCAGCCCGGTGTCGCGCAACACGGGGATGAGCTCCGGGCCGCCGCGGCCGGATCGCACCGGCGCCGCCGCGCGCAGGGCCAGCGGCGTGGCCACCAATCCGACGGCGCACCAGGGTGTCGCCAGCATGAGCACCAGGGTCAGCGCCCCGGCGGTCCCCAACAGCACCTGGTACAGGATCCGGGTTCGGGCATCGCCCAGCCGCACCGCCAGGGTGATCTTTCCGGTGCGGGCATCGGTCGGAATGTCCCGCAGGTTGTTGGCCACCAGGACCGAGGAGGACAACGCGCCGATCGACACCGCCAGGAGCAGGCCCACCCAGTCCACGCGCAGCGCCTGGGTGTACTGGGTGCCGAGCACGGCGACGAGTCCGAAGAACAGGAACACGGCGATCTCGCCGAAGCCGGCGTAGCCGTACGGTTTCGACCCGCCGGTGTACAGCCACGCCCCGGCGATGCAGGCCGCTCCCACCGCGATCAGCCACGGCGCGCTGAACAGCGCCAGCGCCAGGCCGGCGAGCGCGCCGATGGTGAGGCTGACGATCGCCGCGGCCAGCACCGCCCTCGGCGCCGCCAGCCGCGAGCCGACCAGGCGCACCGGGCCGGCCCGGATGTCGTCGGTGCCGCGGATGCCGTCGGAGTAGTCGTTGGCGTAGTTGACACCGATGATCATCGCGAGCGCGACGGCAAGCGCCAGCAGCGCCTTCCACCACACCGCGGAATGCAGCCATGCTGCGGCACCGGTTCCCGCGACAACCGGCGCCACCGCGTTGGGCAACGTCCGCGGCCGCGCACCGGAAACCCACTGCCCGAAATTGGCCACCCGACCATCCTGCCAGGATGCAAGCCGCCCATCCCCGGGCCCCGCACCCGCGATCGCTTCGGTGTGATGCACCACAATGGTCGGATGCTCGGAGTCATCGGCGGCAGCGGCTTCTACACCTTCTTCGGATCCGACTCCCGCGACGTCACCGTCGACACTCCGTACGGCCCGCCCAGCGCCCCGGTCACCCTCGGCACCATCGGCGGCCACGAGGTCGCTTTCCTGCCGCGCCACGGCGCCGAACACGAATTCTCCGCGCACACCGTGCCATACCGCGCCAACATGTGGGCCCTGCGCAAGCTCGGCGTGCGGCGGGTGCTGGCGCCGTGCGCGGTGGGCAGCCTCGATCCCGAACTCGGTCCGGGCACCTTCGTGGTGCCCGACCAGCTCGTCGACCGCACCCGGGGCCGCGCCGACACGTATTTCGACTCCGGCGGCATCCACGTCGACTTCGCCGACCCGTACTGCCCTACGCTGCGCGACGCGGTGACCGTCCTGCCGGGCGTGACCGACGGCGGCACCATGGTGGTGATTCAGGGCCCGCGCTTTTCCACCCGCGCCGAAAGCCAGTGGTTCGCCTCAGCCGGCTTCTCGCTGGTCAACATGACCGGCTATCCGGAGGCGGTGCTCGCTCGCGAGCTCGAAATCTGTTATGCCGCAATCGCGTTGGTGACCGATCTGGACGCCGGTGTCAGCGCCGGCGGGGGTGTGAAGACCGTCGACGTGTTCGCCGAATTCGCCAAGAACATCGACGGGTTCAAGGCGCTGGTCCGCCAGGCCATCGGCCGGTTGGCCGCCGACCGCACCTGCACGCATTGCCTGCCGCACGCCGGGGTCACCCTGCCGATCGAGCTGCCGTGAGGGTGCTGCTGACCGGTGCGGCCGGCTTCATCGGTGCGCGGGTGGACGCCAAGCTGCGGGCCGCGGGTCACGAAGTCGTCGCCGTCGACGCGTTGCTGCCCGCCGCGCACGGCCCAAACCCGGTGCTGCCGCAGGGATGTCATCGCGTCGACGTGCGCGACGCCGACGCACTGGCCCCGCTGTTGGCCGGCGTGGACCTGGTGTGCCATCAGGCGGCGATGGTGGGCGCGGGCGTGGACGCCGCCGACGCCCCGGCTTACGGCGGCCACAACGATCTGGCTACCACCGTCCTGCTGGCGCAGATGTTCGCCGCGGGGGTGCGGCACCTGGTGCTGGCCTCGTCGATGGTGGTGTACGGCCAGGGGGGTTATCACTGCGACCGACACGGAGCGGTGGACCCGCTGCCCCGGCGCCGGGGCGACCTCGACGCCGGGATCTTCGAGCACCGCTGCCCGGCCGGTGGGGAGGAACTGCACTGGCGCCTGGTCGGCGAGGATGCCTGCCTGCGGCCACGAAGCCTGTACGCCGCCAGTAAGACCGCCCAGGAGCATTACGCGCTGGCGTGGTCGGAGGCCACGGGTGGTTCGGTGGTGGCGCTGCGTTACCACAACGTCTACGGCCCCGGCATGCCGCGCGACACCCCCTACTCCGGGGTGGCGGCGATCTTCCGGTCGGCGCTGGAAAAAGGCGAATCGCCAAGGGTTTTCGAGGACGGCGGCCAGATGCGCGACTTCGTCCACGTCGACGACGTGGCCGCTGCCAACGTCGCGGCGACACAACAGCGCGAGGGTTTCACCGCGGTCAATGTCTGCTCGGGACAACCCATTTCGATCCTGGAGGTGGCCGGCGCGCTGTGCGACGCGCGCGGCGGCTCGCTGTCGCCGGTGGTCACCGGGCAGTATCGCAGCGGCGACGTGCGCCACATCGTCGCCGATCCGTCGAGGGCCGCCGAGGTGTTGGGTTTTCGTGCGGCCGTCACACCGGGCGACGGGCTGCGCGAATTCGCGTTCGCGCCCCTTCGCTGAATCAGCCCTGCGGGGGCCGGTAGATCTGCGGCTTCTGCACCGGTATTTGACGCGTTCCGGAGTCGTCGCCCCTAAAGATCCGCGGGGCGTTGGCCAGCGGCGGTATCTCCGAGGTCGCCGGTTCGTTGTCCCCGCCGGGGACTCCGGCGGGGATGCGGGTGGTCGGCGCGGCCGACGGCGCGGCGCCCTGGGCCACCGGCACCCGGGTGGTCGGTGCTGCCGCGTTGGCGGCGGCCGCGCGCCTGCGGGCCGCGCGATTGGCCCGCCGGCGACCGCGCAGTTGCCCGGCGACGATAGCCGCCGCCAGGATGCCCAGCGCCAGGCCGCACAACGCCACGTCGAAAACGCTGGTGATCTGCTGGGCCAGGTTGTTGCCGTAGACCGGGTGCAGCGCAGGCGAATTGGGTGAGTCCGCGAACCGCGGCGCCAGCACGACGCCGACGACGACGCGGGCGACGCTGAGCGTGGCGACGAGCCCGCACAGCGACGTGACCACCCTTGGCGAAAGGGCGGCCAGCCTGCCGCGCAGCCAGATCGCCAGGACCGCGGTAGCCAGATCGAACGCGGCCAGCACGATGCTGTCGTACCGGGAGAACGGGTAGTTCAGGATTATGCCGACGACCAGGTCGGTGATCCGCATCGCTATCGACCCCACGCACCAAACGGCGATGAGCAGCAAGCCATTTCGGGTCGCCCCGCGCCACGCCGACTCCTCCGTCGGCGAGGCGTTCCGCTGACCGAACAGCGCCCGCGGCGCGAACAGCGCCGCGCCGGCCGCCCACGCCAGGTAGCCCTCGAACCCGACGCCGGCGGTGGACGTGTTCTGCGCGATGCCGTGGAACGCGTCGATGTCACGACCGGCGGGCAAGAGCCACACCAGGATCCCGGCGGCGAGCGTCGACGCGCCGAGCGCGACGATCGTGAGCCGGCTCGCCCGGGTGTCGCGCAGCAACCACCTGGAGGCGACCAGCACGGCCACCAGGGCCACCACGCCGTACACCACCGCGGTCGCGATCACGGCGATGTTCTGCTTGCCGAATTGGTCGGTGCCGCCGGTGCTTTGCAGCGCGTACCGGACCCGCCAGTACAGGTTGAAACCGAAGCTGAGCACCGCCGCGAGCATCGACAGCGAGCCGATGATCCGTGCGGACCTGTGCCACCCGGTGGATTCGTCGCCCGCCGGCACGGGTCCGGCGAGTGCGCCAATGGGCATCGCCTGGGCGCTCAACAGCGAGCCGGCGATCCCGACCCATGCCCCCGGCCCGACGCCGCCCGGCACGTTGACCGTGCCACCGAAGCGGACGGTCTCGTACGCGTCGAACACGACGAATGCGAGCACCAGCAGCAGGTAGGGGACGTTGAGCGCCAGGCGAAGCCGGGCGGCCCGCGCGGGATCGAAACGCGCGCCGGCCGACCGCCAGGAACCGGCGACCGCGACGGCGGCGACGGCCAGCACCGTCACCGCGATCAGCACCGCGAACAGCGTCGCGCTGCTGTTCGGGATGCCGACTCCGAAGTAGAGGTTCCACGGCAGGAACACCGCCAGGATCAGCAGTGCCACCGCGGCCAGGTCACCCGCGTGCCGGTACCGCTGCGCTCCCGCGGCGGCCGGCGCGGGGCCGGCCGTGGCGTGCGGGCGGATGATGCGCGGCGCCGGCGCCTGCTGGGTCTGACTGCGGATCGGGCCGGTAGGCGCGTCGTCGCTGCTCTGGCTCACCATGCCTCCCGGGATGCGAGGACCGACATTCTTGGCACAGTTTCCGGTGTTCGGCGAGGGATTACCCCGCCGGGCGAAGTGCACTGCTCGCTTGCGAACATATTCTCCGTTCGGATGCCGTGGCAGGGGCTGTGGCCGGCTGCTGGGGCGGAGATGATCCTGCGGCAATCGTCCTGTCGTTCGAAAAGCTGGTTACGCTGCGCTAGTAGACGAAGCTTGTCGCCTGAATGATTGATACTCCAACGGTATCGCAAGTGTAATGATGCCGGGACATTGCTGGTTGCGGGGTAGCCAGCCGAAGGAGAGCCGGGATGGACGTCGTTTTGGGGGTTGCGGTCACCGGACCCGTCGCGCGCTTGGCCCTGGTCGGGTCCGGCGCGCAGGGAACCGACGTGATCGACCAATCCGTCGTCGACCTCGCTGACAATCCGATCGGGACGCTGACCGAGACCGTGGTCGGCACGAATCGGCTGCTGGCCGGTGAGAACCACCACCTGGTCGGCACCCGGTTGTGCTGGACCGATCATCCCGCCGCCGACCAGCTTCGGCGCGCGCTGGAGGATTCCGGCGTCCACAACGTCGCGGTGCTCTCGGAGTCGCAGGCGGTGGCCGCCCTGATGCGCGCGGCCGGCCGGCCCGGCGCCGCGCTGGTGATGGACGACGCGACCGCGACGCTGTCGATGGTGGATTCGGGTGACGGTGATCCGGACGCGCCGCCGACCGTGCTGGCGAGCCAGCAGCTGGCGGGTGGGTCGGGTGGCGATGCGACCGCCGCGTTCCACACGATGATGGCGAACCTGGGCGCCCACCCCGACGCCCCGCAGGATGTGTACCTCCTCGGTGCGTCGCCCGAGCTGAACCGGGTCGCCGACGAGCTCCGCGACGCGTCGACCATGCGGGTGCAGGTCGCCGAGGACCCCACCTTCGCGTTGGCCCGCGGCGCAGCGATTGCCGCCGCAACGGCGGCGGCGCTGCAGGCGGGGGGCGCTACGGCCATGGTGCCGGCGCCCGGCCTGACGGGAGATGAGACCGCGATGGCTTCGGCGTTCGGGGACGCCACCACGGCGGTGCCGTCGACGGGACCGATCGGCGATGAGACGGCCTTCGTGCCAGCATCGGGGTTCGCGGACCCGGGCGCCGAAGACCAGCAGCTGGCCTACTCGATGGCCGACGAGGGCGAGCAGTACCCGGGTGAATTCGCCGAGTACGACGCGGAATTGGACGACTACGAGTACGGCGAGGCCGACGAGGACGAGCCGACGAAGCTGTCGCGGCGATCGTTGGTGATCGGTAACGCCGTCATCGCTTTCGCGGTCATCGGATTGGCGTCGCTGGCCACCGCGATCGCGGTCGCCGTTCGCCCGACCGCCAGCCAGCAGCCGGTGGTGGGGGTCCAGAACGGCACCCCGGGCAAGTTCATGCCGATCCTGCCGAGCCAGCAGCAGGCCCCACTGCCCCCGCCGCCGCCCGACCAACCCAACGCCGGATTCCAGGGCGGCACCGTCGAGGCTCCCAGCTACGTCCCGAGCCCACAGCAGGTCGGCCCCCCGTCGGGTGGCGGAGTGCCGAACGCTCCCGCTCCCGAGGCGCCGGTCAATCCCAGCGCCGTGCCGAATCCCGATCCGGGTTGGGCGCCCCGCCCGAATCCCATTGTGCCCATTCCTATTCCGATACCCATCCCGATCCCGGGGTGGGGCCCGAACTACCCGCCGTACACGTCGCCGACCTTCACGTCGCCGACGATCACGCCTTACACGCCACCGACGACGACCTATTCGCCGCCGACCACCACGTATTCGCCGCCGACGACGACGTACTCGCCGCCGACCACGACGTACTCGCCTCCGACCACCACGTATTCGCCGCCGACCACGACGTATTCGCCTCCGACGACGACGTATTCGCCGCCGAGCACGACGTATTCGCCACCGAGCACCAAGGCGACCACCCAGGCGCCGCCGCCGAGCACGTATTCGCCGCCGAGCACCCAGGCCACCCAGGCCCCGACGCTCCCGCCGCACACCCAGCAGACCCTGCCGCCGCCCACGCAGCAGCAGCCGGTGTTCCCACAGCAGCCCCACCAACACCACGGATTCTGAGGGTGGCCGACACCGACGGCCTGGTCACGGTGGTCCTGCCCTGCCTCAACGAAGAGGAGTCACTGCCCGCGGTGTTAACCGCCATACCCGCGGGATACCGGGCGTTGGTGGTGGACAACAACAGCACCGACGACACCGCCGCGGTCGCGAGCAGGCACGGTGCCCAAGTCGTCGCCGAACCGCGGGCCGGGTACGGCTCGGCCGTCCACGCGGGCGTGCTGGCAGCGACGACCCCGATCGTGGCGGTGATCGACGCCGATGGCTCGATGGACGGCGCCGATCTGCCCCGGCTGGTCGCGGAGCTGGAACGCGGCGCTGACCTGGTGACCGGCCGGCGCCGGCCGGTAGCCGGGCTGCACTGGCCGTGGGTGGCCAGGGTGGGCACCGTGGTCATGAGTTGGCGACTGCGCACCCGCCACGGCCTACCGGTCCACGACATCGCGCCGATGCGAGTCGCCCGGCGCGAGGCGCTGCTCGCGCTGGGCGTCGCCGACCGGCGATCGGGTTATCCGCTGGAACTGCTGGTGCGTGCCGCGGCCGCCGGCTGGCGCGTCGTCGAACTCGACGTCAGCTACGGCCCGCGGACGGGCGGCAAGTCGAAGGTCAGCGGTTCACTGCGGGGCAGCATCACCGCGATCCTGGACTTCTGGAAAGTGATTTCGTGAGCGTCCTTCCGGTCACCCTGCTGGTGGTCGCGAAGGCGCCCGAGCCGGGCCGGGCAAAGACGCGGCTCGCGGCGACCGTCGGCGATCGCGTCGCCGCCGAAATCGCCGCCGCCGCACTGCTTGACACCCTCGATGCCGTGGCCGCCGCTCCGGTGGCGGCGCGGGTGGCGGCCCTGACCGGAGACCTGGACGCCGCGGTGAACGCCGCCGAAATACGGCAGCGGCTCGCTTCGTTCACCGTGATTCCCCAGCGCGGTGACGATTTCGCGGACCGGCTCGCCAACGCGCACACCGACGCGGCCGGCGGGCTTCCGGTGCTGCAGATCGGCATGGACACGCCTCAGGTGAGCGCGGATCTGTTGACGGCTTGCGCGCGCCGGCTTCTCGACGCGCCGGCCGTCCTCGGGCCGGCCCGAGACGGCGGCTGGTGGGTGCTGGGCGTCGCGGACCCCGCGACGGCGCAGTGCCTGCGCACCGTGCCGATGTCGGTGCCCGACACCGGGGGTTTGACCCTGAAGGCATTGCGCGACAACGGCATTGATGTGGTTACCCTCGAGACGCTGGCCGACGTGGACTTCGTCGACGACGTCGCGGTGGTGCGCGACGCCTGCGGCCCCGCCAGCCGGTTCGCGCGCGTCACCCGCGCCGCCGGTCTCTAGAGATCCGCAGGACAACACCGGCGTTTTGTACAAGGATGAGGCGGTGCGAACGCTTCTCGTGCTGGCGGGCTTCGCCGCGGTCATCGGCGCGGCCGCGCCGGCACAGGCCGAGCCCGGCGGCAACCCGGATGCGAATTTCTTGGCGGCGCTCGATCAGGCCGGCGTGCCATACAAGAACGGCGCCATCGCGATTCGGGTCGGCAAGAAGGCCTGTGAATTGATGGATCAGGGCCACTCCCAGGCCGATGTCATCCAAAGTGTGTCGTCGGAAAATGCCGGATTCACCGTGGCGGACGCGACCCACTTCACGACCAGCGCCGTCAGCGCCTATTGCCCACAACACCTCGGCGAGCCCACCACCGAGCCGCCGCCCCCGCCCGCCTGGTGGGATATTCCTTGGATTCCCTTGCCGGCGCCGGGGGCCGCGTAGCACGAGAACGGTAGTCCGCCGGACGGACTGGTCTCTACCAGTGCGTCAGGATGATCGTGTTGAGCGCCAGCGCGCCGAGGGCGTTGAGCGCCAACCAGATCCGGTGTGACCGTGTCGGCAGCAGAGCGGCCGATGCGGTGAGCCAGATGGTGAACGGCAGCCAGATGCGTTCCACCTCGGCCTTGCTGAGCATGCTCAGGTCCGCGCAGACGATGGCGGCCAGCATGCCGAGCAGCAACAAATGGAAGCCGGAGCGGCGGCGGATGGCGGGCCAGTCGAAAACCCTGCTGATACCGGCGACCCCACCCAACCCGATCGCGCACACCACGGACGCCAGGTTGGCCCAGCTCCAATACTGGAAGGGGCGGTCTTTGGCGATGCCCTGCCAATAGCGTTGCTGCACCAGGGTGTAACCGTCGAACCAGTAGAACCCGGCGATCGCGAAGGCTACCGCCACCGCGATCGCGGCCAGCGCCGCCGGGCCGAGGGCCCGCAGGATCGCTCGCCAGTCCGCCAAGCGGCTGCCCGGGGGCTGCCGGACCGAGGCCAGCACCGCCACCGCCGGCAGCCCCATCAACATCAGGCCGTAGTTGCAGAACACGCCCCAGCCCAACAGCAGGCCCGCGCCCGCGGCCGTCAGCGCGGGGAAGCGGACCGGACGGTGCACAGCCACGGCCAACAACGCGATGCCCCAGGCCGCCACCCCGGCGAAGTATCCGTCGGCGGAGACGGCCACCCAGATCGCGGTCGGCGCCAGGGCGACGAACGGGGCGGCGCGCCGTGCCATCTGTTCGTCGGCCAGCGCGCGCACGGCGATCCCCACCGCGGCCGCCGCGCTCGAGCCGGCCAGCAGGCACAGCAGCCCGGCCCAGGCGCCGCCGTGCAGGCCGAGCCGGTCCAGCCAGACGAACGTCAGCAGCGCGCCGGGCGGATGTCCCGACACGTGCGTGGTCCACGAGTTCGGCTGGTAGTCCACGATCCGGCTCGCGAACGTGCGCAGCGTCGCACCGATGTCGCTGATGCCCGGCACCTGCCACAAGTATTCGTCCCGGGTGGTCAACCGGCCGGCGAAGCCGCGCTGCCAGCCGTCGATCATCGCCAGCGCGAACGCCCACCCGCACGCGGTGGCCCAGCTGCCCAGCGTCAAGGCACGCCACGAAAGGCGTTGCGCCAGAACGGGTCCCCACGCCACGATGACGATCGCGATCACAATCGCGGGCCCGGTTCCCCAGCCGGCGTGGATCAACCATTCGCCGAAGATCGGCGCGGAGCCGGCGTGGGTGGCGAACTTCTCCCGGGCGATGTCGAGGCGCGGGCGCACGCCTGAGTTCATCCGCGGCAGCACGAACGCCGCGGCCACCAGCACGAGCCCGACCGTGACCGCCACCGCTTCCCGCGCTGCCGCCCGCCCACCGATCCTCACGGACGAACAGCCTATTGATCGCCGGCGAACCGGCGCGCCAACGCGGTGCGGTCGACCTTGCCGATGCCGCGACGCGGCAGTGCGTCGACGATGTGCAGCTCGCGCGGCGCGGCGGTGGCGTCCAGGGTGCGCGCCACGTGCGCGCGCAGGGCGTCCAGGGTGGGCGCGGCGGACCCGTCGCGCACCACGACCGCGGCAACCACCCGCTGGCCCAGCCGGTCGTCGGCCACTGCGAACACCGCGCAATCGCTGACGGCGGGATGACTGGACAGCGCAGCCTCGACCGGCTGCGGCAGCACCGTCAACCCGCCGGTGCTGATCGCGTCGTCGGCGCGGCCCAGGATGGTCAGCACGCCCGCGTCGCTGACGGCGCCCAGATCGTCGGTGGCAAACCAGCCCGGTTCGGCGAACGGATCCGGCTCGACGGGGTTGCGGTAGCCCTTGGCCAGCGTCGCGCCGCCGATGACGATGCGCCCGTCGACCGTGCGCACCCGCACCCCGTCCAGCGGGACGCCGTCGTACACGCACCCGCCGGCGGTCTCGCTCATCCCGTAGGTGCGGACCACGGTGACGCCCGCCGCGGCCGCGTCGTCGAGAACCGGTCGCGGCGCGGGTCCGCCGCCGAGCAGCACGGCGTCCAGTTCGGCGAGCGCGTCCGCCGCCGCCGGGTCGCCGAGCGCCTTGGCCAACTGCGTGGCGACCAGCGAGCTGTATCGCCGTCCCGGTCCCAATGCCCTTACCGCACCGGGCAATTCGGCGACATCGAACCCCGCGGAGACGTCCATCTCGACCGGTACCGAGCCGGCGAGCGCGCTGCGCACCAACACCTGGATCCCCGCGATGTGGTGGGGCGGCAGGGCGAGCAGCCAGCTGCCCGGTCCGCCGAGGCGGTCATGGGTGGCCGTCGCGCTGGCGGTCAGGGCGTCGGCGGTAAGCAACGCGCCCTTGGGAACTCCGGTGGTTCCCGACGTCGCCGCGACCAGGGCGACGTCGTCGTCGATGGCTTCCCCGACGCGCAGACCCACCCGCAGCGCATCCGACTCACGATCGTCGCTCGAGGACAGGGCGACCAGTGCGGGTTCGCGCCCGTCGAGCACGCGCTCGAGTGCGGGCAACAGCGACGAGACCGCCGACCCGGGCGGGACGTGCACCGCGCGCAGTACGGCTATGCCGGGTCCCCGGCCTGGTCGGCATCGTCGAATGGCCAGCCCTGGGCCGCCAACCGCACCCGGACCCGCTCGACGTCGATGGGCGACGGCAGCTCATCGGTGATCTGGGTGATCAGCACGCCGATGTCGACATCGTCGAACTCGCCGCGCCGAACCAGCTCACAGGCGACCGCCTTGGCTTCGTCGTTGGACAGCCGGCGGGCCAGCAATGCGAGCACCGGGAAGGTGTCCGTGGCCGGAACGCCTTCCGGGTATCCCGCACGAAGCCAGGAGACGATGGAATTGAGAAATCCGTTCACGCTGTTGCAGCTTCCCCCGGTGTCCGGCGTGGTAACTCGGTGGGCATCAATCGATGCTACTTGGGTTTGGCGCCGAGGAACGGGGTGCCGATGTGATGGGCGATGAAGTCGCGCGAGATGTACAGCAAAGCGAAGGCGATCACGAGGATCACCACCGCATAGATTGCCCACGCGACCGCCAGCAGCGCCGGGTTCTTCTGCGGCGAGCCGCCATCGGTGCCGGCCTGTCCCGCGCCGATCGCCTGGAAGCGGAGCCCCAGGGCGAACAGCCCTGGCAAAGCGGCGCCGGCCAGCATGGCGAACGCCAGGATCTTGAGGGAGGCCTGGTAGTTGAACCAATCGCCGAAGTGACTCATCACGCGTTCGCCTTGATCGTGGGGTCGTCGGAGTCGAATCGGGAGGTCATGCCGCCGCCGGAGGTGGGGCCGGCGTTCGAGGGCGGGTGCTGATCAATGGACTCCTCGAGCCCGGTGGTCAGGTCGCCCTTCCACTCGGCGTTGACGTTGTGGTGGTCGACCTTGACCCTGCGCGACCGGACGTAGATGGTGGCCGACACCCCGATCAGCAGCGCGAAGCCCACGATGGCGCCCGGGTAGCCGCCGATCAGGTGCACGATCCAGTAGGTGACCGCACCGACCAGCCCGGCCAGCGGAAGCGTGACCAGCCACGCGACGCCCATGCGGCCGGCGACGCCCCAGCGGACCTCGCCGCCGGGCTTGCCCAACCCGCTGCCCAGCACCGAGCCGGTGCAGACCTGGGTGGTCGACAGCGCGTAGCCGAAGTGGGCGGACAGCAAAATCACCGCGGCCGAAGAGGATTCGGCCGCCATGCCCTGCGGCGACTGGATCTCGACCAGTCCCTTGCCCAGGGTGCGGATGATCCGCCAGCCGCCCAGATAGGTGCCGAGCGCCATCGACACCGCGCAACCGACGATGACCCACAGTGGCGGCATCGACGCGGTCTTGCTGACCGAGCCGTAGGACATCAGCGCCAGGAAGATGATGCCCATGGTCTTCTGCGCGTCGTTGGTGCCGTGGGCCAGCGAGACCAGCGATGCCGAGCCCCACTGGCCGTACCGGAAGCCGGCCTCGGTGCGCTTGGTCGGGATGCCGCGGGTGATTCGGTAGACCAGCCAGGTCGCCACCGCGCCGACCACGATGGCCAGGATCGCCGACACGACTGCCGGGATGATCGCCTTGGACACCACGCCCTTCCAGATCACCCCGTGCGCGCCGACGGCGGCGATCGTGGCGCCGACGATGCCGCCGATCAGGGCGTGCGACGAACTCGAGGGGATGCCGAGGAGCCAGGTCAGCAGGTTCCAGACGATGCCGCCGACGAGGCCGGCGAAAACCAGCTCCAGCGTCACGATGTGGCCGTCGATCAAGCCCTTGGCGATCGTCGCGGCGACGGCGGTGGACATGAACGCGCCGACGAGGTTGAGCACCGCGGACAGGGCGACGGCCGCTTTGGGCTTGAGCGCACCGCTGGCGATCGAGGTCGCCATCGCGTTGCCCGTGTCATGGAAGCCGTTGGTGAAATCGAAAGCCAGTGCCGTGATTACGACAATGATCAAGAGGAACAATTGGATGTTCACAGCGCCTGATTCTGGTGGTAGGAGGTTTCCATTGTCGAATGATGCGGGGGCCGAAACGCGGGTGTACCTTGAACCGTCGCCAGATGTTACCTCTCAGTTAACCGGCGTTTCCCTGTTGTTCACCGCGGGTGTCGCGCCGTAGCGGGTGCTCCGGCGGCACCTCGACGAAGATGAGCGTCAGCCCATCCGGATCGGTGACGTGCATCTCTTTCAGGCCCCATGGTTCCCGGCGAGCCTCGCGCGCGATCGACACCCCGCGGCCCGCCAATTCGGCCTGGGTGGCCTCGATGTCGCGGACCTGTAGCCACAGTGCACCGGGGAAGGCGGCCTGGGCGGGGTCCGGGGCGCCGTAACCCGCCAGCTCCAGCAACGACTGGCCCGCGAAAAAGACTGTGCCAGCGCCGTAGTCGCGCCAAATCGCCAGCCCGATCTCGTCGCGGTAGAACGCTAGCGAGCGCTGATAGTCCGACGGCCGCAGCAGCATCCGGCTGGCCAGGATCTCCATAGCGTCGTGTCTACCATGCGGCCGGATCAGCCAGTGCCGGCGCGGTTGGGCTGGATGCTTTGGCGCTGCATCATCGCGTTCACCCAGCGCGGGCCGACGATGTCGAGCGCCCGGCCGGCGATCGCGATCCGCGGTGCGATCCGCACCGGCCGGGTGCGGGCGGCGGTGAGCATCCACTCGCCGGCCTCTTCCGAGGTCAGCGCGGCGACTCCCTCGTAGGCCTTGGTCGGCGCGATCATCGGGGTGGCGACCAGCGGGTAGTACAGCGTCGTCGAATGCACGCCCTTACCGCCCCATTCGGTTTCGATGACCCGGCTCACCGTTGACAGCGCGGCCTTCGAGGCGTTGTACACCGAGAACAGCGGCGAAGCCTCCGACATCACGCCCCAGGTGGAGACGTTGATGATGTGGCCGTCGCCGCGCTCGAGCATGCCGGGCGCCAGCCCGCGGACCAGCCGCAGCGGCGCGTAGTAGTTGAGCACCATGGTCCGCTCGACGTCATGCCAGCGGTCCAGCGATTCGGCCAGCGGCCGGCGGATGGACCGGCCGGCGTTGTTGACCAGGATGTCGATGCCGCCGAGACGCTGTTCGACGTCGGCGACCAGGGCGTCGACGGCGTCCATGTTCGAGACGTCGCACGGGATCGATATGGCCGCACCGCCCGCGGCCGTGATCCGCCCGGCCAGCGCGTCCAGCAGATCCTGGCGGCGTGCGACGGCAACCACCGTGGCGCCCGCTCGGGCGAACTGTTCGGCCGCGGCCTCGCCGATGCCCGAGGACGCCCCGGTCAGCAGGATGCGCTTGCCGGCCAACTCGATCGGCTTGATCAACGGCCGGTTGACCAGTATCTGCGGCGCCATGGGCGGTCGCATGATCGCCAGGGAGAATTGGTCGGCGATCCGGCGGAGAGGACTTTTGCTCACGTGACGCGAGTCTAGGCGGGGCGCGCGTCGCTCCGAGCGTCACGCCAGCGTGACGTGGGTGCTCGAGCGTCACGCCAGCGTGACGTGGGCGCCCGCCGCTAGAAGTAGCGGGGGAACCGGCTCCAGTCCGGATCCCGCTTTTCCAGGAAGGCGTCGCGGCCCTCGACGGCCTCATCGGTCATGTACGCCAGCCGGGTGGCCTCGCCCGCGAACAGCTGCTGGCCCACCAGGCCGTCGTCGAGCAGGTTGAACGCGAACTTCAGCATTCGTTGTGCCTGAGGCGATTTGGCGTTGATCTCGCGCGCCCACTGGATCGCCTCGGATTCGAGCTCCGCATGGTCGACGACGGCGTTGACCGCGCCCATGTGGTGCATCTGCTCGGCGGTGTAGGGGCGGCCCAGGAAGAAGATCTCGCGCGCGAACTTCTGGCCGACCTGACGGGCCAGGTACGCGCTCCCGTAGCCGCCGTCGAAGCTGCCGACGTCGGCGTCGGTCTGCTTGAAGCGGGCGTGCTCGCGGCTGGCCAGGGTGAGGTCGCAGACCACGTGCAGGCTGTGCCCCCCGCCGGCCGCCCACCCGTTGACCAGGCAGATGACCACCTTGGGCATGAACCGGATCAGCCGTTGGACCTCCAGGATGTGTAACCGGCCGGCGCGGGCTGTGTCGACGGTGTCGGCGGTGTCGCCGCTGGCGTACTGGTAGCCGCTGCGCCCGCGGATGCGCTGATCGCCGCCGGAGCAGAATGCCCAGCCGCCGTCCTTGGGTGACGGTCCGTTGCCGGTCAGCAACACCACGCCGATGTCGGGGGACATCCGGGCGTGGTCGAGCACCCGGTAGAGCTCGTCGACGGTGTGCGGCCGGAACGCGTTGCGTACCTCGGGCCGGTCGAACGCCACCCGCACCGTGGCGTCCTCGACGTGCCGGTGATAGGTGATGTCGGTAAGGTCGTCGAAGCCGTCGACGGGACGCCAGGCCTGTGCATCAAAGGGGTTGCCACTCAACGTTTTTGAACTCCTATGCCGGGTCAAGCCGGAATACCGGACACACGCCGGCCAGCGCCTCGAACTCCTCGGGGCGTCCGTCCTTCACCAACCCAGAGCGTTTCATGAAGCCGACGCCGGTGGGCACCTCGGTGGGGAACGCCCGCAAGAACGGCCGTGCCGCCTCTTCGGACAACTCCACCATCCGCACCCGCTCGGAGCTCCGGCCGCGGGCCAGCGTCACAACGTCGGCGGCGCGGACGTTGCGGATCCAGTCAGCGCCCGGAAACCCGCCCACCACATAGCGTTTGCCGTCCACCGTCATCGGTGTCACCGGCGTCGAGCGCGGCGTGCCGGACTTGCGGCCGGGCACGGTCAACACCACCGGGCTCTCGCCGCCGAAGCCCAGGCCCAGCCGTGACATCCGGATGAAGACCTTGTTGGCCGGCTTCAGCCACCACGGCGGCCTGACGCGTTTGCCGCTTCCCATAGGCAGCGACGTTACCTCTGAAAGGGCTCCGCACCATGAGCCTGGGGCACCGTCGTACCGACGGCGTCGAGCCGCGCCATCGCGTCGGCGTCCAGCGACACCGCGGCCGCGCCGAGGTTCTCCTCGAGGTGGGCGATCGACCGGGTGCCGGGAATCAGCAGCGTGTTCGACGCGTGGGCCACGATCCAGGCCAGCCCGACCTGGGACGGTGTCGCGCCGATTTCGCCGGCGATGTCGACGACCACCGGATGGTCGGCGACCTTTGGCAATCCCGGGAACGCCGAGCCGAGCGGGAAGTACGGCACCCACGGGATGCCCTCGGCCTTGCACGGTTCGAGCGTCGCTTCCTGGGAGCGGTCCAGCACGCTGTAGGCGTTCTGCACGCAGACGATTCCGGCGGGCAGCGCGCGGCGCACCATTTCGAGCGGCACGGCGCTGATCCCGATCCCGCCGATCTTGCCCGCATCGCGCAGGGCGATCATCTCGGCGAGTTGGTCGTCGAGGTCGACGATCTGGTCGCCCTCGGCGGCCAGGCCGGGACCGAGATCAAGCCGGCGCAGGTTCACCACCGGAATCTGGTCGAGGCCGAGTTCGCGCAGATCGTCCTCGACGGCGGCGCGCAGTTCGGCGGGCTTCTGGGCGGCGGCCAGCGGAATGGGTTGTTCGCCGGTGTAGCGGGCGCCGACCTTGCTGACGATGACGAGGTCGTCCGGGTAGGGGGCCAGCGCCGCGCGGATCCGGCGGTCCACCTCGCCGGGGCCGTAGAACGACGCGGTGTCGATGTGGTTGACGCCGAGTTCGATCGCGCGACGCAGGACCGCCGCCGCGTCGTCGACGGTCGGTGCCTCGAACAGTTGCATGGCGCCGTAGCCCATGCGGGCGACGGACCTCGTGCCGAGAGTGCCGATGCCGCCGGGCCGGGGTTGGTCAGTCATGGTGCTCCCTCGATCGTGAGACACTGGATAAATGCGGAGGGTCCTCCGCTTGTGTCAGCGTAGCAGAAACGGAGGAGCCTCCGCTTTGGTTGGAAGGTCGGATGCCCGTCGCAATCGCGAACGGTTGCTGCAGGCGGCCACTGCCGCTTTCACCGTGCACGGTGGATCGGTGTCGCTCGAGTCGATCGCCCGCGACGCGGGGGTGGGCATCGGCACCCTGTACCGCCACTTCCCCAACCGCGAGGCCCTCGTCGAGGCGATCTACCGTGCCGAGCTCGCCGAGGTGGCCGCGGCGGCCGGGCAGCTGCTCAAGCGGCATCGACCCAAGGTTGCGCTGCGACGGTGGATGGACCGCTACGCGAGCTTCGTGGCCGCCAAACGCGGCATGGCCGAGTCCTTGCACGCGATTTTCGACTCGGGCGCTCTTGCGCCCAGCCAGACTCGCGACAGCATCGTGGGCGCCGTCGAGTTGCTGTTGCGCGCGGGCGCCGACGACACGACCCTGCGCGCCGACGTGCGGGCCGACGACGTGGTGTCCAGCCTGATCGGCATCTTCCTGGTCAGCGGTTCGCCCGAGCAGACCGCCCGCATGCTCGACCTGCTGGTCGCGGGTATCTCGGCCTAGGCCCTACCCGCCGAACGTGAAGCTACTTTCACGCTCGCGCGCGAACGTGAAGTTAGTTTCACGCTCGCGAGCTATCAGCCCACCGAGCGCGCGGCGCCCTCCCAGAATTGGGCGCGCACGGCCTTCTTGTCCGGCTTGCCCAGCCCCGTCAACGGCAGCGAGTCGGCGAGCACCACGCGCTTGGGCGACTGCACCGAACCCTTGCGGTCCTTGACCGCGGCCTGGATCTCGGCGGTCATCTTCTCGATCGCCGCGTCATCGCGGGGCGCATCGGAGCGCAGCACGACCACCGCGGTGACGGCCTCGCCCCACTTCTCGTCCGGCGCGCCGACGACGCACACCTGGGCGATGGCCGGATGCTCGGCGACGACGTCCTCGACCTCGCGCGGGAACACGTTGAAGCCGCCGGTGACGATCATGTCCTTGACCCGGTCGACGATGAAGTAGAAGCCGTCCTCGTCCTCGCGGGCCATGTCGCCGGTGTGCAGCCAGCCGTCCTTGAACGTCTCGGCCGTCGCGTCCGGCAGGTTCCAGTAACCGCCCGCCAACAACGGTCCGCTGACGCAGATCTCGCCCGGCTCGCCCTGCGCCACCGGCTTGCCGTCCTCGCCGAGCAGCGCCACCCGCGCGAACAGCGTCGGGCGCCCACACGAGGTGAGCCGCTTCTCGTCGTGCTCGTTCTTGGCCAGATAGGTGATGGCCATCGGCGCCTCGGATTGCCCGTAGTTCTGGGCGAAGATCTTGCCGAACCGGCGTATCGCCTCGGCCAGCCGCACCGGGTTGATCGCCGAGGCACCGTAGTAGACGGTCTCCAGCGACGACAGGTCGCGGGTGTGCGAATCCGGGTGGTCCATCAGCGCGTACAGCATCGACGGCACCAGGAAGGTGGCCGTAATGCGTTTCTCCTCAATGGTTTTCAGCACCTCGGCCGGGTCGAACTTGGGCAGCACATGCATCTCGCCGCCCTTGATCAGGGTGGGCAGGAAATACGCCGCCCCCGCGTGGGACAGCGGGGTGATCATCAAAAACCGCGGTTCCTCCGGCCATTCCCATTCGGAGAGCTGGATCTGGGTCATCGAGGAGATCGACGCCGCGGTGCCCATCACGCCCTTGGGCTTGCCGGTGGTGCCCCCGGTGTAGGTGAGGCCGATGACCTGATCCGGCGGCAGGTCCGCGGCGGTCAGTGGCTGCGGGTCGTACTTGGCCGCCTCGGCCGCCAGGTCGACCGCCACCCCGCTGAGGGCCTCGGGCACCGGTCCGATGGTGAGGATCTGCTTGAGCCCGGGCACCTTCTCCAGCAGCGCCTGCGCCCGTTCGACGAACATCGGGTTGGGGTCGATGATCAGCGAGCTGATGCCGGCGTCGTTGAGCACGTAGGCGTGGTCGTCCAGTGAGCCCAGCGGGTGCAGGGCGGTGCGCCGGTAGCCCCGGGTCTGGCCGGCGCCGATGATCAACAGCACCTCGGGGCGGTTGAGCGACAGCAGGCCGACGGCGACGCCGGTGCCCGCGCCCAGCGCCTCGAACGCCTGAATGTACTGGCTGATCCGCTCGGCCATCTGACCACCGGTCAGCGTGGTGTCGCCGAGGAAAAGCACCGGCTTGGTCTTGTGGCGCTTGAGCGCGCCCACGAGCAGGTGGCCGTTATGGGTCGGGTTGCGCAACAGGTCGTCCGTCATGGCGCCGCTCCTCCTCATCGCTTTGCTCTGCATCGTCGCCGACGCGACTCATGAGCAAGACTAGAACGTGTTGCAATTTGCGTCAGCCGCACCCTGTTCGACACCGGCAATCAGTACGATTCCTGCCCATGGCCGATGCAGATCTCGTCGTTACCGGAACCATCCTGACCGTCGACGAGGCACGGCCTACCGCGGAGGCGCTCGCGGTGAAAGACGGCAGAATCGTCGCCGTTGGAACCCGTGCGGAAATAGCGGACTTCGCCGGCCCCGGCACCCGGACCGTCGATGTCGGCGACGGCTGTGTGATGCCCGGCTTCGTCGAGGCACACGGGCATCCGCTGATGGAGGCGGTCGCGCTGTCGGACCGCCTCGTCGACATCCGGCCGGTCACCATGCGCGGCGCCGACGAGGTCGTCGGGGCGATTCATTCCGAGGTCGCCCGGCGGGGATCCGACGGCGCCTTCCTCAACGGCTGGGATCCGCTGTTGCAGAAGGGCCTTCCGGAGCCGACCCTGAACTGGCTCGACGGTATCGCGCCCGACAGCCCGCTGGTGATCATCCACAACTCGGGGCACAAGGCCTACTTCAACTCGCGCGCCGCCAAGCTGCACGGGCTCGACCGCGACACCCCGGACCCCAAGGGCGCCAAGTACGGCCGCGACGCCAACGGTGAACTCGACGGCACCGCCGAGGAGACCGGCGCGGTGTTCCCGCTGCTGGCCGGGGCCATCGACTTCGCCGACTACCCGCAGATGCTGCTCGCCGAGTGCGCGAGGCTCAACCGCGCCGGCCTGACCACCTGCTCGGAGATGGCGTTCGACCCGAACTTCCGGCCGGTGGTCGAACAGCTCCGCGAGCAACTCACGGTTCGGCTGCGCACCTACGAGATCTCCAACCCGCAGATGTCCACCGCCGCCACACCCGGGCAGGGCGACGACATCCTGCGGCAGGTCGGCATCAAGATCTGGGTCGACGGCTCGCCCTGGATCGGCAACATCGACCTTTCGTTTCCGTACCTGGACACCGAGGCCACCCGGATCATCGGCGTCGTGCCGGGCTCCTGCGGCTGCGCCAATTACACGAAAGAGCAGCTGCACGAGATCGTCGGCGCGTACTTCCCGCTGGGCTGGCCGATGGCCTGCCACGTGCAGGGCGACGCCGGCGTGGACACCATCCTGGACGTGTACGAAGAGGCCCTCACGCGCCATCCGCGCGACGACCACCGGCTGCGGCTCGAACACGTCGGCGCCATCCGGCCCGAGCAGCTCCAGCGGGCCCATGACCTCGGGGTGACCTGCAGCATCTTTGTCGACCAGATCCACTACTGGGGCGACGTCATCGTCGACGGCCTGTTCGGCGAAGAACGTGGAACCCGTTGGATGCCGGCCGGATCCGCGGTGGCCACCGGGATGCGCATCTCGCTGCACAACGACCCGCCCGTCACGCCCGAGGAGCCGCTGCGCAACATCAGCGTTGCCGTGACCCGCACGGCGCCCAGCGGCCGGGTGCTCGGACCCGAGGAACGCCTGACCGTGGAGCAGGCGATCCGCGCGCAAACCATCGACGCGGCCTGGCAGCTGTTCTCCGACGACGTGATCGGCTCGCTGGAGGTCGGCAAATACGCCGACCTGGTGGTGCTCTCCGCCGATCCGCGAACGGTGCCGCCCGAGCAGATCGCCGACCTTCAGGTGCGCGCGACGTATCTGGCGGGCCGCCAGGTCCACAGCGCGTGACGCCGACGCTCGCGGACCTGCTCGACCGCCTGCACGTGGTGGCGCTGCCGATGCGGGTGCGCTTTCGCGGCATCACCACCCGCGAAGTGGCGCTGATCGAGGGCCCGGCCGGGTGGGGCGAATTCGGGGCCTTCGTCGAATACGAGCCGCGCGAGGCCGCGCAGTGGCTGGCGTCGGGCATCGAAGCCGCCTACCGGACGCCGCCGCCGACCCGTCGCGACCGCGTCCCGATCAACGCGACCGTGCCGGCCGTGCTCGCCGCCGACGTTCCGGAAGTGCTCGCCCGCTTCCCCGGGGCCCGCACTGCCAAGGTGAAGGTGGCCGAGCCCGGGCAGTCGCTGGCCGACGACGTCGCCCGGGTCAACGCCGTGCGCGCACTGGTCCCCACGGTGCGGGTGGACGCCAACGGCGGGTGGAGCGTCGAGGAGGCCGTGCGGGCCGCGGCCGCTTTGACCGCCGACGGGCCGCTGGAATACATCGAACAGCCCTGCGCGACCGTCGACGAGCTCGCGGAGCTGCGCCGGCGCACGGACGTGCCGATCGCCGCCGACGAGAGCATCCGAAAGGCCGACGACCCGCTGGCCGTGGTCCGCGCCCACGCCGCCGACATCGCGGTGCTCAAAGTCGCTCCGCTGGGCGGGATTTCGGCCATGCTCGAGATCGCTGCGCAGATCGACATCCCGGTCGTGATTTCCAGCGCGCTGGATTCGGCGGTGGGAATCGGCGCCGGGCTGCACGCCGCGGCGGCCCTGCCGCAACTCCGGCACGCCTGCGGTCTGGGCACCGGCGGGCTCTTCGTCGACGACGTCGCCGAGACCGCCGCGCCGGTCGACGGCGCCCTGCCGGTGGGGCCGGTCACGCCCGACCCCGAGCGGCTGCGGGCCCTGCGGGCGGCGCCGGAGCGGCGGCAGTGGTGGATCGACCGGGTCAAGGCGTGCCATCGGTTGCTTGTACCGTCGTCCGGGTGATCAACCTGGCTTACGACGACCGCGGCTCCGGTGATCCCGTGGTATTCATCGCCGGCCACGGCGGCGCCGGACGAACCTGGCACCCCTATCAAGTCCCCGCGTTTCTGGCGGCCGGATACCGCGTCATCACCTTCGACAATCGCGGAATCGGCGCCACGGAGAACGCCCAGGGATTCACGACGGAAACCATGGTCGCCGACACCGCGGCGCTGATCGAGGGCTTGAATGCGGCCCCGGCCCGCATCGTCGGGATGTCGATGGGCGCGTACATCGCCCAGGAGCTCATGCTGGCCCGGCCCGAGCTGGTCAGTTCGGCGGTGCTGATGGGGACCCGCGGCCGCATGGACCGGGCCCGGCAGTTCTTCCGCGACGCCGAGGCCGAGCTGTCCGACACCGGTGTCGAGATGCCCGCCGCGTACGACGCCAAAATCCGCCTGCTGGAGAACTTCTCCCGCAAGACGCTCAACGATGACACCGCCGTCGCCGACTGGATCGCGATGTTCTCCACCTGGCCCCTCAAGCCCACCCCGGGCACGCGCGCGCAGCTCGATATCGCGCCGTACACCAGCCGGTTGACCGCCTACCGCAGCATCACGACCCCGGTGCTGGTGATCGGCTTCTCCGACGACGTGCTGACCCCGCCGCACATGGGCCGCGAGGTCGCGGACGCGCTACCCAACGGCCGCTACGTGCAGATACCCGACGCCGGTCATCTCGGGTTCTTCGAGCGACCGGACGAGGTAAACGCCGCCATGCTCAAGTTCTTCGGCGAGGCCTACGGCTGAGCGCACCCGGCGGGCATCCTCAGCCGGCTGTGACACCCTGTAGGAGTGAACCCCTCGACGACCCAGGCTCGCGTCGTCGTTGACGAGCTGATTCGCGGCGGTGTCCGCGACGTGGTGCTCTGCCCCGGTTCGCGGAACGCCCCGCTGGCTTTCGCGTTGCAGGACGCCGACCGGTCCGGACGTATCCGCCTGCACGTCCGCATCGACGAGCGCACCGCCGGCTACCTGGCGATCGGCCTGGCCATCGCCGCCGGCGCGCCGGTCTGCATCGCCATGACCTCCGGGACGGCCGTCGCCAACCTCGGCCCGGCGGTGATCGAGGCCAACTACGCCCGGGTGCCGCTGATCGTGCTCTCGGCCAACCGGCCCTACGAGCTGCTGGGCACCGGGGCCAACCAGACCATGGAACAGCTGGGCTACTTCGGCACGCAGGTGCGGGCCACCATCAGCCTGGGCCTGGCCGAGGACGCACCCGAGCGGCTTGATTCCCTGAACGCCACCTGGCGGTCGGCGACCTGCCGGGTGCTGGTGGCCGCCACGGGATCCCGGACCGCCAACGCCGGCCCCGTGCAGTTCGACATCCCGCTGCGCGAACCGTTGGTGCCCGATCCCGACCCTCAAACGCCGACGCCGCAGGGCCGCCCGGGTGGGCGGCCGTGGACCTACACCCCGCCGGTCAGCTTCGACCAGCCGCTGGACATCGACCTGTCACCCGACACGGTCGTCATCGCCGGGCACGGCGCGGGCCTGCAGCCCAACCTCGCCCAGCTGCCGACCGTCGCCGAGCCGACCGCGCCCGCGCCGGCCAACCCGCTGCACCCGCTCGCGCTGCCCCTGCTGCGGCCCAAGCAGGTGATCATGCTCGGCCGCCCCACCCTGCACCGGCCGGTGTCGGCGTTGCTGGCCGACCCGCAGGTGCCGGTGTTCGCGCTGACCACCGGGCCGCGCTGGCCGGACGTTTCGGGCAACTCGCAGGCCACCGGGACCCGGGCGGTCACCACCGGAGCACCGAACCCGGCGTGGCTGCGCCGCTGCGCGGAGACCAACCGGCACGCGCTGGCCGCCGTCCGCGAACAGCTCGACGCCCACCCGCTGACCACCGGCCTGCACGTCGCGGCGGCCGTGGCCGACGCGTTGGCGCCCGGCGATCAGCTGGTGCTCGGGGCCTCCAACCCGGTCCGCGACGCCGCGCTGGTCGGCCTGGACACCCGCGACATCCGGGTGCGGTCCAACCGCGGCGTCGCCGGGATCGACGGGACGGTGTCCACCGCCATCGGGGCGGCGCTCGCCCACGAACGCGAGGGCGGCCCGGACAGCCCGGCGCGCACCGTCGCGCTGATCGGCGACCTGACGTTCGTGCACGACAGCTCCGGGTTGCTCATCGGGCCCACCGAGCCCACCCCGCGCCGGCTGACCATCGTCGTCTCCAATGACAACGGCGGCGGCATCTTCGAATTGCTCGAACAGGGCGACCCGCGGTTCTCCGACGTCTCGTCGCGGATTTTCGGGACCCCGCACGACGTCGACGTGGGTGCGCTGTGCCGCGCCTACCACGTCGAGAGCCGGCAGATCGAGGTGGGCGAATTGCCCACCGCGCTCGACGAACCCGGCGCCGGCATGCGGGTGCTGGAGGTCAAAGCCGACCGGTCGTCATTGCGGCAGCTGCACGCCGCGATCAAGGCCGCGCTATGAGGCGCACCTAGTGCCGATGTCACCAAAAGCCCTGCTGCGCTTGCTGATTCATGGCCGAAGGGACGAACCGCCGAGAACGCGAGCCAGAATTGCGTTGCGGTGGGCCAGAATTGCGGTGCTGATCGTGGCCGGCCTGGTCACGTTGCAGTCCATGTTGCTGGTGGCCGGCGCCTGGCGCGACGACCTCGCGATCACTCACAACATGGGTGTCGCGCAGGCGGAGGTGCTCAGCGCCGGACCGCGCCGGTCCACCATCGAATTCGTCACCCCCGAGCGGGTCACCTATCGTCCCGAGCTCGGGGTGCTCTACCCGTCGCATTTGGCCACCGGGATGCGGATCTACGTCGAGTACAACAAGAACGATCCGAACCTGGTGCGCGTGCAGCATCGCAATGCCGGGCTGGCGATCATCCCGGCCGGGTCCATCGCGGTGGTGGGCTGGCTGGGCGCGGCGGCGATCCTGATCGCGCTGGCGCTGGGCGACAAGTGGCTCGATCGGCGTGACGTACCCCCCGCCGCGACCGAGAAGCCGCCCGCCGATAGCGTCGGACCTGCAAATTTCGCATGACGTATGCCCGCAGGCAACCTTGTCGACAGTCGGCGCTGACACGGTGTTGATGTGCGCGTTGCCATCGTCGCGGAATCGTTTCTCCCCGAGGTCAACGGTGTCAGCAACTCGGTGATCCGGGTGCTCGAGCATCTGCGCCGGACGGGCCACGAAGCCCTGGTCATCGCCCCCGACACCCCTCCCGGGCAGCCGCGGGCGGATCGCATCTACGACGGGATCCGGGTGCACCGGGTGCCGTCCCGGATGTTTCCCAAGGTGACGACCCTGCCGCTCGGTGTGCCGACGCCCCGGCTGGTGAAGGTGCTGCGCGGATTCGATCCCCACGTGGTTCACCTGGCGTCGCCGGCGCTGCTGGGCTACGGCGGGCTGCGGGCGGCCCGGTGGCTGGGAATTCCGACGGTCGCGGTGTACCAGACCGATGTGCCGGGCTTCGCGGCCAGCTACGGCATTCCGATGACCGCGCGCGCCGCCTGGGCCTGGTTCCGTCATCTGCACAGCCTCGCCGACCGCACCCTGGCGCCATCCAGTGTGACCATGGAATCGCTTGTCGCTCACCGGTTTCCGCGGGTGCATCGATGGGCGCGCGGCGTCGACGTGCTGCGGTTCGCGCCGTCAGCGCGCGACGAGGCGCTGCGACGACAGTGGTCACCGCAGGGCAAGCCCGTCGTCGGGTTCGTGGGTCGCCTCGCGCCCGAGAAACACGTCGAGCGTCTGGCCGGGCTGGCCGCGAACGACGCGGTTCAGCTCGTCATCGTGGGCGACGGCGTCGACCGCAGCAAGCTGCAATCGGCAATGCCGACAGCGGTTTTCACCGGTGCGCTGTACGGCGACGAACTCGCCGCGGCGTACGCCAGCATGGACGTGTTCGTGCATCCCGGCGAGCACGAGACGTTTTGTCAGGTCGTGCAGGAAGCGCTGGCGTCGGGGTTGCCGGTGATCGCCCCCGACGCCGGCGGCCCTCGTGACCTCGTCACACCGTGGCGTACCGGTCTGCTGCTGGCCGTCAACGAGTTCGAGTCCCGGCTGCCCGACGCGGTCGCCCACCTGATCGCCGAACGGCCCCGCTACGCCCCGGCCGCGCGGCGCAGTGTGGTCGGCCGGAGCTGGCCGATCATCTGCGACGAGTTGCTGGGTCACTACGAGGCGGTGCTGTCGCCGTTCGTCCGGCGGCAGATCGCCGCCGGGCGGCACGCGCAGGGCGAGTAAGCCAGCGGCCCTATGACGGGTCGAATTCGATTGGCAGCGTGGCCGGTCCGCTGATAGCGGTGAGGGGCTTCCACGGGGCGGGGCCGGTGCGGCGGGCGTTGGGCATGCGTTGGGCCATGACCTTCAGGGCTTCGCTCAGCTCCAGTCGGGCCAGATTGGCGCCCAGGCAGTAGTGCATGCCGGCACCGAAGGTCTGCATCGGCGCGGCATCCACGCGGGTGATGTCGAGCCGGTCGGGAACGTCGTAGACGGCGGGGTCGCGGTTTGCGGCGGCCGTGTTGGCGATCACCAGCGTGCCGGCCGGGATCATGAACCCGGCGACCTCGACGTCCTCGAGGGCGATGCGCAGGGTGAGGCCCGCGATCGGTGAATGCCGCATCGTCTCCTCGACCGCGTTTGCCGCGAGTTCGGGGTGCTGGGCCAGCAGCGCCCACTGGTCGGGGTGATCGCACAGCACCTGCACGGAGGCGGCCAGCTGGTTGCGGGTGGTGTCCGTGCCGGCCATCAGCAGGCCCGCTACCAGCATCCGCAGCTCCTCGGCGTTGAGGTGATCACCGTCGTCCTCCGCGCGGATCAGGTCCGAGAGCAGGTCGTCGGTCAGCGTGAGCCGCCGCTGGGCGACCATGTCGTCGATGTAGGCGTCGAGCTCATTCCAGGCCGCCAGGATGGCCCGCTCATGCGCCGCGACCTCCCAGCTGAAGGCCTTGAAGATGTCGTCTGTCCACTCCGAGAACAGCTTCCAGTCCTCGGCCGGGGCGCCCAACAGCGCACAGATGATCGGGATCGGATATTGGCGGGCGATGTCGCTGACCACGTCGCAGCGTCCGGCCGCGCTGTGGTGGTCTATGAGTTCGTTGATCACGTCGACGATCGTGGTGCCCAGCCGCGCGGTGGCCCGCGGTGTGAAGGCCTTGGACACCAGGCGGCGCAGCCGCTGGTGCGCGGGACCGTCGAGGCTGATCAGGTTCGTTGCCACCCGCTCCCACAGCGGGCCACTGGTGATGCCCTGTGAGGCCAGGAACATCCCCTGGGGCACGCGAAATCGCGGGTCGCGCAGGACGGTTCGAACCAGTTCATAGGTCAAGAACTCCGGCCCGTGGGGGCCGATCGCGATAGGCGCCTGCCGTCGTGCGCGGCTGATGATCTGGTGCGCCTCTTCCAGGCTTCGGCAACGCTCATAATCAATCGCCGGAAGTCCGGCGTCGAAGACGTTCGGGCAGCTCGGCGCGTCAACGGTGATGGTCATGGTGGCCCCCAGGGCTGGTCGGCGAAGTACCTTCACGCCTCAGCCTGGGCGGTTCGGCCTTCAAGCACATGCGTAGCCGACTACCTGTCTTGCCGTAGCAGTACTCGCCGCCCGGTGCGTGCGGGTGCCCCACCGCCTATTCTTTGAGAACTCTGGAAACCTTGGGGCCCCGGACCGGCGGAGGGTCGAATGACGGCCATAGCGGCGTGCCAAACGTGCGGCACCGAGCCGCTGGAGAACGCCCGCTTTTGCCACGGCTGCGGATCCCCGGTCAAAGGACCGGATGTCCGTGCAGAGTACAAGCAGGTCACAGTCCTGTTCGCCGACGTGGTGCATTCGATGGACATCGCCGCGGCGGTGGGTGCGGAACGACTGCGAGAGATCATGGCCGACGTCGCCGACCTTTGCGCGGCGGTGGTGCAGCGCTACGGCGGCACGGTGGACAAGTTCACCGGCGACGGCATCATGGCGGTGTTCGGCGCGCCGGTTGCATTGGAGGACCACGCGGTTCGCGCCTGTTTGGCGGCGCTGGGGGTTCAGGAGGACGTGAAGCGGCTAGCCGTCGACGTCGACGCCCGCGACGGTGTGCATCTGCAGCTGCGGGTAGGCCTCAACTCCGGTCAGGTGATCGCCGGCGAAATCGGCTCGGGGCCTTTCGGTTACACCGCGATTGGTGAGCAAGTCGGCATGGCTCAGCGGATGGAATCGGCGGCTCCGCCGGGCGGGGTGATGCTCAGCGCCCCGACAGCGCGACTCGTCGAGGGCGCGGCGAATCTGGGTGGATCAGAGTTGGTCCGGATCAAGGGTTCTGACACGCCAGTGCCGGCCCATCGGCTGCTGGGCATGGGCGAGAAGCAGCGCGATGCCTGGCATGGCGAGTCGAAGCTGATCGGCAGGGGCGGGGAGATGTCGGCGGTCGAGGGCTTGCTGGAGCGCGCGCTCGATGGCCACGGGGCGGTTGTCGGAGTCGCGGGGCCACCGGGCATCGGCAAGAGCCGTCTGGTGCGCGACGTCTCGGCCATGGCAGCCGTGCGGGGTGCCGACGTGTTCGTCGCCTCCTGCGAATCGCACACCAGCCAGATCCCGTTTTACGTTGTGGGGCGACTCCTGCGCGCGGTCACGGGCATCAAAGGCCTTGACCCGCCCACCGCCCGGGCGCGGATCCGGGGTCGGGCTCGCCATGCGGAGCCGGAGGACTTGCTGCTCTTGAACGACCTGCTGGGCATCGCCGATCCCGATGTCGAGCTGCCCAAGATCGATCCCGAGGCGCGCAGGCGGCGGTTGACCGGGCTGGTCAACGCCGCGTCGCTGGCCCGCGAAACCCCGGCGCTGTTCGTCATCGAAGACGCCCACTGGATCGACGAGGTCAGCGAGTCGCTGCTGACCGATTTCATCGCCATAATCCCTAGGACGCCCACGCTGGTGCTGGTCACCTATCGCCCCGAATATCGAGGCGCGTTGGGCGAAGTCGCCGGTGCGCGAACCATCGCCCTTTCGCCCCTGAGCGATTCGGAGACCGCAGGACTGGTCTCGCACCTGCTCGGGGCACACCCGTCGGTCGCTGAGTTGGCCATCATGATCACCGAGCGGGCCGCGGGCAACCCGTTCTTCGCCGAAGAAATAGTGCGCGAGCTTGCCGACCGCGGTGTGCTGCAAGGCAATTCGGGCGCCTACGTCTCGACGACGGAAGGTGCTGCGGTGCGCGTGCCCGCCACGCTGCAAGCCACTATCGCCGCGCGCATCGACCGGCTGGGCCAGAAGGCGAAACGCACCCTGAGCGCTGCGGCGGTCATCGGCTCGAACTTCAACCGGGATCTGTTGCAAACCTTGGGCATCGAGCCGGTGCTCGAGGAACTGGTGTCGGCCCAGCTCATCAATCAAATGCCCAGCCAGCAACCCGAATATGCGTTCTACCATCCTCTGATTCGGGAGGTGGCTTACGAATCGCAGCTCCGATCGGACCGTGCCGAGCTGCACCGGCGCATCGCGGCCGCGATCGAATCACGCGCTCCGGGAGCGGCCGACGAACACGCCGCCCTGATCGCCGGGCATTTGGAGGCCGCCGGTGACGAGCACGGCGCTTACGGCTGGCACATGCGCGCCGCGGCATGGGCGACCAACCGCGACATCGCCGCGGCGTGGCTGAGCTGGGAACGTGCCCGAACGATCGCCGACGCACTACCCGCCGATGATCCCAACCGCGTGGCCATGCGTATCGCGCCCCGAACCATGTTGTGTGGCATCGCCTTCCGGGTCAATGAGCACGTGGCCGGTGAGCGCTTCGACGAGTTTCGCGAATTGTGCGCCGCGGCCGGCGATAAGCCCTCGCTGGCCATCGGCATGGTGGGGCTCGTGATGGATTATGCGCTTGACGACCGGCGGCGCGAGGCCTCGCAGGTGGCATCGGAGGCCATGGCCCTCATCGAATCGATCGACGACCCGACGTTGACGGTAGGCCTGTCCGTCGCCCCGATCTTCGCCAAGGGTGAGAACGTCGAATATTCGGATGTGTTGCGCTGGTCCCAGCGAGTCATCGACCTCGCCGCCGGTGACCCGGCCAAGGGCAACTTCATCATCGGATCTCCCTTAGCGCTGGCCTTGACGAACCAGGCTATCGCTCGTTATGCCCTCGGTCGCGACGGATGGCGAGAAGGACTGGAGCAGGGCCTTGTTATGGCCCGCAGCACCGACCCCATGTCCTACGTCACCGTTGTCGCATACGTCTACTTCGCGGGAATAGCTTTCGGCGCAATGAGATCCGACGATCGTGCGGTACGCGAGATCGAGAATTCCTTGGAGATCGCCGAACGATCCGGTGATGACATGGCGCTGGCCATCGCCCGGATGACCTTGGGTGTAGCGCTGGTGCATCGGGGCGCCGGAATGGAGCGCGACCGCGGACATAGGCTGCTGGCCGAGCTCAACGATGGGTCCGTACGCCCCAAATACCTTCTGTCGCAACTATCGATCGTCGAAATGTATGTGGCGCGCGAGAGGGCTCGGCATGGAGATCGCGGTCAGGCCATACCGCTCATGCAGGCCACCGTCGACCATCTGTTCCGCAAGGGCCTGGCGCTGGGGTGGGGCCTTCCCGCGACGGGTGCTCTGGTGGAGGCATTGCTCGACAGCCCATCCGCCGCGCAGCTGACCGAAGCCGAGGCCGCTGTCGAGCGGCTGGCGGCCGAACCGGCCGAAGAGGTTCTGGCGATACGTGAGGTCTGGGTGCTACGGCTCCGGGCGCTGCTGGCGCGAGCACGCGGCGAGGATGCCGCGTATCAGGACTTCAGGGATCGCTATCGCGCGATGGCCCACGAACACGGCTACGACGGCCACATCGCGTGGGCCGCGGCGCTGGGGTGACACCGGCTCCGAGCTAGTCGCTAATCACCCCTGCGCCAGCTCGGCGACCGGCTGCCATTCCTCCCAGTTCGCGAGCCGGCTCTCGTAGTCGGCCTTCGCCGTTTCCAGCGGCGAAGCGCCGAAAAACACTCGCAGCGGCGGCTTTTCGGCGTCGACCACCTTGAGCAGGGCCGCGGCGGACGCCGACGGGTCACCCGGGCTGGCCCACCGGCGGCTACGCTCGGCCTGCACGGCGGCGCGAACATCGTCGTAGGCCGGCAGCGGATCGGCATGCCTGGCCGAGTCGCCGGCCCAGTCGGTGTCGAAACCGCCCGGCTCGATCAGCGTGACGTGCACACCGAACGGAGCGACCTCTTGCGCCAGCGCCTGCGAAAAGCCCTCCAGCGCCCACTTCGACGCGTGGTAGATGCCGACCAAGGGGAACGCGGTGATGCCACCGATCGAGGAAACCTGGATGATGTGGCCGCTGCCCTGCTCCCGCAGGTAGGGTAGCGCGGCCTGCGTGATCCACAGCGCCCCAAACACATTCGTTTCGATCTGATCGCGTGCGTCTTGCTCGGCGAGCTCCTCGACGAACCCGAACTGACCGTAGCCGGCGTTGTTCACCACGATGTCGAGCCGGCCGAAGTGGTCGTGCGCGCGCTTGACCGCCGCGAAATCCGCCGCCCGATCGGTCACGTCCAGGCGAATCGGGAGCAGCGCGTCGCCGTACTTCTGCACCAAGTCGTCCAGCGCGGTGGTGTTGCGGGCCGTGGCGGCAACCTTGTCGCCGCGCTCCAGCGCCGCGATCGTCCACGCCCTGCCGAAACCTCGCGATGTACCGGTGATAAACCAAACTTTTTCAGTCACCCCCCTTACAACGCCGACGGCGCCACCTCATTCCCCCAACGGGTAGCGTTCCTCTGGTGAGTCGCGCGGAATTGGACAAGGACCCCCGGGATGTCGCGTCGATGTTCGACGGTGTCGCCCGCCGGTACGACCTGACCAACACCGTGCTGTCGATGGGCCAGGACCGGTACTGGCGCAGGGCCACCCGGTCGGCGCTGGCCATCGGGCCGGGTCAGAAGGTGTTGGACCTCGCCGCGGGCACCGCGGTGTCCACCGTGGAGCTGGCGAAGTCCGGGGCCTGGTGTGTGGCCGCCGATTTTTCCGTCGGCATGCTGGCGGCGGGCGCCGCGCGCGACGTTCCGAAGGTCGCCGGCGATGCCACCAGGCTGCCGTTCGGTGACGACGTGTTCGATGCCGTGACAATCAGTTTCGGGCTGCGCAACGTGGTCGACACCCAGGCCGGGCTGCGCGAGATGGCCCGTGTCACCCGTCCCGGCGGCCGATTGGTGGTGTGCGAGTTCTCCACGCCCACCAATGCGCTGTTCGCCACGGTCTACAAGGAGTATTTGATGCGGGCGTTGCCGCGGGTGGCGCGGGCGGTGTCCAGCAATCCGGACGCGTACGTGTACCTCGCGGAATCGATCAGGGCGTGGCCCGATCAGGCGGCGCTGGCGCAGCAGATAACCGAGGCCGGCTGGTCCGGGGTGCGCTGGCGCAACCTGACCGGCGGCATCGTCGCCCTACACGCCGGGACCAAACCCGGGCGCTGAAGGTTTTAGTGGTTGCCGGCCGCCTGGACCACGCCGATCTGGTCGGGGCAGTAGTGGTCGACCGCCGCGCCCAGGAACTGCAATGACTGCCCCTCGGTGGTGCCGCGCGGCAGGTTGCGCTGGATGAAAGTCGCGGACTGATGGGCGTCGTGGTCCACGCCGCGGCCCAACCGGTCGCAGGTGATCTTGCCCAGCCACGCCAACTGGTCCTGCGGCTGGTAGATGCCGAAGCCGTTGACGGTGTTCTTGAATGGCGCGTCGTAGTCGCTCGGCGGCGACGGTGTCCGCGGGGTGGGGTATGGCGCCGTCGGCGGCGGATCCGCCTGCGCCGGCACGGAGAGCTGCGCCGGCGCGGCCAGCGCGGCAAGCGCGATAGCAGCGGCGGCTCCGATAGTAGCCAGCGTCGTTCCCTTCATTAGCTGGACTATACACGGCCCGCTCAAGCTGCGCGGCCGAAAGCGAATCGCCGATTTTGCGCCCGCAAGGGGCCACGAAAGCCCGCTGACCAGCGGCGATGCACGGCACTCGGTCAGCTGAAGGGCGTTCGGCGGTCGAGCAGCCGGGACAGCCGGCCGCCGCCCCGCCAGGCGCGCGCCACCCAGTCCGCGTCGTCCTCGGTGACCAGATTGGCCATGACCCGCACGGCGATGGTCATCAGCGTCGTCGAGCGCATGGCGATCGGTCCGGTCGACGGCAGAAACCGCTGGAACGTCAGCAGCAGCGCCAGCCTGCGCGCCACCGAGAAGCCGCGGCCATAGTGCTGCTGCAGCAGCGACGGCCACACCTGTGACAGGTCGGGGCAGTCCAGCAGCGCCGCGGCTAACCGCCCGGTCTCCAGCCCGTAGTCGATGCCCTCCCCGTTGAGTGGGTTCACGCAGGCCGCGGCGTCGCCGATCAGCATCCAGTTGGCGCCGGCCACGCCCGACACCGCGCCGCCCATCGGCAGCAGCGCCGAGGCCACCGCCCGCGGGTGGCCGGTGAAGCCCCACTCGTCGCGGCGCAGGTCCGTGTAGTAGTCGATCAGCGGCCGCAGCGCCAGGTCGGCGGGTCGCTTTGACGTCGACAACGCTCCGACGCCGATGTTCACCTCGCCGTTGCCCAGCGGGAAGATCCAGCCGTAGCCGGGCAGCAAGGAGCCGTCGGGGGAGCGCAGTTCCAGATGCGACGTCAGCCATGGGTCGTCGGCCCGCGCGGTGGTCAGATAGCCGCGGGCGGCGACGCCGTACACCGTCTCCTGATGCCAGCGCCGGCCCAGCTTGCGGCCCAGCGACGAGCGGGCGCCGTCGGCGACGATCAACTGACGGCAGCCGACCTCCGTGCCGTCGGCCAATGTCACCGATGTCACGTGGCCCGATGAATCATGTTGCGCGGCAACGGCCTTGGTGCCAAGCAGCATTCGCGCCCCGGAATCTTCGGCGACTTTGCGGATCCGGTCGTCCAGCTCCAAGCGGGCCACCGCGCTGCCGGTCGACGGGAATGACGGACCGGGCCAGTCGACTTCCAGCTCGCCGCCGAATCCGCTCATCCGCAACCCGCGATGCCGGATGCGGCTGTCCAGCCAGTCGCCAAGCCCCAGCCGTTCCAGCTCCGCGACCGCGCGCGGGGTCAGTCCGTCGCCGCAGGCCTTGTCGCGGGGAAAGCTCGCCGAATCGATGACCAGTACGTCGTTGCCCGCGCGGGCGGCCCACGCACCCGCGGCCGAACCGGCGGGCCCGGCGCCCACGACCACCACTTGGGCTCGGGTCGCTCCCGTCTTCATGCACACCAGTATGTTTGGTGCCGTGAGTACTCCGGCAACGGTGGTGGCGGGCGTCGACTTCGGCAACCCCGATTTCGCGGCGACCGTACGGGACGGTGTGGGACGGATCGAGCAGCTCATGGACACCGAGCTGCTCAGCGCCGACGACATCATGACCGAGTCGCTGACGCACCTGTTCAAGGCCGGCGGCAAGCGGTTCCGGCCGCTGTTCACCGTGCTGTCGGCCCAGATCGGACCCAACCCGGACAGCGGAGACGTCACCATCGCCGGCGCCGTCATCGAACTGGTGCACCTGGCCACGCTGTACCACGACGACGTCATGGACGAGGCGGAGGTTCGTCGCGGCGCGCCCACCGCCAACGTGCGCTGGGGCAACAACGTCGCGATCCTGGCGGGGGATTACCTGTTCGCCACGGCCTCGCGGTTGGTCTCCCGGCTGGGCCCCGAGGCCGTGCGGCTGATCGCCGAGACGTTCGCCCAGTTGGTGACGGGGCAGATGCGCGAGACCCGAGGCTTCGTCGAGGGATCGGACCCCATCGAGCACTACCTGAGGGTGGTGTACGAGAAGACCGCGTGCCTGATCGCGGCGGCGGGCCGGTTCGGTGCGATGTTCTCGGGTGCGGACGCCGACCAGGTGGAGCGGCTGAGCCGTCTCGGCGGCATCGTGGGCACCGCGTTCCAGATCTCCGACGACATCATCGACATCGACAGCGACTCCCACGAGTCCGGCAAGCTGCCCGGCACGGACGTGCGCGAAGGCGTGCACACCTTGCCGATGGTCTACGCGCTGCGCGAGCCCGGGCCCGAGGCGGCGCGGCTGCGCGAGCTGCTGGTCGGCCCCATCGAGGACGACGACGCGGTGGCCGAGGCGCTGGCACTGTTGCGGGCCTCGCCGGGCATGGCCAAGGCCAAGCAGTCGCTTCACGAGTACGCCGAGCAGGCGCGCCAGGAGCTGGCCGTGTTACCGGATGTTCCCGGCCGCCGGGCGCTACAGACGCTGGTCGACTACACCATCAGCCGGCACGGCTAGTGGCGATCGCGAAGTCCTGCGGAACCAACAAGGCCATCTCGGGCGTTCAAAGAGCTGTAACCGCAGTAGCGCGCGCTCCCGAGTGTTCGCAAGGAGGACACCGATGACCTGGCATCCGCATCACAACACGTTCAAGACGTTCGCGTTGTTGGTTGGCATGTCCGCGCTGATCGTGTTCGTCGGCTCGATGTTCGGCAGGACCGCGATGTTCCTCGCGGTGCTGTTCGCGATCGGCATGAACGTCTACACGTACTTCAACAGCGACAAGCTGGCGCTTCGGGCGATGCACGCGCAGCCGGTCTCGGAGGTGCAGGCGCCGGCGATGTACCGGATCGTGCGAGAGCTGGCGACGGGCGCGCACCAGCCGATGCCCCGGCTCTACATCAGCGACACCAACGCGCCCAATGCGTTCGCGACCGGGCGCAACCCGCGCAACGCGGCGGTCTGCTGCACCACCGGCATTCTGGACATCCTCACCGAGCGTGAGTTGCGCGCGGTGCTGGGTCACGAACTTTCGCACGTGTACAACCGCGACATCCTGATCTCATGTGTGGCAGGCGCGCTGGCCTCGGTGATCACCGCACTGTCTTACATGGCAATGTTTTTCGGTGGCAATGACCGCGAAGGCGGCAATCCCTTTGCGCTGCTGCTGGTTTCGCTGCTGGGCCCGATCGCGGCGACGGTGGTGCGGTTGGCGGTGTCGCGGTCACGCGAATACCAGGCGGACGAATCGGGCGCGGTGTTGACGGGCGACCCGCTGGCCCTGGCGTCGGCCTTGCGCAAGATTTCCGGCGGGGTCCAGGCGGCCCCGCTGCCGCCGGAGCCCCAGCTGGCCAGCCAGGCGCACCTGATGATCGCCAACCCGTTCCGGGTGGGCGAGCGGATCGGGTCGCTGTTTTCCACGCACCCGCCGATAGAGGACCGTATCCGCCGGCTGGAGGAAATGGCGGGGCGGTAGTCCGATTCGCAAGTACCATTGAGGTCGGATGGTGATGGCGATGACTGAACCCAACTCGATGGACATTCACGAAGCCGGCCTCGCGCTGGATCTGCCGGACTTGATCTTCGAAACACGCGCCGGCGCCGGTATGAACCAGGCCCAACTGGCCGAAGCGATGGGCACTACCCAGGAAGCCGTCGCCGCGTGGGAGGACGGGACCGAGGTGCCCCGCGTGGACGTGCTGCAGCGGCTGGCGCAGGTGTGCGGCAAGCGGCTGCATATCAGCATCGACGTGGACTGACCCGGCTCGGCCGGGCGGCGAACCGATTACGCTGCGGCCTCGGATGTTTCGGCTTCGACCGAGGATGGGCGCGGGTCGCGTTGATCCGTCTCGGTTCCGCCGTGGATCGCCACCGCCCCGCCCGTCGCCTCATGCTGTTGTTGCCAGTCGGTAATGGCTTGATGCGCAGCGTGATCGAGGTAGTGGACCGCAATGACCACCGTCGCCGTCGCGCCCTGCGGAACCGACGCCAGCACTCGCGTCAGCCTCGGCAGCGCCAGGAAGGTGCATGCCGCGCCGTCGATGCTCACCCGCCATCCGTCGTCGGTCGGCGTGGCTTCGATCTTGGCGCGGATCACCCGCCATCCGGTCAGTGTGATGGCCAGGGCGAGTCCGATCATGACGCCGTGCAGCAGGTTGAGGAATATGACGCTGACGGCGGTCACGACGTAGACCGCGAGATCGCCGTGTTTCATTGCGGTTTCGATGTGAGCCGGCTTCAGCAGCTGAATCCCGATGACGATGAGCAGCCCGGCGAGGGCGGCGGTGGGAATCTCCTCGACCAGCCCGGCGAACGGGATGGTGAACAACAGGATCCAGACGCCGTGCATGATCGACGAGGCGCGGGATTTGGCCCCCGCGTTGACATTTGTCGAGCTGCGGACGATCACCCCAGTCACCGGTAGCCCGCCGATGCTGCCCGACACGATGTTGGCGGCTCCCTGCCCCACCAGCTCGCGGTTGAAATCGGTTCGTGGCCCGTTGTGCATCCGGTCGACCGACACGGCCGACAGCAGGCTCTCGACGCTGGCGATCAGCGCCACCGTGATCACCCCGATCGCGACCGCGCCCCAGTTGCCGTGGGGAAGATCGGGCAACCGCAGCGCCTCCAGCGGCGACCCCTCGAAGTTGATCCGGCGCACGTGAAACGGGAAGACCACCGAGATGACCGTCACCGCGACAATGGCGACCAGTGGCCCCGGGACGCGGCGCACTTTGGCGGGAACCCATCGCCAGGCCACCAGGATGACGATCACCAGCACACCCAGGATCACCCCCGGACGGTGCGCACCGACGATCTGGCCCGGAAGCCCGATGAGGTTGTGCCAGGCCGAGCTCTTGGATTTTCCGCCGAGCAACACGTGCGCCTGCTGCAGGGCGATCGTGACGCCGATGCCCGCCAGCATGGCGTGCACGACGACAGGTGAGATCGCCAGGGCGGCGCGCGCAACACGGCTGAGCCCCAACAGAACCTGCACGACTCCGGCGGCGACGGTGATCAAGCACGTTATGCCCCAACCGAAATCGGAAACCAGGCCGGCGACGATCACCGTCAGTCCGGCCGCGGGGCCACTGACCTGCAGCGGGGATCCGCCCAACGAGCCCACCACGATTCCGCCGACGATCGCGGCGATCAGGCCGGCGAGTACTGGGGCGCCCGAAGCGATCGCGATGCCCAGCGACAGGGGGAGTGCGACCAGGAAAACCACGAGTGAGGACGGCAGATCGTGCCGGATGATGCCGCGCAACCGTTCGAGACGCGGTTCGGCGAGGCTTTGAGCGCGGGCTTTGTCACCCATTTGTTCGGCGTTGTGCATCGGTCGCGTCCCTCGGTAGGTGTTAGCGGGGGATGTTCCGATATCCGCCCCATTGTGCGCCCATTACCTCTTCGTAACGCGCTGGCGTACAGAGGATTACGACGGGATGGACCCGCTGCATCGCGCCCGAAAATCCCTGGCCACCTGCGTCGACGGTATTTTGCTGGCAAAGGCCGGTCAAGCCGACTGGCGCGGCCCATAGAGAACGCAAAGATTTGAATTGCCTGGCGTCAAAGCGCCAGTTCAGAAGCCGGAACCGTGCACCTCGTGGCCGGGTACCTCGGCGATCAGGCCCCGATAGGCTTCCTCGACGGTGGAGCCGTGGTTGATCACGGCGTCGACTTCGCGGGCGATCGGCATGGTCAGGCCGAATTCGTTGGCAAACTCCATGATCACGCTGGCGGCCTTGACGCCCTCGGCGACCTGGTTCATCGAGGCGATGATCTCGTCGATCGGTTTGCCCGCCCCCAGTTGTTCACCGACGTGCCGGTTGCGGCTGCGCTGACTGGTGCAGGTGACGATCAGGTCGCCCAGGCCGGCCAGGCCCGGGAAGGTGTCGGGATGGCCGCCCAGGGCGACGCCCAGTTTGGTCATCTCGCGCAGCGCGCGGGCGATCACCAGCGCCCGGGTGTTCTCGCCGATGCCCAGCGAGTAGCCCATCCCGACCGAGATGGCGTAGACGTTCTTCAGCGCGCCGGCCATCTCCACCCCGATGACGTCGTCGGTGGTGTACACGCGGAAGCGCCGCGTGCGGAACAGGCCCGACAGTCGCGTCGCCAGATGCTGGTCGGGCATCGCCAGCACCGCCGCGGCGGCATAGCCCTCGCCCACCTCGCGCGCGATGTTCGGCCCGGCCAGGATGCCCGCGGGATGGCCGGGCAGCGTCTCCTCGATGATCTGCGACATCCGCATGTTGGTGCCCTGCTCGAGGCCCTTGACCAGTGACACCACCGGCACCCACGGCCGCAACTCTTTGGCCAGCTCGCTCAGCACCCCTCGAAAGCCGTGCGAGGGAACGCCCATCACGACGACGTCCGCCGAGTTCGCCGCCTCGGCGAAGTCGGTGGTGGCGCGCAGGGTGTCGCTGAGCACGACGTCGTTGCCGAGGTAACGGCTGTTGCGGTGGTTGTCGTTGATGTCGGACGCGGTGGCCTCGGAGCGCACCCACTGCAGCGTCGGCCCGCGACGCGCGCAGATTGACGCCACGGTGGTGCCCCAGGAACCGCCACCGAGGACAACGACTTTGGGTTCGCGCTTCTCAGATGCCATGGCGATCAGCGTATTGCGGACACCTGCGATTTTGTAGGAGTTCACGAAGCGGGGCGACACCGTGCCTGCACACCCCGCACGGCCCGGCGTGGTATCCGCGGTTATCCATGCCGAATTCATATTTATCGGCGACAACATTTGCGTTCGGCGAGTCGGCGCCGGTCATTTGTGCGGAATACCTTTGAAAATGCATGGGAGATTCATAAAAAGGTAAATGGATACCCGCTCAGGTAGGGCAATCAACAGGTGTGCGCCATTCCCGCCAAAAGCCAACCGGCTCAAAGCCACTGGTGAGCCTCGCGTCGGAGCGGTGACGGAGAAAAGCACGCGAAACGGCGTGCGGCTAAAAATCAGCATGAGTGTTGCCGAAAAGACAAGCTCAAGGTCCATTTGAATGAATTGTCGGCACTGAATTCGCCGAACCCTCGTTTAGCGTTTCGCGACATCCGAACACACGCTGAAGGGAAAACGGTATGTCTTTCGTGACTGTCCAGCCGGACAAGTTGTCGGCGGCGGCAAGCAATCTCCAGTCGATCACCGCGGCGCTCAACGTCGGCAAGGCGGCCGCGGCCATCCCGACCACGGGGGTCGTTCCGGCCGCCGCCGACGAGGTGTCCGCGCTGACCGCGGCGAGGTTCGCCGCCCATGCGGCGCAGTTCCAGGCGCTGGCCGCCCGGGCCATCGCGGTGCATGAATTGCTCGCGGCCACCCTGGCGCAGAGCGCGGGAACCTACGCGGCCACCGAGGCCGCCAACGCCGCCGCGTCGGCGCTGTAAGAGCGGAGACGCACATGGACTATGCGCTGCTGCCGCCGGAGATCAACTCGGGGCGAATGTATGCGGGGCCGGGAGCGGGTTCGTTGTTGGGCGCCGCGGCGAGCTGGGGCGAGCTGGCGGCACAGTTGCACAGCAGCGCCGCCTCCTTTCAGTCGGTCATCTCCGCGCTGACCGGCGGACCGTGGTTGGGTCCGTCGGCGCTGGCCCTGGCGGCGGCGACCACCCCCTGTGTGACGTGGTTGCGCACCAGCGCCGGCAACGCCGAACTGGCCTCCAGCCAGGCGACCATGGCGGCGGCCGCGTACGAGACGGCGTTCACGCTGACGGTGCCCCCGCCGGTGATCGCGGCAAACCGCGCGCTGCTGGCGTCGCTGATCGCGTCGAATGTGTTGGGACAGAACACCGCCGCCATCGCGACGGTCGAGGCGGAGTATTTCGAGATGTGGGCACAAGACGCCGCGGCGATGTACGGCTACGCGGGGTCCTCGGCGACGGCCGCGCAGCTGACCGAATTCGACGAGCCGGCGGAAGTGACCAATCCCGCCGCTTCCTCCGAGCAGGCCGCCGCGGTCGCGAAAGCCGTTGGCAATTCGTCTCGCAGCGGTGCGCAAGACGCCGCGGCGAACGCGAACGCGCAGGCTGCCGAGAACCTGCAGACTCTGGCAGAGCCCACCCTCGGCAACCTCAAGCCGATCGACGAATGGATCTCGGAGAACACCCCGTTCGACGACATCGCCTCGATGTACTCGAAATACGTTGTGCCGTATATCTCCTCGGGGCAGGTCGGCGTTCAGACGGCACAGTCCTTCGGGCAGATCAGCAACGGGATCACGGCCATGAGCACATTCGCGAAGGGTCTGGCCCCGGCGGCCTCCTCGGCGGCTCAGGCGGCGGGAAACGGCGCCAAGGCGCTGGGCGCGGCCGGTGCCGGCCTGGGCAACGCCGGCTCCGTGGCAGCGGGTGTGGGGCGCGCGGTTCCGCTGGGAGCGCTGTCCGTGCCGCCCAGCTGGGCTCCGGTCAACGCCGTCACCAACCCCGGGGTCGCGACGCTGGTGAGCGCGACGTCCACGGCTCCGCCGGCCGCGAACGGGTTGCCTGCCGTGCCGATGACACCGTTCGGGCCGATGGTCGGACAAGGCGGCTGGCGCAACCTGCCGAGCTACGGATTCAAACCGTCGGTGATGGCCAGGCCGCCGGCCGCGGGCTAGCCTAGCCGGCCAGCGGCGCCCGATCCTCGACCCGGCCGAACACCATCGCCTCCTCGATGCGGTCGAACCGGTAGTCGAGTGCGTCGGCCAGATAGTTCTGCCGCACGTTCCATGGCCGCTTGGTGCCCGACTTCGGCAGCATGTGCACCGAGCGCAGCACGTAGCCGGCGTTGATGTCCCACGATGGCTTCTCGGCCATCGGCTCGTTGCCCCGATGCGGTGCGGCGTGGGTGTAGCCGTGAGAACCCATGTGTTCGATCAGCTTCGCCGTCGCCCGGGCGGTGATGTCGGCGCGCAGCGTCCACGACGCGTTGGTGTAGCCCACGCACCAGAACAGGTTCGGCACGTCCTCGAGCATGTGCGCTTTGTAGACGAAGCGGTCGCTGGTCTTGATCTCGTTGCCGTCCAGGCTGATCGCGGCCCCGCCAAGCGCCTGCAGCTGCAGGCCGGTGGCGGTGACGATGATGTCGGCGGCCAGGTGTCCACCGGATTTCAGCGCGATACCCGTCGCGTCGAAATGGTCGATGTGATCGGTGACCACCTCGGCGCCGCCCGCGGTGATGGCGTTGTACAGGTCGGCGTCGGGGATCAGGCACATCCGCTGGTCCCACGGGTTGTAGCGCGGCTTGAAGTGGGTGTCGACGTCGTAGCCTGCGGGCAGGCTGTTGATCGCCTTGCGCCGCAACAGCCACCGCACCAGCCCCGGCGCCTTGCGGGACAACGCGAAGAACACCGCCTCGGTCAGGGCGCTGTACATGCGGATGACGAGGTGAGCGGGGTTGCGGGGCAACAACTTTCGAGCCACCGCGGCGACGGCGCCGTACTTGGACGCGGAAATGAGGTAGGTCGGCGAGCGCTGCAGCATGGTCACTTTGGCGGCGCGGTCCGACAACGACGGCAGGAGCGTGACCGCGGTCGCCCCGCTGCCGATCACCACGACCTGCTTGCCGGTGTAGTCCAGGCCTTCGGGCCAGTGCTGCGGGTGCACGACGGTGCCCTCGAACTGTTCGATGCCCGGAAAGTCCGGGGTATAGCCCTCGTCGTAGTTGTAGTAGCCGCTGCCGAAGAACAGGAAGCGGCCGCGATACAGCTTGCGTGCCCCGTCCTGCTCCACGGTGACCGTCCAGGTGTCGGTTGCGGAGTCCCAGTCCGCCGAGCGCACATGGCTGTTGAACCGGATGTGCCGGTCGATGCCGTACTTGCGCGCGGTGGCGACCAGGTACTCGCGGATGTGCACGCCGTCGGCGACGCCCTCCTTGCGGGTCCACGGCTCGAACGGAAAGGACAGCGTGAAGATGCTGCTGTCCGATCGCACGCCGGGATAGCGGAACAAATCCCACGTCCCGCCGATCTGCGCGCGCCGCTCCAGGACGGTGTACGTCAGGCGCGGATTGCGCTCGGTGATCCGATATGCCGCGTCGATGCCGGAGATGCCGGCACCGACGATGATCACGTCGGAGTATCCGGCCTCGGCGGCACCGTTATCGGCGGCCTCCTGGGGAGTCGCGGTCATCGTGAACCTCGCTCGAATTGTGGGACTCGTACCAGCGTAGAGACCCACCGGTTGGTCGGGCTAGTAACTCGCGAATCCGCGCCGCGCGGCACGGACCGCGCCGGTCAGCGATAGTTGACGAACTGCAACGCCACGTCCAGGTCGGCCTGCTTGAGCATCGCCTGGACGGCCTGCAGGTCGTCGCGCTTTTTGCTGGTGACCCGGATTTCGTCGCCCTGGATCTGGGTTTTGACGTTCTTGGGGCCGTCGTCACGGATCAGCTTGGTGATCTTCTTGGCGCTCTCGCTGCTGATGCCCTGCTTGAGGGACCCGCTGATCTTGTAGGTCTTGCCGGAGGCCTGCGGTTCGCCGGCGTCGAAGGCCTTCATCGAGATGTCGCGGCGGATCAGCTTCTCCTTGAAGACGTCGACCGCCGCCTTGACGCGTTCCTCGGTGGATGACGTGAGCTCGATAGCCTCGTCGCCCTTCCAGGCGATTGTGGTGTCGGTGCCGCGGAAGTCGAACCGGGTGGCCAATTCCTTGGCGGCCTGGTTGAGCGCGTTGTCGACCTCTTGGCGATCCACTTTGCTGACGATGTCGAACGATGAGTCCGCCATGCATTCCGTCCCTTCATCCGGTGATAGGCGTTTGTGCTTTGTCTACTCGCTCGTTGTAACCTGTCTGGCGGCAGGTTGCCCGAGCGGCCAATGGGAGCGGACTGTAAATCCGTCGCGAAAGCTTCACAGGTTCGAATCCTGTACCTGCCACCAAGCCTCAGCCGGGTCTGGGCCGGTTTTGCTCCGGCCTGGCCGCTGGCCTGCAACCGACGTGCGATTGGTGGCGGCAGCGGGCACCCAGCCGAGGAAATCGATGTGCGGGATCAAGTGGCGTCGCGTTGAGCCGGCGGTGCACCTTGCGAAGTGTTCCGTAGCGCCGGGCGAAGTCGGCGCAGACCCTCGGAGCGTTCTGTCATACTCACACGCGTGAGCCTCACCAACCACCTGTTACTTACTCCAGGGTGGAAATTCTTTGCCAAATACTTTTACCCGCTAACGACCCGCTTTTTCAGCGGTGACGATCAGGTTTTCATCAACTGGGGCTATGAGGAAGATCCGCCCATGGCCCTCCCCCTGGAGGCGTCCGACGAGCCCAACCGCTACTTCATTCAGCTCTATCACCGAACGGCGACCCAGGTTGATCTAGGTGGAAAACGGGCGCTGGAAGTCAGCTGTGGTCATGGCGGCGGAGCCGAATATCTAATGCGCACCTTGGGTCTGGCCTCCTACACGGGATTGGACTTAAGTCGGGCCGGTGTCGACTTCTGCCGCAAACGGCACAACCTGCCTGGCCTTGACTTCGTGCAGGGCAACGCCGCGGACCTCCCCTTCTCCGATGAAACCTTCGATGCGGTGATAAATGTCGAGGCCTCGCACTGCTACCCCGCGTTTCCGCGTTTCCTCGCTGAAGTAGCACGTGTGCTACGGCCCGGCGGCCACTTCCTATACGCCGATTGGCGCCGACATGACGGCATTCACAAATGGGAACAAGAGCTAGAAGACGGCCCTATGCGGATCGTGTCGCAGAGGGACATCAGTGCGGACGTTGCGCGTGCACTAGCGCAGAATCTCCGGCGGTGGCATGAGTTGTCTCGCAATAGTTTTGGCGTTCTTCGGCAATATATACATCCCAAATTCTGCGATGGATTGCTTAATGGACAAACCTCTTACCGGATGTACTGCTTCACTAAGGTGTGAGGGGTTCGGAAAGGCCGGCATGTAGGACTCGCGAGTGGCAATCAATGAGAGTCATTTGATCAGTTCGGAGATAGCTGTCGACGCAGTACATCGTCGTATACACGTTTGACCGCCACGGGAAACGGAGTTATTGCGACGCCCTGAAAGTCCTGCGCGAACTGTGTGCACAGCCTCAGGTCCCGGACTTGATATCTCGTCGACGGGCTCGTTCCCAGTGCGATACGAACCGTGCGATGGGCCACTTGCTCCACCGTCCTCAAGACGGCGCAAACCGGCAGTGGTCGTTGAGACGACAGATTGCGCAGCACCGGCGCGGCCGGCTGCGTTTCTACCGCTCTCTGGACCAGCGTCCGCACCATCGCGGCGGCATCATCGACATACAAGTAGTCGCGGAGGGTCTCCATCGGCACGAAAACGTTCACCGATTGTCGCGTCACGGCGGCTCGGCACAGCTGACTGACCAGACCCTGCGGTTTCATGACGTTCTGACCGGGCCCTGCGAGGTTTGACAATCGTCCGATGACGAGTGGGACGCAGCCGTCGAGCGCCGACCGCGAAATCTCCTCCTGAGCGAGTTTTGCCTCGCCGTACGGGCTCAGTGGCTGCGGCGTCGTCGATTCACTGAACGGGGGGTGAGTCGACCCGGCATAGATGCCGCCCGCGGATGAGGAGAGGAAGAACGCACCCCGACCGGTTGGCCGCGACTCTCGAATTCGTGTGAGCAGGTGGGACATGATGCGGGTCTCCGCTGCGAGTTTGTCGATCGTGGAACCTATGACGCCGCTGCCGGCGGCCCAGATGACCGACCAGTCGTCGTCGCGCGCCGCCCGGGTGAATTCATCGAGGCTGGCATCGAGCACCGCAGCCGCAGCATCGTGATCTTCCCACGGCACCGGAGCGCCGATGAACTCCGAACCGATCGACCGCGAGACGGCGCTGCCCAGCAATCCCCGCCGGCCGACAATCCAAGTAAGCATCCGTCAGCCCTCCGGGCTATCGAATGCTTCACCCGGATCGCGCACGATGACATACACCGGCTTGCCCATCGCCATGCCGGCGGCAGCTGCGATGTATTCGGCAATGATCCCCAGTGAGAACAAGGCCGCCCCACCGATGACAAGCACCGCTACGAACACCGATGTCCAACCTTGCACGTTGACATCGCCCACCAGTTTCCGGACCGCACTGTAAATAGCGGTGGCGAAGCCCAGAAGAGCGAACAGAACGCCAATCGTGGAGACGAAGCGCAGCGGCCGGGTGCCCGAGGAGATGACCAGCCGCCAAAAATGCGAGACGAGGCGGTGGAGGGTGTACGCGCTGGCGGGCCGGCCCTCTTGGCGCAGCACCACGGGACAGGTTGAGGGTTCGGTGACGACCCAAGACAGGGCGACATCGAGGAACACCCCGGCGCCGGCGTAGGCGGCGACACTTCGTCCGGCCTCGCCGAGGACCAGTCGATAACTGTTGAAAGCTCGAAGGCCTTTGGACGACACCAGGACATGTAGGAACAACCACTTCGTCAGCCAGGACGCCACATTGCGCAAGGCACCGTGCGGTGGTCGGTTCGTCGGCGACGCGTACACCAGTTCGGTGCGGTCGCGGTACGCCGTGTCGAGCAAGTCGCCGATATACGCCGGATCGTGTTGTCCGTCCTCATCCATCGTCACGATCCAGTCGCCACCTGATGACGTCATGCCCGCCAGCGTCGCGGGATGTTGTCCGAAGTTGCGGGAGAGCCACACCGGACGGAGCCACTCGTCGCGCGCGGCCAAATCGCGCACGACTTCTTCGCTACCGCCGATGCCGCGGTCCCACACGAGAAGCACCTCGTCGACGCGGAATTTGCGGCCGCCCCTGGTCTCCTGCAGCGAACGGTGCTGCTCGAGCTCCTTTACCAACCCCGGCAAGGTCGCGGCTCCGTTGTAGACCGGGATTACGACGCTGATCGAGTCCACACGGCTCGATTGGTGGTCACCAGTCACGCGTTTGCCTCCCTGAACGGACGCGTCCAGTGGAGTAACAGTACCGACGCATGGCCGGGTGGGTCCTGTCAATTGTGATTTTGGCTACACCGGGTTGCCGTAGGGCGAACCGCCCGATCGCGTCCATGCGCGTAGAGCCGCCCAGTGGCTCGATTGGCTCAGACAGGAATCTCGCCGATGACCTCGTCGGCGTGCTCAGAGGTGTCGCCCGCCAGCTTGAACAGCCAGCGGTCCAGGATGAGGAAACGACCCACCCAGACGATGCCGAATCCCAGCAGCTGGGCGCAGAACACTGCTGCGCCGCGGGCGAGCGTCGTGTGGTTTGCCATCGCGGCCTCGACGAGGTAAGTGAACAACGTTGCCAACGCGACACCCAGCATCATGGCCACCCAGAACACAAGAACCTGGCTGCGCAAGTTCTCGCGCGACCTGATCCGCCAGACGAAAAGTTTGTTGACGAAAAAGTTAGGGACGGTCACGATGGCGGCCGCCAATAGCGAACCGGCAGTGTAGTTGTGCAGCCATAAGCCCAAAACCTGGATGAGAATCTGCCCGAGGGGGACGAATACGACCGACACAGCAGCGTAACGGAGCTTCTTGTTGGCCTCCCTGGTGCCCAATCGCGAGAGGCCCATAGTCCGCCAAGATACTCGCGGCGGGACGCTCTGTCGCCGAATAAAGCCTCGATTGCAAGCGGTGTACTTTTCTGAAAGGTATCGACCGAGTTAGGCGGGCAGGGCAATTCATGAAACGTCCAATGCCCTTTGAAGTGATTGGTAGCTTTGGTGAATGGTGACAACCGCGTCGGTCCCGACGACGGCGCTTGGACGCATCAGGACCTGGTGTTCGACGACTGCGTGGGGCTCTGCGCGTTGGCAACGAGGCGTCGCCGCCTTAATTACGGTTTTGATTTTTTGGCCGCAGGCGTCAGTCGACGCGGCCATCGGACCTGACCAATCGACTTTGGCCGGGGTGGCGCTCGCACGAATTCACCACCTCGCATGGGGCCCCGAAGTCGTATCGACTTACGGGCCGCTTGCATTCCTCCAGAACACCGCTTACTACTCCTTCGGTCAGTCGGTGCTCGCAACGATCTACCAGCCGATCATCGTCGCCGTCCTGTTCCTCGGTATCGCGGCAGCGTTACGCCAGCGCCACGCCCCGATGACTTCGCTTCTGGGTGCCTTCCTGACCACCGGCATCGTCGCCATCCTGCACATCGGTCACGGCGGGGTTTCGGGCCTGGAATACCCTGAGCTGGCCGGTCTCGCGGCACTGCCGTGGGCGGCGGTGCCCCTGTTGCAGCAATATCCCAAGCGCTCGACGGTAATGAGCACGTGCACCGTGCTGGGCGCATTCGCAGGCCTGCAGCTGCTCGTGAAACTAAACGCCGGCCTCGCGATTGTGGCCATCGCACTGGGCCTGTCGGTTTTGCTCGACTGGAGAGCTATCGGACGCCATTGCGCAACGGTGACCGCATTCGCAGCATCGACATTCATCTGGTGGGTAGTCGACGGGCAACGACCGGACAACCTGCCCGCCTGGCTCAGATCCAGCGCCACCCTCGCATCGGGTTACGGTGCGGCCGAGGATGACTTAACTTTGCTCACGGTCGTCGCGGTCCTGTTAACGCTTGCCTGGATAGGAGCGTTGTGGATGATGTTCATCCGCGGCGGACCGCAGATTCCCCGTCGGCTAGTAGTGCTCGTCGGCCTCGCGACCATGATCCCGGCCAAAAGTGCGTTCTCAAAACCTGACATCTGGCATCTCTACGCGCTTCTCGGCCTCATCATTGTTGCGGTGGCGATCACCCCTCTTTCAGGAACCCGTGGTCGTGCGTTAGTAGTGGTGGTGCTGGCCACCACCTTGGTTCTGCTTGGCGCAGAGTATGCCGTCGTGGTGCTCGCAGGGGGATATCCCCCGGATACCTCGCGCTTCGCGGAGGCGCTACGGGCGCCCGCGCAAACGGTCGACCGCCTGGTCACGCTCGCCCTGCCAGGGCGCGTCGACCAACGCGTCGCAGAGGCCAAGGCACGCCAGCGTGCGCTCTACGCGATTCCGGACCGCTTCATCAAAACCATCGGGTCGTCAACGGTCCACGTCGATCCCTATGAGACGTCGGCGGCGTGGGCCTACGATCTGTCGTGGCGCCCCGCGCCCGTTTATCAGACGTCCGCTGCCAACACGCCCGCCCTCGATGACCTGAACAGCGAATCCCTGGCTAACGGGCCAAAGTTCATTTTGTCCAGGCAATCGCCGGCCTCGCCCGCTACCGGCGTCGGCGGCATGGGCGGCCGGCTAGGCGTCGAAGAATCCCCACGATATTCGCGTGCGCTGCTGTGCAACTACACCCTGACCGGAGCCGAGAACCGCTGGGCTCTCTTCACCCGTACCGGGCCGCACTGTGGTCCGCTCACTGCGCTGTCGGAGGTCACCGTCCACGGAAACGACGTGATCGCGGTCCCAACCCCCAGCGGACCGAACATGGCGGTCCTGGTCGGGATCGACCTGCAACCGTCCGCCGTCGACCGGCTCTTCCAAGGAACCATCGCTCCGCCGACCGCCTGGACCGTCGTGCTCGACGGGGTTACCTACCGCCTGATTGTCGCCAATGCCGCCGAGCCGTTCCTCCTCAGTACGCCTGTGCTCGTAAACGGCACGAACCTGCAGATCGACGCCCACACAATCGGAGTGGTCGGCCATACTTCGTCCATAGGTCAGCAGGGCGCTGTGCGCTTGCGCTTCTACGAGATGCGCGTCGGACAATAACCGGTGATGCCGCCCTCAGGCGGATTGTGCGGCGACCTCGACATGGTGGACACCGCCATCGGCTGTTTTTACAATCCACGTGCATGAAGCGCCTCGCATTGACCGCGCCCACGCTGTTGATTGCGGCATGCGCAACCGCCACGAACAGCACAACTCCGACCGTGGCCGGCACCCTTAGCCCCACCGCCAGTCAAACGGCAGGTCGCACGCCGCCGGGCAGTAAGACCGTTGGCGACCCTCAGGGCTCGTACTGGTCAGTCATCGACAATGACGGGACTTTCCTTGTCGGCGTTGACATTGCGGTGGGCAAGTATCGCAGCGCCGGTGGGCCGACGTGTTATTGGGCGCGGCTCGGTAGTCCCGATCCAAGGGACGTAATCGATAGCAAGAAGACAGACGGTCCGCAGGTAGTCGGAATCCGGGGCAGTGACACCGCTTTCCTGACACGGAATTGTGGGACCTGGCAGCAGACCCCCTGACGCGCATTGTTGGCCACCTACTCGACACATTCCGTGATCCAGGCGTCCAATCGATAGAAGATAAGGGGCGTGGAAGGAAGATTCCGATGAAGAAGGCAATATTCGGCCTGTTGGCGGCCGCAATCCTGGCACTGGCGCCGCTCTGCATTTCACCCGCCCAAGCACACGCCGGCGACCCCTGCGCCGGCATTGTCGATCCCGCTGCCCACCAAGACTGCATCAATGACTTCATTCAAAGACGCGAGCAGACGCAGTGCGACGCGAGCTCCAATCACGGACAGTTGGGGCAACTTTGCGGGTGACTCTGGGTACGGGCGTTCTTGGCCGCGCCGAGGGGTTCGCTTCCTAGCCGGGAATGGCTTCGATGACGCACAGCGGCCCTGCCGTCTGCACCACTCGCTGCAGCCGGAAGCCGCCACGCTGGAGCAGGTCGGTCCATTGCTTGCGGTTTCGTTCCAGCGCACCGGCCATCACCAGCATCTCCATGTCGGCATAGTGGCCAAGGAACTCGCGGTCATGATCCGGGATGACCATCTCCAACAGCAGCAGTTTCGCACCCGGAGGAGCCGCGGCTTTGATGGTGCCAAAGATCGCGATGGCCTCGTCGTCGGGCCAGTCGTGGATGACGTTCTTCATCACGTAGGCATCGGCGGACGGCACGCTGTCGAAGAACGATCCGCCGGTCACCGTGACTCGGTCGGCGACACCGTGCGCGGCCAGTAACGGTGGCGCTCCCTCGACCGCCTCGGGAAGGTCGAACAGCACGCCGCGGGCATTGGGGGCGGCGGCGAGAAGCGATGATAGTAGCCGGCCGTGGCCGCCCCCGATATCGGCGATGACACCGAAGTCGCTGAAGTCGTAGGCCGCGACCACCGCCGCCTCCAATATCGCCGACGTGGACGTCATCGCGGTGTTGAAGATCTCCGCGAACTCCGGATCCTCGCGCAGGTAGCCGAACACGTCCTTGCCCAACACTTTCGGGGGGTTCGGTTCTCCGGTGCGCACCGCGTCGGCTAGCAGCGTCCAGTTGGCCCGGTGTTGCGGCGAGCCGTAAAGCAAGGCGACCCCACGCGTCGAAATCGGCGAATCGGTGCGCAACGTGTCGGCTAAAGCGTTGAGCGCGAAGCGACCGTCGCGGCACCTGCGGAACACGCCGCGGCTGATCAGCAACCGCATCAGCCGCGCCACGCTGTCCGGGTCGGCTCCGACGCGACGCGCCAAATCCTGCTTGGTCAACGGGCCCGCGGCAAGCGCGTCGGCGATGCCAAGCTGCGCGGCAGCCGAAATGGCCTGCGACAGAAAACCTCCAAAGATGAGGTCGATGACCGTGATCGGCGGAGGTGCCAGTCGCTGGTATACACGCCCCACATGATGACGGATTCGTTCGACCGCGCGAGCCACCCGGGCGGGCGGCAGCTTCGGGGTTGATGTCGGTGACTTGGGCGGCATCGTTGTCCTTTCCGCGGCGAACTTTCGCGCTCGATCTTGTCGCATATCGAGGCCGGAAGGCGAGGGCCGTGCTGATTCTGGTCTAGTTCAAACAAATGGTCGCGATAGACCCGTCGCGAAGGGCCGGCCTTCCAACACGTGGTGGTCTACCCGCAGCTGAATTGATTGGCGAAGCTGCGGCGGTAACCTTTTTCCCAAGCGTCGAAGGGGTGGCGATGGGTACTGGTCGGGAGAGCGGCTGAGGATCCCATGCAACTGCGCTACCTGAGCATCCCGGCGCTGATCGCCGCAGCCGGTGGCGACCCTTGGGCGATCAACCGAAGCCTGCAGGCCGGCAGCCCACTGCAGATCTCCAACCTGGCGCAGGCCTTTCGTAAAGCGGGCGTATGCACGGCGGAGAGCAACAACGCGTTCGAACAGGCCCGCACCCGCTTCGAAGCCGCCTGGAACCACCAGGACGGCGGCCATCCGATCAACGACTCCGACGAGGTGCAGCGGGTGACCAAATCGCTTGGGGCGCAGTCGTTGCAGCTGCCCAAGATCGGGGCGGACCTGGAGAACATCGCCGCAAGCCTGGCCGAGGCGCAAAAGGCAGCGGCCGCACAGATCGCCGCGCTGGAGGCCCAGCTGCAGGAGCTCGACGACCTGATCGGGGAAGCCGACGAAATGGAGGACGACGAAAGCCTTACGGCCGCCGACATCGATGCGCTCGAGACGCTCATTGCCAAGTGTGAGCAGGACGCCATCAGCGACACCAAAGCCGCGCTGGGCCAGCTGCAGGCGACACGCGACGGCTACTCGAACACGTTGCAGAACGCACTCGGGGCCCTGCACGGCGACGGCTATGACCCCGCGGCCATCCAGGCCGTGGAGGGTCCGCTGTCGCCGCTGCCCGCGTTGCCGGATGACCCCAAGCAATTCGCGCAGGTGTGGAGCTCGCTCACGCCGGCGCAGAAAGACGCCGAGTACCAACACAATCCGTACATCGGCAACCACAACGGGATGCCCGCGGTGGACCGCGATCATTACAACCGGCTCACTCTGGCCACCGAGTTGACCGGCGCCCAGGCGGCCGCCGCCCAGGCCGACGCCCTCAGGGCGCAGCATCCGGATTGGGCGCAGGGCAAGAACATTCCGCCGCCGAACGAGCCGGGAGCGATCTTCGACGATCGCCTGGCGTACGAGGCTTGGCAACGCCAATACGATGCCGCCCGCGACGGGGCCAAGTACCTGCCCGACCTCCAGGCCGTCGACAAGGCCGTCAAGATGAGCCCGGATCGAAAACTCATGCTGCTGGACACCAAGACCGGCAAGCAGGCCCGCGCCGCGATCGCGGTCGGCGACCCCGACGCGTCCACCCACGTGTCGGTCACCGTGCCCGGCCTCAACACCACTGTGCACGGCGCCATCGGCAGCATGTCGGACGAGGCGACCCGGCTCCGAAGCGAAGCGTTGCGACAGCTGAGCCTGGCCCCCGGCCACGAACACGACACCGTCTCGGCGATCGCCTGGATCGGGTACGACCCGCCCCAGGTGCCCGGCTTCGACGACCTCGGCAAGTCGCTGGCCGGCGGCTGGGGTGTCAGCCACGACGACATCGCGCGGGCCGGCGCCCACGACCTGGCCGGCTTCTACGACGGGCTACAGGCCGCCCACCACGGCGGCCCCGCCGATCTCACCGCGATCGGCCACTCCTACGGGTCGCTGACCACCGGTCTGGCCTTGCAGGAGCCCGGCGACCATGGCGTATCGCGGGCTCTGTTCTACGGCTCCCCAGGCATCGAAGCGTCCACGCCGCAACAACTCCACCTGCAGCCCGGCCACGTGTTCACCATGGAAACCCCCGACGACCCGATCCAGTGGACCTACGACGGTCCCGCCATCGCCCACACGGTCGCCCCGTTCCTGCCCCCACCGCTGAGCACCCTGGCCGAAACCGTGCTGGGCGCGGCCGACGCCACCGGCGCGGGCCACTTCGGCCCGAATCCGGCTACCAACCCCAACTTCACGCACCTGGCGACGGGGGCCGCCACGGTGCCCGACGGCCACGGTGGCACCCTCAACCTGAGTGACGCGCACGGGCACAGCGACTACCCCCGCTTCCCCGACGGCGGCGGCACCCGGACGACCAACTACAACATCGCGGCCGTGCTGGCCGGACTGGGAGATCAGGCGGTTCCGCAGAAGTGACGGACAATCGAATAGCGAGCACCCCGAGCCGGCGGCGCCACGGACTGATCTTGGCCGCCGTGACCGCCACCGCACTAGCGACAGGATGCCACGTGAATCAGCCCCACCACCCCACCCCGCCCACCGACGCCGCCAAGGCGCTGGCGACGCTGAAATCCCTGCCGTCGTTCGAGGAAACCCAAACTCAGGTGCAGGCGGCGATGAACGAAATCACCTCGGCGACAAGTAAACTGATACCCTCGATCACCTGGGAAACCCCGCACGAGGGCTCGGGCCTGGGTTGCGAACGACCCTACGATCAGACCGACGGACGTGGCTACTTCCTCCCCGACGAGGTGGCCGCCAACGTCGAAGTCTCCGAGCAGCAGTGGGCGAGCATCCAGGAGGCAGCCAAACAGGCGGCCGCCAAACTCGACGCCACCGACATGCAGGTCATGCACGACAACCCCGGGAACCACGACGTGGGCTTCTACGGCCCGACCGGCATCTTCGTCAAGGTCGGCTACCGGGGCAACCTCGTCGTCTCGGGCTACACCGGCTGCCGGTTGCCGCGCGACAAAAAGTGACTTCGACGCTCACTCGAGCTGATGTCGCCCCTCCGCAAGTCCCCGGCTCGCCCCGGCGGCCGCCAGAGCAGCCTCGTCCGGACTCGGCGAAGGTAGCCGCTCACTTGGCACATCGCCGTTTTCGATCGCCTGGCTGCGGCTCAGGGCGACCGTGGCCGCCGCCATCGCCACCACCGCGATGAGAAGGATCAACGCCGTCGGCCCGCCCACGGCCAGATGCTCACCCAGGACGACAACCCCGAGCAGGACGGCGACCACCGGCTCGCCCACCAGCATGATCGGCACCGACGCCTGCAGAGCACCGGCGTGAAACGCCGAGTTCTGCACTACGGTCACGGTGACCGCCAGCCCCACCAGCACGTACGGAGCCGGGACGGTCATCAGCTCATGCCACCCGCCGACCGAGTAGCGGTGGGTGCAGACCTTCGTGACGACCGCGATCATGCCGAGCAGGACCGCGACCGCGACGCCCAGCAGCGAGGCCCGCACCCGGCCGGTGGCGCGGCGGGCGGCGATGACGCACGCGATCACCGACGGCACGGTGATCGCCAGCGCCAGCGTCCACGCCGGAATCGGGGGACGGCCGTGGCCCTCGCGGGGCTGGCCCACCAGCAGGAAAACCGCCAGTGCGGCCGTCAGCAACATCGCCCAGCCCCACTGGGCCCGGCTGATGCGCTGGTGGCACAGTGCCGCGCCCAACGGCAACGCGAACAGCAACGACGACACAAAAAGCGGTTGGACGAGCAGCAGGGATCCATGCGCCAGCGCCGCGGCCTGAAACGCGTAGCCGGCCCCCGCGGCAAACGTCCCGGCCCACCACGACGGTTGGCGAACCAGGTTGGTCGCCATGGTCGCGGACATGGCTTCATCACCCGGAACGCGCTGAGTGGCTCGTTGCCGGACCACGATTCCCACCGCAGCCCAGAAAGCGGAAAGCAAAGCCGAGACGATCGCGACCGCGTGCATCGTCACCCACCCCATGCCCCGTCGGATACCCCCGAGCGCGGCCCGGTTAACTCGCGGCGCCCGGATTAGTGACTGGTACGCGTAACCTGGCTGGCCGGCTGGAAGTTCGTCCCGACTATCGAAGAGGAACATGTTGCGTACCAAAGCAATCACCGTAGTGGCCGTTGCGGCGGCGATCGCGTCGGCCGCACTGACACTTCTGCCCTGGATCGACGTGAGCCAGCTGGGATTACCCATTCGGTGGAATGGCCTCGGCATGTACATCGGTGAGCACGGCGAATACTACGGCTCCTTGCTCACCGACATGGTGGACAGCACGCCGGGGTGGATCGTGGTGATCACCTCGCTGGCGGCCGGCGGCGCGCTGCTCGCCGCGACGCGGGCGCGCTGGCTCGGGATCGTCGCATGCGGCTGCGCGGTCATCGCGTTCGTGACCGTTGTTTTGTGTTTGGTCTATCCGTCGGTACTGGTCGGCGACGCCAAGAATGAAATGGGAATATCTCTGGTCGCCGACCGGCAAGTGCTGAACTCCGGTGCGTTGATCGCCGAAGCCGCGGCCACCGGTGTGCTGGTGGCCTGCACCGCACTGATCGTTGTCAGAACGAGAAGCGTTGCAAGGCAGGCCGATTGAGGGCACGCCGGCGAGCGCGCCCTAGAACCAGGGGCCGGGGTAGTGGCCGTCCTGATCTTGCACCATGACGATCTCCTTGCACTCGCCGTTGGACGCCGGCGCGGTCTCACCGCGGCACACCAGCGTCCACCCGGAGATCCGCTCGAAAGGCCGTAGTGTCCAGTTCGATGCCACGGGATCGGTTGCGGGCAGGGCGATCACGGAGTACGTCCCGCCGGTGCCGGTGATGTACAGGTGGTCTTCGAAGAACGCCAGCTTGGAGACCGACAGCTTCTTGGCGTCGTCTCGGCTCTTCTGGAAGTCCCACTGCTGGCTGCGCAGGTTCCATACGCCGAAGCCGAGCTGAGAGGTGTCCGAGCCGTGGCCGTCGACGAACAGTTTGCCGTCGGACAGCGCCGCGGCCAGCCCGCCGCCGGGGAGCCGGTCGGAATCGCCGATCTTGATGACGGACTTGGCGTTGAGGTCGTAGAACATCGTCGACAGCACGGGCGGGTTGTAGGAATCCCAGTGCGTGATCTTCACCAGTTTGGTTGTGCCGTCGGTTAATTCGGCATCGACGGATTGCGCGTCGTTGTCCTGATAGATCGCTTCCCCGCTGGGCCGGCGCAGCTCCGCGCCGGAAGACTTGCCGGGCTCGGTGTTGCGCGCGAACGCGAGCACGTCCTGCCAGACCCGCCCGGGCTGCGGGTCGTTCCACATCATCGACAGGTCGCCGCCGGACAGGACCACGGTCCGTGGCGGCGATGCGGCGCCGTGGCCGTCGGTGAAGGCGTTCAGCCACGCCACACCCGAGGCGGTCGAGGCCAACCCCCATTCCTTCGGCGCGGTCATTTTCAGCTCCGGGGCCGGCGGCTGCAGCTCCTTGTCGGCCAACTGACGGCCGGACTTGGTGTCGAACACGTAGGCGGTGGTTTTGGCGACTTCCGGGGCGGAAGCCTGCGCCGGCTTGACCGTGGTGACGACGTACACCACCTTCATGTCGTCGGCCGTGCCGGTCGGCGCGCAGATGGCGCCGGTGAGGTTCTCGCCGGCCGGAAGCGAGGGGATGCCCGGCGCGACGTATTGCCCGGATTTCGGGTCGAAGATTTTCGGCCGGATGTCCTCGAGCGCCGATCTGCCGGCCGAGAACTTCTCGGGGCAACCGAAGTAGGCCGTGCCGCCGTAGCTTTTCCAATCCTTTTCCAGCGGCCCGGTTATCGGGGCGGGCGGGGCGGGCGCGCGGGTGCTGGTTTTCGCGGCGGATGTCGACGTGGTGGCGCTGAGCGGGGGAGGGGCCGCGGTTTCCGAGCAGGACGCGATGGGCAGGCAGGCAACCGACGCGAGCGCGAGCGGGGCGAAGCACCGTCTGGACATGGTTCGCCCGTTGATCCCACGCATCAATAAACCCCCGTTGTGTTCGTGCAACCAACGAGCGTAAGGCCGGTGCGCCGGCACCGCGACTCGTGCGCGGGCGCGGGTGTGACGCTGACCCCGTGATACACCGGAAGCCATGACTGCTCTGGCCGACGAGACGCGCTGGATGGACGCCACCGATCAGGCCGCGCTGGTGGCCCGAGGCGAGGTCACGCCGAGTGAACTGCTGGAGGCGGCGATCGAGCGGATCGAGCGTCTCAACCCCACGCTGAACGCCGTGGTCATCGAGTGGTTCGGGCACGCGCGCTCCGTGGCGGCCGACCCGGGCCTGCCCAACGGCCCGTTCCGCGGGGTTCCCTTCTTGCTCAAGGACCTCTACACCAGCTTCGCGGGCCAGACGCTGTCCAACGGGAATGTGGCGCTGAAAGAGGCCGCGAAGGTCGACGCCCGCGACACCACGCTCGTGGCCCGGTTCAAGGCGGCCGGGTTGGTGATCGCCGGCCGGACCAACAGCCCCGAGCTGGGCAGCCTGCCGACCACTCAGCCGCTCGCGTGGGGGGCGACCCGCAACCCCTGGGCGCTGGACCGCACGCCGGGCGGATCCAGTGGCGGCGCGGCCGCCGCCGTGGCCGCCGGGATGGTGCCGTTCGCCAACGCCTCGGACGGCGGCGGCAGCATCCGCATCCCGGCGTCCTGCTGCGGGCTGGTGGGACTCAAGCCGAGCCAGGGCCGGATCACCGTCGGGCCGGTGCGCGCCGAGGTGGGCCTGGGCGTCGAGCTGTGCGTCAGCCGCACGGTGCGCGACACGGCGGGCCTGCTCGACGCCGTGCGCGGGCCCGGAGTCGGGGACACCGTGATCGCGCCGCCGCCCGAGCGCGCCTACCGCGACGAGGTCGGCGCCCAACCCGGCCGGCTACGCATCGGGCTGCTCGACGTCCACCCGCGCAACGACGTCCTGCACCCCGACTGCGTCACGGCCGTGCGTGCCGCCGGATCGATGCTCGAGGGCCTCGGGCACATCGTCGAGCCGGCGTGGCCGGCCTGCCTGGCCGACACCACCTTGACCGAGAAGTTCATGGCGCTGTGGGCCACGCAGATGGCGATGGGGGTGCGCGCCTTCGGCCAGACCCTCGGGCGTGAGCTGACCTCCGACGAGGTCGAGCCGGTGAACTGGGTGCTCGCCCAGCGGGCCCGCGAAGTGAGCGCGCTCGACTACGCGGTGGCGCAGGAGGCGGTCTATGCGTTTCGGCGGGCGCTGCAGCAGTGGTGGGCCGACGGCTGGGACCTGCTCCTCACGCCGACGGTGACCGAACCACCGCCACCGCTAACCGAATTCGAGAACGATCCCGAGCACCCTACGGCGCCGATGCGGCGGGCCGGTCGGTTCGCCGCGTTCACGCCCCCCTTCAACATGAGCGGACAGCCGGCGATCAGCCTTCCCCTGCATCGCAACGCTGAGGGTCTTCCCGTCGGGGTGCAACTCGCCGCCGCCTACGGGCGCGAAGACGTCCTCATTCGTGTTGCGTCCCAATTGGAATCGGCCCATCCCTGGTCATTCGATCGTCCGGCGACCCACTGAATACTTGCCGCGCCGCTCAATCCTGCGCGCGCAGCCGCACCATCCGCGTCGTCGACGTCTCATCCAGCTCGACGACGTCCGAGCGCGAACGCAGGAAGTCGCTGAACGAGCGGAATCCCAGCGATCTTTCGCTGAACGACGGGTCCATCCGCTTCATCTGTGCCTTCACGGCGGAGTTGTGCAGCCAGTCGACATCGTCTTTCTCCAAGCCGATTCGCAGCGCCCGCGTCAGCAGCGCCGTGGCGGCGGCCTGCGGGTCGGGCTGCTCGTCGGGCTCGTCCCGCTTTGCCGACTTGGCGCGGGCAGTCCGTTTTTTCGGCTTGTCCGCCTCCGAGTCCGCCGGCGCCGGTTCGGGCACCGGAACCCCCGGCAGCGCGTCGTAGATGACGAACTCGTCGCACGCGGCCGCGAGCGCCCGGCTCGACGCGCCGGCCACACCGATGCCCACGACGTACCGGCCGAGCCTCTTGCAGCGCTGGGCCAACGGAATGTAGTCGGAGTCGCCGGCCACGATCACCACGTGGGTCAGGTCGGGCAGCCGGAACATGTCCTCGACCGCGTCGACGGCCAACCGGATGTCGGCGCCGTTCTTGCCGTAGGCCGCCGCCGGGAACAACTGCACCAGGTCGACGGCGCGGGCCACCAGCTGTCCGCGATACCCGGCGTTGATGTCCGCCGACCAGTCCGCGTAGGCGCGGGTGAGCACCAGGGTCCCGAACGACGACGCGAAGTCGAGGATCGCGGCGACGTCGACCGTCGCGCGGTCCAGCCGCTCCCCGTGCTGCTCGAGCCCCTTGGCCTTATCCCGCTGAAACGAGTTCCGCCCGTGGATCTGGTCGTACCGGGAGATCACGATGTTGTCGAAGTCGAGGTAGACGGCCACTCGGGTCGCAACCGGTTCGGTCATGCACTAGATCATTGCTGAGCAGGACCAAAGCGGGTACACAGGCCACATGAATGAGCTGAAGGTTCTCGAACTACACGGCGACCGCATCGCCTACCGCGATGAGGGTGACGGCGAGGCGCTGCTGCTCATCCACGGCATGGCGGGCAGTTCGGAGACGTGGCGGTCGGTGATCCCGCCGCTGTCGAAGAAGTTCCGGGTGATCGCCCCGGATCTGCTCGGCCACGGCGAGTCGGCGAAACCCCGCACGGACTACTCGCTGGGCGCATTCGCGGTATGGCTGCGTGATTTCCTCGACGAGCTCGGCGTCAGCCACGCGACCGTCGTCGGTCACTCGCTCGGTGGCGGCGTCGCGATGCAGTTCGTCTACCAGCACCCGGACTACGCCCAACGGTTGATCCTGATCAGCAGCGGCGGCCTGGGTCCCGACGTGGGATGGGTGTTGCGGCTGCTCTCGGCGCCCGGGGCGGAATTCGTGCTGCCGATCGTCGCCCCACCGCCCGTGCTGTCCGTCGGCAACAAGCTGCGGTCCTGGATGAAAAGCGCCGGCATCCGGTCGCCGCGCGGCGCGGAGCTGTGGAGCGCCTATTCGTCGTTGTCGGACGGCCAAACGCGGCAGTCGTTCCTGCGGACGCTGCGATCGGTCGTGGACTACCGCGGGCAGGCGGTCAGCGCGCTCAACCGGCTGCGGTTGCGCGAAGATCTACCGGTCATGGCTATCTGGGGGGAGCGCGACGGCATCATTCCCGTCGCCCACGCCTACGCCGCGCACGAGGCGCGCACCGATGCCAGGCTCGAGGTGCTGCCCGACGTCGGTCACTTCGCACAGGTGGAGGCGCCCGAGCAGGTGGTGGAGCTGATCGAGGACTTCATCGCCACCGGTGAGCGCCGCGATGCGCAGAGCCCACAGCCGTCAGAGCCCAACTGACGCCGAACGAGCGGTCACCGACATCATCGAGTGCGGCGCGCATCGCTTCCTACGGGAGACCCTCGTTAATCGTTGAGGATCTCGGCGATTCCCTCTCGGTAGGTCGTGATTGTGAAGTCGGGGAATCGGCGGGCGAATTTGGCGGAGTCGAAGATGTTGTCGTCGCGGTAGCGGGGCAGCAGCTCGGAGGCTTCCTTGACTGCGGGGTTGAACCATCCGCCGACCTTGAATGCGAGTTCTGGGACCGTCGTGTAGCGGATGTCGCGCGCGGTGACGTTCGAGGCGATGTCGATCATTTGCGCGTAGGTGAGTCGTTTGGGATCGGTTGGTAGGTGCCAGGTTTGGCCGTAGGCGTCGGGGGTGTTGCCGATCAGTGCCATCCCGCGGCTGGCGTCGGGGGGCCAGATCAGGGTTCTTTTCGTGTGCGCGGTGATCGGGATCATCGGTCGCTTGCCCTGTTTGATGCGGTCGAAGACGGCGGAGTTGGACAGGCTCTTGGTCTTGCCGGGCCCGTAAAATTCGGGTGCTCGGCAGATGACGGCTTCGACTGACCCAGAGTCCATTTCTTTGAGCAGCATGTTCGCAATTTGGGCTCGCACCGCCGCCTTGCGGCCAACTGGCTGGAATGGGGTGTCTTCGTCCTGGGGCGTCGAGGTCCGCGGGTACATGTAGGTGTTGTCGAAGAAGACCAGTTTGGTGCCGTGTTTCTGGCAGGCGGCAATGGTGTTGGCCATCATGACCGGGAAGTGTTGCTCCCACAGCGTTGAGTCCATGGGCAGTCCCACTGCCAGGTAGGCGATGTCGCTGCCGGCGACGGCGTCGGCGGTGGCGTCGGCGTCCATGAGGTTGGCCGGCAACAGCTGATCGGTGTCATGGATCTTGGCGGGTTTGCGGCTGACCAGTCGGATGTTTTCGGTGATGTTGTCGTGGAGGTAGCGGGTGAGCTGCTCGGCGATCTGGCCGTTGGCTCCCAGGACGGTCTGCATTGCGTTTCCTAGTGGTTCGGGCTCACGCCGGGAACGAGACGGGTACGGGAATGTGCAGGGCGTTCTGACATTCCGTGAAGACGTCCAAGCGCAGCGCCTTGATCGGCTTGAGCGAGCGGACGTCGTCGGTCAGCCGTCCGCAGCCCAGCTCCAGGTCTTTCGGCAGCAGCTTCCCGCCGACGGCCAGGGTGTTGGTCTGGCTCAGTGTGGCGTGCCAGCCCCCATTGAGTTGGGTGTACGAGATCAGTGTCGAGACCTGGGTGCCGCTGGGGACCCGCTTTTGCGCCGGGGTGGCGACGTCGATCGCGATGTCGGTGCCGCCGTCGTCGTTGGCCACCCGCGCCGTGGTCCGTCGCTCGTCGATGTCGACATCGATCTCGGTGACCCACTTCGGAAAGCCATAGCCGTCGTGACCGCGGACCTGCGCGATCTCGGTGTTTACCGGCAGCGACAGGACGTAGGCGTGCATCGAGTCGTTGGCCAGCGAGGAGAGGAGGTCGGCGGCCGGGAGCTTGCCGTGGTGCGCGGGTCGGACGGCGATGCCGACGGTGGCCTCGGTGTAGAAATCGATGTCGCACACGTCGTATCGGAAGAACACCACCGAGAACAGCCCAATCCCGGGAGCGATCTGCAGAGGATCCAACTCGCTGGGCAGTCGGGACCGCAGCGCCGTCGTCGGAGCGAGGTAGGTGATCTGCGCCTTCGACAAACATCGCATAGTAGAAGTTCGGCGTCCGAGTCGGACCAATCACCGACTGAACCTGGGTCTTGGGCAGCGCCCGGAAGAAGTCAACGCTGCGCACGCGCGGGTCCGCGGCGACAGCATCCAGGTTGGTGTCCATCCGGTAGCGGTCATACAGCCCGCCCTTCGGGGCGGCGATCTTGCGGCCACCTAGTTCGATCTCGACCACGTCCGCGACCATGCCCTCGCTCGGGACCATCTTTGACGTCACCGCCTCGCTTGATGTGTGCATTGCTTACATTGCACGATAGAATCCAATGTGAGCGGGGTCAACATCGGCGCGACGACGGGCAGCGCGCTTCCGGGAGGGGGCGAGCGCCCCCACCGGCGTGTCCGCCGATTGACCAGGAATCTGCGTTTGATGATTGAGCCCAGAGCCACCAGGAGGACCACGCGGCCATGACTGCCACGACGAAGAGCAGTTATCACCACGGCGACTTGCGTGCCGCGCTGCTGACGACGGCCATGGGCATGCTGGAACGGGGCGAGTCGTTCTCCATTCGCGCCGTGGCGCGCGAGGCCGGTGTTTCGCCCACCGCTCCCTACCGGCACTTTCCCGACCGTGAGTCCTTGGAATCTGCACTAGCGGCTCAAGGGCTACGCGATTTGAAGGCCGCTTTGACTCGGGATCGCGAATTGCCCTGCAATGTCGAAGATTTGGCCGAACTCGGTGTCGCCTACGTCGAGTTCGCGCTGCGCCGACCCGCGCTGTTCCGGCTGATGTTCGGCAACGAGTGCGACGACGAGAACGACGAACGCGTGCGAGCGGCCGCCGAGGTGCACGAACTTCTGGCAACTGCGATCACGCGCGTCTTCCCCGACTCCGACCCCATCGACCTCGCCCTGGGGGGCTGGGGACTGGTCCACGGCCTGGCCTGCCTATACCTGGACCGCAAGCTCACCGCTTCGTCGATCCAAGAGGTCGCCGCACAGGTTCGCGCGTCCTTCATCGCCGTGCTCGCCGCCCAAACCCGTTGAGTTCAGCCGAGCCGGACTTGCAGTTGACCTCTCGCGCGGGCCGCGCTAGCGTCAATGTAAGCAATGCACACATTCGGGCATGACGGCTTACGCGGGCCGGCCGGTTGACCGATTCATCAAACACACGAAAGCAGGCCGTCGATGACAAAACGCATCCTCAACGTGGTCACCAACGTCGCCCACTACGACGACCCCGAGCACCCGACCGGCCTATGGCTATCCGAGCTCACCCACGCGTGGCACATCTTCGACGCGCACGGCTTCGAGCAGACCCTCGTCAGCCCCGCCGGCGGCAAGGTGCCGCTGGAGCCCAGAGCGCTGAAGTTCCCCAATTACGACAAGACCGCCAAGGCCTGGCGCGCCGACCCGGCCAAGATGGCCCTTCTGAACAACACCCGCAGTCCTGACGAAATCGACTCAGCCGACTACGACGCGATCTACTTCACCGGCGGCCACGCCGTCATGTACGACTTCCCCGACAGCGATGGGCTGCAACGCATCACCCGTGAGATCTACGAACGCGGCGACATCGTCTCCTCGGTGTGCCACGGCTACTGCGGACTTCTCAACACCAAGCTTTCCGACGGCTCTTACCTCATCGCCGGCAAGAAGATGACGGGCTTCGCTTGGCGAGAAGAGGTGTTCGCCCGGGTCGACAAGCTCGTGCCCTACAACGCTGAGCAACGTGCCAAAGATCGTGGCGCGCTCTACGAAAAGGCCAAACTTCCCTTCATTTCCTACGCCGTGGTAGACGGTAACCTCGTCACCGGACAGAATCCAGGCTCGGCCAAGGAGACAGCCAAGAAGGTCGCTTCGCTTCTCCACTAGGTTCCGGTCAGTAGGCGACCTGCCAGTGCTTGATGCCGTTGATGAAGGATGACCGCAGCCGCTGCGGGTCACCGGCCGAGCGCAGATCGGGCATGTGGTCGGCGATCGCGTTGAACATCAAATCGATCGTCATGCGGGCCAGATTCGCGCCGATGCAGTAATGCGCTCCGGTGCCGCCGAATCCGACATGCGGATTGGGGCTGCGCAGGATGTCGAACGTGAACGGGGCGTCGAAGACCTCTTCGTCGAAGTTCGCCGAGCGGTAGAACAGCACCACCCGCTGGCCCTTCTTGACGCGCACGCCGTCGAGTTCGGTGTCCGCCAGCGCGGTGCGCTGAAACGCCGTGATCGGGGTGGCCCACCGGATGATCTCGTCGGCAGCGGTTTTCGGTCGCTGGGCCTTGAACAACTCCCACTGGTCCGGGTGGTCGGTGAAGGCCATCATCCCCTGTGTGATCGAGTTGCGGGTCGTCTCGTTGCCGGCAACGGCGAGCGTGACGACGAACATGCCGAATTCGGCGTCGGAGAGCGCTGCTCCTCGGAATCGGCCTCGATCAGCGTGGTGACAATGTCGTCACCCGGATTATCGGCCCTATGCGCCGCCAATTGCATGGCGTACCACATCAATTCGCCCGCCGAGGTCAGCGCGTCCTGGTCGGCGAACTCCGGGTCGTCGCTGCCGATCATGTTGTTGGTCCAGTCGAACAGCTTGTCGTAGTCGTCCGTCGGCACCCCGAGCAGGCCCGAAATGGCTTGCAGCGGAAGCTCACACGCCACCTGACGGACGAAGTCGCCCGAGCCCTGCGCGGCGGCTTCGGCGGTGATGCGTCGCGCGCGTTCGGTGAGTTCGGCGCGTAACCGCTCGACCGCGCGCGGCGTGAAGCCACGCGAGACGATCTTGCGCAGCCGGCTGTGCTCGGGGTCGTCCATCATGATCATCGACGCCTGCCCCGCCTCGATCTGCCCCTGCGCCAGGTCTTGCCGATAGCGCGGCACGATCGACTTGGTTGCCGACGAGAAAACGTCGCTGCGCAGCGACACCTCGCGGATGTCGCGGTGCTTGGTCACCACCCAATAGCCGCCGTCGCCGAAGCCCCCTTGATCGAGGGGCTGCTCGTTCCACCAGATGGGCTCTGTGGCACGCAGTTCGGCGAATTCCCGCACGGGCAGCCGGTGCGCGTAGATTTCGGGGTCGGTGAAATCGAAGCCCGGCGGGAGGTCCGGTGTCGCCATGGGTTTGCTCCTCACGCGATCGCTAAAAGACGTCAACAGTCGACAACATGGAGATAACTCGGGGACGACTTGAGTTCCTGTGGGGCAAGGATTTCCACGATGACCGGGTAATTGCCATGGCTGCCGGCGGCCAACTCGTTCTCGGCGGTTCCATGAATGACGTGCAAACCAGGACCGTCGACATGTGTCCGCACAGGGCTGGTGTAGGTCGTGACAACCAATGCCCGGCTCTCGAACTCGCCGGCGGAACCCTTGGTCGTGATCGATGCGGTGTAGCGCGCGCGGACCACACAACCGCTGTACTGGTTGCCATCCCACGACACCGTCACGTTTGTCACCCGGAACTCTCCAATCCGGATGACCATCTGCGGAATCGCGATGGGGGCGATACCGAACGCCGCGAGCACGCCCTGCCGACGCCAACTGTTGATCAACGGCAATTCGGCGCCAAGCGCTTTCACGCCGCCCCCCACGATTGCAGCCAGGATGCAGACGACACCGAGAAGCACCAATGGCGACTTCAGATCCCACATGGCAGTCCTCACCGCTCGACCCGCAATACATGCTAAGCGGGCCACGGCTGTTCTTCGCGGCTTCGGGGAAAGGCGCAGCGGTGCACGTCAGCGCGTGGTCGGGTCAGCTCGCAGTTGCCGCGGTTACTTTCGCGCTTTCGCGCCCACCGAGATTGGTGGCCGCGGTGATGACGGCGCGTTCGATCTGGCGCAGGGCGTGCACCGCGGTGAGGAAGCGCCGGGTGTCGGGGCTGGTGCCGCCGCGACCGTCGCCGTCCTGTTGTCGGGCCACCGCTTCGGCGGCGTCGAGCTCGTCTGTCGCCGAGACCAGGGTCGGGGCGTGGCCGCCCTCGATGGCTTCCTGCAGGGCGTCGATGTTTCGTCGTGTCTGGGCCGCGGCCACCGAAAAGGCCTGCGCCAGTTCCGAAACCAGCGATGCTGACCGCACCGGATCCCGATACTGCTCGGCGCTGCGCGCCAGGCTCCGGCCGTAGCGGTCGCAGGCGGCGAAGATCCGCAGGGCGCGCCGGATGCTGCGCCGGCCGGCGAGTCCGGCGACGCCGGCCAGCAACGGCTTGGCGGTGACCCGGAACTGCTGCAAATCGCGGTCGAGCTGGCGCGCCTGTTCCGACGGGCTGGCGCTGTCCTGGACACCGAACATCGTCGCGGCCGAGACCTCGATCAGCACGGACAGGCTCGTCAAGAAGGCGCGAGCGTCGCCGCGGATCGCCGTTCTGGTGTTGGTCGGCAGGACCACGACGGCGACGGTCACTCCGATGACGGCACCGATCGCGGTCTCTTCGATCCGAAGCATCAGCACGCCGAACGAGAACTGGCCGAGCAGGCCGTACAGCAGCGCCAGCATCGTGGTGATCCAGAAGGTCATCAAGCTGTAGGTGACCGTCATGAAGTAGAAGGCGCAGAACAAGCACACGAAGATGCCCGCCAGCGCCGCGTTCTTGTGGCCGGTGAGCAGCGTCGCCACCAGCACGCCGCAGGGCACGCCGAGCAGCGTCCCGACCAGGCGTTGCCAGCCCTTGGTCAAGGTTTCGCCCCAGGAGTTGGTGCCGGCGAAGATGACGAACGCGGCGATCACCGCCCAGTACCAGCGCGCCGGCGAGACCAGCTCGCCGACGACGATGGCCAAGGACGCGGCGACGGAGACCTGGATGGCCTGCCGGGTGGTCGGGCGCAAGCCGGGGCCCGGCGCTTCCTCGTCGGAGACGGCGCCCTTGGGCACCGGGAGTCGCTGCCAGTCGGCATCGTCGAGGGGGCGCCCGGCGGCAACCCGGTCGACGATCGCCCGCACGTCCGAGGTCGCCGATGCGGCGTTGATGATCGCCAGGGCGAGGCGGCGCACGGCGGCGCCGCCCGCGTCGTCGGCTCCGGCCTCGCATTGCTCGTCGAGCTGGCGCTGCGCCTGGTCGGCGGCGCGGCGCAGACCGTCGGGCTCCGGCAGCCGGATGGCTCGCGACAGTTGGGTGAGCGCGCCGACGAGCGCGGCCCGGGCGGGCGAGGGCATGGCAGCGGGATCCTCGCAGGCGAGGATGGCCGCCCGGCGACCGGCGGTGGCGACCCATTCGATGGCCAGCTCCGCGTCCAGCAGCCACGGGACCAGTTCTTCGGCGGTGACGCCGGGCCACACGGTGCCGGGGTCGGCCTTGTCCTCGATCTGGCTTTGCACCATCAGGGCGGTCTCGTTGAGCCGGATGGTGCGGGCCCGCATGCGGCGGCGCCGTCGTTCATCGTGGCGTCCGGTCCGCACCGCTTCGGCGGTCGTGTCGAGGACGATCGCCATCCGCGCCCGCAGCGCCCGAATCGTGGCCCGCAGCACCCGCTCTGGCCGATCGGGCAGCACGTAGGCGCTCATCACGTACGTGCACACGGTGCCCACCGCGACCGCCCCGATCATCCAGGGCAGCTCTGCGAGGCGGGCGTGCAGGTACAGCGTGAAGAAGTAGGACATGAACGCGACCATGCCCAGCGCCCTGCCCCGCGCGCCGAAGCGCCGGATGTAGGCCGCGGTGAACACGACGATCACGAAGACGATGTCGCTGACCACCGTGTGCGGCGCCAGCACCGCCGCGGCGGTGATGGACACCGCGGCGGGCAGCGGCAGCAGCGCCATGGTGACCCGCTGGCGGCGCGGGTCGGGCTCGTTGACCGAGCGCGACGCGACCATGGTGATGACGACGCCCAACAGGGCGACGGTCAGCGGTTGTCCCGTCGCCCTGGTCAGGATGAACAGCGCCAGCAGTGAACATCCAAGCGCGGCCGTGGTCCGAGTCGCCATCCGCAGCCGAAGCAAGCCAGGATCCGAGCCGATCACCCAGTTGCGGGCGCGTTCGTAGAGAACAGTTATCGACGGACCACCTCTCTTGCGCTAACCCAACATGCTTACCCGAAAATCGGCACAAGCTAGTCTTCGACATCGTGACTCCGCCGACGCGCGCGAAGCTGGCTGACGGTCGTGACCTGCTGTTCTTCGCGCTGCCCGGGCATCGCCCGGCGCCGGTGGAAGATCGCCGGCCGCTGCCGGCGCGGGATCCCGCCGCGCAGTCGCAGTTGCGGTTCGACCGATCCACCGGGCAATGGGTGATCATCGCGGCGCTGCGCCAGGACCGCACCTACAAGCCACCACCGAAGGCATGCCCGCTGTGTCCGGGCCCGACCGGGCTGACCAGTGAGGTACCCGCCCCGGATTACGACGTAGTCGTGTTCGAGAACAGATTCCCGAGTCTGTCCGGCGCGCTGCCGGCACCACCCGCCTCGGCACCCGTTGCGGGCGACGACGGCTTCGTCACCGCGCCCGGGCATGGCCGCTGCGAAGTGATCTGTTTCTCCGCCGACCACAACGGGTCCGTCGCCCAGCTGGAGCCCGCGCATGCGCGGCTGGTGGTCGAGGCGTGGCGGCATCGCACCGCCGACCTGATGGCCATGCCGGGTGTCGAGCAGGTGTTCTGTTTCGAGAACCGGGGCGAGGAAATCGGGGTGACGCTGACCCATCCACACGGTCAGATCTACGGCTATCCGTACCTGACGCCGCGCACCTCCACGATGCTGGAGCAGGCGCGCCGGCATCGGAAACGGCACGGTACCAACCTCTTCGGTGATCTGCTGGCGAGTGAGGTCGCCGACGGCAGCCGCATCATCGCCCACGACGAACTGTTCACCGCGTTCGTGCCGTTCGCGGCGCGCTGGCCGGTCGAGGTGCACATCTACCCGAACAGGTTCGTGCGCAACCTGACCGAACTCAGCCAGGCCGAAGTGGACGCTTTCGTGGCCGTCTACCTCGACGTGCTCGGGCGCTTCGACCGGATGTATTCCGCACCGCTGCCCTACATTTCGGCGCTGCACCAATACGCCGACACCGCCGCGTTAGCCGAGGGCTACTTCCACGTCGAATTGATGTCCATCCGGCGCAGCGCCACCAAGCTCAAATACCTGGCGGCCTCCGAATCGGCGATGGACGCCTTCATCGGTGACGTCACGCCGGAGATCGTGGCCCAGCGTCTGCGGGACCTCGCGCAATGACCATGACGATCCGTTACGCCGCGCCGGGGCGGATCAATCTGATCGGCGAACACACCGACTACAACCTGGGTTTCGCGCTGCCCATCGCGCTACCGCAGCGGACCGTCGCGACGTTCACCCCCGCCGACGACGATGCGATCACCGTTGTCAGCGACCGCGCGGACGGACCGGTGCGCGTTCGGATCGGTACCGCTCCGGGCGAGGTGGCCGGCTGGGCCGCCTACGTAGCCGGCGTGGTTTGGGCGTTGCGCCAGGGTGGTCATCCGGTACCCGGCGGCACGATGTCGATCACCAGCGACGTGGAAATGGGATCGGGCCTGTCATCCTCGGCGGCGCTGGAGTGCGCGGCGCTGGGCGCGATCGCGTCGGCCGCCGGTCTCCGCATCGACGCGGCAGAGCAGGCCCGGCTGGCTCAGCGCGCGGAGAACGAATACGTAGGCGCGCCAACGGGTTTGCTCGATCAGCTGGCCGCGCTGTTCGGCCGGGACGCGACGGCAGTGCTGATCGACTTCGCCGACCTCACGGTCACGCCGGTCGTTTTCGACCCGGATTCGGCGGGTGTCGTGCTGCTGCTGATCGACTCCCGCGAGCGCCACACCCACGCCGGCGGCGACTACGCGGCACGGCGCGCGTCGTGCGAGCGGGCGGCCGCCGACCTGTCGGCATCGTCGCTGCGTGAGCTGCAGGACACCGCGGGCGGGCAAGGCCTCGCCGCCTTGGCCGGCGTGCGTGATCCCGTCGACGCCCGCCGCGCCCGCCACGTGCTCACCGAAAATCATCGGGTGATCGATTGCGTTGCGGCGCTGCGCGACTCGGACTATCCCGAAGCCGGACGAATCTTCACCGCCTCGCACGCCTCCATGCGCGACGACTTCGAGATCACCACCGAACGCATCGACCTGATCGCCGACACCGCCGTGCGCGCGGGCGCGCTGGGCGCGCGGATGACCGGCGGCGGCTTCGGCGGCTGTGTGATCGCCCTGGTGCCGCTGGACCGCGCGGACACGGTCGGCGAGGCGGTGCGGCGCGCCGCGGCCGGCGCCGGCTTCGAGCAACCCGTCGTCACCCGAACCCGCGCGGCCGCGGGCGCGGGACCTGCGTGAGCCGGTCTAGCCGGCGGTAATGGTGGTCTGGTCGTCGATGATGTTGGTCGCGTCCATCAACGGTCCTTGATCGGCCTCCAGACCATCGGCGTTGAGCTGCAACACGTAGACCGCGCCCTGGCTGGGAATTATCACCGTTTTCTGTGCGATCGCGCGGGTCTGACCGCCGCGCTGGTACGTGCCGCCGATCTGCCACGCCTGGTAGCCGCCGAGCGTGGACGCCGAGCCGTCGCCCTGGCCCTGGTACCCGGGCAGGTTCTGCACTTCGCCCGGCGCGTACTGGATGAGCTTGGCCGGGTCGACGTTGCCGCTGAGCCTGGAGAACAGCGCCGAGACGGTGGGCGGATCCGAGGGATTGGACGGCTGAAGTTGCACGATTCCTCCGTAGGAGGTGCCGGAGTTCTGGTTCAGCTGCCAGCCCGCGGGCACCGGCAAGTCGACGTTCGGGCCGGGATCGCCGTGGTGCACCGGTGTCTCGGCGATGTTGTTGTCCTTCACGTAGTCGGCGATCGTGTACTTGGCTTTGGCCGCCGGTGCCGCGCTCGTTGTCGACGACGTTGACGATTTCGTCGACGTCGTCGTCGAAGTGGTCGTCGACGTTTTGTCACCCGATTTGTTGTCGCTGCCGCAACCCACGAGCGCCAAACTCAGCGCCACAGAAATGGTTGCTAGCGTCAAATGTTTCATCGATCCAATCTCCCGAAAATTGGGCCGGTACCAGCGCCAGCCATGGTGGGATGACAGTAACCGAAATATCTCGCCGGTTTGCCAAAATCTTTTCCGGCGTTATGCCGCGGCGCCGCCGAACGCCGACTGCAATCAAATTCCTCGGCCAAAACGGCTCGCGGTGTTGCGGCCGAATCCGAGGACCGGATCCTCAGACCATGTCGTTGGCGGTCAGCCACCGCATCACCGGCCAGCCCACGAACACCGGTAGCCAGCAGGTCAGCACCCGGTACAGCAGGACCGACGGCACGCCGACGGCCGCCGGCACACCGAACGCGGCCAGGCCACCGATCAGCGCCGCTTCGACCGCTCCGACGCCGCCGGGCGTGGGCGCGGCAGACGCCAGCGTCCCGCCGACCATGGTGACGACGGTGACGGCAACGAAAGTCGTTCCGCCACCGAAGGCTTCGACGCTCGCCCATAGCGCCAGCGCAGCGCCCAGGGTGGTGCCCGCACAACCCAGCAGGATCAGGGCCAGCCGCCGCGGTTCGCGCGCGAGCTTGACCAGATCGGTCACCACCTCGTTCAGTTTGGGGCGCACCTCGGCCGCCAGCCACTTGCGTAGCGTGGGCACGAACAGGAACGCGCCGACGATGCCCAGCGCGACCCCCGCGATCAGGTACAACAGCGTCGCACTCGGAACGAAATGGCGCAGGTTCATCGAGGCGCCGGCCGCGGCGCTGAACAAGACCAGCAGCGCGAGGTGCGCGATCACCTGAACCGACTGCTGCAGGGCCACGGCGGCGGTGGCTCGCATCGCCGACAAGCCGCTCTTCTGCAAGAACCGCGTGCTCAGTGCCAGCCCGCCGACCCCCGCCGGCGTGGTGGTTGCGGCAAAAGTGTTGGCCACCTGTGCGATTGACAGTGTCCAGAAGTTCACCATGCCGTCGGCGCAGGCCCACAATGCGGCGGCCGCGCCTACGTAGGTCAGCGCCGACACCAGCAGGCCCAGCAGCGCCCACGACCAGTTCGCCGTCCGCAGTTGGGAGAAGAACGTCGGTGCCGTGCTGATGAAGGGGTAGGCGACATAGACCAGCGCGCCGAAGAGCACCAGCTGCACGATCTGGCTGCGGGTGAATCTGGTGATGGTCGCAGGCTTGATCTGGTCGGCGCCGGTTTGGCGCTTGACCTCGGCACGCGCGCCGGAGATGACGGCACCCGCGTCCGGCACCGACCGCCGAATGTATCGCGGCACAGCGACTTTCGTGAGCCGGCGGGATGCGCTGAGGATGGTGTCCTTGCCGAACACCTCGATCGCCGCGCTCACCGCGGATTTCGGCTCGTAGAGCGCCGAGGCGGTCACCAGCAGCTGCGCGATGTCGGATTGGAGCTGGGCGTCGGTGGCTCCGTACTCGGCGTTGCCGAACCCACCGAACATCACGGTGTCGTCCTCCACCGTGATGTGGTGGCTGCGCAGGTCACCGTGGGCGATCCGGTGGTCGTTGAGGGCTCGCAGCGATTCCCACAGCCGGGCAACGGGAGTCGTCTTCGCGCATTCGTCGATGGGCGTCCCGGCGGGGGGCCGGTGCGAGTACAGCATCCAGCCCCGGTCCAGCGGGGCGACGGCGATCGTCGCCGTATTGGCCAGGCCCGCCTCACCGATCGCGATCGCCATCAGTGCGCGGTGCTCCACGGCCCGGCGCATGGAGGTCACCAGGGGTGCGGTTTCGGCGTCGCGCAGCTTCAGCTTCTCCCAGAGCTGGCGCAGCGCTCCGCCGCTGCGTTGGTGCGGGCCGTACAACTCGATCAGCGCCGTCTCGCCGAGATGTTCGCCGTCGGCCGAAAGAATCAGCGGGCCGCGGCCGGCCGGCCGGACCACGGTCAGCCGGGACACGGCGAAGCCGCCCTTGGCCAGCGCCCGCACCGTGGCCTCCAGCGGCACCTCGAGCGCGGGAGTGCCGACCACGAGGACCACCAGCGCGCCGACGATCCACCCCACCGCCAGGCCCACCAACGAGCGCGCCGGGACGATGGCACTGATCACCAGGTGGATGGGTACGAAGGCCAGCAGCAGCGCCCACCACCAGTGCCGCCAGCGCGCCGGCAGCCACGGGCCCGAGACCGTCAGCACCGCCGCCAGCATCCCGATCCAGCGCGGGTCGTCGAGGAATTGCGCCGGGACCGTGCTGAGCCGATCGTGAACGTCGAAGTGCCATCGTGGTGACGCGATGCCGCTGGCGCTGATCGACAGCAAAAGGATCGCGCCGAAGCCCGCCGCGGCATACGCGCCCAGCAGTTTCCACTGCCCGGCGACGATCAGGCCGATGAGGATCACAAATGGCAAAGCCACGATCGCGAACCCGTACACCAGGTAGACCACGTCGGATTGCGTCGGTGACAAGACGCCGACGATCTGCGAAACGGACTTCTCCAGCGCGATCCATTGCGGGCGGGTGATCACCGAACCCGTGATCACCAGCGCCAGGAACAGCGAGGCCAGCATCAGCCGCAGGATGTCATTGGTCCGCCGGGTCAGCGGGTGCAGCAAGTTGCCGGAAACAACGATGTCGCGCCCGTCAACTCGCATGTAGCAACGATCCTTCGGGTTCGCGCGCTGGCGCCTTGCCTTCGGCCTGCCAAGTGGCCCGCCGACAAGTTAACTCAATACCGGGTTCGTTGACAGCTTCCACTCATCCGGCGCGCGTAGGGTCGGGTACGTAGGCTAGCGAATCAAGGGGGCAGCGGCGTGGCCAGGACGGATGATGACACGGCGCGGCCGGCCCGGGACGGTCGCATCGGCGCCGGAGCTGATGGGCGGATACGGGCGCAACGGGCCGGAAAGGGCGAGTGACGCCAGAAATGAGCCGAGCCAGAACCGACAACGACAGCTGGGAGATCACCGAAAGCGTGGGGGCTACCGCGCTGGGTGTGGCCTCGGCCCGCGCGGCGGAGACCCGCAACGAAAACCCATTGATCACAGACCCATTCGCTCAGGTGTTCCTCGACGCCGCCGGCGACGGCGTGTGGAACTGGCACTCCGCGGGTCAGCTGCCGGACGAGGTCATCGAAGCCGAACCGACGTTGCCGTTGCAGATGCAGTCGATGGTCGGCTACATGGCTTCGCGCACTGCGTTTTTCGACAAGTTCTTTCTCGATGCCACCGGCGCGGGCATCCGCCAGGCGGTGATCCTGGCGGCCGGCCTGGACGCGCGGTCATGGCGGCTGGATTGGCCGGCGGGGACGACGGTCTACGAGCTCGACCAGACTCGGGTGCTGGACTTCAAGGCGGCCACGCTGGCCGAGCATGGGGCACAGCCCGCCTGCAACCGCATCGCGGTGCCGGTGGACCTGCGCCACGATTGGCCGGCCGCGTTGCGGCAGGCGGGGTTTGACGCTGAAGCGCCCAGCGTCTGGTCGGCCGAGGGGCTGATGCCCTATCTGCCCGCCGCCGCCCAGGAGCTGCTGTTCGACCGCATTCAGGGGCTGACCGTTCCGGGCAGCCGGGTCGCGGTGGAGGCGCTGGGCCCGAAATTCCTCGACCCGCAGGCCCGCGCCAAGCGCCGCGAACGGATGGACCGGATCCGCGGGCTGATGGCCGGCGTCGATCCGGACCGAGAGCTGCCGCGGACCGACGAGCTCTGGTATTTCGAGGAGCGCGAGGACGTCGGCGAGTGGTTCGGCCGCCACGGCTGGGACGTGACGGTGACACCGGCCGACGACTTGATGGCCGGCTACGGGCGCGCGGCGCCCGAGGAAGTCCGGGACTACGTGCCCAGCAATCTGTTTGTGGCGGCGCAGCGGACGCAACGGTAGCCGCCCGGAAAGATTTGCGACACGCCGGTGGTCTGACCACCTGACTGGCTTTCGGCCAGCCACACTGGCCGCATGGCGCTGCAGCCGGTGATTCGCCGATCTGTGCCCGAAGCGGTTTTCGACCAGATCGCGACCGATGTGCTCAGCGGCGAGATGCGTCCGGGTGCGGCGCTGCCCAGCGAGCGCCGGCTGGCGGAGGTCCTCGGGGTATCGCGGCCCGCTGTCCGCGAGGCGCTCAAGCGGCTCTCGGCGGCCAGCCTGGTCGAGGTGCGCCAGGGCGGCGTCACCACCGTGCGCGATTTTCGGCGGCACGCCGGCCTGGACCTGCTGCCCCAGTTGTTGTTTCGCGATGACGAACTCGACACGGGCGTTTTCCGCAGCATCCTCGAGGCCCGCTTGCGCATCGGGCCGAAGGTCGCAGAACTGGCGGCCGAACAACACGGACCCGAATTGGCCGCACTGCTGCAAGATTCGCTGCGCAGCCTCGAGGCCTCGGCCGGCACGCTCGAGTGGCACCGCGACACCCTCGCATTCTGGGATCACATGATCGACAGCTCCGGCTCGATCGTGTTCCGGTTGATGTACAACCCTTTTCGCGCCGCGTACGAGCGGGCCCTGACCGCCCTGGCCGCCGCGATCGACGCCGAGGCGAACCGAACGGACCAGTACCGGAAGCTGGCCGAGGCCGTCTGCGCCGGCGACGCGGACGAGGCGGGAACCCTCGCCCAGCACGTCCTCGAACTGGCCAACTCCACGATGATCGCCGCGCTCGAGCTGCGGGAGAGGCGGCGATGAGCACCCACACCGTGATCGCGACGTATCTGCGCGGCCAGATCCAGCCGGGGGTCGACGCGGTCGGCGGGTTCTTCCGGACCTGCGTGCTGACCGGCAAGGCGCTGTTCCGCCGGCCGTTCCAGTGGCGGGAGACGATCGAGCAGGGCTGGTTCATCACCAGTGTCTCGCTGCTGCCCACCCTCGCGGTCGCGATTCCGCTGACCGTGCTGATCATCTTCACCCTCAACATCCTGCTGGCGGAGTTCGGTGCCGCCGACATCTCCGGCGCCGGTGCGGCTTTGGGCGCGGTGACGCAGCTGGGGCCGCTGACCACCGTGCTGGTGATCGCCGGCGCCGGGTCCACGGCGATCTGCGCCGACCTGGGCGCGCGCACCATCCGCGAGGAGATCGATGCGCTGGAGGTGCTCGGCATCGACCCGATCCACCGGCTGGTGGTGCCGCGCGTCGTCGCCGCGACCATCGTCGCCACCTTGCTCAACGGGGCGGTGATCACCATCGGCCTGGTCGGTGGATTCGTGTTCGGTGTTTTCATCCAACACATTTCGGCGGGCGCCTACGTCGGCACCCTCACCTTGATCACCGGCCTGCCCGAGGTGGTCATCTCGGTGGTGAAGTCGGCCATCTTCGGAACGATCGCCGGCCTGGTCGGCTGCTATCGCGGGCTGACCACCAAGGGCGGCCCCAAGGGCGTCGGCACCGCCGTCAACGAGACGCTGGTGTTGTGTGTGATCGCGCTGTTCGCCGTCAACGTGGTGCTCACCACGATCGGCGTGCGGTTCGGGACGGGTCGCTGACGTGGCCGCGATATCGGCTCCCGGCGCGCTGCGCGCCCGCTACCCGCGAACGGCCGCCAACCTCAACCGCTACGGCGGCGGCACGGCCCGAAGGCTATGGCAGATCGGGATTTTCGCGCGGTTCGCCCGAACCAGCGTCGGGCAGATCGGGTGGGCGGTGCGCCATTACCGACGCGAGACCTTGCGGCTCATCGCCGAGATCGGCATGGGCACCGGCGCGATGGCCGTGGTCGGCGGGACGGTCGCGATCATCGGGTTCGTCACGCTGTCCGGCGGATCGCTGATCGCGATCCAGGGCTTCGCGTCGCTGGGCAACATCGGCGTCGAGGCGTTCACCGGGTTCTTCGCCGCGCTGGCCAACACCCGCATCGCCGCCCCGATCGTCGCCGGGGTCACGCTGGCCGCCACGGTCGGCGCCGGCGCGACCGCCCAGCTGGGTGCCATGCGGATCAGCGAGGAGATCGACGCGCTGGAAGTCATGGGCATCAAATCGATTTCGTTTCTGGTCTCCACCCGAATTCTGGGCGGGCTGGCGGTGATCGTGCCGCTGTACGCGCTCGCCCTCGACATGGCTTTCACGTCGGGCCAGGTCGTCACGACGGTGTTCTACGGCCAGTCGAACGGCACCTACGAGCACTACTTCCGCACCTTTCTGCGCCCCGAGGACGTCGGCTGGTCGGTGCTGGAGGTCGTCATCATCGCGGTGGTGGTGATGATCACCCATTGCTACTACGGCTATACCGCCAGCGGTGGTCCGGTCGGGGTCGGCCAGGCGGTCGGCCGGTCGATGCGATTCTCGCTGGTTTCGGTGGTGGTGGTGGTCCTGCTCGCCCAGTTGGCGCTCTACGGCGTCGACCCGAACTTCAATCTGACGGTGTAACCGATGACGCCGGTGCCGCGGAAGGGTCGACGCGCCTGGGTGTACGTCGAGGGCGTCGTCCTGCTGTTGGTCTGCGGACTGGTTCTGGCGCTGGTATATCTACAATTTCGCGGGGACTTCACCCCGAAGACCGAGCTGACGATGGTCGCTACCCGGGCGGGCCTGGTGATGGAGCCGGGATCCAAGGTCACCTACAACGGAGTCGAGATCGGCCGGGTCGCCGCCATTTCGGAGATCGAGCGTGACGGCGCCCCGGCCGCCAAGCTGGTGCTGGACGTGAATCCGCGCTACGTCACGCTTATTCCGGCGAACGTCGTGGCCAACATCGAGGCGGCGACGCTGTTCGGCAACAAGTATGTGTCGCTGATCGCGCCGGAAAATGCGTCGCGACAGCGCATCTCGCCGCATGATGTTATCGACGCGCGCTCGGTGACCACCGAATTCAACACGCTGTTCGAGACGGTCACCTCGATATCCGAGAAAGTGAGTCCGATCGAGCTGAACGCGACGTTGTCCGCGCTGGCGCAGGCGCTGGACGGGCTGGGAAGCAGGTTCGGTGAATCCATCGTCAACGGCAACGCCATCCTGGCCCAGCTGAACCCGCGGATGCCTCAAATCCGGTATGAAGTACAGCGATTGGCGGACCTGGCCGACGTCTACACCAAGGCCTCACCGGACTTGTGGGACTTCCTGCACAACGCGGTGACCACCGCACGCACCCTGACCAGGCAACAGGGCGACCTGGACGCCGCGCTGCTGGCGGCGGTGGGCGTCGGTCGCAACGGCGAGGACATCTTCACCCGCGGGGGACCGTACCTTTCCCGCGGCGCCGCGGATCTGGTGCCGACGGCCGACCTGCTAGACACCTACAGCCCCGAACTGTTCTGCATGATCCGCAACTTCCACGACGCCGCTCCGGAAGTCGCGAAAGCGGCTGGCGGCAACGGCTATTCGTTGGCCGCGGCCGGATCGATCATCGGTGCGCCCAATCCCTATGTCTATCCGGATAACCTGCCGCGGGTCAACGCTCACGGCGGCCCCGGCGGCCGGCCCGGCTGCTGGCAGAAGATCACCCGGGACTTGTGGCCCGCCCCGTATCTGGTGATGGACACCGGCGCCAGCCTCGCGCCCTACAACCACTTCGGGCTCGGCCAGCCGCTGGCCACCGAATACGTCTGGGGACGCCAATTCGGGGAGAACACGATCAACCCATGAAAATCACTGGTACAGCAGTAAAACTCGGCGTCTTCTGGTCAGTGCTGGCGATGTTCACCGTGATGATCATCATCGTGTTCGGCCAGGTGCGATTCGATCGCACCACCGGATACTCCGCGGTGTTCACCGACGCGAGCGGGCTACGGGCCGGGCAATTCGTACGCGCGTCGGGGGTGGAAGTCGGCAAGGTCGCCAAGGTGACGTTGACCGACGGCGACACCCGGGTGTTGGTGGAGTTCAACGTGGATCGCTCATTGACCCTGGACCGCGCGACGACCGCGTCGATTCGCTACCTCAACCTCATCGGTGACCGCTACCTGGAGCTCAAACGCGGCGAGAGCGGCCAGCGGCTGGCCCCCGGCGGCGAGATCCCGCTCGAACACACCCAGCCGGCGCTCGACCTCGACGCACTGATCGGCGGGTTCCGGCCGCTGTTCAAGGCGTTGGACCCAAACAAGGTCAACAGCATCGCCCAGTCGATCATCACCGTGTTCCAGGGACAAGGTGCCACGATCAACGACATCCTCGACCAGACCGCGGCACTCACCGGGGCGCTGGCCGACCGCGACAAGGCGATCGGCGAGGTGATCAACAATTTGAGCACGGTGCTGGCCACCACCGTCAAGCACGAGAAGGAGTTCGATCGAACGGTCGACAAGCTGGAATTGCTCATCACCGGATTGAAGAACAGGGCCGATCCGCTGGCCGCGGCCGCCGCACACATCAGCGACGCCGCGGGAACGGTGGCCGGCCTGTTGAGCGAGGACCGGCCACCGCTGCACGACACGCTCGGCCACCTCGAGGGCATCCAGCAGTCGCTGATCAGCGACCTTCCGACGGTTGACGACGTGCTGGGAAAACTCCCGGGCGCGTTCCGCGTAATCGGCCGTGCCGGCGGCATTTACGGCGACTTCTACAACTTCTACCTGTGTGACCTCTCGATCAAGGTCAACGGATTGCAGCCGGGCGGCCCGGTACGCACGATCAAGCTCTTCGGGCAGCCGACCGGAAGGTGCACCCCGCAGTGAGAACCCTGACGGAGTTCAACCGGACGCGTGTCGGTCTGATGGGCGCGCTGGTGACGTTGCTCGTCGTCGGTGTGGGGCAGAGCTTCACCAGCGTGCCGATCCTGTTCGCCACCCCGACCTATTACGCGCAATTCGCCGACACCGGCGGTATCAGCGTCGGCGACAAGGTGGAGATCGCCGGCGTCAACGTCGGTTTGGTGCGCTCGCTGGTGATCAGCGGCGACAAGGTCCTGGTTGGCTTTTCGATGCCCGGCAAGACGATCGGGACGCAAAGCCGCGCCGCGATCCGCACCGACACCTTCCTCGGGCGCAAGAACATGGCGATCCAGCCCCGTGGTTCGGATTCGCTGCGGCCCAACGGAATCATCCCTTCCGGGCAGACCACCACCCCGTATCAGATCTACGACGCGTTCGTCGATGTCACGAAGGCGGCGACGGACTGGAACATCGACGTCGTCAAACGGTCGTTGCACGTCTTGTCGGAGACGTTCGATCAGACCGCCCCGCACCTGAAGGCGGCTCTGGACGGTGTCTCCAAATTCTCCGGCACCATCGGCAATCGGGACGCTCAGATCAAGCAGCTGCTGGCCAACGCCGACAAGATCACTCGCGTACTCGGCGACCGCAGCCAACAGGTCGACAGTTTGTTGGTCGACGCCGACACCCTGCTGGCCGCCTTCCGGCAGCGCAGCCAGGCGCTGAGCATCCTGCTGAGCAACGTGTCAGCGGTGTCGACGCAGGTGTCCGGATTCATCAAGGAAAACCCCAATGCACACCGTGTGCTGCAGCAGCTGGGCACGGTCAGCGACGAGCTGGTCAAGCGGAAGAAGGAACTGTCCGATGTGCTCGTGCTGGTCAGCAGATACACCGCGGCCCTGACCGAAGCCGTCGCGTCCGGTCCGTTCTTCAAGGCGATCGTGGCGAATCTGGTTCCGGCGCAGGTGCTTCAGCCGTGGCTCGACGCGGCGTTCAAGAAGCGGGGCATCGACCCGGAGAACTTCTGGCGCAGCGCCGGGCTGCCGGCATTCCGCTGGCCCGACCCGAACGGCACCCGGTTTCCCAATGGCGCACCCCCGCCGGGCCCGCCGGTGCTGGAGGGCACCCCGGACCATCCGGGACCGGCCGTACCGCCGGGATCGCCCTGTTCGTACACACCGGCGCCCGATAGCCCGCCGCGGCCCGGAAACCCGTTGCCGTGCGCGCTTTCCGACCAGGGCCCGTTCGGCGCCGTCCTCGGCGGCTTTCCGGCGCCGCTGGACGTCGGGGCGTCGCCGCCTAAGCCTGACGGGCTGCCGCCGACCCCCGGTATCCCGAGCGCGGCCCGGCCGGGCGAGGCGCCGCCGGACGTTCCCGGCACCGCGGTGCCGCTTCCGGAGCATGCGCCACCGGGGGCGCGCACCGAGGGCCTTCGCCCGGCCGGTCCGACCCAGGACCGAGGGGGTAGCGACCGATGAGCACCATCTTCGACATCCGCAACCTGCGACTGCCCAACGTGTCCGCGCGGGTACTGGTCGTCGCGGCGCTGGCGGCGGCCTTCGTCTTCATCGCGGCGGTCGCCGGAGTGCAGCTCTACCGAAAACTCACCACCACGACGGTCGTCGCGTACTTCTCCGAGACCCTGGCCCTCTACCCAGGCGATCGAGTTCAGATCATGGGTGTCCGGGTGGGATCGATCGACAAGATCGAGCCGGCCGGCGACAAGATGCGAGTCACGTTGCACTACAACAACAAATACAAAGTGCCCGCCAAGGCCACCGCATCGATTCTCAACCCGAGCCTGGTGGCCTCGCGCACCATCCAGCTGTCCCCGCCCTACACCGGCGGCCCGGTGCTGAAAAACGGCGCGGTCATCCCGATCGAGCGCACTCAGGTGCCCGTCGAGTGGGATCAGTTGCGGGACTCAATCAATGGGATCCTGCGGCAGCTCGGCCCGACACCCCAGCAGCCGGCGGGGCCGTTCGGCGACATCATCGAGTCGGCCGCCGAGAACCTGGCCGGCAAGGGCAAGCAGATCAACGACACCCTGAACAGCTTGTCGCAGGCGCTGACCGCGCTCAACGAGGGCCGGGGGGACTTCGTCGCCATCACCAAAAGCCTGGCGCAGTTCGTCACCGCGCTATACCAGCACAAGCAACAGTTCGTCGCACTCAACGACAACCTGGCTCAGTTCACCGACTGGTTCACCAAGTCCGATCACGACGTGAGCGACACCATCACCCACCTCGACGACGTACTCGATGCAGCCCGAAAGTTCCTGCACGACAACGGCGCCGACCTCACTCACGATGTCGACAACCTCGCTGACGTGACCACCACGATCCTGCAACCCGAGCCGCGAAATGGGCTGGAAACCGCCCTACACGTGCTGCCCACCTTCGCGGGCAACTTCAACAACCTCTACCAGCCCGCCCACAGCTCGCTGGTGGGGTTGTTCGTCTTTCCCAACTTCGCCAACCCGATTCATTTCATCTGCAGTGCGATTCAGGCCGGCAGCCGGCTGGGGTATCAGGACTCGGCCGAGCTGTGCGCACAGTATCTGGCCCCGGTGCTGGACACCATCAAGTTCAACTACCTGCCGGCCAGCCTGAACCCGTTCAACTCCGCGGCCACGCTGCCCAAGGAAGTCGCGTACTCCGAAGACCGGCTGCGCCCGCCGCCCGGATACAAAGACACCACCGTTCCGGGGATCTTCTCGCGCGACACCCCCTTTTCGTACGGCAACCACGAGCCGGGCTGGGTGGTCGCGCCCGGGATGCAGGGCACGCAGGTCCAGCCGGCCACCGCCAACATGCTCACCGCCGAATCGCTCGCCGAGCTGGTGGGCGGTCAGGACATCGCGCTGCCACCGCCGGGGACCAACGCACCCGGCCCGCCCAACGCCTATGACGAGTCGAATCCGCCGTCCCCGCCGTGGTTTCCGCGGCCCGCGCAGCCGGGGCCGGGCCGGTGAGCGCGAGCGGCGTGCCGAGCCGACCGGCGGGGCGGCGGCGCGTCATCGGAGTGGTCCGCCGCGCACTGGCGTTCCTAATGGCCGGGACGATGTTGGCGTCCTGCCATTGGCGGGGCATCGCCGACATGCCGCTCCCGGTCGGCCACGGCACCGGCAGTGACCACATGACCATTTACGTGCAGATGCCAGACACGTTGGCGCTCAACACCAATAGCCGGGTGAGGGTCGCCGACGTGTGGGTCGGCACGGTCCGTGCCATCACCCTGAAGAACTGGATCGCGACTGTTCGGCTGGACCTCGATCCGGGCGTGAAGCTGCCGGCGAATGCAACCGCGAAGATCGGCCAGACCAGCCTGCTGGGCACGCAGCACGTGGAGCTGGCCGCGCCGAAAAACCCGTCCGCGCAGCAACTGAGAAGCGGCGACACGATCCCCTTGAGGAGTTCCTCGGCGTACCCCACCGTCGAACGGACGTTGGCAAGCGTCGCGGTGATCCTCAACGGCGGCGGCATCGCCAACCTCGACGCGATCCAATCCGAGGTCGTCAACATCCTCGACGGCCGCGCCGATCAGATCCGCGAATTCCTCGGTCGGCTGGACACTTTCATCACCGGTTTGAGCCGTCAACGCGACGACCTCACGCGCGCAATCGATTCGAGCAACGAACTCCTGAGGATCTTCGCGAACCGCAAGGACACGCTGGACCGGGTCCTGACCGACATCCCGCCGCTGATCCAGCATTTCGCCGACACCCGAGAACTGTTCGCCGACGCCACCGAATCCCTTGGGCGATTCAGCAGCGCCGCCAACCGGGCGCTGGCCGACACCCGGCCCAACCTCTACCGCAGCCTGCAGTCGCTGCAGCGACCGCTACGCCAACTCGTTCTCGCCTCTCCGTTCATCGCCGGCGCGCTGAAGCTGGGTCTCACGGCGCCGTTCAATATCGACGACGTCTCCCAGGTGATCCGCGGTGACTACGTCAATGTTTCCGGCGCGCTCGACCTGACGCTGTCCACCATCGACAACACGACGCTGACCGGTACGGGATTCTCCGGTGCGCTGCGGGCGCTCGAGCAATCGTGGGGGCGGAATCCGGACACCATGATCCCGGACGTCCGCTACACGCCCAATCCCAATGACGCCCCCGGCGGGCCGCTGGTGGAAAGGGGCGAATGAAAGATGTTGCCCCGCTTGATCAAAACCCAGCTGATGCTTCTGACGGCGGTGGCGGTGGCCGCCGTGGTGGTTCTCGGCTGGTATTACCTTCGGATACCGAGCCTGGTCGGCGTCGGTCGTTACACCCTCTATGCCGAATTGCCCCAGTCCGGGGGCCTGTACCGAACTGCCAACGTCACATACCGGGGAATCACCATCGGCAAGGTCATCCGCGTCGAACCGACCCAGCGCGGCGCGCGCGCGACGATGAGCATCGAGGACGGATACCGCATACCGGCCGACGCATCGGCCAATGTGCATTCGGTCTCGGCGGTGGGTGAGCAATACATCGACCTGGTATCGACCGCCGGCCGGGGTCCGTACCTGGCGAACGGTCAGACGATCAGCAAAAGCACCGTTCCCAGCCAGATCGGTCCCGCGCTGGACGCCGCCAACCGTGGCCTCGTGGTGCTACCCAAAGACAAGATCGCCTCGCTGCTCTACGAGACGTCACAGGCCGTGGGCGGCCTGGGGCCATCCCTGCGACGCCTGGTCGACGCCACCCAGGCGATCGCCCACGACTTCCGGGGGAGTATCGACGATGTCGACGACATCATCGGACGTTCGGCGCCCATCATCGACAGTCAGGCGGATTCCGCTGACACGATTGGTCGTTGGGCCGCCAATCTGAACACGCTGACCGCACAGACCGCGCAGTCCGATCAGGCGGTGCGCAGCATCTTGACCAACGCGGCGCCGACGGCCGCGCAGGTGAACAGCACGTTCGGCGACGTGCGGGAGTCGTTGCCGCAGACCTTGGCCAATCTCGAGGTCGTGATCGACATGCTCAAGCGCTATCACAACGGCGTCGAGCAGGCGTTGGTGTTCTTACCCCAGTCGGGTGCGATCGCTCAGTCGGTGACCGCACAGTTTCCCGGGCAGGCAGCGCTCGGCGTCGGCGCCATCTCGCTCAACCAGCCGCCGCCGTGCCTGACCGGCTTCCTGCCGGCATCGGAGTGGCGGGCTCCCGCGGATACCAGCACCGCCCCGCTCCCGGCAGGCACCTACTGCAAGATCCCGATGGATGCGACGAATGTTGTTCGCGGAGCGCGCAATTACCCATGTGTGGACGTACCGGGAAAGCGGGCGGCGACGCCGCGGGAATGTCGCAGCACCGAACCGTACGTGCCGGCCGGCACCAACCCCTGGTATGGCGACCCGAATCAGATACTGACGTGTCCCGCGCCGGGCGCGCGTTGCGACCAGCCGGTGAAACCGGGGCTGGTGATCCCGGCGCCGTCGGTCAACAACGGCCTCAACCCCGCGCCCGCCGATCAGGTGCCGGGCACACCGCCGCCGAAAAGCGACCCGCTGCAGCGTCCCGGATCGGGCAGCGTCTTGTGCAATGGGCAGCAGCCCAACCCGTGCACCTACACGCCCAACACCCTGCCCACCGCGCTGTACGACGTGCGCAGCGGCAAGGTCGTGGGCCCCGACGGTGTGGTCTATTCCGTTGCGAATTCGACCAACATCGGAGACGAGGGGTGGAAGACGATGCTGGGCTCGGCGGGGTGACGGCGACGGGCGACCAGCGCTAGTTGGTTGTCGGTGGCGGTTGTGGTTGGAACGGTGTGTACCACCACCAGTCGGCGCGCTCGCCGAGAGGCCCACGGCAGGGCGGGACCGCGGGCGCGGGCGAAGTGGGTGGGCGCGCCAGCGATCCCGGGGCCAGTGATCGGCCGGCGTCGTCGGTGACGGTGGGGGCGTGTGCAGGTCCGGTGATGGTGATGGCGCCACGATGGTGCAGCCGGTGGTGGTACGGGCACAGCAGCGCCAGGTTGGACAGTTCGGTGGGGCCGCCGTCTTCCCAGTGCCGCATGTGATGGGCGTGCAGGCCACGCGTGGCCCCACACCCGGGCACCACGCACGTGCGGTCGCGATACTCCAGCGCGCGGCGCAGCCGCCGATTGATCACCCGAGTCGACCGGCCCGCACCGATCACCTCGCCGTGACGTTCGAACCAGATCTCGCAGGTGGCATCACAAGTCAGATAACGCCGCTCGGCCTCGGTCAGCAGCGGACCCAGATGCAGCGCCGCGGCGCGCTGCTCGACATCGAGGTGTACCACCACGGTGGTGTGCTGCCCGTGCGGGCGCCGCGCGGCCTCAGCATCCCAGCCGGCCTCGACCAGCCGCATGAACGCCTCGGCGCTCCCCGGCACCGGCGGCGCGGTGTCCGAAGCGCCGTCGCCGGTGTCGTGATCGTGTTTCCACTCGGCGATCAGCGCATCCCGATGCGACGCCAAGGCGGCGTCGAACTTCGCGGCGTCATGATGGCCAAGTGTGATCCGATAGCGGCTGCCCCACTCGTCGCCGGTCTTGGTGATCGCTGCCTGCTGTTCTGGCCGCGGTGCGGGGTCGGGCCGCGGTTCCAGCGTGACCGCCGTACGCAACTGATTGACTGTGGCGACCGCCGCCAACTGCGCATAGTGCTCGTCAGATCCCTCACCACCGCGCGCCGCGATGACCCCGACCTGATCCAGCGACAACCGACCCTCCCGCAGGCCCTGGACGCAACGCGGGAAGTCCGCCGACCGGCGCGCAACCGTGCTGATCGTGTGGGCGTTCGCCGACGAACAGCCCAACTTCCAGGCCACCAACGCCGGCACCGACCGCGCGCCCGTCATGCCACACAGCCCGTCACGATCGATCTCGGCCACGATCTCCACCATGCGCCCATCAATCGCGTTGCGCTGACCGGCTAACTCCGCCATCTCCTCGAACAGCACCTCAAGACGATCCTTCGGGCGCACTTCGACACTGGCTGCCATCACGGTCGGGGACATAACGACATCATGACAGCCCCCTCCGACAAGTTCGGTCCGCCCGATCCCCGCTAGCGAGTTTCCGAATTCGCCTCTGGCGCACCGTCGTCCTCGTCGTCCGCACGGCCGTGCCGGCGCCAGTTGCGGTACCCGCGATGCGCGGCGAACGCGCCGACGACGGCGGTGACGCACCACACCGCGATCGCCGCGTACGCCAACGGCGATGACCGATTCCCGATCGAGGCGCCCAGCGCGGTGTAGACGAACGCCCGCGGCGCCGACCCGATGAAAGAGCCAACCGCCATCTGCCACACGGGAACGCCGAAGGCGCCGAACGTGTACGAGGCCAACGCATCTGAGATGCCGGGGACGAAGCGCTGCCCGACGACCGCCCACAACCCGTGCCGCTCGATCAGCGCGTCGAAGCGGTCGGCACGTTGGTCCCCGAGCAGGCCCCGGGCGCTGGCCCGGCCGGCTCGCCGGCCGACAAAGCTCGCGACGATCGCGGTGCCCACCGTCGCGCCGAGCGTCACGAAGACGCCCACCAACGGACCGAACAACAACCCGCTGCCCGCGGCCAGAATCGATCCCGGGACGAACAAGGCGCCCAACATCGCCGAGAGCACGACGTAGGTCAGTGGCGCCGCGGGACCGGTCGCCGACACGACGCGCCGGATCTCGTCGATATCGATCACCCGCGCGACAGCCACCAGATAGAAGACCACGGCCAGAAACCCGGCGAACACCGCGAGCCGCACGACGTGAACCCGTCGCGATGTCGGTGGGGGACCGTCACTGTCGTCCATGTCGGCCATGATTGTTCCGCACCGCCTCGCGCTGGACGCACCCGGCTGTTTCCAACTCGGCCCGGTGCGGACGTCATCACCGTAGAGTGCCGCATATGGGAAAGCGGATTGTCATCTGCTTTGACGGCACCGCCAACCAAATCGGGGCCGGCAATCTCACTAATGTCGCCAAGATCTTCGAGATGGTTCAGAAGGACGATCCCGCCAGCCAGCTCGCTTACTACGACCCCGGTGTCGGCACACTGGCGCCTCCGTCGGCGCATTGGCGTGTCACTCGCACCCTGTCTCTATTGTTCGAGCAGGCATTCGGCATCGGCCTGAAAGACAATGTTGCGCAGGCCTACCGGTATCTGATGCAGCATTGGCGTCCCGGGGACGCGGTCTATATTTTCGGCTTCAGCCGCGGCTCGTACACGGCGCGCGCGCTGGCAGGCATGTTGGTGAGGCCTGGACTCATGCGGCCCGGTTCGGAGAACTTGCTCGGCTATGCGATCGAAAAGTACGCGATCAATGGGAAATTCACTAAGGATCAGCATGCCGAATGGGACGAGTTCGGCCGCGCCTTCTGCTGGCGCACCGATCGCGAGCCACAGTTCTCGATGGTGCATCAACGCGACCCGGAGCAGTTGTCGCACTACGCGGTGCCGGTCGCATACCTGGGGCTGTGGGACACAGTAAAAGCGGCCGGCTTCATGGGGTTCGGCTCGCTGGAGTGGCCCTACACCCGCGCGCTGCCCAATGTGGCGCGGATTCGCCACGCCGTGTCGATCGACGAACGTCGCCGTCCCTATCGCGAATACCTCGTCGAACGGCATCCGGTGGGACTTCAGGAGCGCTGGTTCGCCGGCGTGCACGCCGACGTCGGCGGCACGTTCATGCCCGACCACCGGCTTGCCACGATCGCCCTGAAATGGGTCACCGACGGAATCGTCGGCGAGCTGGCGCTCGATGCCGCTGCCTACCGGCGGCAGTGTGTGGTGGCGGAGGACTTCGCGGACGCACCGCTGCACGACAACGGCAGATTGTGGTACCTGCTCGGCCGCCGGCGCCGGCCGATGGGCCCCGACGCGCTGGTGCATCCCAGCGTTCTGCTGCGCCGCCGCGACAACCCAAGTTACCTACCGGATCTCAGCGCCGAGCAGCAGCGGCTCAGCGCCGACCCGGCAGACTGGATCTCTCTCGCGTTGTGAAGGAGCAACCGTCATGGCCCTGAGTTCGCTGACCGAACTGGACAAGTTCAAAGCGGCGCCGTTTCCGCCCGGCTATCCCGATACCACGCGAACCTTCTACAGTCCCGTCGACCAGGTGCACGAGGCACTCAAGGCCTTGTTGACGTCGGCCAGCAAGAGCATCATCGTGGCGATGTACGGATTCGACGACGCGGAGCTCAACGCGGTGCTGCAGTCCGCGTTGAACGACGAAAAGGTCTATGTACAAATGAGTCTCGACTCGACACAAGCCGCGGGAGCCGCCGAGCGTCCGCTGCTGGCCCCGTGGCTCAACGACAAGATCGGCAATAGCATCGCAATCGGGCACAGCGAGAAGTCGGCGATCATGCATCTGAAGATGGTTATCATCGACGGCGTCGACGTCATCACCGGGTCGACCAACTGGTCCACGGGCGGGGAATCCAAGCAGGACAACCAACTCACCGTGATCCGCGATCCGTACGTGTGCGCGGAGGCGCGCTCACGCATCGACATCATCCACGACAGCATGCTCAAGCAGATGGCCGCGAAGGCCCGAACCGCTAGCGCCCCTACCGCGGGCTGAACGACCGCAGACGCCGCCGCATTCCGGTGGCCCGCACCGCCCGGCGTTGGATCGCCGCCCGGATCGACGCCTCGGGCCCGGCCACCCGCACCTTGGTCTTCGCCCGGGTCACCGCCGTGTAGAACAATTCTCGCGTCAGCAGACGCGAATCTTCCGGCGGTATCAGCACCGTCACCTCGTCGGCCTGGCTGCCCTGGCTCTTGTGGATGGTCATGGCATGCATCGTCTCCACCTCGCCGAGGCGGCTGGTCGCGAAGTCCAGCGGCCCGGTGGCGCCGGCGACGACGGCGCGCAGACCGTCCGCGGCGGCCACCGTCACGCCGGTGTCGCCGTTGTAGAGGCGCAGCCCGTAGTCGTTCGCCGTCACCAGCAAGGGTCGACCGGCATACCACTGCGACCAGGCAGGCTGGCCGGTCGCTTCGGCAATCCACTTGTGCACCTGCGTGTTCCAGTGCGCCGCCCCGTAGGGTCCCGCGCGGTGGGCGCACAACAGCCGATGCTCGTCCAGCGTCGCCAACGCCTCCACCGCCGCGCCCAGCAGGGCGGCCGAGCGCAGCCGCAGCGCGTGAGCGACCAGCACCTCGCGCAGCCGCTCGGCCGGGCGCTCGGAGTCGACCCACTCGATGTGTTCGCCGCCGGCCGCCAGCAACTGCACGACATGGTCCGCGTAGCCGACCCGGATCGCCTCGGCCAGGGCGCCGATCGACGTGCCGTATCGGTGCGGGGTGTGCAGGGCCGCGACCCGCACGTCATCGCGGGCGGCCAGCCCGTCCACCAGATCGGCCAGCACGGCACCGGCTTCGACCGAGGCCAACTGGTCGGGGTCGCCGACCAGAATCAGCCGGGTGTTCGGCCGGACCGCCTCGACCAGCCGGGCCATCATCGTCAACGACACCATCGACGTCTCGTCGACCACGATGACGTCGTGCGGTAGTCGATTACCGCGATTGTGCTTGAAGCGCACCGAGGTGTCCGGCCGGGGACCCAGGAGTCGATGCAGCGTGGTTCCGGCCAGGCCGGTCAGCCGCGCCCTGTCCGCCGCGGCGAGCTCCTCGCTCCCCGCGGCCACCGCCTCGGCCAGCCGCGCCGCCGCCTTGCCGGTCGGCGCGGCCAGCGCAATCCGCGGTCGCGGCAGACCGGCACGCTCCGCCTGTTCGACCAGCAGGGCGAGCAGGCGGGCGACCGTGGTGGTCTTGCCGGTGCCGGGCCCGCCCGTCAACACCGTCAGCGCCTGCGTGACCGCGACCTCGGCGGCCGCCCGCTGTTCCTCGTAGCCGGGACCGAAAAGCCTTTCGTAGCTGGTCGATTCGACGGCCGACGGGGTCACCGACAGGGCCAGCAGATCGGTGCACACCTGCTCCTCCTCGAGCCAGTACCTGTCGAAATACAGCAGGTCGCCGAACAATCGCAGCACGGGCGGCGACCCGAGCAATGCGCTCGCCCGCACTGTCGCGATCCAATCGTCGGCGTCGGGCCAGGGCAGGTCGGCCTCCTCGATCTGGGCGTGCACCGCGCGCAGATCGACGCAGACCGAACCACCCCGCAGCGCGCGCACCACCACAGCGACCGCGAGCGCCACCCGCTCATCGGATTCGCCGGTCAGCGCGGTAAGCCGTTGCGCCACATGGATATCGGCGGGCTCGAATACGCCGGCGTCGCTGAAGGTGCGCAGCAGCCCGGTCGCGGACATGACCTCCACCGTCACGCGGCCACCCCCTGGGCATCGAGCAGGTCCGACAGGGCCGCGATCAACGGCCACGGCGGGCGCCAGTCGAAGACGCCCGCCGGGTGGCCCTCGAGCACGGGCGTGTCTGCGCCGCACATTCCCCGCACGAAGAGGTAGAGGACGCCGCCGAGATGCCGGCCCGGATCGTAATCGCTCAACCGCCACCGCAAAAACCTATGCAGCACGGCGCAATACAGCAGGGCCTGCAGCGGATAGTCCGAGTGCAACATCGCCTCGGCCATCCGTGACCGGTCGTAGTCGGCGGCGGTGAGCGGTCGTTCGGGGTCTCCGAGCCGGTTGGTCTTGTAATCCACCACCACGAAGCGGTGGCCAGATCCGTCGGGGACGCGGAGCACGGCGTCGATCGACCCGGTGAGGTATCCCCGCAGCGACTGATCGCCGAGGCCGGGTTCGGCCAGCCGGTCGGCATACGACGCCAGCACATCGTCGCCCGGCAGGTGGGCGCGCAGCAGCGGCGCCAGATCCGCGAGCCGGACCTCCGGTGCCGTCGAGCGGCGGTCACCGCCCGCCAGGGGAAGCTCAAAGTCCAGTTCGCGCAACCGGTCCGGCAAACCGATCTGGCGCAGCGTCCTGCCACCCGTCAACGGGCCCAGCGGCGTATCGTGCATCGGCACCATCGCCGCCGCCAGCTCCTCGGGGGCCGCGGCGACCGGCCACCACGCCGAGTGCGCCCGGATCTGCGCCTCGAGTTCGGCGGCCAGGTCCGCGGCCAACGGGTCGGCCGTCTCCAGCACGGCGTGCACCAGGGTGCCGAACGTGGCGCCCGCCGGCAGGTCGGCCATCGGCGAGGCCACGTCGGGCCCGGCCGCCGCCGACACCAAGGGGATGTCGGCGACTTCGTCGTCGAGTTCGCCGATTTCGGGTTCGCTGCTCACCCCGCTGGCCTGCGCCGCCCGGATCAAACCGGAATACGAGGTGCGCCGCCAGCCGGTGTCGATGGCGCGGTGGAAATGCCGGTTCGCCAGGCGTTCAACCATCGGCTCGGCGGGCAGCGACGGGGCAGGCGCCACCACCGATTCCTCGATCACCGGCCCGCCCGCCGCCTCCCACTCCCGCAGCCGGGCTACCGCGTCGTCGTCGGAGATCCGGGCGGGCTCGCATCGGTCCGGCACCACCGGTTCGCCGGGCCGGCGACCGCGCAGCAGCCGCGACAGCCCACCGTGGGGTTCGTAGTACGCCGGCGACCACCACGCCACCACCTGGGACTGGGCCCTGGTCAGCGCGACGTAGGTCAACCGGCTGTCGTCGCTGGCGTCCTCCTTACGCCCCAGCCGCTCATCGGCTTTGAAGTCGGGGCTGTCCTTGCCGCCGACGTGCAGGCAGCGCGTGCCGTCCTCGTCGTGGAACAGCACCACGTCGCTGTCCTGGGTGTTGCGGTTGAACGCGAACGGCAGATACACGATGGGGTACTGCAGGCCCTTGCTGACGAAGACGGTCATGACCTGCACGGCAGCGGCGTCGCTGTCGAGCCGGCGATTGCGTTCCGGCGCGCCGCCGCGCTCGTCACGCTGCCGGCGCAGCCAATCGCGCAGCGCGGGCAGGCTGTAGTGGTTGCGGTGCGCGACGTCCTGCAGCAGCTGGGTGAGGTGCGCCAGGTCGGTCATGTGCCGCTCACCGCCCCGCCAGGCGAGCACGCGGTTGCCCATGCCCAGCAATTGAGCGGCCTCGAAGATTGCCGCCACCCCGCGCTCGCGGGCGTGACCGGCCCACTCCCGCAGGGTTTTCGCGACCCGGTCCGTGAGAGCGTCGCCGCCGGCGGCCAGCGATTCGGCGGTCTCGCCGAAGAACATCGTCGCGGCGGCCGCCCGCACCATCCCGGGCCGGTGCGGTTGGTCGAAGGCCTCCAGCAGGCACAGCCAATCCTCGGCGGCCTCGGAGGTGAACACGTCGGAGTTGCCCGTGTACACCGCCGGCACACCCGCCGCACAGAGCGCCTTGAAGCACGCGTGCGCGTCGCGGTGCTTCTCCACGATCACGGCGATGTCGCGGGCCTGCAGTGGTCTGCCGTCGAACGTCGCCCCGCCGGCCAGCAGCGCCCGGATGTCCGACGCGAGATCGGCGCCGATGTGCTCGCGCACCTCGTCGATCGGCAGGTTCTGAACACCGCGACGCCCCAACGTCTTTCGCGCGACCACGCGCAGCCGGAACGGATCGTTGTGCGGTGCGCCGGCGAGCCGATGACCGCGGTGCTGCGCGTCCACGTCGTTCACCACGATCGCGGGGTCGCCCAGTTGGGCGCCGCGCAGCACCACCTGCAGCCGCTGCAGCAACGCGGAGTCGCTGCGCCAGTTCGTGTCCAGCGTCCTGCGCTCGCCCGCCGACTGGGCCGCCCGCAGATAGGTCACGATGTCACCGCCGCGAAACGCGTAGATCGCCTGCTTCGGATCACCGATGAGGATCAGGGTGGAACGGCCGCTGAAGGCCCGGTCGATCACCTGCCACTGCACCGGGTCGGTGTCCTGGAACTCGTCGACCATGACGATGGGCCAGCGTTGGTGCATGCGCAGCCGGGCGGGGGAGTCGTCGGTGGCCAGCGCGTCGGCGAGCCGGATCAGCAGGTCGTCATAGCCGAGGACGCCAAGCCGGCGCTTGCGCGTATCAAGCTCGGCCAGAACATCTTTGGCGAACTTCACACTGGCGGCGGCCCGCGAATCGGGATCCGGGTCGCGCGGCCGCAGCTCGGTCGACGGATTGTTCACGACCGCGCGTGCCAGTCGCAGCGCCTCGCGGTAGTGCAGCGCCGGGTCGTCGCGCTCCTGGCCGAAGTGCGCCAGGTACAGGTCGTCGACGATCTCGGTCACCAGGTCGTCGAGGCTGTCGAGCAGTGTCACGCTGGCCGCCGTGTCGCCGGCCACGCCGAGCGAGCGCAGCACCAGTTGGCAGAACTGGTGGGTCGTGGCGATCGTCGCCGCATCGAAGCCGGCCAGCGCGTCGCGAAGGCGCTGTCGGCGCGCCGCGCGCTGCTCGTCGGTGCCGTCCAGCAGGTGGGCAACCACCTGGTTGTCGCCGACGGTCGACGGATCGGCGAAAGCCTTTACGGCATCGACCATTTGGCAGCGGACGCGTTCGCGTAGCTCCTGGCTGGCGGCGCGGCCGAACGTGATGAGCAGCATCTGGTCCAGTGTCGCGGCCCCGTCGGCGATGTACCGCGTGACCAGACCGGCCAACGCGAAAGTCTTCCCGGTTCCCGCGCTGGCCTCCAGCACGGTGGTGGAGCGTTCGGCCGGAAGCGCACCCAGCAGGTCGAAGCGCTGCATCACGTGGGCTTCCTCTCGGCGCGCAGCATCGGCAGCCAGACCCGCGCGGCGTAGGCACCGAGCCGGTTGTCCTCGCCGTCGCACTCCTCGCCCGGGCGCACGGGCGCCATCAGCTCGTCCAGCGCCGCGCCCTTGCCCCACGCCCGCGCGTGAGCGGGGGCCTGATCCTCGCCCGGGACGCGGTCGGTGGATCTCCATCGGTACCGCGCCTCGGTCACCGGGTCGTCGCCGCCATACCGGGCGGCCGCCCAGGCATAGGATGTCTTGATGGGCAACGGGATTGGCTCACGCCGGCCTGCGTCGTAGATAGTCACCAGCTCGCGCAGCACCTCGACGGACTGCGCACGGTCGCGCGGCGGGCCCAGCCCCTCGACCCGGGTGCCGGCGCCCCTGCGCATGCGGCCCACACACACCGCCGACCAGTCCCGGTCGGGATCATGGGCGGCCAAGGCCAGCAAGGAAATCCATGATTCGAGCAGATGTTTGCCGTCGAGGCGCGAATACGTCACCGATACCGTGCGATCGCCGTACACCGGCGACACCGTGCCGGTCAGCCGCCGCCCGCCGCCCACGTCGATGTCGACATCGTATGCGGCGCCGTGATCGTGCCCTTGCCTATGGCCCAGCGCCTCGCGCGCCAACAGCGCTGCCTGGTCGCGGATCTCGGTGACCTTGCGCCAGCCCAGCTGGCCCGGCGGCAGCGTGCCGCGCCGCCACTCGGCCTGCCGCGCGTCGTCCGGAGTCATTGCACGCAGCATGTCGCCCAGCATCCGGTCGCCGACCGTCCATTCTTCGAGGCCGTCGATGTCGACCGGCATCGCGTCCTGCACGCCGTCGACGTCATAGGGCAGCGTGAATTCCAGCGCGCGGAAGAAGCCCTTCACCGGGTCTTTGAAGAAGGCGACCAGGTCGGCGAGGATGACGTCGGCGGCCGGCGGTGCCGGCAAGGGCGCGGAGATGAATCTCGGGCGTTCGCGGTGCTCGCCGGTGGCCGCGCGCGCCGCACGCAGCACCGTGGGGTCGAAACTGAACGGCTCGTCGCCGGCCAGGGCGCCGGGAATGACATTGCGAATGTCATACGGCTGCAACGGATGCTCGACGACGATGTGGGCACGCACCTTGGTCGGGGTGGTGACGTCGAGGCTGTCCAGGAGTTCGGCCAGCGGCACCGCCGGTGGACGCGGCTGGCCCGAATATTCGTTGGCGCCGGTGTAGGTGATCACCAGTTTCTCGGTGGCCGCGCCGATCGCGTCGAGCAGCAATTGCCGGTCCTCCGAACGGATGTCGCGCTCGCCGGTCATCGGGCACCGGGCCAGCGCGTCGTCGCCGTCGACGACGCCGAGCCGTGGGAACAGCCCGTCGTCCAGCCCGACCAGGCACACCACCCGGTGCGGCACCGAGCGCATCGGCACCATGGTGCACACCGTCAGGGTGCCGGTGCGGAAGTTGGCCCGCGTCGGTCGACCGGCCAGGCGGTGGCTGAGCAGCGCGCGAATGTCGGGAAGCCGCAGCGCGGTTCCGGCCCGGGGTCCGGCCTGGGCAACCGTCTGGGCGAACTCGCGTTGCATCTGACCGGTCTGCCATGCGTCCGCATCGCGGACGTGCGTCAGCAGCGCGATGCCCTCGGTGAGGCAGTCCAGCCACTCGGTCAGCGGGCGGGTTCCGGAAAGCGAGTCGAGGACGTGCTGCAGCCGTGCGACGAATTCGGCGAAATGGCCGGCCAATTGGACGCGGTTGCTGCTGACGTCGTCCAGCGGCAGCGTCGCGTCGATCCATGCGTTCGAATCGTCGGACATCGCGACGCCGGCCAGTATCCGGTCGATGCCGAAACGCCATGTGTTGTGCACGAAGTCGACGTGGTAGGGCCGCCGATGCTCCTGGTCCAGCCCCCAGCGGATGTTCGCCTGCCGGACCCAGCGGGTGATGGCCTCTAGGTCGTCATCGGTGAAGCCGAACCGGGCCCGCACCGGCGGGGACTGGGCCAGGTCGAGCACCTCGCTGGCCGTCACCCGTCCGGCCGCCAGGGCCAGCAGTTGCGCGGCCACGCCGAGCAGGGGATTGGTCTGGATCGGGGAGCGGTCGGCCAGCCGGACTCGCAGCTGGTGGGCGGGATGGGCGCCGTGCACCACGTCGCCCAGGCCGAAGTCGGCCATGATCAGCGGCGCGTAGGTCTCGATGTCCGGGCACATCACCAGGATGTCGCGCGGCTGAAGCGTCGGGTCGTCCTGCAACAGGCCGAGCAGCACCTCGCGCAGCACATCGACCTGGCGGGCCGGGCCGTGGCAGTTGTGAATCTGCACCGATCGGTCGTCGGCTCGCATCGTGCGGCCAAGTGGGCGAACGGCATTGGCGGCGATGTCGGACTGCAACCAGCCGAGCAGCGTGTCCGGGCGCACGTCGCCGGACAGATAGTCGTCGGTCACCGGATCCGCCGGCAGGCTGCGTTGCAGCTCCCGCAGGTCTCGTCCCAGGGTCGCGAGCAGCGGGTGGGACACCGCGCGGTGGCTGACGTCCTCGCGCCGGCGGATCGCGCCCTGGCTGCCGGCCAGTGCGCGCCACAGCTCCTCGCTCGGGTGCGGTAGCCACAGATGCAGGTCGTGGTGGGCGGCCACCGCGTCCAGCAGCTCGACGTCGGTGCGGGTCAGGCGGGTGTGCCCGAACAGCGACAGCCGAGGGGGTAGCTCGCCGGGCGCCTCGCGCAGCCGCGCGATGGCCTTGGCGTGCCGGATGTGTGGGGGGTCGGCGGCGACCCGCGCCACCAGCGCTTGCCACAGCTCGGGCTGCCAGCGCAGGTCCTCGTCGAGCTCGCCGGGGTCGCCGTTGCCCCAGTCGACGAGCAGTTGCGGGCGCTGGCGCGCGTAGGAGTCGAACAGGCCGGCCAGCCTGCGTGCCACCTCGTAGCGGCGGCCCCGGCGCAGCTCGGCCTCCGCGCCGGTGTGGAAGTGGCCGACATGCATGGCCAGCGTGCGGCACCACGGTTCGTCCAGCGAGCAGTCGATCGCCTCGAGCAGCGGCCAGGCCATGGCGTCCGGCGACCAGGGATCATTGTCGGCCGTGCCGGTGAGTTCGGCGATCAACGAGCCCGGACTGCGGAACGCCACCCCGGCGCACACCCCGTCACCGCCACGCGCACCCAGCACGTGCGACAACCGCTGACTCAGCCAGCGTTCCACCCCGCGCGCCGGCACGACGACGAGTTCGGTGGCGAACGGGTCGGGCAGCGGGTTGGCCAGCAGGGCGCCGAGACCGTCGGCCAGCAGATCCGTGCGCTCGGCGCGGTGAAGATGAAGCGGCATTGCGCTGTCACGATAAACCCCGACACCGACGAGAGTGGGCGCTTAGGGCGCGGCATCCGTGGGAATCGGTGCCATGCCAGGCCGGTTGATCCGTGAAACAGCTAGTGGAGGGACCCAGATGGAAGCTTGGGACGCGATCTGCGCACGTCGCAATGTCAGGGAGTACCAGCCGAAACCGATACCGGCCGAGGATCTGGACCGCATCGCCGAGGCCGGCTGGCGCGCGCCGTCGGCGAAGAACCGCCAGCCGTGGGATTTCGTCATCGTCACCGACCGCAACCAGCTGACGGAGCTGTCCACGGTCTGGCGGGGCGCCGGCCACATCGCCGGGGCCGCCGCCGCGATAGCGATCGTGGTCCCGGTGCCGCCCGACGAGCGCCGAGTGGTCACCGACAACTACGACGTCGGCCAGGCCACCATGGCGATGATGATCGCCGCCACCGACCTGGGGATCGGGACCGGTCATTCGTCGGTGGGGGAGCAGGACAAGGCGCGCGCGATCCTGGGCGTGCCCGACGATCACCTGGTGGCCTTCCTGCTCGGAGTGGGCTATCCCGCCGATCGCCCGCTCACCGCGATCCGCAAACCGAATAGGCGGCCGTTCGCCGAGGTCGTCCACCACGGCCGATGGTGATCGCCAACACGAAAAACCTTCGGCGCCTTACCGAGTCCTAAGCTGATCGGCGTGCATGAACACCAGGGCGATTACGGAGTCGACGGTTCCTTTCACACCATCTCGGCGCGCGCGCAGGCGGTAGGCATCGGCGCTCAAGCCGCCGCCCTGGCCGTGTTCGCGGGTATCAGCTGGGCGCGCGGCAGGCGGCTTCGGGCGGCGCTGGCCGCGGTGTCCTCCGCCGGGGTCACGGGTGCGGTGGTCCTCTACATGTACGCCACCCGCACCGGGAAATTCGTTGTGTGGGAACGGATTCTGCGTGACTTGCGGCTCACGGGCGACGAAACGGTGCTCGACCTCGGCTGCGGGCGCGGCGCCGTGCTGCTGGCGGCGGCCAAGCGGTTGCCGCGGGGCCGCGCGATCGGCGTCGACCTCTGGCAGGCCGACCAGACCGACAACTCCGAGCAGGCCACGCTGGCCAACGCGGTGGCCGAAGATGTCGCCGACCGCATCGAGTTGCACACCGCGGACATGACCGCGCTGCCGCTGCCCGACGAGAGCGTCGACGTGATCGTGAGCAACCTGGCCATCCACAACATCCCAGGGCACGCCGGGCGGCGTCGCGCGCTCGACGAAGCCGTGCGGGTGCTGCGGCCGGGGGGCCGGCTCGCCATCGCCGACCTGTGGGAGACGCGTCAACACGCCGCCCGGCTGCGCGAACTCGGTTGGCGCGACGTGCGGCGGCGCAACCTCGGCTGGCGGATGTGGTACGGCGGACCCTGGTTCTCCACCCGCGTGGTCACCGCGACCAAGCCGGAGTGATGCCCGGCGGGCATGCAGCTGTATCCGGCGGAGGATAGATGGCGCGGCCGTTTCCGATAGCGCATCTGCTAGCTAAAAGTGCGAAGCATCAGTGGTCCGGACACGGCTCGGCGCAACTAGCCTTCCATTCGCCCGGCGACCCGGACCCACCATGGCGGATAGCTGATATCGAGAACGGCGGTCTGACGATATCCAGACCACGTAGGTACCCCTGGTGGCTGACCCCGATATACCCCACGGGCCGCCGCGACGACCCGATCACGCTGGGTCGGCCACTGCAACTCGGCCGCGATGTCGTCGAGGATCTGTTGCCGGTCACGCCCAAGGACCTGGTCCACGATCTCGACAGCGGGTAGAAGATTGCCTTTGTCCCCATTGCACCTGCTGCACGCCAAAACGAGGTTGGTCAGCCCGTCGATGCCGACCAGGGACCAGGGCAAGACGTGATCGATCGGATTGTCTGCCGCTAAATGCGCACCACAGTAAAAGCAATGCGCGCCGAAAGCGTCCTTGAATGGTTCTCGGACAGCGGCCAGGGCAATTCGTTCTCGCCCGAAGAGATGTCCCGCCACGTCCGGTACCTCCGCCTCAAGGAACTTGTTCATCCGCCTCACGTCCTCTACCCACATGATTTCCAGCGCAGGCTTCAGCAGTCCTGCCAAACGAGCGAGCCCATATGCGATACCCGGTCTGAGATGGATGGCATCACCGTGCTCCCTCAAACTCCTGCGCGAGATCTGGTCATGAAGGAATGAGTCGTCGTAAAGAAAGGCGTCGCGTTGGCTTGTGCCCGGCAGCCGTTGAAGCCGATGCAATGGCTGCTGAGCCAAACAGATCGTAATTTCATCGATTGCCGCTTGGTACGCCCGAGGTTGTTGCACGATTGCGCGATCGACGGACGCAGCGCCTCCTGAAACATTGCGAAGTACGTTGGCCGCGAGAAGGATCCGCGCGCGTGATTGCGTCGACTGGCGGAGTTCTCGGCCGTCGAAGGGCCGGATCTGACGCCAATAGATTTCAAGGACTCGGTGGGCCAAATCAGGAATCGGCACACTGAGTGTGTCGGCCGGATCTGCCGGCAGGTGCTCAATGCATTGATCGAGCAACGCCATCAAGGTTGCCAGCTTGTAAGTCGCAGTTCGAAGGCCGGTCTCCAGGATTGCCACTACGCGCTGGCCCAGCAGCAGCGGATCAACCACTTCAGGCATAACGTCTGAGTATGCCGAAGCGTGCACCTGCGCCGGGCCAAACCGCGGGGCATGCTTAGGCCATGAACAGAACCGAAATCACCGAACAGGTCGTCATAGCCCGGCTCCGCGAGGGTCTGACGTGGCAAGAGCTGGCCGACGCGATCGGCAGGCCACTCATGTGGACCACGGCGGCGCTGCTCGGCCAACACCCGATTCCGGTGGAGCAGGCCAAGGTTCTGGCGGAGAAGTTGAAGCTGGACGAGTCCGCGGTGCCGGTGCTCGCCGCCGCGCCGATGCGCGGCGGGCTGCCCACCGCGGTCCCGACGGACCCGACGATCTACCGCTTCTACGAAGCCCTGCAGGTGTACGGCGGCGCGCTGAAGGAGGTGATCGCCGAACAGTTCGGCGACGGGATCATGAGTGCGATCAACTTCAGCCTCGACGTGCAGAAGAGGCCGCACCCGTCCGGTGACCGGGTCGTAGTGACGTTCGACGGCAAATTCCTTCCCTATCAATGGGTCGAGGCGGACGGCTGAGGCGAGCACGCCAAAGTGAAGTGACGGCGTGTCGCGAGCGTGTCAAACTAGCGTCGAGGAGGCGAAGGGAACGCGGTGGCGGCCAGTGGCGGCCACCGCGTTCGCCGTTTCAGTTCATCAAGACCTGCGGGGACAGCTCTTTGAGCATCGCGTTGGCCCAGCGCATCTGGCGCAACGTCTCGGGGTGGCAGCGCGACGACAGGCTCAGCAGTTCGGAATCCTTGGCGGCCTGTGCGCCCTGCGCCAGCAGCTCCCAATCCAGCGACACCCCCGCCGACAGCCGGTGAATCCGCCGCAGGTCGGCCAGCAGCGCCAGGCCGGGCTCCGGCCGGTGTCGCAGCAGGCCGCTCATCCGCGACTGCAGAAAGCCGGTGATCGCGCCGGTGCGCGGGTCCGAGGACAGGCGCAGACCGTAGTGACGCCCGTGCCGCGCCAGCTCGCTGACGTGATGCTGCGACCAGCGGGACATGTCGCGTGCGAGGTGGTGAATGTCCTGGTCACTGTGGTGACGCGCCGCCACCACGTTGAGCTCGTGCGCCAGCTTGCGTTCGGAGCGGTGCAGCTCGCGGATCGCCAACTTCAGCTTCATGGCCGGCCTCCCCCGGGGACGACTTCGGTGACGCCGGCCATCGCGCCGCCCACCGTCGCGGGCACCGATCCATCGGCTGACGCCGCGGTCGTCGGCGCCTGCCCATTCCGGCCGGGCGGCCTCACCCGAGCCTTGCGCAGCCGGGCGGCGGCGGTCTTGTAGATCGGCTGCTTGGACACCGGATCCCAATCGGTCAGCGTCATTTCATTGCCGGCCCGGTGATGGGCCCTGCCGTCGGTGTCCCAGTAACCGTAATGGAAGGGCACGAACAGCACCCCGTCGCGGATGCCGCAGATGCGCGCGGCGCACACCACGCAGCCGCGCGGCGTGCTCACCTCGACCAGATCGCCTTCCCCGATGCCCAGGCGCCGCGCGTCGCGGTCGGACACCTCGACCCACACCTCCGGGGCGGCCCGTTGAAGTTGCTGTGCCCGAGCGGTTTTGGTGCGGGTATGGAAATGGTAGACGGTGCGGCCGGTGATCAACGCGAACGGGTAGTCGGGACTCGGTTGCTCGTGAGGGGCACGTACTCGGCCGCCTTGATGATCGCCTTACCGAACGGGTTCATCGAGCGGTACTCGTCGGGCTGCAATGGGGCGCCGGTGATCAGGTCTTTGCCGTATGCCTCGCAATAGTCCGGGGCTGCCCAGAATTTCGCGTCGGCGTAGAGCCGTTCGGTGCCGTCGGGATGCTCTGCGTTGCAAGGCCATTGGATGCCGCTGCCGCCGCGCAGCTTGTCGTAGGTCAGACCCGTGTAGTCGCACGGCCGGCCCGCGGTGCATTTCTTCCACGCCTCGAACGCCGATTCCGGGTCCGTCCAGGGCGGGAACGGCTGGCCGTCCTTGTCGCGAAAGTCCATCCGGCGCGCGTAGTCCAGGAAGATGTCGAGGTCCGAACGCGCGGAACCCGGTGGCTCCACGGCCTTTTCGGACAGGTGCACGGTGCGGTCGGCGTTGGTGAAGGTGCCGGTCTTCTCCGCCCATGCCGCGGCGGGTAACACGACGTCGGCCAGCGCGGCGGTCTCGGTCATGAAGATGTCCTGCACGATGAGGAACAGCCGTTCCTGCGACAGGATGTCGCGGATCCGCGCCAGCTCCGGCAGCGACACCGCGGGATTGGTGGCGGTGACCCACAGCATCCGCAGCGTTCCCTCTTCGGCGAAGCGGAACATCTGCATGGCGTGCGTCGGTGGGCCGTAGTGCGGAATCTGCAGGGGTTCCAGGTTCCACAATTTCGCCAACTCCTCCACGTGAGAGTCGTTGGACCAGTTGCGAAAGCCGGCCAGGTCCCCGTCGGCCCCGCACTCGCGGGTGTTCTCCGCGGTCGGCTGCCCGTTCATCTGCAGCACCCCGCAGCCCGGCTTGCCCAGCATGCCGCGCACCACGTGAATGTTGTTGACCTGCACGGCCGCCGCGGTGGCCTGGTGAGACTGGTAGAAGCCCTGCAGCACGGTGGACATCAGCCGCTCGGCCGTGCCCAGCAGCCGCGCCGCGTGCCGGATGTCGTCGGCCGCCACACCGCAGATGTCGGCGGCCCGCTCGGGCGGAAACTCCTCGACCCGGCGACGCAGTTCGTCGAAACCGACTGTGTGCGTGTCGATGTAGTCCTGGTCGACCCAGCCGTGGCCGATGATCTCGTGCAGCAGACCGTTCATCAACGCCACGTTGGTGCCCGGCAGCGGCGCCAGGTGAACCGTGGCGTGGCGGGCCACCGGCGTGAGCCGGGGGTCGACGCAGATGATCGCGGGTGGCGACTCGCCGCCCAGCCGGTCCAGCATCCGCGCCCACAGCACCGTCTGCGTCTCGGCGACATTGTGCCCGAACAAGGCGATGACGTCGGCGTGGTCGACATCGGTGTAGGAGCCCGGTTGCCCGTCGCAGCCGAACGATTCCTTGAGCGCCTCGGCGGCCGTCGCCGTACACAGCCGGGTGTTGCCGTCGACGTGGTTGGTGCCGATCGCCCCGTGCGCGATCGCACCCTGGGTGTAGTACGCCTCGGCGAACAGCTGCCCGGAGGTGTAGAACCCGATCGAGCTGGGGCCGTAGCTGCCGAGTAACTCCTTGGTGCGGTCCACGATCCGTTGCATGGCGGTGTCCCAGTCGCACGGCTTCAGCTCGCCGCGGACCCGGATCATCGGCGTGGTGAGGCGGTCGGGCGACGCGTTGGCCTGCCAGCCGAACAGATCCTTCGGGTCGAGCCGCCCGTGGTTGACCCGGTCGACGGCGCGCCCGCGCACGCCCACGATCCGCCCGTCCTTGACGGCGATGTCCAGGCCGTCGCCGTTGGAGTGCAACACCGCGGCCGATTGCACCCAGCGGTCGACCGACTCGGCGCTGACTCCGTCGGCCAGGTAGGAGTCGACTCGTTCCGGCCACCGCGTGCCGGGTGCGTAGGGAGTCCGTGTTCCCCAGGGGTCAGCGATGCGATCTATGGCCATTCCGCTGACTTCCCCGGCGGCGGCCCCTCAAACCGGTCCGGGCGAACGCCCCGCCGCTATACCCCGAATTCGGCTTCGATCCCGTCGATGCCGGCGCGGATGGCCGTCAACGCGTCGGCGCGGGTGCGCAATTTGGTGGCGGCGTGCGCCCGCTGATTCAGGCCGGCGAATTCGGTTGCGGCCTCTTCCGCGCGATCGATCACCACCTCGGGCAACACGATCTCGTCGACAAAGCCTGCCGCAAGGGCGGTTTCGCCGAAAAACGTCTTGGCCAGCCCAGCGGCCTGCTGGTAGGCCGACGGCGTCAACCGCAGCTTCATGATCTCCAGCGCGGCATAGGGAATGACCATGCCGATCGCGACCTCATTGGCCTGAATGTTGTAGGCGTGTGCGGCCACCCGGTGATCGCCCGCCGACAACAGGAACGCCCCCATCGCGATCGCGTGGCCGGTGCACGCCATCACCACCGGCTTCGGATGGGACAACAGGCGATACGCCAGCTCGAACCCGCCGCGGAGCATGTCGATCGCGGGCTGCACCTCACCGGAGGTCAGGATCTTCAGGTCGAAGCCGCCGCTGAACACCCGTTCGTTGCCGGCGATCACCAGCGCTCCGGCGTCATCCGCCTCGGCCCGGTCGATCGCGTCGTTGAGGGCCTGCTGCATGGTCGGGCCCAGCGCGTTGACCTTGCCGTCGTCCATCTTGATGACGGCGATGGAGTCCTTGGTGCTGTAGTGGACCGGGGCGCTCATCGGTTACTCCTTGCCGTCAGGCGGGCTGGCTGTGGTGTTTGCCCAGATCGTTTTCGGCGTTACTCCAGCGCAGGCTGACATCGGTCGGTTCGTCGAGTTGGCGTGTGCGCCATCTGTCTTGGGTTTCCCGGACCGCGGCGTTGATCCGTTCGATCTCGCTGCGGAACACCTCGGGCCGGGTTTCCTTGCTGACGTAGTGGAAATAGGTGAGCAGGCCGCGCAGCAGCTCCAGCTTCTCCTTCTCCCGCTTCGCCAAATCATGGGTGGTCATCAATTCGATGCGCTGGACGGGCGGCAGCGCATCCCAGTCCAGCACGACGTCGGTGTGCAGCGGGGAACGCTCGCGCTCCCAAAACCGCCGGCCGTGCCCGCGGTCGGGCCGGTCGTAGTAGGTCAGGGTGCCGGTGAAGCGCGATTCGATGCCGCTGCCGATCTCGGCGCGGTCGAGCGCGGAATCCCACACCATGCGCCACTCCTGGCCGGACGCCAACATGGGCAGTTCGCGGGGGAGCCGCAGTTCGACGACGTCGGCGTAGCCGTCGGTGGCGTTCTCGTATTCGGCCACGGTCGGGGGATTGGCGAAGGAGAACCCGATGTCATAGGCCGCGGTCCGCCCGAAGTTGCGGACCACGAGTTCGATCACGTGCCAGTCAGCGGAATGCGGCTCCATGAACATCGCGACCTGCGGACGCGTCTGCTCGGCAGCGACGCGGCGATTCCGGTTGATCTGCCTATTGATGAAGACCAGCGTGACGATCGCCAGGACGATTGCCGCCCACGCCGCCCACGCTATCCAGGTGTCGGACCCGACGTGCGTGACATCATGCCAGCTGTCCTGGATCCAACCCATGGAATCCACCCTCCGCTTATATCACAGGGGCGGTGCCCTCGCCGCATGGTCGTGACGGAGCGATACGGCCTCAGCCGCCCATCAACATCCGCCATTGGTCGAGGTCGGCTGCCCGATACACGTAGTTGGAACGCTTGACCTCCGCGAGCGGCGCGCTGGGCTCCGCCGAATACCAGTGACCCGGAAACACGGTCGGGTCACCGGGCAGGGTGGCGAGCCGTTGCAGGCTGCGGTACATCTCGTCGGAGTCCCCGCCCGGGAAGTCCGTGCGCCCGCAGCCCTCCAGGAACAGCGTGTCACCGGCGACGAGGCGGCCGTCGAGCAGGAAGCACTGGCTGCCCGGCGTGTGGCCGGGGGTGTGCAGCAACTCGATCTCGATGTCGCCGACGCTGATCTTGTCGTGGTTTTCGTGGGAGGTCAGGTCACCCAGACCTATCCCGGTGACCCGCGAAACCCACAGCGCCTCATGGGTATTGACGTGCACCGGCACCGATGCCCGCTCCAGCAGTTCGGCAAGCCCCGGCAGGGCGAACCCCATCATGGAACCGCCCACGTGGTCGGGGTGATGATGGGTCACCAGCACGCCGGACAGGTGCATGCCATCGGCCTCGAGCGCGTCGAGCAGGTCGCCGGCGGCGTAGGCCGGGTCGACCACCACGCAGTCACCGGTTTGCCGGTCGCCGATCAGGTAGGCGAAGTTGCGCATCTGCGTCGCGAACATGTCACCGGCGGCGAAGTCGCGACCGGAGAGCAGTTGTCGGAAATACAGCCGGTCCTCTGGCACGTGACCAGACTAGGACCCCCAGCCCAAGGGCCCACCGACACCGCCGTTTCGGAGCCGATTAGGCCGGGGCGTGGTGGGTATTGTTGGCGCATGAGGAAGAAGGTGGAAATCGAGGTCGACGCCGATCTGATCGATGAGGCCATCCGCCGCTTCCATCTCCTCGACGCGCGCGAGGCCATCAATCTCGCGTTGCGGACCCTGCTCAACGACGGCGATTCCGTCGAACAGGACGACGAATACGACGAGTTCAGCGACCTCGGTGCCTGGGAACCTCAGCGCAACGGCAAAAGCGGCTGATGTTTGCCGCGGCTTCGTCGATCGCCGGGTGATCCCTAGGAATACAACGTGGTTTGGTTCCGCTGCGAGCCAGGCTGTACCCTCTTTTAGGCCCGCGCGGAGGAGATCGCTGCGGGTGAACGGCCCCCTTAGCTCAGTCGGTAGAGCGTTTCCATGGTAAGGAAAAGGTCAACGGTTCGATTCCGTTAGGGGGCTCGGCGGACGCCGAGCAGGCGTGGCGGCCCCGACCCCGAAAGGGGTGGCCAGAGGCGATGTAGCTCAGTCGGTTAGAGCGAACGACTCATAATCGTTAGGTCGCCGGTTCGAGTCCGGCCATCGCTACAACACAACAGCACAGTTCAGGAATCGAGAGAGAACGTCATGGCTTCCAGTACCGACGTACGGCCGAAGATCACCTTGGCATGCGAGGTGTGCAAGCACCGCAACTACATCACCAAGAAAAACCGCCGGAACGACCCGGACCGACTGGAGCTGAAGAAGTTCTGCCCCAATTGCGGTAAGCACCAGGCGCACAGGGAGACGCGCTAGCGGTCACCCGCGGGCGTTTATTCCGATTGACTAGGTAGTTTAAGAACCGTGCCGTTAAGTCCGAGCATCGTCGGTATGCACTACCGCTACCCCGATCATTACGAGGTCGAGCGGGAGAAGATCCGCGAATACGCGGTGGCCGTGCAGAACGACGACCCCTCGTTCTTCGAGGAGAAGGCGGCGGCCGAACTCGGTTACGGCGGTCTGGTGGCGCCCCCTACCTTCATCTGTGTTTTCGGATACAAGGCCCAGACCGCGTTCTTCCACTATGCGAACATCGCGATCGCCGACCAGCAGATCGTGCAGGTCGACCAGGTGCTGAAGATGCAGAGGCCGATCGTCGCCGGCGACAGGCTGTACTGCGACGTCTACGTGGACTCGTTGCGGGAGTCGCACGGCACCCAGATCGTGGTCACCAAGAATGTCGTCACCAACGCCGCCGGCGACGTCGTGCAAGAGACCTACACGACCCTCGCGGGCCGTGCCGGTGAGGATGGAGAAGAGGGATTTACTGATGCCACTGCGTGAGTTCAGCTCCGTGAAGGTGGGTGACCAGCTTCCTGAGAAGACCTACCCGCTGACCCGACAGGATCTGGTCAACTACGCGGGCGTTTCCGGCGACCTGAATCCGATCCACTGGGACGACGAGATCGCCAAGGTCGTCGGCCTGGACACCGCGATCGCGCACGGCATGCTCACCATGGGCATCGGCGGCGGCTACGTCACCGCGTGGATCGGCGACCCCGGCGCGGTCACCGAGTACAACGTGCGGTTCACCGCGGTGGTCCCGGTGCCCAACGACGGCAAGGGCGCCGAACTCGTCTTCAGCGGCCGGGTGAAGTCCGCCGATCCCGAGACCAAGTCCGTGACGATCGCGCTCACGGCCACCACCGGCGGCAAGAAGATCTTCGGCAGGGCGATCGCGTCCGCAACTCTGGCATAGCTCATGGCGCTCAAGACAGACATCCGCGGAATGATCTGGCGGTACCCGGATTCCTTCGTGGTGGGGCGCGAGCAGCTGCGTGCCTTCGCCCAGTCCATCAAGAACGACCACCCGGCGTACTACAGGGAAGACGCGGCCGCCGAACTCGGCCACAGCGCGATCCTCGCGCCGCTGACCTTCGCGACCATCTTCGCCAAGCTGGTCCAGCTGGACTTCTTCCGGCACGTCGACATCGGCATGGAAACCCTGGTGATCGTCCAGGTCGACCAGCGCTTCGTGTTCGCCAAGCCGATCAAGGCCGGCGACCGGCTATGGGCCCGGATGGAAATCCAATCCGTGGACGAGCGCTTCGGCGCCGACATCGTCGTCACCAAGAACATCTGCACCAACGATCAGGGTGAGCTGGTCCTGGAGGCCTACACCACGCTGATGAGCCAGTACGCCGAACAGTCCGACAACCTGCGCTGGGACCCGGAATCCGGGCAGGTCGTCAGGACGGCGTAATCACTATTGGATTTCCCGCGCTTAGGGGCAATCAAGTACACTCGGTCCTCGGGGTTTTCCCAGCATTAGCGCGCTTTCCGTGAGTCGAGCAATCGGAAGGCGCGCGTGTCATGTAGGCCCCGGTAGGTAAGCGCAGGTTGGCCTGCCAACCGCGAAGGGGCGTAGCTCAACTGGCAGAGCAGCGGTCTCCAAAACCGCAGGTTGCAGGTTCAAGTCCTGTCGCCCCTGCTAATGGCGAACGTCCTGGCATGGTGGACACTGGAAGAAAGTTCCCACCATCGGCGGGATGGTTCGCGAAGTACTAGCAAACAAAGGAGCATGCGGTGAGCGACGAAGGCGACGTTGCCAACGACGCCGCAAGCGACGGCACTGAGAACGAGGACGGCCGCGCGAGCGCCAGCCGGACGGCGGTGGTGACGCGGCCACAGCGCCCCACCGGCAAGCGGTCCCGGCAGCGGGTCATCGAGGGCGGTGAAGACGCCGAGGCTTCGGACGAGGTCGAAGCTTCCGCGCCGGACAAGGCCAAGAAGGGCGCCAAGGCGAAGAAGGCCGCGAAGCCCAAGAAGGCCGGCGACCACCGCGTCAACCCGTTCGTGTTCGTCTTCAACTACCTCAAGCAGGTCGTTGCAGAGATGCGGAAGGTCATCTGGCCCAACCGCAAGCAGATGCTCACTTACACCTCCGTTGTGCTGGCATTCCTGGCCTTCATGGTGGCGCTGGTCGGCCTGGCGGATTTCGGCCTGACCAAGCTGGTGCTGTTGGTGTTCGGCTGAGCGAGTGACGCCGCTTTGAAAGTGACAGAGAGGACTCAAACCGTGACTACCTTCGACGGTGACCCGTCCGCGGGTGAAGCGGTCGACGTGGACGAAATCGCGCAGGCGCAGGCCACGGACACCTCCGCGGCCGCTGAGGTCACCGAGGCGACCGCGGACGACGCCGCCGACGAGACGGCCGAGGCCGCCGCGGCGCCCGACGAGCCGGCCGAAGAGGCCGACCCGGCCGCCACGCTCAAGGCGGAACTGCGCAGCAAGCCCGGCGACTGGTATGTCATCCACTCCTACGCGGGGTACGAGAACAAGGTCAAAGCCAACCTCGAAACCCGGGTGCAGAACCTCGATGTCGGTGACTACATCTTCCAGGTGGAGGTGCCCACCGAGGAGGTCACCGAGATCAAGAACGGCCAGCGCAAGCAGGTCAACCGCAAGGTGCTGCCCGGCTACATCCTGGTGCGCATGGACCTGACCGACGACTCGTGGGCCGCGGTCCGCAACACCCCCGGCGTCACCGGCTTCGTCGGGGCGACCTCGCGTCCGTCGGCGCTGACACTCGACGATGTGGTCAAGTTCCTGCTGCCGCGCGGCGCGACGAAGAAGGCCGCCAAGGGCGCCGCCACCACGGCTGCCGCCGCCGAGGTCGGCGGCCTGGAACGGCCGGCCATCGAGGTCGACTACGAGGTCGGCGAATCGGTGACGGTCATGGACGGCCCGTTCGCGACGTTGCCCGCCACGATCAGCGAGGTCAACGGCGAACAGCAGAAGCTCAAGGTGCTGGTGTCGATCTTCGGCCGCGAAACGCCGGTCGAATTGACGTTCAGCCAAGTCTCCAAGCTCTAAACCGGCGCATACGCCCGGCGTAACCCAGGAAGGAACAGCACAACCTCATGGCCCCGAAGAAGAAAGTCGTCGGGCTGATCAAGCTTCAGATCCAGGCGGGGCAGGCCAACCCGGCGCCGCCGGTCGGGCCCGCGCTCGGTCAGCACGGCGTCAACATCATGGAGTTCTGCAAGGCGTACAACGCTGCCACGGAGAACCAGCGCGGCAACGTGATCCCGGTGGAGATCACGGTCTACGAGGATCGCAGCTTCACCTTCGCGCTCAAGACGCCGCCCGCCGCCAAGCTGCTGCTCAAGGCCGCCGGCGTGGGCAAGGGATCGGCCGAGCCGCACAAGACCAAGGTCGCCAAGGTCACCTGGGATCAGGTCAAGGAGATCGCCGAGACCAAGAAGGCCGACCTGAACGCCAACGACGTCGACGCAGCCGCCAAGATCATCGCCGGCACCGCCCGGTCGATGGGTATCACCGTCGAGTAATACCCGCATCACCACCGTGGGAGGGCCAGCTTCGGCCCGTTCAACCACGACCCAACACACGATTGGATGAATGAATGAGCAAGAACAGCAAGGCATACCGCGCCGCCGCCGAAAAGGTGGACCGCGACAACCTCTACACCCCGCTGGAAGCGGCCAAGCTCGCCAAGGAGACGTCGTCGAGCAAGCAGGACTCGACCGTCGAGGTCGCCATCCGGCTTGGCGTCGACCCGCGCAAGGCCGACCAGATGGTCCGCGGCACGGTCAACCTTCCGCACGGCACCGGCAAGACCGCCCGCGTCGCGGTGTTCGCGGTGGGTGACAAGGCCGAGCAGGCCCAGGCCGCCGGCGCCGACATCGTGGGCAGCGACGACCTGATCGAGAAGATCCAGGGCGGCTGGCTGGAATTCGACGCCGCGATCGCAACCCCGGACCAGATGGCCAAGGTCGGTCGCATCGCTCGCGTGCTCGGCCCCCGCGGGCTGATGCCGAACCCCAAGACGGGCACGGTGACTCCCGACGTCGCCAAGGCCGTCGCCGACATCAAGGGCGGCAAGATCAACTTCCGCATCGACAAGCAGGCCAACCTGCACTTCGTGATCGGCAAGGCCTCGTTCGACGAGAAGGCCCTGGCCGAGAACTACGGCGCCGCGCTGGACGAGGTCCTGCGGCTCAAGCCGTCCGCCTCCAAGGGCCGCTACTTGCGCAAGATCGTGGTCTCGACGACGACCGGACCGGGTATCCCGGTGGACCCGGCCGTCACCCGCAACTTCGCTGAGGGCTAACCCCCGCACTCGACTATGCGCCGCCGCAGAAACGCGCGGCCGGGGTCAGATCCATTGGACTCCAATGCCTCTCGGTACCACCTGAGGGCATCGGCGGGTCTGCCCGCGCGCCGCAGCAGGTCGGCGCGCACGGTCGCGACGAGATTGGAGCGGGTCAGCCGCGGATCGTGGGCCACCTTGTCCAGGGCGGCCAGGCCGGCATCGGGGCCGTCGCGAAATCCGATCGCCAGCGCCCTGTTGGCCGCCACCACCGGCGAGTGGGTCAGTCCGAACAGCCGGTCGTAGGCGGCGCAGATGGTCACCCAGTCGGTCTGCTCCCAGGACGGCGCCGTGGCATGCAACGCTGCGATCACCGCCTGGGGCAGATAACTGCCCGTCGACCCCTGGGCGCGCTTCAACCGGTCGAGCCCGCGCGAGATGCGCCCCCGGTCCCATCGGCGCCGGTCCTGGTCCTCGAGCGGCACCAGCATCCCGGAATCGTCCACCCGGGTCGCGCGCCGCGAATCGTGCAGCAACATCAGCGCGGACAGCGCGTGCGCCTCCGGCTCGTCGGGCAGCAGCGCGCACAGCTCCGCGCCCAGCCGGATCCCTTCGTCGCACAGGTCGTCCCGGATGGCCGACGGGCCAGCGGTCGACCAGTAGCCTTCGGTGAACACCGAATAGACGCAACCGAACACGTGCGGCGTGCGCTCGGGCAGCAGCTCGGCCGGCGGCACCCGCAGCGGGATGTTGGCGTGCCGAATCTTGTTCTTGGCGCGCGTGATTCGCTGACCGACGGCCGCCTCGCTCTGCAACAGCGCGCGCGCGATCTCGCCGACGGTCAACCCGGACACCAACCGCAGCGTCAGGGCCAATTGCGATTGCCGATCCAGCGCCGGGTGGGCGCAGGTGAACATCATCCGCAACTCGTCGTCGCGCACCGGATGCGGATCGGTGTGATCGGTACGCGCCCTGATGTCGTCCAGCACAGCCGCCAATTCCTTTCCGGGACGCGCGGACTCGCGGCGCAGCCGGTCCCGGGCCCGGTTACGGCCGACTGTGATGAGCCAGCCGCCCGGGTTGGCGGGCATCCCCTCATGCGGCCAGGTGCGCAGCGCTTCGGCGCAGGCCTCCTGGACGGCGTCCTCGGCGACGGTGAGGTCACCCGACCACCGCGCGAGCGCGGCCACCGCGGGTCCCCATTCCCGGCGGAAGACGCCGTCCAGGTTCGCCATGGTCTACAGCGCCGAGACTCCAGCCAGTTGCCGGACCTGCACCGCCGAGGCGGGGATCATCGATGCGATCTTGACGGCCTCGTCGCGGTCGGCGGCGCCCAGTAGGTAGATCCCGGTGGCGATTTCGGCGCCCTCCACGTACGGCCCGTCGGTGAGCAGAACCTCGCCGTCGCGGACCCGCACGGTCGTCGCCGTGGACCGGTCGTGCAGCGCGGCGCCGCCGACGATGTGATCGCCCGCGGCCGCGTGGAGGTCGGCGTGTTTCGCCGCCACCGCCTCCCACTCCGGTGTGCCGGGCGTGTGGGCGGTGGCGGGCGGCTCCAGCAGCAGCGCGAGCCAGTCGTTGCCGGTGAGCTTGCGCGACAGCTCGATCGAATGAACGGCTGGCCACACCTCCACGGCCCCGAACGCGGCGAGCGGGATGTCGCGCGCCAGTGCCAGCGCCTCGTCGAGGTTTTCCGCTTCGAACACGTAATAGCCGCAGGCCACCTCGGCGGTCTCGGCGAAGGGCCCGTCGGTGACCACCGGGGCATCCGGACCGCCGGTGATGAGCACCGCTTCGGCGGCGGAAGCCAGCGCATCTCCGGATTTGATCGCGGAGCCGGCTTTGGCGTGGAAGTTCTCCCATTCCGCCATCGCGGCGGCCGCATCGTCGGGTGTGCGGTCTTGTTCTTGGCTGATCAACAGCGCGAAGTACTGCATGGTCGTCACCTCCGGTCGTGAGCGGAGCCCGTGCTCCACTCTCTACCTATTCGACGAACGCCGCAGCGCCGATCCGACAGCTAGGCGGCAGCTCCCGGCTTGAGGTAGGTCACCAGGCTGACGTCGAGCATCTCGTCGCCGAAGTAGTGCTCGCAGCCGCGCAGATACTTGATGTAGCGGTTGTAGACCTCTTCCGAGGTGACCTCGATCGCCTTGTCCCGGTTCGACTCGAGCGTGTCGCCCCAGATGTGCAATGTCTTGATGTAGTGCGGGCGCAGTGAAAGCGGTTCGGGGACAACAAATCCCGCCTTCTCGCCGTGGTCGACCATCATCTGGGTGGACGGCAGCCGGCCCCCCGGGAAGATCTCGGTGACGATGAACTTGATGAACCGCGCGGTCTCGAAGCTCAGCTTCTTGCCGCGCGCCGCCAGGTCATACGGGTGATAGCTGACGCTGCTTTGAACGGTCATCCGGCCGTCCTCGGGCATGATGTCGAACGTCCGCTTGAAGAAGTCGTCGTAGTTCTCGTGGCCGAAGTGCTCGAAGGCCTCGATCGACACGATGCGGTCGACGGGCTCGTTGAAGTCTTCCCAGTTCTGCAGGCGGACCTGGCGTGAGCGGTCGGTGTCGATCGAACCGAGCAACGCTTCGGCGCGGGCGTGCTGGTTCTTGGACAGCGTCAGGCCGATGACGTTGACGTCGAACCGCTCGACGGCGCGCTTCATGGTGGTGCCCCACCCGCAGCCGATGTCGAGCAGGGTCATGCCCGGCTTGAGGTCCAATTTGTCCAGGTTGAGGTCGATCTTGGCGTACTGGGCCTCTTCCAGGCTCATGTCGTCGCGCTCGAAGTACGCGCAGCTGTAGATCCGGGACGGGTCCTGGAAGAGGCCGAAGAAGTCGTCGGAGACGTCGTAATGCGCCTGGATGTCCTCCGAACGCGTCCGCGTCTTCGTCGGGCTAGTCGGTTGCTCAGCCATTTTCGTCCTGTTCTCTCCGATGAGGTGCACTTCCTGCGATCCGCGCACCACCGCCGGGGTCGCACGTGACCTGCAACGATACCCAATGTCGAGGCGTGAATTCGCAAGGGTGCACGTGCGCGTCGCGGTCCCGGCCGCGGATAGCAGTCTACTTTTCGAGGGTGAACTGGTTGACGTCGACGTAGCCGGCCCGGAATAACTTCGCGCAGCCGGTCAGATACTTGAGGTAGCGCTCGTAGACTTCCTCGGACTGCACTTCGATGGCCTCGTCCTTGTGCGCAAGCAGGGCCTCGGCCCACAGGTCGAGGGTTCTGGCGTAGTGCTGCTGAAGCGACTGGCGGCGGGTGAGCGTGAAGCCCGCCTTCGACGAGTGCTCCTCCACCATCTCGATGGACGGCAACTGGCCGCCGGGGAAAATCTCGGTCTGGATGAACTTGAGAAAGCGAAGCAGCCGGAGGGATATCGGCAAGCCCCGGTCGATGGTTTCCTGCTTCGTCAGCCCGGTGATAGTGTGCAGCAGCATTACGCCTTCGTCGGGCATGACGTTGTGGGCCATCGCGAAGAAACCGTCGTAGCGGTCGCGGCCGAAGTGCTCGAATGCCCCGATCGACACGATGCGGTCGACGGGCTCCTCGAACTGCTCCCAACCCTTGAGAAACACCCGCCTGTCACGCGGGCTGTCCACCTGATCGAGCGACTGCTGAACGTGCGCCGCCTGGTTCTTCGACAGGGTCAGCCCGATGACGTTGACGTCATACTTTTCGATCGCCCGGCGCATGGTGGCGCCCCACCCGCAGCCCACGTCGAGCAGCGTCATGCCGGGCCGCAGCCCCAGCTTCCCCAGCGCCAGGTCGATCTTGGCGAGCTGTGCCTCTTCCAGCGTCATGTCGTCGCGGGCGAAGAACGCGCAGCTGTAGGTCCGGGTGGGATCGAGAAACAGGCGGAAAAAATCGTCCGATAGGTCGTAGTGCGCCTGCACGTCCTCGAAGTGCGGCGTGAGATTTTTGGCAGCCATCAGCCTGCGCGCCTTTCTTCCTGGCCCCCCTCTGGCAGGCAAGCGTTCTGCTCTGTATACCCCTGTTACGAAGCCGCGAACAGTTCGGTTCAGTCAGCCCCGGCCCGGATGCGCCGGCCTGGCGCTATTTGGTGAGCGTGTACTGGGCCACGTTGGAGATGCCTTTGCGGAACAGCTCCGCGCAGCCGGTCAGATAGCGCATGAAGCGGTCGTAGACCTCTTCGGACTGGATGGCGATGGCGCGTTCGCGATTCGCCGCCAGGTTGGCCGCCCACGTGTCGAGTGTCCGCGCATAATGCGGCTGCAGGTACTGGGTGTGCTCGAGTGTGAATCCGCTGTTCCGGGAATTGTCGACGATATCGGGCTCGCCGCACATGTGTCCGCCGGGGAAGATTTCCTTGCCGAGGAAGCGCAGGAATCGCAGATCCGACATCGTGATCGTGATGCCGTGCTCGTGCCAGTAGTTCTGCGGATGCGTGAAAATGCTATGCATCAGCATTCGGCTGCCTTCGGGAAGGGTTTTATAGGCCCAATCCCAGAACGTCGGCCAGCGTTCTTTCTTGAATGCGTCGAAGGCCTCGAAACTGACGATCCGATCGACCTGCTCGTCGAATTCTTCCCAGCCCTGCAAACGGGCCTCGGTGCGCCGCGTCGTCGGGATCGCCGCCAGCCGAGCTTTGGTGCGCGCGTAGTGGTTGCGGCTCAACGTGATGCCGATGACATTCACGTCGTACTTCTCCACCGCCCGCACCACGGCGCCGCCCCAGCCGCATCCGACGTCGAGCACCGTCATCCCGGGCTCGAGTTTCATCTTGTCCAGCGCCAGATCGATCTTGGCGAGTTGCGCCTCTTCCAGGGTCATGTCGTCGTTTTTGAAGTAGGCGCAGGTGTACACCATGTTCGGGTCGAGGAACAGTGCGAAGAAGTCGTCCGAAATGTCGTAGGTTGCCTGCGATTCTTCGTAATACGGCTTCAGCTTTGCCATTAGCGACACCCGCCCTTCTGTGCCAACCGTACAACCCTGCGACACGGACCGGAAATCGCGGGGATGTGTTTCTACCAAATGTTTTTGGCTAGCGCGCCTCGTTGATGTTTTCCGCTAGCACGCCGATCACCTGATCCCACAACTGCTGTGGAAGATCATGACCCATGCCGTCGTATGTCACCAGTCGGGCCCCATCGATCGCCCGCGCCACGGCGCGCCCACCGGAGGGGCGCATCAGCTTGTCGGCCCGGCCGTGGATCACCACGGTGGGCGCGGTGGTCTGGCGGTTGTAGCCACGCAGGCTGCCGCTGCCCAGCACCGCGTCGAAATGCCGGGCGACGCCCCACGGGTAGTAGCTGCGTTCGTAGCTTTCGATGGCCTCGGCCCGCAGCTGCTCCTCGGGAGCCGGGTACCGCGGGCTGCCGATGATCTTGCTGACGCGAATGGCATTGTCGATGATCACGTCGCGCGGCGAACTCGGCGCCGGTCCCTTGATGAGCGCCAGCAATTGGCGAGGCCCGGGCGGTGGCAAGAACGCCGAATTGTTGCTGGAGAAGATGATTCCCAGGGTCTTCGTCCGCTCCTGGAATCGCCCGGCGAAAATCTGGGCGATCATCCCGCCCATCGAAGCGCCCACGATGTGCGCCTGCTCGATGCCCAGGTGATCGAGCACGGCCGCGGCGTCGTCGGCCATGTCCTCGAGCTTGTACGCCGCTTTGCTCGGCAGCCCCAGAAAGGAGCGGACCAAGCGCATCACCAGCGGCTGCCCCGAGCTGCGACGCTGGGTCTTGCTCGAAAGGCCGACGTCGCGGTTGTCGTACCGGATGACGCGCAGCCGGTGCCCGACCAGCTTCTCGCAGAACGCGGTTCGCCACAGCAGCAGCTGGGCGCCCAGCCCCATGATCAGCAGCACGGGCGGGTCGTCGATGTCGCCCATGTCCTCGTAGTACAGCTTCAAGTCGCCCGATGTGGCGTTCCCGGCGCGGACCTCCATCAGACCTCGACGTCCGAGGAGTGCTCGCGGCTGACTTCGACCATGAAGTTCGCGAAATAGCCCGTCAGTTGCGGATCCGACATCATCTGCCACCTGGGCGCCAGCAGCTTCATGTACCGCTCGACATAGAGGAATTGCTTGCCGATCAGCACCAGCTCGCGGGGGAGCTTGACGTCGTAGGCGTCGGCCAGCGCCGACAACTGCCGGCCGATGTCCGCGTAGGACATGTCGCCGAGCGTCTGCATGGTCAGCGGGGTCGCGAATTTTTCCAGGTCCTTGGCGGCCTCGGCCTCGGGCTTCATGGTGCCGACGGCGCCCATCAACACCACGATCTTGCCCGCCGCGGCGTGGTCCTTCTTGACCAGCAGCGCGTACACCAGCTCGCGCAGCAGCCAGCGGGTGCGGGGATCGATGCGGCCCATGATGCCGAAATCGAAGAAGACGATGCGGCCCTGATCGTCGACATAGAGGTTGCCTGCGTGCAGGTCGCCGTGGAACAACCCGTGCCGCAACCCGCCCTCGAACAGCGAGAAGAGCAGCGCCTTGACCAGCTCGACACCGTCGAACCCGGCCTTGCGGATGGCCGCGACGTCGTCGATCCGGATGCCCTGCACCCGCTCCATCGTCAGCACCCGGTCGCTGGTGAAATCCCAGAACACCTGCGGCACCCGGATGTTCTTGCCCAGTGGGGAGGGGTGCAGGTGCGACACCCAGGCCTCCATCGACTGTGCCTCCAGCCGGAAGTTCAACTCCTCGGCCAGGTTGTCGGAGAAGTCGGCGACCACGTCTTGCGCCGAGAGCCGCCGGCCCAGCTTGGCCAATTCGACGGCCTGCGCGAAACGCTTGAGGATCTGCAGGTCGGCCGCGACCCGGCGTCGGATCCCCGGTCGCTGGATCTTGACCACCACCTGCTCGCCGGTGTGCAGGGTGGCGTAGTGCACCTGGGCGATGGACGCCGACGCGAACGGCGTCTCGTCCCATTCGGCGAACAACTCCGACGGGTCGCCGCCCAGGTCTTCGACGATGAGCTTGTGCACCTCGCCGGAGTCGGCGGGCGGCACCCGGTCGAGCAGGCCGCGGAACTCGCGGGACAGGGATTCGCCGAACGCTCCGGGGCTGGACGCGATGATCTGTCCGAACTTGACGTACGTCGGTCCCAGGTCGGCGAAGGTCTGCGGCAGCTGCTTGATCACCTTCTGCTGCCACGGACCCCTACCCGGCAGCTTGGTGAGGATGCGAGCGCCGGTGCGGGTGACCTGCCAACCCGTCGCGGCCACCCGGGCCGCTTCGACCGGGAGCGGCACCCGGTCGAGCTTGGCTCCCTCTCGATGTTTGGTAGAGCTCATCAGTGCAGTGTGCCAAACCGGCACGGATGAATCCCAATCCTCTAACGCGGGCGGCCACCGCTTTCCCCGCTTTTCCAGGGCTGCACCCAGCCCTCGATCGCCCAGCCTTCCCGCGCGGCGATCAGCTCGTACATGGTGGCGCCGTCGATCGTCTCCCGGATGATGTCGGCGTGCCCGGCATGCCGGGCCAGCTCGTTGATCACGTGCAGGATCACCCAGCGCACCGACCAGGCCCGCTGATCCTTGGGAAACCACGGGATGTCCTGCGGAACCGGCACCGCGGCGTCCAGGTCGGCGGTCTCCACCAGCCGCAGCGACGTCGCGTTCTGCGCCTCGAACGCCCCCAGCAGCCCGGCCAGCGTCTCGTCGGGCCGCATCACGTGCTGATCGCCGAACTCCGCGGCGATCTGCTCGAACGGGCGCGGGTCCTTCGGCGGCGCGTCCGGTGCCGCGGCCACGCGCGCCATCCAGCTGCGTTGCATCCCGGTGGCGTGCTTGACCAGGCCGCCGATCGACAGCGCGCTGACCGAGGGCGTGGATCGGGCCTGGTCGTCGGTGAGGCCATGGCTGACCGCGAAATAGGCGCTCTGGTGGTACGCCAGGAATTCGCGGAGGGCGCTGCGTTCGTCGGCCACCGGCGGGGCGAGGGCGGGCATTGATCGATCCTAGGGGCTCGACGCGCCGTAAGGTTCGGGGATGCAGGTGGTTTCGGCATGCAACTGACGAAGGCCGAGTCGACCGAGCTGTTCGTCGGGCCACCGCATGCGCCGCTGCAGTTGGTCCGCGTCACCGTTGCCGAGTGTGCGGACCAGACGCCGGTCCGCGTCGACGGCCACGGCCTGCTCGGCGAGGCGGTCGCCGAACCCGGGCGCGAGGTCGTCGAGGTCGCGGTGACCGTGCAGGAGGGCGTCGTCGGGCAGCGCCGCTCCGCGCGGGTGCACGCCGGTGGCCAGCGGCTGCCGTTCGAGTTCACCGTGGCCGAGCCCGGCTGGACGATGTTCATGGTCAGCCACTTCCACTACGACCCGGTGTGGTGGAACACCCAGGGCGCGTACACCAGCGAGTGGGCCGAGGATCCGCCGGGACGAGCCCGTCAACGGAACGGCTTCGACCTGGTGCGTGCGCATCTGGAGATGGCGCGCCGCGATCCCGACTACAAGTTCGTGCTGGCCGAGGTCGACTACCTCAAGCCGTACTGGGACACCCGGCCCGAGGACCGGGCCGACCTGCGCCGGTTCATCGGCCAGGGCCGCGTCGAGGTGATGGGCGGCACCTACAACGAACCCAACACCAACCTCACCAGTCCCGAGACGACGATTCGTAACCTGGTGCACGGCATGGGTTTTCAGCGGAACGTCCTGGGCGCCAACCCGGCCACCGCGTGGCAGCTGGACGTGTTCGGCCACGATCCGCAATTCCCCGGGATGGCCGCCGACGCGGGGCTGACGTCGAGTTCGTGGGCCAGGGGCCCGCACCACCAGTGGGGTCCGGCGCTGGGCGGCGGCGATGTCGAGCGGATGCAGTTCTGCAGCGAGTTCGAGTGGATCTCGCCATCGGGCCGCGGGCTGCTGACGCATTACATGCCGGCGCACTACTCGGCGGGCTGGTGGATGGACTCCGCGGCGTCGCTGGGCGAGGCCGAGAGCGCCACGTACGACCTTTTCGCTCAGCTCAAAAAGGTCGCCCTCACCCGCAATGTGCTGCTACCGGTCGGCACCGACTACACCCCGCCCAACAAGTGGGTCACCGAGATCCACCGCGACTGGGCCGCCCGCTACACCTGGCCGCGGTTCGTGTGCGGGCTGCCGTGCGAGTTCTTCGCGGCGGTGCGTGCCGAACTGACGGATGGGCGCTGCGCGCCTGGAGAACCATCGCCCCAGACCCGGGACATGAACCCGATCTACACCGGCAAGGACGTCTCCTACATCGACACCAAGCAGGCCAACCGGGCCGCCGAGGACGCCGTGCTGGCGGCCGAGCGCTTCGCGGTGTTCGCCGGGCTGCTGACCGGCGCCGCGTACCCGCAGGCCGCCCTGGCCAAGGCCTGGGTGCAGCTGGTCTACGGCGCACACCACGACGCCATCACCGGCTCGGAATCCGACCAGGTGTACCTCGACCTGCTGACCGGATGGCGCGACGCGTGGGAGCTCGGCGGCACGGCCCGCGACCGCGCGCTGGCGGTGTTGTCCAACGCGGTCGACGGCGACGTGGTGGTGTGGAGCCCGCTGACCTGCCCGCGAACCGACGTCGTCACCGTGCGCCTCGACCCGTCCCTGGGCGCGCGGGTTCGGGTGCTCGGCGCCGATGGTGTCGAGCTGGCCGCCCACGTCGAGCACGGCGGCCGGTCGATCAGCTGGTTGGCGCGCGACGTGCCGTCGCTGGGCTGGCGGGCGTATCGGCTGGTGCCCGGCGCAGGGGGCGATCCGGCCGGCTGGGAACCGGTGGTGGGAACGGCGATCTGCAACGAGCACTACCGCGTCGAGGTCGACCCGGCGCGCGGCGGCGGAGTCGCCTCGCTGATCCAGGACGGATGCGAGCTGATCGCCGACGGGCGGGTGGGCAACGAGCTCGCCGTCTACGAGGAGTATCCGGCGCACCCGAGCCAGGGCGAAGGCCCGTGGCATCTGCTGCCCAAGGGGCCGGTGGTGTGCTCGGCCGAAAGCCCCGCGCGGGTGCAGGCCTTTCATGGGCCGCTGGGCCAGCGAGTGGTGATGCACGGTCGGATCGGCACGCTGCTGCGCTACACCCAAACCCTGACCCTGTGGCACGGCGTCGCGCGGGTGGAGTGCCGCACCACGATCGACGAGTTCACCGGCGCCGACCAGCTGGTGCGGCTGCGCTGGCCGTGCCCGGTGCCGGGCGCCATGCCGGTCAGCGAGGTGGGCGACGCCGTCGTCGGCCGCGGGTTTGCGCTGCTGCACCCCACCCCCGGCGGCCCCCGCTCGGTGGACACCGCCCAGCACCTCTGGACCCTGGACAACCCGGCGTACGGCTGGTTCGGCCTGTCCTCGGCGGCCCGGGTCCGGGTATCGGGCACCGGCGTGCGGGCGATCTCGGTCGCCGAGGTGGTGTCGCCGGCCGAGGCGGTGTCCGGTCCGCTGGCCCGCGAGCTGATGGTCGCGCTGGTCCGCGCCGGCGTCACGGCCACCTGCAGCTCCGCGGCCAAGCCGCGCTACGGCAACCTCGAGGTCGATTCGAACCTGCCCGACGTCCGCATCGCGCTGGGCGGGCCCGCGCGCAACGCCTTCGCCGCGGCCGTGCTGGCCGGGGCTCCGGCCCACGCCGCAGAACTGAAGCGCCAGTTGGCGACGACCGGTCGGGCCCGAGTTTGGGTGCCGGCCGAGACGCCGCTGAACGCCGTGTGGGTGCCCGACGCCGACCTGCGCGCGACGCGCGCGCTGCCAGTTCTAGTCATCGACGGCCACGACGAGGCCGACCTGCGGGCCGCCATCGCCGCCGTCGTCGACGACCTCGGCGACGCCGAGATCACCGTGTCGCAGCACGCACCCTCGGGGACAGGCGTTTTCGAGGACCGCACCGTCGCCCTGCTCAACCGCGGGGTGCCCAGCTTCGCCGTCGACACCGAGGGCACGCTGCACACCGCGCTGATGCGTTCCTGCACCGGCTGGCCGTCGGGCATCTGGATCGACGACCCGCGGCGCACCGCGCCGGACGGGTCCAACTTCGGCCTGCAGCACTGGACCCACACCTTCGACTACGCGTTGGTCAGCGGGGCCGGCGACTGGCGGCGGGCCGAGATCCCGGCCCGCAGCGCGCAGTTCTCCCAGCCACTGCTCGCCGTCGCATCGGGCCGACCGGGGACCGCGCTGCCGCCGGCCGGGTCGCTGCTGCGCGTCGAGCCCGCCGAATCGGTACAGCTGGCCGCCCTCAAGGCAGCCGGAAACCCACTGGCCGCGGGCAGCGCGGCGCCGCTGGACCCGAACGAGGTCGCCCTGCGCTTGGTGGAGACCACCGGGGCGGGCGCCGACGTCGTCATCGACTCCGACGTCGCGACGGTGCGTGACCTGCGGCGCGCCGATCTGCTGGAAACGCACCCCGAACGCGTGTCCTCGGTCGGGCTGCACGGCTACCAGGTGGCGACCGTGCTGGCCCGCTTCGGCGCGACCCGCGCCGCGACCGGCGCCCCCGACCTGGCCCCGAACGTCGAGGCCGCGCAGCCGCTGTACGCGCGGTACTGGCTGCACAATCGCGGCCCCGCGCCGCTCGGCGGGCTGCCGGCGGTCGCCCACCTGCACCCGCCACGGGTGACCGGGCAGGCCGGCGGCGAGGTGACGTTGCGCCTGACCGCGGCCAGCGACAGCACCGACGCCACGCTGCACGGCACGGTCACTTTGCGGTGTCCGGACGGCTGGACGGCCCGGCCCGCCGAACTGCCCTTCACCCTGCCGAGCGGTGACCACCTGCACACCGACGTGCTGGTCTCCGTCCCGGCGCGCGCCGAACCCGGCGTTTACCCGATCCGAGCCGAACTGCGCGTCACCGGCGACGAGGTCCCGCCGTCGTGGCGCCAGCCCGTTGAGGATGTGTGCGTGGTGACGGTGGGCGAGGCAGCCGATGAGCTCGTCTACCTGGCCGACGGTCCCGCCGAGGTCGCGCTGCGAGCCGGCGAAGCGGGCACCCTGACCGTCACGGTCGGCAGCCACGCCGGCGCCGGCCTGAATCTCGAGGCGCACCTGATCAGCCCGTGGGGCACCTGGGAATGGATCGGTCCCGGCGCGCTCGGCGCGGTGCTACCGGCCCGCTCCACCGTCGACCTAGGCTTCCAGCTGACACCGCCGGCCTGGCTCGAACCCGGCCAGTGGTGGGCGCTGGTGCGGATCGGCTGCGCGGGCCGACTGGTCTACTCGCCGGCGGTGAAGGTGACGGTGACATGAGCGTGCGGCCGATAGCGATCGTTGCCGGCGTGCCCGTTGCGCCTGGCGTGCTCGACGCCGCCGAAGCGCGGCTGCGCGGCTCACGCGGCGCGGGCGGCCTGCCGGCCAGCGGCACCAGCGAGGGCCGTCAACTGCGGCGCTGGCTGACCCAGCTGATCGTCACCGAGCGGGTGGTCGCCGCGGAGGCGGCCGCGCGCGGGCTGCGCGGACTCGGCGCGCCATCCGAGGCCGAGTTGCTGCCCGACGTGGCCGCCCGGCTGGAGCTTGGCAGCGTCGCCGCCGCCGCGCTGGCCGATCCGCGTGCCCGCGCGCTGTTCGCCGAGGTCACCGCCGAGGTGCGGGTTGCCGACACCGAGGTGGCCGCCTACCACGCCCGCAACCCGCTGCGCTTCGCCACGCCGCAACAGCGCGAACATGGCTGGCGCACAACGGCGTCCGCGGCACCACCGCTGGACGAGGTGCGATCGGCCATCGAAGAGCAGCTGCGCGGCGCCGCGCGACGGCGGGCCTTCCGGCTGTGGCTGGACGCGCGCCGCGCCGCGCTGGTGGAGCTGGCACCCGGCTACGAGCATCCCGGCGACCCTCGCCAACCCGACAACACCCACCGGCACTGAACGCCATGCTCACCCTCTGCCTGGACATCGGCGGCACCAAAATCGCTGTCGCACTGGCAGATTCGGCTGGAAAGCTGGTGCACACCGCCGTCCGCCCCACGCCGATCACGCCCGCCGCCGGCGACGTCTGGGCCGTCGTCGAAGCGATGATCACCGACGCGCTGCAGGCCGCGGACACTCCGGTCGGCGCCGTCGGGATCGCGTCGGCCGGGCCCATCGATGTGCGCAGCGGGGCGGTCAGCCCGATCAACATCGACAGCTGGGACCGTTTCCCGTTGCGCGACAAGGTCGCCGCGGCGGTGCCCGGACTGCCGGTGGTACTGGCCGGAGACGGCGTCTGTATGGCCTTGGCGGAGCACTGGATTGGAGCGGGGAAAGGCGCGGACGCCCGATTCCTGTTGGGCATGGTGGTCTCGACGGGGGTGGGCGGCGGTCTGGTGCTCGACGGTGTCCCCTATTCGGGGCGCACCGGCAACGCCGGCCACGTCGGGCATGTGGTGGTCGAACTGGACGGGCGGCCCTGCACCTGCGGCGGTCACGGTTGCGTGGAGACCGTGGCGTCCGGGCCGTGGCTGGTGCGCCGGGCGCGAGAGAACGGCTGGTCCGCGCCGGCCGGCGCCGGCGCCGGTGACCTGGCCGTTGCGGCGGCGGCCGGAGATCCGTTGGCCCAGCAGGCATTCCACCGGGGGGCCAACGCGCTGGCCGCGATGATCGCCTCGGTCGGCGCGGTGTGCGATCTGGATCTCGTGGTGATCGGGGGAGGGGTCGCCAAATCCGGGCCGCTGCTTTTCGACCCGCTGCGGGCGAAACTCGACGAATACGCCGGCCTGGACTTTTTGTCCGGATTGCGGGTGATGCCGGGCGAGCTGGGCGCTGATGCCGGGCTGATCGGCGCGGCCCGGCTCGCGGGACTCAGCTGACCCGGCGCGGGTTTCGTGCCAGGGTCGTAGCCATGAACAACAGCATCGACGCGCTCGCGGTCGTGGTCACCGGACTCTTGGTCGGCGTGGAGCTGGGCGTCGCGGTCTTCTTCCACCCGCTCATCGCCCGGTTGCCCGACGACGGCTTCCGCGCGGCCCGCGGCGGCGCCGCCCGAGCGCTGGGCACGACGATGCCGTTCTGGTACGCGATCGTCCTGCTGCTGGTGGGCTCGCTCGCCATCCAGGAACGCGGCGAGCAGCGCGACTGGCTGTGCGGCGTCGCCGCCGGCCTGATGGCCGCGGTGATCCTCCTGACGCTGACCATGCTGGTGCCGATCAACAACCGCATCGCGAAATGGCCGAGCACCGGCGAGTTGTCCCGCGAGCTCGCCGCCCGCTGGGATCGGCGGCACCGCGTCCGGGTGATCCTGCTGCTGGCCGTGTTCGTCCTGCTGGCCCTCGCCGTCACCTGAGGCCGCCGTTTTGGCTGATCGCGCTGGCAACGCTATTGTGTTAGCCGATCCACCGAAGACCGTCGGTCACCGAGCAATCGGTTGAAGGTCCGGGAGCATCCCGGCGGCCCACGCAGGAGGACGAGGCATCAGCGCCGGCTCGCGCCGGCGCCTATCCACGCCCCGGCCGCTTCTGCGCCGGGGCGTTCGTCGTTCTTCGGGGGAATCGAGACGACACGTCGCATTGACTTTCAGGAGGTAGGCATGGCCAGGGCTGACAAGGCCACCGCCGTTGCAGACATTGCCGAGCAGTTCAAGGAAGCGACCGCGACTCTGATCACGGAGTACCGCGGTCTGACCGTCGCCAACCTGGCCGAGCTGCGGCGCTCACTGGGCGGGGCGGCCACCTACTCGGTGGCCAAGAACACGCTGGTCAAGCGTGCTGCCTCGGAGGCCGGGGTCGAGGGGCTCGACGAGCTCTTCGCCGGCCCGACGGCCATCGCATTCGTCAAAGGGGAACCGGTCGACGCCGCCAAGGCCATCAAGACCTTCGCCAAGGAGCACAAGGCGCTGGTCATCAAGGGCGGCTACATGGACGGCCGGGCTCTCACGGTCGCCGAAGTCGAGCGCATCGCCGACCTCGAGTCTCGCGAGGTGCTGCTGGCCAAGCTGGCGGGCGCGATGAAGGGCAACCTGGCCAAGGCGGCCGGGCTGTTCAACGCTCCGGCGTCGCAGGTCGCCCGCCTTGCGGCCGCCCTGCAAGAGAAGAAGGCCGCAGAGGGGCCGGCAGCTCCCGCGGAGCCCGCGGCCGCCGCGGAGGCCACCACCCCGGAACCCGCACCGGACGCAGCCGCCGAGGCGCCGGAAACCCCGGCCGAAGCCGAATAACAACCACCCCGGAACCTGGGAAAAACAAGGAAGGACCCGTACCCATGGCAAAGATGTCTACCGACGACCTGCTCGACGCTTTCAAGGAAATGACCCTGCTGGAGCTCTCCGACTTCGTGAAGAAGTTCGAGGAGACCTTCGAGGTCACCGCGGCCGCCCCGGTCGCCGTTGCCGCCGCCGGTGGTGGCGCCGCCGGTGGCGCGCCCGCCGAGGCCGCCGAGGAGCAGTCGGAGTTCGACGTGATCCTCGAGGCCGCCGGCGACAAGAAGATCGGCGTCATCAAGGTGGTCCGCGAGATCGTCTCCGGCCTGGGCCTCAAGGAGGCCAAGGACCTGGTCGACGGCGCGCCCAAGCCGCTGCTGGAGAAGGTGGCCAAGGAGGCCGCCGACGAGGCCAAGACCAAGCTCGAGGCCGCCGGCGCCACCGTCACCGTCAAGTAGGTCTACTGCGCGCAAACCCCCGGGATCGCCATTCCGGGGGTTTCGTGCGTTCAGCGCCTGGCCGACTGTAGCGACTGCGCCACCCGCTCGGGTGAATCCCCAAGGGCGGCAAGCAGATTCGTAGTCATCGCGGTAAGCACCGGTACCACCGCCGAGTCGTCGTCGCCGTAGTAGCCGGCCAGCTCCAGCATGACGAACCCGTGGATCAACGCCCAGAACTGGGCCGCGGTGGCCACGACGGACGCATCGTCGTCGGCGGCACCCACCGTGATCCGCCCGGCCAGCATGCATCGGTGCACCCCGCGCACCACGTGGGCGAAGCTGGGGTAGCGCCGCTCGATCTCGGCGACCGTCAGCGTCAGGACGTTGTGGGCGGGCGCATTGATGCCGTGTGCGCTGGTGCTGCCGAACATCAGCCGATACATGTGCGGGCGCCTGATGGCGTAGCGGCGGTAGGCCGCACCCACGACGAAGAGATCGGTAACCGGGTCGGCGGTCTGCGGCACCGTCAGCGCCGCGTCGAACTGCCGCAGCCCCTCCTCGGCCACCTCGGCGATCAGCCCGCGCATGCCGCCGAAGTGGGTGTACACCGCCATCGTGGAGGTGCCCGCGGCGCCGGCGACCTTGCGCGTCTGCAGGGCGTCCGGCCCGTGTTCGTCGAGCAGGCCGACCGCGGCGTGCAGCATCTCCGCCCGAACGCTGCGCTGAACGTCTGAAGTCATCCTTGCCATCTTCTCATCGGCGGCGTAGCGTGCCAATAACGCCGAAATAACAATGTTATAGGAGTTCAGCATGGCGACCACGACGACCGCCAAGCCCGGCAACCCGTACCTCGAGGACTTCCTGGCGCCGGTGAGCGCGGAAGTCACCGCGCACGATCTGCGGGTCACCGGCCGCATCCCCGAACACCTCGACGGTCGCTACCTGCGCAACGGGCCGAACCCCGTCGCGGAGGTGAACCCGGCCGTCTACCACTGGTTCAGCGGCGACGGCATGGTGCACGGCGTGGGATTGCGCGACGGGCAGGCCCGTTGGTACCGCAACCGCTGGGTGCGCACCGCGCACGTGTGCGCGGCATTGAACGAGCCGGCACCCCCGGGGCTGGACCCGCGCGCCGGGATGCTGTCCGTGGGCCCGAACACCAACGTGCTGAGCCATGCCGGCCAAACGCTCGCGCTCGTCGAGGGCGGCGGGGCGAATTACCGGCTGACCGAGGAACTGGACACCGAGGGGGCGTGCGATTTCGACGGCACCCTGTTCGGGGGCTATACCGCCCATCCGCACCGCGACCCCCGTACCGGCGAATTGCACGCGGTGTCCTACGCGTTCACCCGCGGGCGGACCGTGCAGTACTCCGTGATCGATACCGCCGGCCGGGCCCGTCGCACCGTCGACATCGAGGTGTCAGGGTCGCCGATGATGCACGACTTCTCGCTGACCGACAAATACGTGGTGATCTACGACCTGCCGGTGACGTTCGATCCCGTGCAGGTGATGCCGGCGAACGTGCCGCGGTGGTTGAGTTTGCCGGCCCGGCTCGTGATGCAGTCGCTGATCGGACGCGTCCGGGTCCCCGGTCCGGTGACCACGATGATCAACCGCAATCGCGAACCGATCAGTCGGATGCCGTACCGCTGGAATCCTGACTACCCGGCGCGCATCGGGGTCATGCCGCGCGAGGGCCGTGGGAGCAACGCGGGCAAGGATGCCATCCGCTGGTTCGACATCGAACCCTGTTATGTCTATCACCCACTCAACGCCTACTCCGAGATACGCGGTGGCGCAGAGGTTTTGGTGCTCGATGTGGTCCGCTACTCGCGGATGTTCGACCGCGACCTGCGCGGCCCCGGCGACAGCCGGCCGACGCTGGACCGCTGGACGATCAACCTTGCGACCGGCGCGGTCAGCAGCGAACGTCGCGACGATCGTCCACAGGAGTTCCCGCGCATCAACGAAGGCCTGCTGGGCGGGCGGCACCGATTCGGCTACACCATCGGCACCGACGGCGGCTACCTGGCGAACGCGGCATCCGAGATGTCCACCGCGCTCTACAAACACGACTACGCCACGGGATCCAGCGCGGTTGCGGCCCTCGATGCCGGCCTTTTACTCGGCGAGATGTCCTTTGTGCCCAACCCCGGGGCCCGCGCCGAGGATGACGGCATCCTGATGGGCTTCGGCTATCACCGCGACCGCGACGAAGGCCAGCTGGTCTTGCTGGACGCGCAGACGCTCGAGCACGTGGCCACCGTCCACCTGCCGCAGCGGGTGCCGATGGGCTTTCACGGCAACTGGGCGCCCGCTGGCTAACACGTGCGTCAAATAAGCGGTGCCGCGCGGGCTTCCGGGTGGTCTCAGGACGGCCAATTTTTCCGGCTGTCGTGCGCATCCCTGATGCCGTGTGGCAGGCGTGCGCTACAGTGACTCATGCCACATAAAAGGGCAGGTGGCAGGCACGACTGTCGACGGAAGGATTCCCCATGGGCGTCGCTATCGAGGTGAATGGACTGACGAAGTCCTTCGGCTCCTCGAGGATTTGGGAAGACGTGACGCTGGAAATCCCCGCCGGGGAGGTCAGCGTCCTACTGGGACCATCGGGTACCGGCAAATCGGTTTTCCTGAAGTCCCTGATCGGTTTGTTGCGGCCCGAGCGCGGCTCGGTCGTCATCGACGGCACCGACATCCTGCAGTGTTCGGCCAAGGAGCTCTACGAGATCCGCACGCTGTTCGGCGTCATGTTCCAGGACGGCGCGCTGTTCGGTTCGATGAACCTGTTCGACAACGCGGCGTTCCCCCTGCGCGAGCACACCAAGAAGAAGGAAGGCGAGATCCGTGACATCGTCATGGAGAAGCTGACCCTGGTCGGTCTCGGTGGCGACGAGAAGAAGTTCCCCGGGGAGATCTCCGGCGGTATGCGCAAGCGCGCCAGCCTGGCCCGCGCCCTGGTGATGGACCCGCAGATCATCCTGTGCGACGAGCCCGACTCCGGTCTGGACCCGGTCCGTACCGCCTACCTGAGCCAGCTGATCCTCGACATCAACGCCCAGATCGACGCCACGGTGCTGATCGTTACCCACAACATCAACATCGCCCGCACGGTGCCGGACAACATGGGCATGCTGTTCCGCCGCAAGCTGGTCATGTTCGGCCCGCGCGAGGTGCTGCTGACCAGCGACGAGCCCGTCGTGCGGCAGTTCCTCAACGGCCGCCGGATCGGCCCGATCGGCATGTCCGAGGAGAAGGACGAGGCGACCATGGCCGAAGAGCAGGCCCTGCTCGACGCGGGTCACCACGCCGGCGGTGTCGAGGAGATCGAGGGGGTGCCCCCGCAGATCACCGCAACGCCCGGCATGCCCGAGCGCAAGGCCGTCGCCCGCCGCCAGGCCCGGGTGCGCGAGATTCTGCACACCCTGCCGAAGAACGCGCAGGCCGCCATCCTCGACGACCTCGAAGGGACCCACAAGTTCCGGTCGCACGAGTTCGGCGACTAGGGCCAGGGTGGCACCGGGTTTCGCGATAACTCCGCGTAACACTCCCGGCCCGCCCTCTTGACGACGGGCCGTAAACGGGCCAGTCTGTTGGGCAGCATGTATCCAGTGGAGAGTCGAGATGCCAGCCAGCGCCGATGTCCCTGGACTGCTAATGCTGGGCAGTTGAGGAATGCGCCGTCCTGCGCTATTGTTGGACGTTGCGCTGGCTACCTCCTGCCCACCTCACCCGCCACCTGACACCGTGGTCTAAGCCTGAGCCCCGTAAGCGGCTTAGTTCTAGTTGCGCGTGAGATCCGGACAGATCGTCCGCCGGCCGAACCGACACAATTCGCGGCGAGCTGGCCGGTGGTCCCGGTCTTCGTGAGTCGCACGAGGTGCTGGAAGGATGCATCTTGGCAGATTTCCGCCAGAGCAAGACGGATCGCCCACAAAGTTCCTCTAACGGAAGTTCCTCAAACGGCTCCGTGCCCGGAGCGCCCAACCGAGTTTCCTTCGCCAAGCTCCGTGAACCGCTCGAGGTTCCGGGCCTGCTTGACGTGCAGATCGACTCCTTCGAGTGGTTGATCGGCGCGCCGCGGTGGCGCGAGGCCGCCGCCGCACGCGGGGACGTCACTCCGGTGGGTGGCCTGGAAGAGGTGCTCTACGAGCTCTCGCCGATCGAGGACTTCTCCGGCTCGATGTCGCTGTCGTTCTCCGACCCGCGTTTCGACGAGGTCAAGGCGCCGGTCGACGAGTGCAAAGACAAGGACATGACGTACGCGGCCCCGCTGTTCGTCACGGCCGAGTTCATCAACAACAACACCGGCGAGATCAAGAGCCAGACGGTGTTCATGGGTGACTTCCCGATGATGACCGAGAAGGGCACCTTCATCATCAACGGCACCGAGCGCGTGGTGGTCAGCCAGCTGGTCCGCTCGCCCGGTGTGTATTTCGACGAGTCCATCGACAAGTCGACCGAGAAGCTGTTGCACAGCGTCAAGGTGATCCCGAGCCGCGGCGCCTGGCTGGAGTTCGACGTCGACAAGCGCGACACCGTCGGCGTCCGCATCGACCGCAAGCGTCGCCAGCCCGTCACCGTCTTGCTCAAGGCGCTGGGCTGGACGAACGAGCAGATCACGGAGCGGTTCGGTTTCTCCGAGATCATGATGTCGACGCTGGAGAAGGACAACACCGCCGGCACCGACGAGGCGCTGCTGGACATCTACCGCAAGCTGCGTCCGGGCGAGCCGCCGACCAAGGAGTCCGCGCAGACCCTGCTGGAGAATCTGTTCTTCAAGGAGAAGCGCTACGACCTGGCGCGCGTCGGCCGCTACAAGGTCAACAAGAAGCTCGGCCTGCACACGGGCGAGCCGATCACGTCGTCGACGCTCACCGAGGAAGACGTCGTCGCCACCATCGAATACCTGGTCCGGCTGCACCACGCCCGTACGGATGGCCAGCCCGCTGTCATGACTGTCCCCGGCGGCACCGAGGTGCCGGTGGAGACCGACGACATCGACCACTTCGGCAACCGCCGGCTGCGCACCGTGGGTGAGCTGATCCAGAACCAGATCCGGGTCGGCATGTCGCGCATGGAGCGCGTGGTCCGGGAGCGGATGACCACGCAGGACGTCGAGGCCATCACGCCGCAGACCCTGATCAACATCCGGCCGGTCGTCGCCGCGATCAAGGAGTTCTTCGGCACCAGCCAGCTGTCGCAGTTCATGGACCAGAACAACCCGCTGTCCGGGCTGACCCACAAGCGTCGTCTCTCGGCGCTGGGCCCCGGTGGTCTGTCCCGTGAGCGTGCCGGCCTGGAGGTACGTGACGTCCACCCGTCGCACTACGGCCGCATGTGCCCGATCGAGACCCCGGAAGGGCCGAACATCGGCCTGATCGGCTCGCTGTCGGTGTACGCGCGGGTCAACCCGTTCGGGTTCATCGAGACGCCCTACCGCAAGGTGGTCGACGGTGTGGTCTCCGACGAGATCCACTACCTGACCGCGGACGAGGAGGACCGCCACGTGGTGGCGCAGGCCAACTCGCCGATCGACGCCAAGGGCCGGTTCGAAGAGGCACGCGTCCTGGTCCGCCGGAAGGCGGGCGAGGTCGAGTACGTGCCCTCGTCCGAGGTGGACTACATGGACGTCTCGCCGCGCCAGATGGTGTCGGTGGCCACGGCCATGATCCCGTTCCTCGAGCACGACGACGCCAACCGTGCCCTGATGGGTGCCAACATGCAGCGCCAGGCCGTTCCGCTGGTGCGCAGCGAGGCGCCGCTGGTGGGTACCGGCATGGAGCTGCGCGCGGCGATCGACGCCGGCGACGTGGTGGTGGCCGACAAGGCCGGCGTCATCGAGGAGGTCTCCGCCGACTACATCACCGTGATGGCCGACGACGGCACCCGGCACACCTACCGGATGCGCAAGTTCGAGCGGTCCAACCACGGCACCTGCGCCAACCAGTCGCCGATCGTCGACGCGGGGGAGCGGGTCGAGGCCGGCCAGGTCATCGCCGACGGTCCTTGCACTGAGAACGGTGAGATGGCGCTGGGCAAGAACCTGCTCGTGGCGATCATGCCGTGGGAGGGCCACAACTACGAGGACGCGATCATCCTCTCCAACCGGCTGGTTGAGGAGGACGTGCTCACCTCGATCCACATCGAGGAGCACGAGATCGACGCCCGCGACACCAAGCTGGGCGCCGAGGAGATCACCCGGGACATCCCGAACGTCTCCGACGAGGTGCTGGCCGACCTGGACGAGCGGGGCATCGTGCGCATCGGTGCCGAGGTTCGCGACGGCGACATCCTGGTCGGCAAGGTCACCCCGAAGGGTGAAACCGAGCTGACCCCGGAGGAGCGGCTGCTGCGCGCGATCTTCGGTGAGAAGGCCCGCGAGGTTCGCGACACCTCCCTGAAGGTGCCGCACGGCGAGTCCGGCAAGGTCATCGGCATCCGGGTGTTCTCCCGCGAGGACGACGACGAGTTGCCGGCCGGCGTCAACGAGCTGGTGCGCGTCTACGTGGCTCAGAAGCGCAAGATCTCCGACGGCGACAAGCTCGCCGGACGCCACGGCAACAAGGGCGTCATCGGCAAGATCCTGCCGCAGGAGGACATGCCGTTCCTGCCGGACGGCACCCCGGTGGACATCATCCTGAACACCCACGGTGTGCCGCGACGGATGAACATCGGCCAGATACTGGAAACCCACCTCGGGTGGGTGGCCAAGTCCGGCTGGAACATCGACGGCTCGCCCGACTGGGCGGTCAACCTGCCCGAGCAGCTGCTGCACGCGCAGCCGAACCAGATCGTGTCGACGCCGGTGTTCGACGGCGCCAAGGAGGAGGAGCTGGCCGGCATGCTGTCCTGCACGCTGCCCAACCGCGACGGTGAGGTCATGGTCAACGGTGACGGCAAGGCGGTGCTGTTCGACGGCCGCAGCGGTGAGCCGTTCCCGTACCCGGTGACCGTCGGCTACATGTACATCATGAAGCTGCACCACCTGGTGGACGACAAGATCCACGCCCGCTCCACCGGCCCGTACTCGATGATCACCCAGCAGCCGCTGGGTGGTAAGGCGCAGTTCGGTGGCCAGCGCTTCGGTGAGATGGAGTGCTGGGCCATGCAGGCCTACGGCGCGGCGTACACGCTGCAGGAGCTGTTGACCATCAAGTCCGACGACACCGTCGGCCGGGTCAAGGTCTACGAGGCGATCGTCAAGGGCGAGAACATCCCGGAGCCGGGCATTCCCGAGTCCTTCAAGGTGTTGCTCAAGGAGCTGCAGTCGCTGTGCCTCAATGTCGAGGTGCTCTCCAGCGACGGTGCGGCGATCGAGCTGCGCGAAGGCGAGGACGAGGACCTGGAGCGGGCGGCGGCGAACCTGGGAATCAACTTGTCCCGCAACGAATCCGCGTCCGTCGAGGATCTCGCCTAACAACGTTTTTCAGTTACTAAACCCGCAAGGGGAAAGGGAGTTACGTGCTCGACGTCAACTTCTTCGATGAACTCCGTATCGGTCTGGCCACCGCGGAGGACATCAGGCAATGGTCTTACGGCGAGGTCAAGAAGCCGGAGACGATCAACTACCGCACGCTGAAGCCGGAGAAGGACGGCCTGTTCTGCGAGAAGATCTTCGGACCGACTCGCGACTGGGAGTGCTACTGCGGCAAGTACAAGCGGGTCCGGTTCAAGGGCATCATCTGTGAGCGCTGCGGCGTCGAGGTGACCCGTGCCAAGGTGCGTCGCGAGCGGATGGGCCACATCGAGCTGGCGGCGCCCGTCACCCACATCTGGTACTTCAAGGGCGTGCCGAGCCGGCTGGGCTACCTGCTCGACCTGGCGCCGAAGGATCTCGAGAAGATCATCTACTTCGCCGCCTACGTCATCACGTCGGTCGACGACGAGATGCGCCACAACGAGCTCTCGACGCTCGAGGCCGAAATGATGGTGGAGCGCAAGGCCATTGAGGACCAGCGCGACGCCGACCTGGAGGCCCGCGCCCAAAAGCTCGAGGCCGACCTGGCCGAGCTGGAGGCCGAGGGCGCCAAGGCCGACGCGCGCCGCAAGGTCCGCGATGGCGGCGAGCGCGAGATGCGTCAGCTGCGCGACCGGGCCCAGCGTGAGCTGGACCGGCTCGAGGAGATCTGGACGACCTTCACCAAGCTCGCCCCCAAGCAGCTGATCGTCGACGAGAACCTCTACCGCGAGCTGATCGACCGCTTCGGTGAGTACTTCACCGGCGCCATGGGCGCGGAGTCGATCCAGAAGCTGATCGAGAACTTCGACATCGACGCCGAGGCCGAGATCCTGCGGGACGTCATCCGGAATGGCAAGGGGCAGAAGAAGCTTCGCGCCCTCAAGCGTCTGAAGGTCGTCGCCGCGTTCCAGCAGTCGGGCAACTCCCCGATGGGCATGGTGCTCGACGCGGTTCCGGTGATCCCGCCGGAGCTGCGCCCGATGGTGCAGCTCGACGGTGGCCGGTTCGCCACGTCGGACCTGAACGACCTTTACCGCCGCGTGATCAACCGCAACAACCGCCTCAAGAGGCTGATCGACCTCGGCGCGCCCGAGATCATCGTCAACAACGAGAAGCGGATGCTGCAGGAGTCGGTGGACGCGTTGTTCGACAACGGCCGTCGCGGCCGCCCGGTCACCGGGCCGGGTAACCGCCCGCTGAAGTCGCTGTCGGATCTGCTCAAGGGTAAGCAGGGCCGGTTCCGCCAGAACCTGCTCGGTAAGCGCGTCGACTACTCGGGCCGTTCGGTCATCGTGGTCGGCCCGCAGCTCAAGTTGCACCAGTGCGGTCTGCCCAAGCTGATGGCGCTGGAGCTGTTCAAGCCGTTCGTGATGAAGCGGCTGGTCGACCTCAACCACGCGCAGAACATCAAGAGCGCCAAGCGCATGGTGGAGCGTCAGCGTCCCCAGGTGTGGGATGTCCTCGAAGAGGTCATCGCCGAGCACCCGGTGCTGCTGAACCGCGCACCTACTCTGCACCGGCTGGGTATCCAGGCCTTCGAGCCGATGCTGGTGGAGGGCAAGGCAATCCAGCTGCACCCACTGGTGTGTGAGGCGTTCAACGCCGACTTCGACGGTGACCAGATGGCGGTGCACCTGCCGCTGTCCGCCGAGGCGCAGGCCGAGGCCCGCATCCTGATGCTGTCTTCCAACAACATCCTGTCGCCCGCATCGGGCCGTCCGCTGGCCATGCCGCGTCTCGACATGGTGACCGGTCTGTACTTCCTGACCACCGAGGTCGAGGGCGACAAGGGCGAATTCAAGGCCGCCGCCAAGGACGAGCCCGAGGTCGGGGTGTACTCCTCGCCGGCCGAGGCGATCATGGCGTCCGACCGTGGCGTGCTGTCGGTGCGGGCCAAGATCAAGGTGCGGCTGACCCAGTTGCGTCCGCCCGCGGAGATCGAGGCCGAGCTGTTCGGCGCCAACGGCTGGCAGCCGGGCGACGCCTGGATGGCCGAGACCACTTTGGGCCGTGTGCTTTTCAACGAGCTGCTGCCGGTCGGCTACCCGTTCGTGAACAAGCAGATGCACAAGAAGGTGCAGGCGTCGATCATCAACGATCTGGCCGAGCGCTACCCGATGATCGTCGTCGCGCAGACCGTGGACAAGCTCAAGGACGCCGGTTTCTACTGGGCGACCCGCAGTGGTGTCACGGTCTCGATGGCCGACGTGCTCGTCCCGCCGCGCAAGAAAGAGATCCTCGACCAGTACGAGGACCGGGCCGAGAAGGTCGAAAAGCAGTTCCAGCGTGGCGCTTTGAACCACGACGAGCGCAACGAAGCGCTGGTGGAGATCTGGAAGGAAGCCACCGACGAGGTCGGTCAGGCGCTGCGTGAGCACTACCCGGCCGACAACCCGATCATCACGATCGTGGACTCGGGTGCCACGGGTAACTTCACCCAGACGCGAACGCTGGCCGGCATGAAGGGTCTGGTGACCAACCCGAAGGGTGAGTTCATTCCGCGTCCGGTCAAGTCGTCGTTCCGTGAGGGCCTGACCGTGCTGGAGTACTTCATCAACACGCACGGCGCCCGAAAGGGCCTGGCGGACACCGCGTTGCGTACCGCCGACTCGGGTTACCTGACCCGTCGTCTGGTGGACGTCAGCCAGGACGTCATCGTCCGCGAGCACGACTGCGAGACCGAGCGGGGCATCATCGTCGAGCTGGCCGAGCGTCAGCCGGACGGCACCCTGATCCGCGACCCGTACATCGAAACCTCGGCGTACGCACGGACTTTGGGCGCCGACGCGGTCGACGAGGCCGGCAATGTCGTCGTCGCGCGTGGCGAGGACCTCGGCGACCCGTCGATCGAGGCCCTGCTGGCCGCGGGCATCACGCAGATCAAGGTGCGCTCGGTGCTGACCTGCACCACCGGCACCGGCGTGTGCGCGACCTGTTACGGGCGGTCCATGGCCACCGGGAAGCTGGTCGACATCGGCGAGGCCGTCGGTATCGTCGCGGCGCAGTCCATCGGTGAGCCCGGTACCCAGCTGACCATGCGTACCTTCCACCAGGGTGGTGTCGGTGAGGACATCACCGGCGGTCTGCCCCGGGTGCAGGAGCTGTTCGAGGCCCGCATCCCGCGCGGCAAGGCGCCGATCGCCGACGTCACCGGTCGGGTGCGTCTCGAGGACGGTGAGCGGTTCTACAAGATCACCATCGTTCCCGACGACGGCAGCGAAGAGGTCGTGTACGACAAGCTCTCCAAGCGGCAGCGGCTGCGTGTGTTCAAGCACGAAGACGGGTCCGAGCGGGTGCTGTCCGACGGCGACCACGTCGAGGTGGGCCAGCAGCTGATGGAGGGTTCGGCCGACCCGCACGAGGTGTTGCGCGTGCAGGGCCCCCGCGAGGTGCAGATCCACCTGGTCCGCGAGGTCCAGGAGGTCTACCGCGCTCAGGGTGTGTCGATCCACGACAAGCACATCGAGGTGATCGTTCGCCAGATGCTGCGCCGCGTCACCATCATCGACTCGGGCTCGACGGAGTTCCTGCCCGGTTCGCTGATCGACCGTGCCGAGTTCGAGGCGGAGAACCGCCGGGTGGTGGCCGAGGGCGGCGAGCCCGCCGCCGGACGTCCGGTCCTGATGGGTATCACGAAGGCGTCGCTGGCCACCGACTCGTGGCTGAGTGCGGCGTCGTTCCAGGAGACCACGCGAGTGCTGACCGATGCGGCGATCAACTGCCGCAGCGACAAGCTCAACGGTCTGAAGGAGAACGTGATCATCGGAAAGCTGATCCCGGCCGGTACCGGCATCAACCGGTACCGCAACATCCAGGTGCAGCCGACCGAGGAGGCCCGGGCCGCCGCGTACACGATCCCGTCCTACGAGGATCAGTACTACAGCCCGGACTTCGGCCAGGCCACCGGCGCCGCGGTGCCGCTGGACGACTACGGCTACAGCGACTACCGCTAGTCGACAACGAAAAAGCCCCGGGTTCGCCCGGGGCTTTTTCGTTGTGTTCTCTCGCCGAACGTGCAACTAAGTTCACATTCGCGGTCGAGCTAGGTACGTCACAGCCCCTCACTACACTGGCCGACGTGCTCATCGGTTCACACGTCCGCAATGACGACCCGTTGGCCGCCGCGCAAACCGACGGCGCCGACGTCGTGCAGTTCTTCCTCGGCAACCCGCAGAGCTGGAAGAAACCCAAGCCGCGCGACGACGCCGAGGCGCTGAAGGCGTCGGCCATTCCGCTGTACGTCCATGCGCCGTACCTGATCAACGTGGCCTCGGCCAACAACCGCATCCGCATCCCATCGCGCAAGATCTTGCAGGACACCTGCGACGCGGCCGCGGCCATCGACGCGACGGCGGTGATCGTGCACGGCGGCCACGCCGACGACGACGACATGGAAGCCGGCTTCGAGCGCTGGGTCAAAGCGCTGGACTATCTGGAAACAGACGTGCAGGTGTATCTGGAGAACACCGCCGGCGGCGACCACGCAATGGCCCGCTATTTCGACACCATCGGCAAGCTGTGGGATCACATCGGCGACAAGGGAATTGGCTTCTGCCTGGATACGTGTCACGCCTGGGCCGCCGGCGAGGCACTGATCGATGCGGTCGACAGGATCAAGGCCCTGACCGGACGCATCGATCTGGTGCACTGCAACGACTCGAGGGACGCGGCGGGTTCCGGCGCCGACCGGCACGCCAACTTCGGCACCGGCCAGATCGACCCGGCGCTGCTCGTCGCCGTGGTCGAGGCCGCCGGCGCGCCGGTGATCTGCGAGACCGCGGACGAGGGCCGCAAGGACGACATCGCCTTCCTGCGGGAGAACGTCAAGGACTGACCCGTCCGCCTGTTACACCTCTTGTGCAACTGTCGGGAAAATGTAACATTGGTGGCATGCCGGATACCCACGTCGTCACCAACCAGGTCCCGCCCCTGGAGAACCACAATCCCGCCAGCTTCCCGGTGCTGATCGAGGCCCTGATCCGCGAGGGCGGGCAGTGGGGCCTGGACGAGGTGAACGAGGTGGGTGCGCTCTCGGGCAGCCACCAGACGCAGCGGTGGGGCGAGCTCGCCGATCGCAACCGGCCCGTCCTGCACACCCACGACCGCAACGGTCACCGCGTCGACGAGGTCGAATACGACCCGGCCTACCACGAGCTGATGCGCGCCGCGGTCGCCCACGGCCTGCACGCCGCGCCCTGGGCCGACGAGCGCCCGGGCGCACACGTCGTGCGCGCCGCCAAGACCTCGGTGTGGACGGCGGAACCGGGCCACATGTGCCCGATCTCGATGACATACGCCGTCGTTCCCGCGCTGCGCTGCAATGCCGAGCTGGCCAAGGTATACGAGCCGCTGTTGACCAGCCGCGAATACGACCCCGAGCTCCGGCTGGCCACCACCAAGCCGGGCATCACCGCGGGCATGTCGATGACCGAGAAACAGGGCGGCTCCGACGTGCGCGCCGGCACCACCCAGGCCATCCCCATTGGCCCCAACGCCTCCGGCACCTACAGCCTGACCGGTCACAAATGGTTCACCTCGGCGCCGATGTGCGACATCTTCCTGGTGCTGGCGCAGGCGCCGGGCGGGCTGTCGTGCTTCCTGCTGCCGCGGGTCCTGCCCGACGGCAGCCGCAACCGGATGTTCCTGCAGCGGCTCAAGGACAAGTTGGGCAACCACGCTAACGCGTCCAGCGAGGTGGAATACGACGGCGCCATCGCGTGGCTGGTGGGGGAGGAAGGGCGCGGGGTGCCCACCATCATCGAGATGGTCAACCTCACCCGGCTGGACTGCACGCTGGGCAGCGCGACAAGCATGCGCACCGGCCTGACCCGCGCGATCTACCACGCCCAGCACCGAAAGGCCTTCGGCGCCTACCTGATCGACCAACCGCTGATGCGTAACGTGCTGGCCGACCTGGCCGTCGAGGCGGAGGCGGCCACCATCGTCGCGATGCGGATGGCCGGCGCCACCGACAAGGCCGTGCGCGGCGACCAGCGCGAGGCGCTGCTGCGCCGCATCGGCCTGGCGGCAAGCAAGTACTGGGTGTGCAAGCGCGCCACACCGCACGCCGCCGAGGCGCTGGAATGCCTGGGCGGCAACGGCTATGTCGAGGACTCCGGCATGCCGCGGCTGTACCGCGAGGCGCCGCTGATGGGCATCTGGGAGGGCTCGGGCAACGTCAGTGCACTGGACACGTTGCGCGCCATGGCAACTCGCCCCGAATGCATCGAGGTGCTGTTCGACGAGCTCGCCGACGGCGCGGGCCAGGATCCACGCCTGGCCGGCCACGTCGCGCGGCTGCGCGAACAGCTGGGCGACCTGGAGACCATCGCCTACCGCGGCCGCAAGGTGGCAGAGGACATCTGCCTGGCGCTGCAGGGCTCGTTGCTGGTCCGCCACGGCCACCCCGCCGTGGCCGAGGCGTTCCTGACCACCCGGCTCGACCGGCGATGGGGCGGTGCGTTCGGCACCATGCCGGACGGGCTCGACCTCGCACCCATCCTGGAGCGGGCGCTGGTCAAGGGCTGAGCCGCAACATGACTCACGCGATCAGGCCGGTCGACTTCGACAACCTCAAAACGATGACCTACGAGGTCACCGACCGGGTTGCGCGCATCACGTTCAACCGACCGGACAAGGGCAACGCGATCGTCGCCGACACCCCACTGGAACTGTCGGCACTGGTGGAGCGCGCGGATCTCGACCCGAATGTTCATGTCATCCTGGTGTCCGGCCGCGGCGAGGGCTTCTGCGCGGGCTTCGACCTGAGCGCCTACGCCGACCGCACCGGGTCGGCCGGCGGCACCGGCGCATATCAGGGCACCGTGCTGGACGGAAAGACTCAGGCGGTCAACCATCTGGCGGACCAGCCGTGGGACCCGATGATCGACTACCAGATGATGAGCCGCTTCGTGCGGGGCTTCTCCAGCCTCATGCACGCCGACAAGCCGACGGTGGTCAAGATTCACGGCTACTGCGTGGCCGGCGGCACCGACATCGCGCTGCACGCCGATCAGGTGATCGCCGCCGCCGACGCCAAGATCGGTTACCCGCCGACCCGGGTGTGGGGCGTCCCGGCGGCGGGGCTGTGGGCCCATCGGCTCGGCGACCAACGTGCCAAACGCCTTCTGCTAACCGGTGATTGCCTCACCGGCGCGCAGGCCGCCGAGTGGGGTCTGGCGGTGGAGGCGCCGGACGCCAAAGACCTCGACGAGCGCACCGAGCGGCTCGTGGAGCGGATCGCGGCGGTGCCGGTCAACCAGCTGATCATGGTCAAACTCGCGCTGAATTCCGCTCTGCTGCAACAGGGCGTGGCGACCAGCAGGATGGTCAGCACCGTGTTCGACGGCGTGGCCCGCCACACGCCCGAGGGCCACGCTTTCGTGGCCGATGCGGTCGAGCACGGATTCCGCGAGGCGGTGCGGCATCGCGACGAACCGTTCGGCGACCACGGCCGCCGCGCGTCCGGAGTGTAGCCATGGCGGACATGACGGCACGGTCGGTGGTGCTCAGCGTGCTGCTGGGCGCTCACCCCGCGCACGCCCGGGCCAGCGAATTGGTCGGGCTCACTTCTGATTTCGGCATCAAAGAGTCGACGCTTCGCGTGGCGCTGACCCGCATGGTCGGTGCCGGCGACCTGATCCGCTCCGCGGACGGCTACCGGCTCTCGGATCGCCTGCTGGCTCGTCAGCGACGCCAGGACGACGCCATCGACCCGCGGGTGCAGCCGTGGAGCGGGGACTGGGTCACGCTCATCGTGACCAGTGTGGGGAAGGACGCTCGCACCCGCGCGGCACTGCGAACCGCGTTGCACGACAGGCGCTTCGGTGAACTCCGTGAAGGTGTGTGGATGCGCCCCGACAATATCGACGCAGACCCCGGTCCCGAGGTGACCGCCCAGGCGAGGGTGCTGCGGGCCCGCGACGACGACCCCGCCGAACTGGCCGCGCAGCTGTGGGATCTGCCCGCCTGGGCTCAAACCGGCCATCGGCTGCTCGACGAGATGTCCGCGGCGCCAGACATTCCCGGCCGTTTTCTGGTGGCCGCGGCGACGGTGCGACACCTGCTCACCGACCCGGTGTTGCCCGACGAGCTGCTGCCACCCGACTGGCCCGGCGCCCGGTTGCGGGCCGCATACCACGACTTTGCCGCTGAGCTGATGCGGCAGCGCGAACCACTATTTGCGGAGGCGACATGACTGACCCGGTGCGTATCGAGCGCAACGGCCCGGTGACCACGGTGGTCATCAACCGGCCGGCGGCCCGCAACGCGGTCAACGGCCCGACGGCCGCCGCGCTCTACGACGCGTTCGAGGAATTCGACCGCGATGACACCGCGTCGGTGGCGGTGCTGTGCGGCGATAATGGAACATTCTGTGCCGGAGCGGATTTGAAGGCATTCGGGACGCCCGACGCCAACGCCGTGCATCGCAGGGGCCCGGGTCCGATGGGTCCGACGCGGATGGTGCTGTCCAAGCCCGTCATCGCCGCGGTCAGCGGTTACGCCGTCGCAGGCGGCCTGGAATTGGCCATCTGGTGTGACCTGCGAGTCGCCGAGGAGGACGCCGTGTTCGGCGTGTTCTGCCGGCGCTGGGGCGTGCCCCTGATCGACGGCGGCACCGTGCGGCTGCCCCGGCTGATCGGACACAGCCGGGCGATGGACATGATCCTCACCGGCCGCGCGGTGGCCGCTGACGAGGCCCTTGCCATCGGGTTGGCGAATCGGGTTGTGCCCAAAGGGCAGTCGCGTCAAGCCGCCGAGGAGTTGGCGGCGCAGCTGGCGGCGCTGCCGCAGCAGTGCCTGCGCTCGGACCGGCTGTCGGCGTTGAACCAATGGGGCGCAACCGAATCCGACGCGATCGACTTCGAATTCGCCAGCATCTCCCGGGTGGCCGCCGAGGCGAACGAAGGTGCCGGGCGTTTCGCGGCGGGCGCCGGGCGGCACGGGGCGCCGGCCGGGTAACCGACGGGGCTCCTGCCTTACGGTGCCAGCCGCACCCGGCCGGGCTGTGTGGGCGGCGAGTCCGGACCACCCCCGCCACCGCTGGGTGGGCTCGCCGGCGCGGGAGCGGCGGGCGGCTCCTGTTGCGGTCCGGGCTCCTGCTGCGGAAGCGGCGGCTGTTTGGGTGGCGGCGGTTTCACGACCGGCTGTGGCGGTGTCACGATTTGGACGGTCGGCGGTGGATCCGGCGGAAGTTGCGGTGGGTCCGGCTGGCCCGTCTCCCCCGAAGGAAACTGCCATGCCAGGGCTGCGTAGCGCGTGTCCGCGGCGCGGTGCTGCGCCGGGTCCTGCGATCCGGGCACGGGATTCGCCATCGACGAGATGGAAGCGATCTTGGCTTGATTGTTCGGACAGTAGGCCTCGACCGCGGCGGAGATGAATCGGGCAACCGTGCGCATGACTCGGTCGGCAGGGTATGGGCCGCCGCCCGAATTCGCATTGAACGCCCGTTGCTTCATGTCGTCGACCACGCCGTCGACCGGCATTCCGCCGTCGAGTTGGCGACAAATCCGGTGGGCGGCGGCGATGAGGCTCGGCACATTCTCGAGGGCCGGGATCTGCTTTTGGTCGAGCAGCGCCACGAACTGGTCGTCGGGGTTGGGGTCGGCCGCCGCCGTGTCGTTGGGCAGCATGACGACGCCGGTCAGCACCAAGAGGGCCGTAACCAGGGTGCCGGCGTGGTTGGTGCTGAACATGACTGGATTCCGTTCTGCCGGCACGATCATATGCCGCGGCAGGGCGCGCGGCATTTCGAGCGGCAGGGGAATTGGCTGTGTGCGACCGCGCACGCCGCACCGGCACATCTTGACCGCTCCGCGGCTGGAATCACCGCGGCACGCGTGAAAACCGTTGCCGGCGAACGACTACCGGTCAGCCCGCTTTGTTGATCGTGTTACCCGAACCGATCTCGTCGACCTTGGGCGCGCCGTCCTTGTAGGTGATGGTGTTGTCCATGCCCAGCACGGTGATTCGGGTGTTGACCTTGTCGAAGGTGATCTTGTTGTTGGCGCCGGTGACGGTGACGGTCTCGCAGGTGCCCGTGATGGTCAAGGTGTTGTCCGAGCCGCCGACGTTCAGCGACTTGCCGCCGGCGCAGTCCAGGGTGGTGGTGGTGCCCATCGATCCGTAGTTCATCGTGTTGCCGATCTCGAGGGACGCGGTCGTGCTCGCCCCGCTCGATCCCGTCGTCGGGGCGGCGCCGGCACTCGTCGTCGCGCTGCTGCTCTTCGTGGTGGTCGTCGACGAACCCGACGGCGGCCCGGCCGTCGAGCTGCAACCGGCCAGCACCAGCGCTGCGGCGGCCGGCGTCATGGCGAACACGGCCAGCCGCAGCGAACGGTCACGGAGGTAGGCGGGCATGGTTCCTCGATTCTTGATCGGTTGTGGTGCCGTGGTTCAGCCCGGCACCTGCTGGAGCCGGTTGGTCATGCCCAGTTCGCGGCCGCGGTCCCACAGGGCGGGCTGACCGCCCTTGTAGAACACCGTTTGGTCGTAGCCGTACACGGTGATGTCGTGCGACACCGAGTCGGCGATGACGGTGTTCGACGAGCCCATCACCGTGACGGCGTAACAGTTGCCCAGCGCGGTGACGTTGTTGCGGGTGCCGTTGACCATCAGGGTGGCGTCGTTGCAGTCGACCGTCTGCTCGATGCCCTCCCCGATGACGTGAGTGTCACCGTTCTTGGCCTGCGCGACGTGCGGCGCGGCGACGGAGGTGGCAACGACGGCGAGGACGCAGGCGGCCAGTGACCCGGCGACAGTCGTCCACTTCACTGCGGGCCCCCTTTTAGACGGGTCGGCTACTCGAAACGAGGCAAGCATGACATTACGTGCATTCGCCTGCCCGGTGGCAGACTTTGAATTCCTTTGCCCGGCGCTCATATCCCCATGAGATCAATGTCTGAACGGTCGTCAACTAGAGTCATTAGTTAACCGCAACCCGTTCACGCGATCGAAGGGCACGCCATGGCAGCTCCACCGGATCCGCCGTCGGCGGCCGGGCGCCAGCGCGCGGGACGGCCCGCCTCCCGTCCCGCCAAGCTGAGCCGGGACGGGATCATCGACGGCGCCCTGACGTTTCTGGATCGCGAGGGCTGGGACGCGCTGACCATCAACGCGCTGGCGATGCAGCTCGGCACCAAGGGGCCGTCGCTGTACAACCACGTCGACAGCCTGGAAGACCTGCGGCGCGCGGTGCGGATTCGCGTCATCGACGACATCATCACGATGCTCAACCGGGTCGGCGAGGGCCGTGCCCGCGATGACGCGGTGCTCGTGATGGCCGGCGCCTACCGCAGCTACGCCCACCACCACCCCGGCCGCTACTCCGCCTTCACGCGGATGCCGCTGGGCGGCGATGATCCCGAATACACCTCCGCGACACGCGGCGCGGCCGCACCGGTGATCGCCGTGCTGTCCTCCTACGGCCTGGACGGCGAGGCGGCCTTTCACGCGGCTATCGAGTTCTGGTCCGCGATGCACGGCTTCGTGCTGCTGGAGATGACCGGTGTGATGGACGAGATCGACACCGACGCGTTGTTCTCCGACATGGTGCTTCGGCTGGCGGCGGGCCTGGAAAGGCGCACCGCCGCCGACGGTGCCCTGCACTAGCCGGAGCGCGTTTTCCGGCGATCGGCACGAGCGCCGCCGTCGCTTTGACCTGCGAGACCGGCGGCGGGTATTGTGGTCCCTCGTGCCTGGCGGCTTACGGCGCCTAACCGTAAGGGAGTGGATGCCGGGCGAATTCGCGTGTCCACGAAGCATCGGGCCAAGCCCGGTGCGCAGCGCATGCGACACACCCGGACGCGGGGTGATGCGGCCGGACATAACTGCAGTACACAGACTTGAGAACGCTCGAAGTATGCCGAACACGAACACAGAAAGCCTCCTAGATGCCAACCATTCAGCAGCTGGTCCGCAAGGGTCGCCGCGACAAGGTCGCCAAGGTCAAGACCGCGGCCCTGAAGGGCAGCCCGCAGCGCCGTGGCGTATGCACCCGCGTGTACACCACCACCCCGAAGAAGCCGAACTCGGCGCTTCGGAAGGTCGCCCGCGTGAAGCTGACGAGCCAGGTTGAGGTCACCGCCTACATTCCCGGCGAAGGCCACAACCTGCAGGAGCACTCGATGGTGCTGGTCCGCGGTGGCCGTGTGAAGGACCTCCCCGGCGTCCGGTACAAGATCATCCGCGGTTCGCTCGACACCCAGGGCGTCAAGAACCGCAAGCAGGCGCGCAGCCGTTATGGCGCCAAGAAGGAGAAGAGCTGATGCCGCGCAAGGGGCCCGCGCCGAAGCGTCCGCTGGTCAATGACCCGGTTTACGGGTCGCAGCTGGTGACGCAGCTGGTGAACAAAGTTCTGCTGGACGGGAAGAAATCGCTGGCCGAACGCATTGTTTATGGAGCGCTCGAGAACGCCCGGGAAAAGACGGGTACCGACCCGGTGATCACGCTCAAGCGCGCGATGGACAACGTCAAGCCCTCCCTCGAGGTGCGCAGCCGCCGCGTCGGTGGCGCCACGTACCAGGTCCCGGTCGAGGTGCGTCCGGATCGCTCCGTGACGCTGGCTCTGCGCTGGTTGGTCAGCTTCTCCAAGCAACGCCGTGAGAAGACCATGGTCGAGCGGCTGGCCAACGAGATCCTAGATGCCAGCAATGGCCTCGGGGCCGCCGTCAAGCGGCGCGAGGACACCCACAAGATGGCCGAGGCCAACCGCGCCTTCGCGCACTATCGCTGGTAGGGGCTCAACGACGCCCAAGGCAGTGTCGCCGGGCGCCAACCGACAGCGAACTAACCAAGCAATCGAAAGAGTGGGAAGACTTCTGTGGCACAGAAGGACGTGCTGACCGACCTGACCAAGGTCCGCAACATCGGCATCATGGCGCACATCGACGCCGGCAAGACGACGACGACCGAGCGCATCCTCTACTACACCGGTATCAGCTACAAGATCGGTGAGGTGCACGACGGCGCCGCCACCATGGACTGGATGGAGCAGGAGCAGGAGCGGGGGATCACCATCACCTCCGCGGCCACCACCTGCTTCTGGAAAGACAACCAGATCAACATCATCGACACCCCCGGGCACGTCGACTTCACCGTCGAGGTGGAGCGCAGCCTGCGCGTGCTCGACGGTGCCGTGGCCGTCTTCGACGGCAAGGAGGGTGTCGAGCCGCAGTCCGAGCAGGTCTGGCGGCAGGCCGACAAGTACGACGTCCCGCGTATCTGCTTCGTCAACAAGATGGACAAGATCGGGGCCGACTTCTACTTCTCCGTGAAGACCATGGAGGAGCGGCTCGGCGCCAACGCCATCCCGATTCAGCTGCCCGTCGGCTCCGAGGGTGACTTCGAGGGCATCGTCGACCTGGTCGAGATGAACGCCAAGGTGTGGCGCGGCGAGACGAAGCTGGGCGAAACCTACGACACCATCGAGATCCCGGCCGAGCTGGCCGAGAAGGCCGAGGAGTACCGCACCAAGCTGCTCGAGGCCGTCGCCGAGACCGACGAGGCGCTGCTGGACAAGTACCTCGGCGGCGAGGAGCTCACGGTCGACGAGATCAAGGGCGCCATCCGCAAGCTGACCATCAGCTCGGAGGCATACCCGGTGCTGTGCGGCAGCGCGTTCAAGAACAAGGGCGTGCAGCCGATGCTCGACGCCGTCATCGACTACCTGCCGTCTCCGCTGGATGTGCCGCCTGCCGTGGGCCACGCTCCGGGCAAGGAGGACGAAGAGGTCACCCGCAACCCGTCGACCGACGAGCCGTTCTCCGCGCTCGCGTTCAAGGTCGCGACGCACCCCTTCTTCGGCAAGCTGACCTACGTCCGGGTGTACTCGGGCAAGGTCGACTCCGGCAGCCAGGTCATCAACGCCACCAAGGGCAAGAAGGAGCGGCTGGGCAAGCTGTTCCAGATGCACTCCAACAAGGAGAACCCGGTGGAGACCGCCTCGGCGGGGCACATCTACGCGGTGATCGGGCTCAAGGACACCACCACCGGTGACACCCTGAGCGACCCGAACCAGCAGATCGTGCTGGAGTCGATGACCTTCCCCGACCCGGTCATCGAGGTGGCCATCGAGCCCAAGACGAAGAGCGACCAGGAGAAGCTGTCGCTGTCGATCCAGAAGCTCGCCGAGGAGGACCCGACGTTCAAGGTGCACCTGGATCAGGAGACCGGCCAGACCGTGATCGGCGGGATGGGCGAGCTGCACCTGGACATCCTGGTGGACCGGATGCGCCGCGAGTTCAAGGTCGAGGCCAACGTCGGTAAGCCGCAGGTGGCTTACAAGGAGACCATCCGGCGGGTGGCGCAGAACGTCGAGTTCACCCACAAGAAGCAGACGGGTGGCTCGGGCCAGTTCGCGAAGGTCATCATCAACCTGGAGCCGTTCACCGGCGAAGACGGTGCAACCTACGAGTTCGAGAACAAGGTCACCGGTGGCCGCATCCCGCGCGAGTACATCCCGTCGGTGGACGCCGGAGCCCAGGACGCGATGCAGTACGGCGTGCTGGCCGGCTACCCGCTGGTGAACTTGAAGGTCACTCTGCTCGACGGGGCGTTCCACGAGGTCGACTCGTCGGAGATGGCGTTCAAGATCGCCGGTTCGCAGGTGCTGAAAAAGGCTGCGCAGCAAGCGCAGCCGGTGATCCTGGAACCGATCATGGCCGTCGAGGTCACCACACCCGAGGACTACATGGGTGACGTGATCGGCGACCTGAACTCCCGCCGTGGCCAGATCCAGGCCATGGAGGAGCGAAGCGGTGCGCGCGTCGTCAAGGCGCATGTGCCGCTGTCGGAGATGTTCGGCTACGTCGGCGACCTGAGGTCCAAGACTCAAGGCCGGGCGAATTACTCCATGGTGTTCGACTCGTACGCCGAAGTGCCGGCGAACGTGTCGAAGGAGATCATCGCCAAAGCGACGGGTCAGTAGAAATCTGCTGGGAGTAATCTTGCCGGGTCATTGGAATGCCTGGGACGCGGCACAACTGAAAACACCAACACTGCTTTAACAAGCACCAACTAGTCCAGGAGGACACAGAAGTGGCGAAGGCGAAGTTCGAGCGGACGAAGCCGCACGTCAACATCGGGACCATTGGTCACGTTGACCACGGCAAGACCACGCTGACCGCGGCTATCACCAAGGTTCTGCACGACAAGTACCCCAACCTGAACGAGTCCCGCGCGTTCGACCAGATCGACAACGCGCCCGAGGAGCGTCAGCGCGGTATCACCATCAACATCTCCCACGTGGAGTACCAGACCGAGAAGCGTCACTACGCCCACGTGGACGCCCCGGGTCACGCCGACTACATCAAGAACATGATCACCGGTGCGGCCCAGATGGACGGCGCCATCCTGGTGGTGGCCGCCACCGACGGCCCGATGCCGCAGACCCGTGAGCACGTGCTGTTGGCCCGTCAGGTCGGCGTGCCCTACATCCTGGTCGCGCTGAACAAGGCCGACATGGTCGACGACGAGGAGCTGCTCGAGCTCGTCGAGATGGAGGTCCGCGAACTGCTGGCCGCCCAGGAGTTCGACGAGGACGCCCCGGTCGTGCGGGTCTCGGCGCTCAAGGCGCTCGAGGGCGACGCCAAGTGGGTCGAGTCCGTCGAGCAGCTGATGGAGGCCGTCGACGAGTCGATCCCGGACCCGGTCCGCGAGACGGAGAAGCCGTTCCTGATGCCCGTCGAGGACGTCTTCACCATCACCGGTCGTGGCACGGTGGTCACCGGTCGTGTCGAGCGCGGCATCATCAACGTCAACGAAGAGGTCGAGATCGTCGGTATCAAGCCGACCAGCACCAAGACCACCGTCACCGGTGTGGAGATGTTCCGCAAGCTGCTCGACCAGGGTCAGGCCGGCGACAACGTCGGGCTGCTGCTGCGTGGTATCAAGCGCGAGGACGTCGAGCGCGGTCAGGTCGTGACCAAGCCCGGCACCACCACCCCGCACACCGAGTTCGAGGGCCAGGTCTACATCCTGTCCAAGGACGAGGGCGGCCGGCACACGCCGTTCTTCAACAACTACCGTCCGCAGTTCTACTTCCGCACCACCGACGTGACCGGTGTGGTGACGCTGCCGGAGGGCACCGAAATGGTGATGCCCGGTGACAACACCAACATCTCGGTGAAGCTGATCCAGCCCGTCGCCATGGACGACGGTCTGCGGTTCGCGATCCGCGAGGGTGGCCGCACCGTCGGCGCCGGCCGGGTCGTCAAGATCATCAAGTAATCTCGCAGTACCGCAAAGCCCGGATTGCCGACTCGGCAATCCGGGCTTTGCGCGTTGGGTGGGCTGGGACCAAAGCGGACGAGTCCCTGCGGCGGTGGCGCGACCTGGTTTACGATTTGCCCATCTTTTCCTGACCGTAGCGTTGCGGGGGGTTGGCAATGTCGTTCGTTCAAGCGACGCCCGAATTCGTCGAGGCCGCGGCCGGGGACCTGGCCAGCATCGGGTCGACGATCACCTCTGCCAACACCGCCGCGAAGGGTCCGACGTCGAGCGTGCTGGCTCCCGGCGCCGACGAGGTGTCGGTGAGCATCGCCGCGCTCTTCGATGCGCACTCCCAGGTGTATCAGGCGCTCAGCGCGCAGGCGACCGCGTTTCACAGCCAGTTCGTGGAGTTGATGAACGGCGGTGCGGCGCAGTACGCGTTCGCCGAGGCCGCCAACACCGCCCCGCTGCAGGCCGCGGCGGCCCAGGCGTCGGTGGCCGCGCAGGTACCGGCGGTGAGCGCCGGCGCCGTGGGTACGTCCGCGCCGGCCGCGCCCGCCGGACCGCTGGCGGCGGGGATGGCGCCGGCCGCCGCGCCGCCTGCACCGGCCGGCCCGCCGGTTGCGGCCGCACCGACGGGATCGGCGACGCTGGCCTCGGCCACCACGCCGGCCGGCGCGGCGCGGGTGGTCACACCGGCTTACGCGCCGGCCAGCTCTGCCGCCACCGTCCAGCCGGCGGCATCGCCGGTATCGGTGGCGACACCGGCCGCCGCTCCCGCCGCGGCCGCGCAGGCCGGGGTGCCGCCACAGACCTCCGCGGCCCCGGCGATGCCGGTGTCGGCGCGCGCCGTACCGCACGCCGAGGCCGCCGCGCAGCCGGGGCCCCCGGCGGGCACGCCGGTCAAGCGGGTGCCGGTCGTACCCCCCGAACGGTGACCTGACGCGGTTTGCGCGTAATTCGTTCGCCGCGGCCCGGTGAGCGCTAATCTGACACCGATTCCCCAGCAAGCCGAGGAGGGGCATGTGTTAGCGCGCTACCTGAAGGCACAGTTGATCGTTTTGCTGTGCGGCGGCCTGGTCGGACCGATCTTTCTGATCGTGTACTTCAACCTGGGGCAAGACAGCCTGCTGCAGTGGATGTTCTACGTCGGTCTGCTGGTCACCGTGGCCGACGTGTTGGTCGCGCTCGCGTTGGCGAACTACGGCGCCAAGTCGTCGGCCAAGGCGGCCGCGCTCGAGCAGAACGGGGTGCTGGCGCTCGCGCAGATCACCGGGATCACCGAAACCGGAACATGGGTGAACAACCAGCAGGTCGTCAAAGTGCGCCTGCACATCGCCGGTCCCGGAATCCTGCCGTTCGACAGCGAAGACCGGGTGATCGCCAGCGTCACCCGGCTCGGCAACCTCAACGCCCGCAAGGTGGTGGTCCTGGTCAACCCCACCACCAGCGAATACCGGATCGACTGGGAGCGAAGCGCTTTGGTCAACGGGCTGGTGCCCGCGCAGTTCACCGTGGCCGAGGACAACAAGACCTACGACCTCAGCGGGCAGGCCGGCCCGCTGATGGAAATCCTGCAGATCCTCAAGGCCAACAACGTCGCGCTCAATCAGATGGTCGACATCCGGTCGAACCCGGCCCTGCGCGGCCAGATCCAGGCGGTGGTCCGCCGAGCGGTCGAACAGCAGACCCCTGCCCCGCAACCGGCTCCGGCCGGCGCGCCCGCCGCGGTGGTCACGCCTCCCGAGCCGTCGATCGCGGCGCGGTTGCAAGAACTGAAGGATCTGCACGCCAGCGGGGCGCTGACCGACGACGAATACGCCAGCCGGCGCGCGTCGATCATCTCCGAAATCTAGGCGCCCGTCCGGCAACGCCGGGTGAATTAGAACACGTTTCAGTTGCGCTGCTAGCCTGGCTTGATCTATCGGCGGTCGAAGGGGTTACACGTGGCTGGACAGGCCGGATCACTGCAGGGACGGGTCGCATTCATCACCGGTGGCGCCCGCGGGCAGGGACGCTCGCACGCCGTGCGGCTGGCCCGCGAAGGCGCCGACATCATCGCGCTCGACATCTGCGGGCCGGCGTCCGCAAGCGTGACCTACCCGCCGGCCACCCGCGAAGACCTCGACGAGACCGCCCGCCTGGTGGAGAACGAGGGGCGCAAGGTCTTGAGCCGCGAGGTCGACATCCGCGACGACGCCGCGCTTCGGGATCTCGTCGCCGACGGGATCGAGCAATTCGGCCGGCTCGACGTCGTGGTGGCCAACGCCGGAGTGCTGAGCTGGGGCCGCATTTGGGAGCTGACCGACGAGCAGTGGGACACGGTCATCGGGGTCAACCTGACCGGCACCTGGCGCACGCTGCGCGCCACCGTGCCCGCGATGATCGACGCGGGAAACGGCGGCTCCATAATCGTGGTCAGCTCGTCGGCGGGCATCAAGGCCACACCGGGCAACGGCCACTACTCGGCCAGCAAGCACGGACTCACGGCGCTCACCAACACGCTCGCCATCGAGCTCGGCGAATTCGGCATCCGGGTCAACTCCATCCACCCGTACTCGGTGGACACCCCGATGATCGAACCCGAGGCGATGATGGAGATTTTCGCCAAGCATCCCACCTTCGTCCACAGCTTTCCGCCAATGCCGGTGCAGCCCAACGGATTCATGGCGGCCGATGAAGTGGCCGACGTGGTGGCGTGGCTCGCCGGCGAAGGCTCGGGCACCCTGACCGGCACGCAGATCCCCGTGGATAAGGGTGCACTCAAGTACTGAGCGGCCATCGTGCTAAGAACACCACGTGAGTAGTGACGAAAGCGCCAACAACGGGATCGTGATCGTCGGCGGCGGATTGGCCGCCGCGCGCACCGCCGAGCAGCTGCGGAAGGCGGAGTATTCCGGGCCCATCACGATCGTCAGCGACGAGGTGCACCTGCCCTACGACCGCCCGCCGCTGTCCAAAGAGGTGCTGCGCAAAGAGGTCGACGACACCGCGCTCAAACCGCGCGAGTGGTACGACGAGAACGGCATCACCCTGCGACTGGGGTCGGCCGCGACGAGCCTGGACACCGCCGCGCAGACGGTGACTCTGGACGACGGGACGGCGCTTAGCTACGCCGAACTCGTCATCGCCACCGGCCTGGTGCCCCGCCGCATCCCGGCCATCCCGGATCTCGAGGGCATCCGCGTGCTGCGGTCCTTCGACGAGAGCCTTGCGCTGCGCGAGCACGCGTCGGCGGCGCAACGCGCCGTGGTCATCGGGGCCGGCTTCATCGGCTGCGAGGTGGCGGCCAGCCTGCGCAGCCTGGGCGTGGACGTGGTGCTGGTGGAGCCGCAGCCGACGCCGCTGGCCGCAGTGCTCGGCGAGCAGATCGGGCAGCTGGTCGCGCGGCTGCACCGTGCCGAAGGTGTCGACGTTCGCCTCGGGGTCGGGGTGGCCGAGGTGCGCGGCGACTCGCACGTCGAGGCGGTGGTGCTGAGCGACGGTACCGAATTGCCGGCCGACATCGTGGTGGTCGGCATCGGGTCGCGCCCGGCGACCGAATGGCTTGAAGGCAGCGGCGTCGAGGTCGACAACGGCGTCATCTGCGACGAGGCCGGACGCACCAGCGCGCCGAACGTCTGGGCCCTAGGCGACGTCGCATCGTGGCGTGACGCGACGGGACACCAAGGGCGCGTGGAACATTGGAGCAACGTCGCCGATCAGGCACGGGCCGTGGTGCCCGCGTTGCTGGGTCAGGACGTGCCGTCGGTGGTGGTCGTCCCCTACTTCTGGAGCGACCAATACGACGTCAAGATCCAGTGCCTGGGTGAGCCGGAAGCCGGCGACATCGTCCATATCGTCGAGGACGACGGCCGCAAGTTCCTGGCCTACTACGAACGCGACGGGGCGCTGGTCGGGGTGGTCGGCGGTGGGATGCCCGGCAAGGTAATGAAGGTTCGGGCCAAGATCGCCGCGGCCGTACCCATCGCGGAAGTGCTTGGCTGACACGGACTTTCGCTCGCTCGACTGCGCCGGATCATTGCCAGTCCACCGGCGGGCCATGCGGATGACATTCGCCCAGCACCTGCGGACCGCCCCCCGGCCAGACGCGGGCACGCACCACGAACTTGATCGGTGCGCCCGGCCCGTCACGCGCGGGCTCCATCGTGAGGTGGACGAACGGCGAGCGCGCATCGGCGCGCGCGGCCAGCGAGTCCAGATGGGCGCGCACGGCGCCGCGTTCCTCGGCGGACAGATACTGCCAGGTGATCGAATGCCACAGGACCGTCAGGGCCCCGTCGGCCAGCGTCAGGCCGGCGACCGCGTCGGCCGCCGTGCGGCGCTCGAGCACGGCCGGGACCCGGCGGGCCACCTCGATGGCGCCGCGCAGCCGCGCCAGCCGGGCACCCTGATCGGGCCACACATAACTCAGCACCGTCAGCTCCCCGTCGGCGTCACCGACGTCGAGAGGCGCGATGTCATAGCCGTGGCGCGCCACGATCCGCACGTCGCGCCGGGGTGGCAGCGCGCCGCGCCATGCGTCGTCGATGGTCACCGGCGAGTCGTCCGGCCCCCACTGCCCACCGGCGAACCCGTAGCGGTAGTGATCCCCGCGCAGGTTCAGCCCCGCGCTCGACCCGATCTCGTAAAGCCTTATCGGCAAGCCGAATTCGTGGTTGATGTGCAGCAGCCCGCCGATCAGGGCGGCCGATCGGCCCACCTCGTTGGTCTGCGGCGGCTGGCCGAGCGCCGCGCGCAGCATGTCGACGTGACCGGCGGCCGTGTCGAGGATTTCCGGCCAGGCGGACCGGGCGTCCCACCGGCCCCCGGTGCTGGGGTAGAAGCGGCGCAACCGCGCCGCCCGGCCGTCGAGCACCAGTCGGTGTAGCCCGCCGAGCAACCGCAGCGGCACCGCGTCGCGCGACGGCGCGTCCTCGCGCCCGGACAAGACGGTCGCGAAGACACCGCCGGCTTCGACGTCGCCGGCCACCAACTCGAACAGCTCGCCATACATCGGCGATCCCGACGAGGCGCAGAAGCTGCCCTGTGACCGCAGGGTGTGCAGCAGGTGCTCGGCCGTCACCTGCCCCACCCGTCCAGCCCCGCGCCTACGACGTCGAAGGCATTGCCCAGGGCGACCGGCAGCGGTACGGATTCGTCGCTCAGCCAGTGTTCGTATGCCGACAAGGCCACCCCGAGCATCGTCCAGGCGACCGTCTGGGGCGTCAGATCGGTGGTCTTGCAGTCCAGCCGGCGCGCCACGAATCCCGCGATCACCTCCCGCCAGCCCGCATACATCGTCATCGAATACGCTTGCAGCTCAGCGGTTTGCAGGATCACCCGCATGCGCTGGCGGTGGCGGGCCATCTCGGATTCGTCAAACGTGTTGAACGCCAACAACGCAGCGCGCAGCGCATCGCCCAGGCGCACGTCAGCATCGACGTCGTCGAGCAAATCGCGCAGGTGGGCAAGGTGGTTGTCGAAGTCGCCCCACGGAATGGCGTTCTTGGATGCGTAATACCGGAACAGGGTCCGGCGGGAGATGCCCGCGGCCTCCGCGACATCGTCGACGCTCACGTCGGCGAAACCGCGGGCCGCGAACATGTCGATCGCGACGTCGGTGATGTGGTGCGGGGTGGTCGAGCGGCGCCTGCCCACCCGCGGCTGCGGCACCATCAGACCCCGCCCTTCCATTTCGGCACTCGATGCCATATTCTGACGGCGAGTGTGACTCAGCTCCCATCGTTGTCAAGACCGGACGAAAGGCAAGCCCCGTGGACCACGAGACCGAAACCGACACCCAGCTCGTCGCCGAGACCCTGGTCGAAGAGGTGTCCATCGACGGCATGTGCGGGGTCTACTGACCGTGCCCGCGCCCGCGCAGGCTCGGACGCCGACGTCGTTCGATCCTGATCGCGGCTGGCGATTGCACCCGCAGGTGGCGGTTCGGCCGGAACCGTTCGGCGCGCTGCTCTACCACTTCGGTACCCGCAAGCTGTCGTTCCTGAAGAACCGCACCATCCTCACCGTGGTGCAGTCGCTGGCCGACCACGCCGACGTCCGGGCCGCCTGCCGCGCGGCGGGAGTGGACGACGCCGCGCAGGCGCCGTATCTGCACGCGCTGGGGGTGCTCGTCGAGTCCAACATGCTGGTGCCCCGGAAGGACGATCAATGACAACAGCGGCCCCTGTACCCCGGCTGATCGAGCAGTTCGAGCGCGGGCTGGACGCGCCGATCTGCCTCACCTGGGAGCTGACGTACGCCTGCAACCTCGCCTGTGTGCACTGCCTGTCGTCGTCGGGCAAGAGGGATCCGCGGGAGCTGTCCACCCGTCAGTGCATGGACATCATCGATGAACTCGAACGCATGCAGGTGTTCTACGTCAACATCGGTGGCGGGGAACCCACTGTGCGCCCGGACTTCTGGGAGCTGGTCGACTACGCGACCGAACACCACGTCGGCGTGAAGTTCTCCACGAACGGCGTCCGGATCACACCCGAGGTCGCCGCTCGGCTGGCCGCCAGCGACTACGTCGACGTGCAGATCTCGCTGGACGGCGCCACCGCCGAGGTCAACGACGCCGTCCGCGGCCCCGGATCGTTCGACATGGCGGTGCGAGCGCTGAAAAACCTTGCCAACGCCGGTTTCTCCGACGCCAAGATCTCCGTGGTCGTCACCCGGCACAACGTCGACCAACTCGACGAATTCGCCGCGCTGGCAAGCCGTTACGGCGCCACGCTGCGCATCACCCGGCTCCGCCCGTCCGGGCGCGGCGCCGATGTCTGGGAGGAGCTGCACCCCACCGCCGACCAGCAGGTCCAGTTGTATGACTGGCTGGTCGCCAAGGGCGAGCGGGTGCTCACCGGCGACTCGTTCTTCCACCTCGCTCCGCTCGGCCAATCCGGCGCCCTGGCCGGCCTGAACATGTGCGGCGCTGGCCGCGTCGTGTGCCTGATCGACCCGGTCGGCGACGTCTACGCCTGCCCGTTCGCCATCCACGACCGCTTCCTGGCCGGAAACGTGCTGTCCGACAGCGGTTTCTCCAACGTCTGGAAAAACGCCCCGCTGTTCCGCGAGCTGCGCGAGCCCCAGTCGGCGGGCGCCTGCGGCAGCTGCGGGCACTACGACAGCTGCCGGGGCGGATGCATGGCCGCCAAATTCTTCACCGGCCTGCCGCTGGACGGACCGGACCCCGAATGCGTACAGGGCCACAGCGTCACGGCGCTGGCGCACGACCGCGAGACGCCGCGTCCCCGCGCCGATCACTCCCGCGGCAAGCGCATCCGCCAGCCGGTGCCGCTCACGCTGTCGCTGCGACCACCGGCGGTCACGCCGGCCGCGCCGCCTGCGCGCATGTGTAACGAAAGCCCGGTGTAGCGGTGGCCGACGCATGGTTTGAAACCGTCGCCATCGCGCAGCAACGCGCCAAGCGGCGGTTGCCGAAATCGGCCTATTCGTCGCTGATTTCGGCCAGCGAAAAGGGAGTCACGGTCTCCGACAACGTGGCAGCCTTCAGCGAACTCGGATTCGCGCCGCACGTGATCGGTGCGCAGGAGAAGCGCGACTTGTCGACCAGCGTTATGGGGCAAGACATTTCGCTGCCCGTGCTGATCTCACCGACCGGTGTGCAGGCGGTGCACCCCGATGGCGAGGTCGCCGTGGCGCGTGCCGCCGCGGCCCGGGGCACCGCCATGGGGCTGTCATCGTTCGCCAGCAAGCCGATCGAAGAGGTCATCGCGGCGAACCCCAAGGTGTTCTTTCAGGTGTACTGGCTGGGCGACCGTGACGCGATCGCCGCGCGGGTCGAGCGCGCTCGCGCCGCCGGGGCGGTGGGGCTGATCGTCACCACCGACTGGAGCTTCTCGCACGGCCGGGACTGGGGCAGCCCGTCGATCCCGGAGAAGATGGACTTCAAGACCATCGTCAAGATGAGCCCGGAGGTCATCACCAAACCGCGGTGGTTCCTGCAGTGGGCTAAGACCATGCGGCCCCCGGAGCTGCGGGTGCCCAACCAGGGCCGCCGCGGCGAGCCGGGGCCCCCGTTCTTTCAGGCGTACGGGGAGTGGATGGGCACTCCGCCGCCGACCTGGGAGGACATCGCCTGGCTGCGCGAGCTGTGGGGCGGCCCGTTCATGCTGAAGGGCGTGATGCGCGTCGATGACGCCAAAAAGGCGGTGGACGCCGGGGTTTCGGCCATTTCGGTCTCGAATCACGGTGGCAACAATCTGGACGGCACGCCGGCCTCGATCCGTGCCCTGCCCGCGGTGGCGGCCGCCGTCGGCGATCAGATCGAGGTGCTGCTCGACGGCGGCGTCCGGCGCGGCAGCGACGTCGTCAAGGCCGTCGCGTTGGGAGCGCGCGCGGTGATGATCGGCCGCGCCTATCTGTGGGGGCTGGCCGCGGCCGGCCAACCGGGCGTGGAGAACGTTCTCGACATCTTGCGGGGCGGCATCGACTCGGCGCTGATGGGTCTCGGGTTGTCCTCGGTTCACGACCTCGGACCCGACCACGTCCTGGTGCCGTCCGGATTCACCCGGGCACTGGGCGTGCCCTCGGGCGGCGCGTAGGGAAAGCCTGGCCATGCCGGGCGGACATCTCCGGATTAAGTGACGCGGCCGCAAATCGTGATACGGGCGGGGTAACCGTGACGGACGAGCCCACGATTCGAACGCCCGGTGAACGGCCGGAGAAAAAAAGTTATTTTCAAGCTCCAACATTTGGTGCACGCCAGGTGAATTCGTCCTACCATCACCGAGTGTCCGTACTCGGCGACTTGGGAACCGCGACGTCGAGCCAGCTATCGAGCATGTCGGCGTCGGTATTGGTTCCGCTGGGGTCGACCGAACAACACGGCCCGCACCTGCCGCTGGACACCGACACCCGGATCGCGACGGCGGTCGCCGTCGGCGCTGCGCCGCGCCTCGGACCCGACTGGCTGGTGGCGCCCGCCGTCGCCTACGGCGCCAGCGGCGAGCACCAGAGTTTCGCCGGAACGGTCTCGCTGGGCACCGAGGCGTTGACGTTGCTGCTGGTCGAGTACGGCAGGTCAGCGGCCGCCTGGGCCCGGCGCCTGGTCTTCGTCAACGGTCACGGCGGCAACGTCACGGCGTGCAGCCGGGCGGTGGCCCAGTTGCGCGCCGAGGGCCGCGACGTCGGCTGGTCTGCCTGCCTGACCGCCGGCGGCGACGCCCACGCCGGCCATACCGAAACATCACTGTTGCTGCACATCTCACCGGCCGTCGTCCGGACCGACGAGTGGGTGCCGGGCAACGTCGCACCCCTGCCCGAGCTGCTCGGGTCGATGCGCCGTGGGGGAGTCGCGGCGGTCAGCCCGGTCGGCGTGCTGGGCGACCCGACCACCGCCACCGCCGCCGAGGGCGAGCGGATCTTGACCGAGATGGTCGACGGGTGTGTCCGTCGAGTCGTCCGCTGGCGCCCCGGGCCGGACGGGATGCTCAGGTGACCGCGCCCCGGCTGCCGAACGGGTTCGCCGTTCAGGTCGACCGCCGCGTGCGGGTGCTCGGCGACGGCTCGGCGCTGCTCGGCGGTTCGCCGACCCGGCTGCTGAAGTTGGCCCCCGCCGCGCAGGACATGCTCTCGGATGGCCGGCTGAAGGTGCGCGACGACCTCAGCGCCCAGCTTGCCCGCACGCTGCTGGACGCCACGGTGGCACATCCGCGGCCCGCCGGTGGCCCATCACACCATGACGTGACGGTGGTAATCCCGGTGCGCGACAACCTTTCTGGAGTGCGCCGCTTGGTCAGCTCCCTGCGCGGCCTGCGTATCGTCGTGGTGGACGACGGCTCGTTTCCTCCCGTCGAACCGGAAGATTTCGTCGGCGCGCACTGTGACATCGAGGTGCTGCGCCACCACCGCAGCAAGGGCCCGGCGGCGGCCCGCAACACCGGGCTGGCGGCCTGCCGGACGGACTTCGTCGCCTTCCTGGACTCCGATGTCGCGCCGCGCCGGGGCTGGCTGGAGGCCCTGCTCGGTCACTTCTGCGATCCCACGGTCGGCCTGGTCGCGCCCCGCATCGTGGGCCTGTCGCACAACGAGAACGTCGTGGCGCGCTACGAGGCGGTGCACTCCTCGCTCGACCTCGGGGAGCGTGAGGCGCCCGTGCTGCCGCACAGCACGGTGTCCTACGTGCCCAGCGCGGCGATCATCTGCCGGTGCGCGGCGATCCGGGGGGTCGGCGGGTTCGACGAGACCCTGCAGTCCGGCGAGGACGTCGACCTGTGCTGGCGGCTCATCGAGGCCGGCGTTCGGCTGCGCTACGAGCCGATCGCGCTGGTCGCCCACGACCACCGCACCGAGTTGCGGGATTGGCTTGCGCGCAAAGCCTTTTACGGCGGTTCGGCGGCCCCGCTTTCGGTACGCCACCCGGACAAGACGGCCCCGGTGGTGATTTCCGGCTGGGCGCTGATGACGTGGATCCTGATGGCGTTCGGGTCCACCCTGTCGCGGCTGGTGTCCGTGGTCTTCGCCGTGCTGACCGGTCACCGGATCGCGCGGGCGATGCGCAACGCCGAGACGTCGATGACCGATGTCGCGATGATCGCGGGACGCGGCCTGTGGTCCGCGGCGTTGCAGCTGGCGTCCGCGCTGTGCCGGCACTACTGGCCGCTGGCGTTGCTCGCCGCGGCCATGTCGCGTCACTTCCGGCGGGTCGTTCTGGTCGCGGCCGTCATGGACGGGGTGGTCGACTGGCTTCGCCGCCGCGACGCCATCAGCGACGATGTCGAACCGATCGGGCTGCCGACCTACCTGGTGCTCAAACGCGTCGACGACCTGGCGTACGGGCTCGGGTTGTGGTGGGGTGTGCTACGGGAGCGCAACGCGCGCGCACTGAAGCCTCAGATCCGGAGTTAACCACCACCTTGACCGCAGCCGCCTCGCACAGCGATGTGCTGATCGTCGGCGCCGGCAGTGCAGGATCGGTTGTTGCGGAACGGCTTTCCGCCGATCCGCGGTGTACGGTGACGGTCCTCGAGGCGGGCCCGGCGCTCGACGACCCCGGACTGCTCGCCCAGACGGCCAACGGGTTGCAGTTGCCGATCGGCGCCGGCAGTCCGCTGGTCCAGCGCTACCAGACCCGGCTCACCGACGAACCGGTCCGCCAGCACCCGCTGGTGCGCGGGGCGACGGTGGGCGGATCGGGCGCCATCAACGGCGGCTACTTCTGCCGCGGGTTGCCGCGGGACTTCGATCGCCTCGCCATCGAGGGCTGGGGATGGTCCGACGTGCTGGACAGCTTCCGCGCCATCGAGAACGACCTGGACTTCGATGGTCCCGCCCACGGCAACAGCGGGCCCATCCAGGTGCGCCGCACGCACGAAATGACCGGGACCACCGAGCGATTCATCGCCGCCGCCGAGCGCGCCGGATTCGGCTGGATTCCCGACCTCAATGACTGTGCGCCGGAGCACGTTTCGGGAATCGGGGCCGTCCCGCTCAACATCGTCGACGGCGTACGGCGCGGCCCCGGCGCGGGCTACCTGATCCCGGCGCTGAGCCGGCCGAACCTGCACCTGCGCGCGCGGACCCGGGTAGCAAGGCTGCGAATCGCCGGCACCGCCGTGGTCGGCGTCGATGCGGTCGGCCCGCGCGGCCGCATGACTCTGACCGCCGACCGAGTCGTGTTGTGCGCCGGTGCGATTGAGACGGCACGCCTGCTGATGCTTTCCGGTTTCGGAGAAGAAAAGACGTTGCGCGCCGCCGGCGTACCGGTGGTGGTGCCGCTGCCGGTGGGCACGTCGTTCACCGACCATGCCGAGTGGGTGCTGCCCACCGAATGGGCGGTGGCACCCGGACGGCCCGTGCTCGAGGTGGTGCTCTGCACGGCCGACGATCTCGAGATCAGGCCTTACACAGGCGGATTCGTCGCGATGACCGGTGACGGCACCGCCGGGCATGCCGACTGGCCCCACATCGGGGTGGCGCTGATGCAGCCACGCGCGCGCGGGCGCATTTCGCTGGTCTCGGCCGATCCCGACGTGGCGCCGCGGATCGAACACCGCTACGACAGCGAGCCCGAAGACGTGGCGGCGCTGCGCCGCGGCAGCGAGCTGGCCCGCGAATCGTCCGGCGGCACAATCGATGCCGCGGCGGCAATCTGGTCGACGTCCCAACACCTGTGCGGCACCGCACCGATGGGCCCCGACGCCGACCCGCGCGCCGTCGTCGACTCCCGCTGCCGGGTGCTCGGCATCGACAACCTGTGGGTGATCGACGGCTCTATCCTCCCCGCGATCACCAGCCGCGGCCCGCACGCCACGATCGTGATGATCGGGCACCGCGCCGCAAAGTTCGTTCAGTGATGGCGAGAGCAGTGGGCGGGCCGCGACGCGGTCACCGAAAGCGGCGACCGGGCAGCGGCCCGCCCGAAGAGACCGCGGAGGTCATGCGGTCCACGTAGATGGCCACGACAAGTGGCTGTGCGCGCGCAGATGTGCGTCGCGCGAACGATGCGTCGCAATATTCGTGGACGGCACGACCGCCATCTCATTGTTCGATAGCTCGTGCTTGTCTTTGGTCAGTTACCTCCTCTCGCCGAAGTGCGAAAGACGTTGGCATGACGGAGGCGAACGCTCCCGCGCCCACACCAGGGAGACCGGCCACCGGTCCCGGGTGGCATGCCGGCGCGCTGAGCACCTGATGCGTGTCGGCATGGCGGAAACCAGGGTGGTGGTGCGGCGCGAACCTCGCCGCGTCGCGGGCAACTCGCAGTTGGGGTGTCGAACCGGCACACTCGGTCGCTGTAGGCGCATCCATTCGGCCTCCACGATCGCCGTCGCCTCACTGATCGCCGCGCATGCCGGCTCGACCACGCTCGTAACGCCCATCAACACCACATCCACCCCGGGAGTACAGAGATGATTTGTATCTGTCGATATACATCTCTGATACCAGATACGGCGAGCGGTCGCAAGTATTTCGCGGCGGTGTCTTATGCGTTGAATCCGGTGTTGGACAACGGCATTGGGGTTGGGGCGCTCAGTGACGCGACAGCAGCTGCCGCACCGGGCGCAACTGGCGACCGTCGCGGCCGGGGGCCCACGCTCCGATCGCCACGGCGGCAAGGGCAACGATCGCGGCCATGGTGATCGTCGAGGCGTGCAGGGCCGCCAGGAACGCGGACTTACTGATGTCGGCCAGCTGTCGCCCCTGGGGTCCGAGCCGGCCGGCGATCTCGACGGCCTTGGCCAGCGAGTCGGTGGCCTGACCCCGTACCGGTGCGGGGAAGCCCGCCAGCCTGGGCGCAAGCTCGTGCGAGTAGCGGCCGGCCAGGATGGAGCCGGCCACCGCGATGCCCAGCGCGCCGCCCATCTCACGCGATGTGTCGTTCACGGCGGAGGCCACACCCTGCTTTTCGTCGGGGACCGCCCCCATGATCGCCGAAGTGGTCGGCGCCGTGCAGATTCCGATTCCGGTGGCGAGAATCAGGGTGGGCCAGGCGAATTCGGGATAGCTCGAATGCAAACCCAGCCGGTACATGCACCCGAACCCCACCGCCATCAGCAGTGTGCCGACGAACAGCACCAGGCGCAGCCCCAACTTGGGCACATACCAGAACGATAGGGCCGAGAAGATGCCCAGCGGCACCATGAACGGCCCGAAGGCGATCGCGGTCGCCAGCGCGGAGTAGCCCATGATCTGCTGCACGTATTGCATGCCGATGTAGAAGAACCCGAAGGTGGCGCCGAACAGGATGACGATCGCGGTGACCCCGGTGGCGAAATTGGGGTCGGCGAACAGCCGGACGTCCAGCAGTGGTTGCCGGCCCCGCAGGGCCAGGCGCAATTCGAGAGCGCCGAACCCCGCGGCGATCACCGCACCGACGACGAGCCCGCCCCACACCACCGGGTCGCTCCAGCCGCGGGCGGGCGCTTCCAGGATGGCGGCCACCGCGATGGCGACCGCAGCGCCGATCAGGATTGCGCCCAGCGCGTCGACCCGGGGAGCGCTCGCGTCGCGCGACGACGCGATGGTGCAGGCCAGCGCGAAAATCACCAGGCCGGCGATGCCCAGCGACCAGAAGATGGCGTGCCAGTCCCAAAAGCGGAGCAACACACCGGAACCGAGCATGCCCAGGACACCGCCGGAACCGGCCGTGCCGGCCCAGATGCCAACGGCCTTGGTGCGGTCATCTTTTGGATAGGCTACCGTCAGCAGCGACAGCGTGGCGGGCATGACGAACGCGGCGCCGATCCCCGCTACCGCGCGGCCCGCGATGATCTGGGACGGATTATGCAGCAGCGCGGGTGCCATCGAGCCGATCGAGAACACCAGCAGCCCGGTGAGCAGCGCGCCGCGCCGGCCGTAGCGGTCACCGATCGCGCCCGCCGGCAGCAGCAGGCACGCTAATGCCACGGTGTATCCATCGACGACCCAGTTCAGCTGCGAGGCGGTGGCCGAGGTGGCCACCGCGAGGTCGCCGAGCGCGGTGTTCAGCGCCGTCATCGACGCCACCACCAGGGCTACGGCCATGCAGGCGACGGCCAGCGTCCAGTTTCGTGCCCGCAGGCTGTCGCCGACGCCGATCGCGTCAGTACGCTGGTGCTGGTCAGACCGAACGAGGGTGTCGACCATGCGGTGCGCCTCCTAGCGAGGGTGCGGAGTTTCGAGACCAACAGTCTTGTAGATAGACCGATAGTCTCGTATCGAAACCGGGAGGTGGGTCACAATTACCGCCGAGACGTCCGACCCGCGCCCCGCGAGGTCGCGGGCCAGGCTGCTGGAAGCCGCCGTCACGCTGTTGCGTGCCGGGGGTCCCAGCGCGGTGACCGTCGAGGCCGTCACCCGCACCGCCAACGTGGCCAGGGCGACCCTGTATCGCCACTTCCCGAGCGGAAACGATTTACTGGCAGCCGCTTTTAACAGCCTGATCCCGGCGTCGCCCGCCCCGCCGGCGGAGGGTTCGCTGCGCGACCGCCTGGTCGCGGTGGTGCTGGCCCAGGCCGAATCCGTGGCGCAGGCGCCCACCCTCATGACCGCGATGTCCTGGCTGGCGCTGGGACGCGATCTGGAGGGCCTGCCCGAGCCGCGGCGCAGCGGCAACGCCGACAGCGCGGCGATCACCACCCTGCGTGAGCGCATCGCCCAGCAGTACGCGGAGCCCTTCGACGCCATCTTCGACAGCCCGGAGGCCGCCGAACTGGGGGAGGTGGACCGGTCGCGTGCGATCGCCCTGCTCATCGGGCCCCTGGTCTTGGGCCGGCTGTCCACCTTGCCCGATTTCGACTACCGGCAATGCGCGCTGGAGGCCGTCGACGGCTTCCTGCACGTCCAGTGCGCCAGATCCGGCGCGACGACTGTCGAATCGGCGGGCGTCTGAGGGCCGGCGCCTCGCCGGCTAGGCGCTTCTGACTAGCGCGTTTATCCTCCGGTGCTACCGTCCGCGAGGCGGGTGGGGCGGATTCGGACTCAGATCCGGGGTAGTAGGTCAAATTGAAACGGTTAGTTTGAAGCAGCTGATGAGCCACGCTATGCCGGGCCAGAGCGCCCGCGAAATCTGGGCTTGGTCTCTCGGCCCCGCAGCGCTACAATGGTCGTGATCCTGGTGGGAGCAGAGCTTACCGCTAGGAGGCTTGGATTCGTTCGGCCAACGAAACCAAGCAACCACAGTGGAGGGTCCCGACGACCAGAGTGGCGCATATCGCGAGCCCCGAAATCATAATTTCGAGTCAGCGGCCACTTGCATCGTCGGTAAAGAATCACTGTTGGATAGAGTGCTCGCCTCCGCGCTTGAATGCCCCGGCTACTGCCGGGGCATTCACCGTTTGCTGGCAAGACGATCCGCTATCTGGTTCAGCGCCGAGCCGTCCATATCTTTGTGGCCCTCTGACCTGCCCTGATGTGTGAGTCGGGGTAGATATTCACGTAACCGTCTTGGGCCACTGCCCACACAGTCGCCGTTGCAAAGATCATGCGCTTGTGCCGCCCCGCGTTAGTGTCCCAGTGATATCCGATGGGGAGCGCGAAGTCCCATATACGCAGTGCCTCACCCGATGGGCTAGTTCCATGCCTTGCACCTGGGTGTGCAGGTGTCCATGTGCCTGTCGTCTCCGACAGCCAACGCCCACTACTACGCCCATACGTTCTGCGAAATGCAGTTCGGCCGTCTTCCGTGTCGAGTCGGCTGCCCTCCACCACCTTCCTGTCGAAGACATGTAGCGGGAGGACACGCGGGTCGTGATAGCTGGTGCAATCGGAAGGGGCCGCCGCCATCATTGTTCTCAGCTCGGCGGCTGTGTCAGCCCCGTCCTGCAGCGTGTGATAAACCGCCCTGTGGCGAACGAAATGTTGCAGTGGGAGGCAATCCCGTTTTGTAGGCGGATCCCGCCGTGGGTCATGAAGCACAAACACCGCCCCACGGCTAAGAACGTAGCAATTGTTAAGGCTCAAGTCCCGGTAGAGCTGGTTTGCGTCGACAGGATGAAGTACGTTGACCGACCGCGCACCGCCACCGTCGATACTCAGCTTGCGGGACTTTGTGCGGCGGGTAATCAGGTTTGCCCCAAGGTCAGCGGCTTCCTGCCCCAACGTGCGTCGCAAGCGCTGCTCATACTCGCTATCGCGCGGATGGAGCACCAACCAGATCTTTGGCCCGCGCGTAGTGGATGTCCCTTGCGTGGGACGTCTAGGTCGACTCATGCTCTCGCCCGAAACGCCACGGAGGCAGGGATCTGTACGGCTTTAAGCTCGCTCGGCCTCATGACCGCCACGCAACGCAACAAGAACCGCCGCAATTCCTCCGCTTCTATATGGTCCGGCGATGCGCGCTTGCTGGCCGAACTAGCGAACGTATCCTCGGGCATCTCCAGGCCCTGTTTTCTGAACCAGGTCGAGAGAATATCGACGGCGTTGGACTTGACGAGCTGGTTCCATGGCTTCCGCAGGTCTGGTGGCAATGCGAGCGTGCCATGTCCATGCTGCACCCACTCATCCAGTTCACGATCCGTGTGCTGATTGGCAAAGTCTTGTCGCCATGCCGCCATGTCGTCCGATGAAATCGTGGGAAGCCGCAGCCTATCGCCTACTTCGTCCGCCGCAACGCGAACTGCCCGGGAGCCGTCCCACACGTAAACCCCGTCCCAGGTGTAGTCAAGCACGGCATCCCACAGGTCAGTCCTAATCCTTCCCGCCCCCACAATGGGTTGGCCCTTCCCCTCCTGGGCTTCCGCCCCCTCGGCAGCATCGGGAGCGATCAGTCGCGCCCGCAGCGGCCAGGTGGTTTCGTCGAGTTCGACCAAGTCGGGAATCAAGCGAATCGCCTCAGTAAAGGTGGTCACGCCGTAGTCGCGTTCGTCGAACTCCCGTGCTGTCGCCTGCAGGATCCGGTTCTTCAATACGCCGGTTGTCATGGATTCCCAGTCCGCGCGCCCGGGTTTCTTCGCCGCTTCAAAAGCGCTCAGCACGAGTGCGCGCAGGGTGTCCAGCGGGCGTTCGCCCGGTTCCTGCGGCGATGTTTGATCCGTATCCACAAGCGGCATTTTGTCATGCGGCCGCCGCATGTGGACGCCGCTTTTACTCGGTCAGTCGAGCAGTGGGGCGATATCGCGGCACGTCCAGACCCGGTTTTCGGTCCCGGCTGCCATCGCAGGGGTAGTCTTGCGGCCACCAGCGTCGTGGTGAGCGTGGCGGGGGCCCGGGCGAAGTTGTAGTACATATAATGCAGGGAAACGGCGTGGGCAAGATTCTCGACCTTCTTGGAGAAGCCGGTGGTAGGCGGGTGAAGCGGCGCATCCCCAGTCCGCACGGCGAGGTTCTGGCGCTCGACGTAGGACGTGCTGGTCTCGTGTAGGCGACTCGCCGTTGACCTTCCCAACGTGGATTTCAGTGCACACGGCGGGGCTGTAGCGGCGCTCGTTGCCCTCCCCGGCAGGGGCGTCGTAGATCTTGTGGAACATGGCGTAGTCGATGTCCCCGTGAAACGCGCTCTCGACAGGGTTCACGCTTCAAACTGACGCCGCTCCCGAGATCGCGGCCGAATTTTGTCGGGGCACGATCTTCAGGCATACTGTTCAGGTTGCCTTGAGCCGGGTTTGCGCCTGGTCGGGCATACGACCAGCGTCCAAACGGGCGCGTCCGGTCCCATCCTTTGAGAGCGACGAATTTCGATCGCGGATGAGGCTGCGTGAGGGTGACACGCCCGACCGCGGGGGCCGGTGGACCACGACAGGTAAACAGCGGCGCAGTATCCGGCGCAACGCTCGATCGGCCCAGAGTTGGCCGGCCCGATCGGCGCGCCGGTGGCACCAGGCCCGGATTCGGGCCTCAACAGGAGTGAGGGTAGGAGAAGCGTGGCGGGACAGAAGATCCGCATCAGGCTTAAGGCCTACGACCATGAGGCTATTGACGCGTCGGCGCGCAAGATCGTCGAGACCGTCGTCCGCACGGGTGCCAGTGTTGTAGGTCCGGTGCCGCTGCCGACTGAGAAGAACGTGTATTGCGTCATCCGCTCCCCGCACAAGTACAAGGACTCGCGGGAGCACTTCGAGATGCGCACACACAAGCGGCTGATCGACATCCTCGACCCGACGCCGAAGACCGTCGACGCGCTGATGCGCATCGACCTTCCGGCCAGTGTCGACGTCAACATCCAGTAGGAGATCCAGACTCATGGCAAGAAAAGGCATTCTGGGTACCAAGCTGGGCATGACGCAGGTGTTCGACGAGAACAACAGGGTCGTGCCGGTGACGGTCGTCAAGGCCGGCCCGAACGTGGTGACCCGGATCCGTACCCCCGAGCGCGACGGCTACAGCGCCGTGCAGCTGGCATACGGCGAGATCAGTCCCCGCAAGGTCAACAAGCCGGTGACCGGTCAGTACGCCGCCGCGGGGGTGAACCCGCGCCGGTTCCTGGCCGAGCTGCGGCTGGAGAACCCCGAGGCGGTCGCGGAGTACGAGGTCGGCCAGGAGCTGACGGCGGAGATCTTCGCCGACGGCGCCTACGTCGACGTCACGGGAACCTCGAAGGGCAAGGGCTTCGCCGGCACCATGAAGCGCCACGGCTTCCGAGGCCAGGGCGCCAGCCACGGTGCCCAGGCGGTGCACCGCCGCCCGGGCTCGATCGGTGGCTGCGCCACCCCCGCCCGGGTGTTCAAGGGCACCCGGATGTCGGGCCGGATGGGTAGCGACCGGGTGACCGTCCAGAACCTGTTGGTGCACAAGGTCGATACCGAGAACGGCGTGCTGCTGATCAAGGGCGCGGTCCCCGGCCGCACCGGTGGACTCGTCGTGGTCCGCAGCGCGGTCAAACGAGGTGAGAAGTGATGGCACAAGGCTCCAAGACGCTCAAGATCGACGTCAAGACGCCGGCCGGCAAGGTCGAGGGCTCGATCGAGCTGCCGGCCGAATTGTTCGACGCGCCGGCCAATATCGCGCTGATGCACCAGGTCGTCACCGCGCAGCGCGCGGCGGCGCGGCAGGGCACGCACTCGACCAAGACGCGCGGCGACGTCAGTGGCGGCGGCCGTAAGCCGTACCGGCAGAAGGGAACCGGGCGGGCCCGCCAGGGTTCGACGCGGGCCCCGCAGTTCACCGGCGGTGGCGTCGTGCACGGTCCCAAGCCACGCGACTACAGTCAGCGCACCCCCAAGAAGATGATCGCCGCGGCGTTGCGCGGCGCGTTGTCCGACCGGGCCCGCAACGGCCGCATTCACGCGATCACCGAGCTGGTCTCCGGTCAGACGCCGTCCACCAAGAACGCCAGGGCGTTCCTGGGCACGCTGACCGACCGCAAGCGGGTGCTGGTCGTGATCGGCCGCAGCGACGAGGCCGGCGCCAAGAGCGTGCGCAACCTGCCGGGCGTGCACATCCTGGCCCCCGACCAGCTCAACACCTATGACGTGCTGCGCTCGGACGACGTGGTGTTCAGCGTCGAGGCGCTAAACGCCTACATCGCCGGGGCCACCGGCGGTGCCGCCGATAAAGATGTGGAGGTTTCGGCGTAAATGGCGACCATCACTGACCCCCGCGACATCATTCTGGGCCCGGTCATCTCGGAGAAGTCGTATTCGTTGCTCGACGACAACGTGTACACGTTTGTGGTGCACCCCGATTCGAACAAGACGCAGATCAAGATCGCCGTCGAGAAGATCTTCTCCGTCAAGGTCGCGTCGGTGAACACCGCGAACCGGCAAGGTAAGCGCAAGCGCACCAGGACCGGGTTCGGCAAGCGCAAGAGCACCAAGCGGGCCATCGTCACGCTGGCGCCGGGTAGCAAGCCGATCGATCTGTTCGGGGCACCGGCGTAGCCGCCGCGAGAGGAAACCTGATTAGACATGGCAATTCGTAAATACAAGCCGACGAGCCCCGGCCGTCGCGGCTCGAGCGTGTCCGATTTCTCCGAGGTCACCCGTTCCACCCCGGAGAAGTCGCTGGTGCGCCCGCTGCACGGCCACGGTGGGCGAAACGCGCACGGCCGCATCACCACCCGCCACAAGGGTGGTGGCCACAAGCGCGCCTACCGGGTGATCGACTTCCGCCGCAACGACAAGGACGGCGTGAACGCGAAGGTCGCGCACATCGAGTACGACCCGAACCGGACCGCCAACATCGCGTTGCTGCACTTCCTGGACGGCGAGAAGCGCTACATCATTGCGCCGCAGGGGCTTTCACAGGGCGACGTGGTGGAGTGCGGCCCGAACGCGGACATCAAGCCGGGTAATAACCTGCCGCTGCGCAACATCCCGGCCGGTACCGTGATCCACGCCGTCGAACTGCGACCGGGCGGTGGCGCCAAGCTGGCGCGGTCGGCCGGGTCGAGCATCCAGCTGCTCGGTAAAGAGGGCACCTACGCGTCGCTGCGTATGCCCAGCGGTGAGATCCGCCGCGTCGACGTGCGCTGCCGCGCCACTGTCGGCGAGGTCGGCAACGCCGAGCAGGCGAACATCAACTGGGGCAAGGCCGGCCGGATGCGGTGGAAGGGCAAGCGCCCTTCGGTTCGTGGTGTGGTCATGAACCCGGTGGACCACCCGCACGGTGGTGGTGAGGGTAAGACCTCCGGTGGTCGTCACCCGGTGAGCCCGTGGGGCAAGCCCGAGGGCCGCACCCGCCACCCGAACAAGGCCAGTAACAAGCTCATTGTCCGACGCCGGCGCACCGGCAAGAAGCACGGTCGCTAGGAAGTCAGGAGTAGCACATGCCACGCAGCCTGAAGAAGGGCCCGTTCGTCGATGGCCACCTGCTCAAGAAGGTGGACACGCAGAACGAGAAGAACACCAAACAGGTGATCAAGACATGGTCGCGGCGTTCGACGATCATTCCTGACTTCATCGGCCACACCTTCGCCGTCCACGACGGACGCAAGCACGTCCCGGTGTTCGTCACCGAGTCGATGGTCGGCCACAAGCTTGGTGAGTTCGCGCCCACCCGAACCTTCAAGGGACACATCAAGGACGACCGGAAGGCCAAACGGCGATGACCACAACGGAATTCCCATCGGCGGTGGCCAAAGCGCGTTTCGTGCGGGTGTCGCCGAGAAAGGCGCGCCGGGTGATCGACCTGGTGCGCGGCCGCTCGGTGGCCGACGCGCTGGACATCTTGCGCTGGGCGCCGCAGGCCGCCAGCGAGCCGGTGGCCAAGGTGATCGCGAGTGCCGCGGCCAACGCGCAGAACAACGACGGGCTGGACCCGGCGACCCTGGTGGTCGCCACCGTCTACGCCGACGAGGGACCTACTGCCAAGCGCATCCGTCCGCGCGCCCAGGGCCGCGCGTTCCGGATTCGCAAGCGCACTAGCCACATCACGGTCGTGGTGGAAAGTCGGCCGGGCAAGGACCAGGGGTCGGCGAAGTCGGCGCGGACCCGTCGCGCCGAGGCCAGCAAGGCCGCCTCGAAGGCGCCCGCCAAGAAGGCGCCGGCCAAGAAGGCGCCGGCCAAGAAGGCCGCCACCAAAGCGCCCGCCAAGAAGGCCGCACCGAAAGCCGAAGCCAAGACGTCTGAGACCTCTGACGCGAAGGGAGGCTCAGACTAGTGGGCCAGAAGATCAATCCGCACGGCTTCCGGCTGGGCATCACCACCGACTGGAAGTCACGCTGGTACGCCGACAAGCAGTACGCGGACTACGTCAAGGAGGACGTCGCGATCCGGCGGCTGCTGTCGACCGGCCTGGAGCGCGCCGGGATCGCCGACGTGGAGATCGAGCGCACCCGTGATCGGGTCCGGGTCGACATCCACACCGCGCGTCCCGGCATCGTCATCGGCCGTCGCGGCACCGAGGCCGACCGGATCCGCGCCGACCTGGAGAAGCTGACCGGCAAGCAGGTGCAGCTCAACATCCTCGAGGTCCGAAACCCGGAATCCCAGGCGCAATTGGTGGCCCAGGGCGTCGCCGAGCAGCTGAGCAACCGGGTGGCGTTCCGCCGGGCGATGCGCAAGGCCATCCAGTCCGCGATGCGTCAGCCCAACGTCAAGGGCATCCGGGTGCAGTGCTCCGGACGTCTCGGTGGTGCCGAGATGAGCCGCTCGGAGTTCTACCGCGAGGGCCGGGTGCCGCTGCACACGCTGCGCGCCGACATCGACTACGGGCTGTACGAAGCCAAAACGACCTTCGGCCGGATCGGCGTGAAGGTGTGGATCTACAAGGGCGACATCGTCGGCGGCAAGCGCGAATTGGCCGCCGCGGCTCCGGCGGGCGCCGAGCGCTCGCGCCGCGAGCGTCCGTCGGGCACCCGTCCGCGTCGCAGTGGGGCGTCGGGCACCACGGCCACCAGCACCGAAGCCGGTCGCGCCGCGGCGAGCGCCGAAGAGGGAGCAGCCGCCGCGACCCAGACCGCACCCGCTGCAGAACCACAAAGCACGGAGAGCTGAATCATGTTGATTCCCCGCAGGGTTAAACACCGCAAGCAGCATCACCCCCGCCAGCGCGGCATCGCCAGTGGCGGCACGGCGGTGAACTTCGGCGACTACGGCATCCAGGCTCTGGAGCACGCCTACGTCACCAACCGGCAGATCGAGTCCGCTCGTATCGCCATCAACCGGCACATCAAGCGTGGCGGCAAAGTGTGGATCAACGTCTTCCCCGACCGCCCGCTGACCAAGAAGCCCGCCGAAACCCGGATGGGTTCGGGTAAGGGCTCGCCCGAGTGGTGGGTCGTCAACGTCAAGCCGGGCCGGGTGCTGTTCGAACTCAGCTACCCCAACGAGCAGACCGCCCGCGCGGCTCTGACGCGTGCAATCCACAAGTTGCCGATCAAGGCACGCATCGTCACTCGAGAGGATCAGTTCTGATGGCAGTGGGAACTTCGCCTGGCGAACTGCGTGAGCTCACCGAAGAGGAGCTGACCGAGCGGTTGCGCGAATCCAAGGAAGAGCTGTTCAACCTGCGTTTCCAGATGGCGACCGGGCAGCTCACCAACAACCGCCGGCTCCGCACGGTGCGTCAGGAGATCGCGCGGGTCTACACCGTGCTGCGCGAACGAGAACTGGGCTTGGCTTCCGGGCCCGACGGTAAGGAATCGTGATGGCAGAAGCCAAGAAGGCCGCCCCTAAGAAGGCCGCCGCAACCGAGGCCGCGTCGAAGGACAAGGGCCCCAAGCACACTCCGGCCAACCCGAAGGTGCGGGGTCGCCGCAAGGTGCGCATCGGCTACGTGGTGAGCGACAAGATGCAGAAGACCATCGTGGTCGAGCTCGAAGACCGCGTGCGTCACCCGCTGTACGGCAAGATCATCCGGACCACCACCAAGGTCAAGGCGCACGACGAGAACAGCACCGCCGGAATCGGCGACCGCGTCTCGCTGATGGAGACCCGCCCGACGTCGGCGACCAAGCGTTGGCGGCTCGTCGAAATCCTGGAAAAGGCGAAGTAAGCCCTTTCAGCTAGCGGCAGCGAACGCCCGGCCCCGGGTGTAGTCTGCGGCGATGGCGACTGGGTCGGGGCAGTTCAACGGGAAGATCGAGCTCGACATCCGGGACTCCGAACCGGATTGGGGGCCCTACGCCGCGCCGACGGCACCGCCGAGCGCGCCCAACGTCCTGTACCTGGTGTGGGATGACACGGGCATAGCGACCTGGGACTGCTTCGGTGGCTTGGTCGAAATGCCCGCCATGTCGCGCATCGCCGAGCGCGGCATCCGGCTGTCGCAATTCCACACCACCGCCCTGTGTTCGCCGACCCGGGCGTCGTTGCTCACCGGCCGCAACGCCACCACCGTCGGCATGGCCACCATCGAGGAGTTCACCGAGGGCTTCCCCAACGCCAACGGCCGCATCCCGTTCGAAACCGGCCTGCTCTCCGAGGCTCTCGCCGAACGCGGATACAACACCTACTGCGTGGGCAAGTGGCACCTGACGCCCCTCGAGGAATCGAACCTCGCCTCGACCAAGCGGCACTGGCCGACCTCGCGCGGCTTCGAACGGTTCTACGGATTCATGGGCGGGGAGACGGATCAGTGGTATCCGGACCTGGTCTACGACAACCACCCGGTGACGCCGCCGGGCACCCCGGAGGACGGTTACCACCTGTCGAAGGACATCGCCGACAAGACCATCGAATTCATCCGCGACGCCAAAGTGATTGCGCCGGAGAAGCCTTGGTTCTCCTACGTATGCCCCGGCGCCGGGCATGCGCCGCATCACGTCTTCTCCGAATGGGCGGACCGCTACGCCGGCAAGTTCGACATGGGCTACGAGCGATACCGCGAGGTGGTGCTTGAGCGACACAAGGCGCTGGGCATAGTGCCGGCCGACACCGAATTATCGCCGGTGAACCCGTATCTCGATGTCAAGGGGCCGAGTGGCGAGCCGTGGCCGCTGCAGGACACAGTGCGGCCCTGGGATTCGCTGAACGACGAGGAGAAGAGGCTGTTCTCCCGGATGGCCGAAGTGTTCGCCGGGTTCCTGAGCTACACCGACGCCCAGATCGGCCGGATCCTGGACTATCTCGAGGATTCGGGGCAGCTCGATAACACCATCATCGTGGTCATCTCCGACAACGGCGCCAGCGGCGAGGGCGGCCCGAACGGATCGGTCAACGAGGGCAAGTTCTTCAACGGCTATATCGACACCGTCGAAGAGAGCATGAAGATGTTCGAACACTTAGGCGGCCCCGAGACCTACAACCATTACCCGATCGGGTGGGCGATGGCCTTCAATACGCCCTACAAACTGTACAAGCGCTACGCCTCCCACGAGGGCGGCATCGCCGACACGGCAATCATCTCGTGGCCCAAGGGAATTCCCGCACACGGGGAAGTCCGCGACAACTACGTCAACGTCTGCGACATCACCCCGACCGTCTACGACCTGCTGGGCATGACGCCGCCGGAGACCGTCAAAGGTATCGTCCAGAAGCCGCTGGACGGCGTGAGCTTCAAAGCGGCCCTTGCCGATCCGGGTGCCGACACCGGCAAGAGCACCCAGTTCTACACCATGCTGGGCACCCGCGGCATCTGGCACCGGGGCTGGTTCGCCAACACCGTGCACGCGGCCACCCCGGCCGGCTGGTCGCATTTCGACGCCGACCGCTGGGAACTGTTCCACATCGAGGTCGACCGGAGCCAGTGCCACGACCTGGCAGCCGAAAACCCGGACAAACTCGAAGAACTCAAGGCGCTGTGGTTCTCGGAGGCGGCCAAGTACAACGGGTTGCCGCTGGCGGATCTGAACATCATGGAGACGCTGACGCGGCAGCGGCCATATCTCGTCAGCGAACGCAACAGCTATCTTTACTACCCCGATTGCGCCGATGTGAGCATCGGTGCCGCCGCCGAAATCCGCGGCCGGTCGTTCTCGGTGCTGGCCGAGGTGTCCGTCGACACCACCGGCGCCGAGGGCGTGCTGTTCAAGCAGGGCGGCGCGCACGGCGGGCATGTGCTGTTCATCCAGGATGGTCGGCTGCACTACGTATACAACTTCCTCGGCGAGCGCCAGCAGGAGGTCTCCTCGTCCGGCGCGGTGCCCCTCGGCCGACATCTGTTCGGCGCCAGCTATTTGCGCACTGGAACGGTCGAGAACAGTCACACGCCGCTGGGCGACGTCACCCTGTTCATCGACGACCAGGTCGTCGGCACGCTGGCCGGCGTGATCACCCACCCCGGAACCTTCGGGCTCGCCGGTGCCGGTATCACGGTCGGCCGCAACGGCGGGTCGGGTGTGTCCAGCCGTTACAAGGCGCCGTTCACGTTCACCGGCGGTACCATCACCCAGGTCACCGTCGACCTGTCCGGCCGGCCCTACGTGGACGTGGAAGCCGAGATCGCGCTTGCCTTTTCGCGGGACTGACGTGTCGGCACGCGAAAAGCCGGCGAATCGGTGCCGGTACCGGCTTGCCAGGCAAACAAACTCCGGATGAACTGGTGCGGCTCCCGGCTGCGCGTCGAAGTTTGCGCGTAGTGCGACGCGGGGGCCGCCGAGCCTGCGGACCGGTTTCGCTGGCCCGGCGCGCAGCGCTGGGGCCGTCAGCGAAAATTACCTCGACATGACGAATTTTCAATCTTCACCCGTGCTGCACGAGAGTTCGCTAGCATCCGTCCTCGAGTGTCCGGATTCCTCACGGAGGTGTTGACCGATGACCCACCAAGCGCCACCTTCGCCACCGCCTCCGGCGCCGTCGGAGCAACCACCTGCGAAACCTCCTGTTTCGACCGCGCCCGACCGGCGCAAGCGGCGCAGGGTCGTTGCCGTGGCCGCAGTCGCGGGCTTCGTCGCCGTGTATGCGCTGTCACTGTTCGGCGTGCATCTGCTGGCGAAATCGGGAGGCCCGCTCAAGCCGCCCGACCTCAACGCCACCAATGACACCGTCGTGCTGGTGCGGCTGGAAAAGCTGGACACCACCGCGAACCGATTGACGGTGAAGGTGCTGGTGATCCCTGAGGAGTCGATGTTCGACAAACGTCTCGAAGTGCTCAAGACCGACACCGCAGTGCGGATGGATCCCCCGAACGACCTCGGCGACTTGCAGTATCCGGCCGGCAAGTCGCCAGCGCAGGTCACGACTACCATCGAGGCACACGGCGACCCGAACAATTGGCCGTTCGATTCCTACCGCACCGACACCCTGTCCGCCGATGTGCTTGTCGGCCAGGGGGATGCGCGCCGCTACGTACCGGCACGGGTGGAGGTGACCGGCGGCTTGGATGGCTGGGACGTCAGCGTTCAGCGCGTCGGCGAAGCCAGTCAGGACTCGGATCGCGCCGACAACGTCGTCATCACCTTGCACCGGGCCAAGGGGCCGCTGATCTTCGACTTAGGCATCTGCTTGGTGCTCTTCGCGCTACCCGCATTAGCCTTCGCCGTGGTGATCCAAATCGCCTTGGGCAGAAGGAAATTCGTTCCGCCATTCGTGACGTGGTTCGCCGCCATGTTGTTCGCGGTCATCCCCATTCGCAACTTCTTGCCAGGTGCGCCCCCGCCGGGCGCGTGGATCGACCAAGTGCTGGTGATCTGGGTGCTGATCGCGTTGGTCGCGGCGATGGCTCTTTACATGCTCACCTGGTATCGGCAATCCGATTAGGGCGGTCGACCGGCGTAGCCTGACGGGGTGCTAAGCGAGCTGGTCGACCTCCCGGGCGGTTCCTTCCGCATGGGCTCGACGAGCTTCTACCCCGAAGAGGCGCCGATCCACACCGTGACGGTGGGTCCGATTGCGGTGGAACGGCATCCGGTGACCAACGCGCAGTTCGCCGAATTCGTCGACGCTACCGGGTATGTGACGGTGGCCGAGCAGCCGATCGATCCGGCGCTGTACCCGCGAGCGAACCCGGACGAGTTATGTCCGGGCGCAATGGTTTTCCGGCCGACACCCGGGCCGGTCGACCTGCGCGACTGGCGACGGTGGTGGGAGTGGGTGCCGGGGGCGAGCTGGCGCCACCCGTTCGGGCCCGATAGCGATGTCGCGGACCGCGGCGACCATCCGGTCGTGCAGGTGGCGTACCCGGACGCGGCGGCCTATGCGCGCTGGGCCGGCCGGCGGCTGCCGACCGAGGCCGAGTGGGAGTACGCGGCCCGGGCCGGGTCCACGACGACGTACTCCTGGGGAGACGAGGCCACGAGCGCTGGCCGATTGATGGCCAATACCTGGCAGGGCGATTTCCCGTACCGCAATGAGGGGGCGCGCGGCTGGGTGGGAACCTCGCCCGTTGGGACGTTCGCCCCCAACGGCTTTGGGCTTGTCGACATGATCGGCAACGTGTGGGAGTGGACGGCGACCGAGTTCGCCGCGCATCACCGGCTCGATCAGCCGCCCAAGTCCTGCTGCACCCCGTCGGGTCCCGCCAATCCGTCCGTCAGCCAGACCCTGAAGGGCGGCAGCCACCTGTGCGCGCCCGAGTACTGCCACCGCTACCGTCCCGCGGCCCGGTCGCCGCAATCGCAGGACTCCGCGACGACCCACATCGGATTTCGCTGCGTGGCGGACCCACCGTCGGCGTAACAAATCCGCCGCACCGCGCTCGCCAGTTGCGTCCGAGACGCGAGGGGGGCAGGGCCCCGGGCTCGCAGGTTGTCGGCGGCCAAT
>NZ_JCALDT010000030.1:0-799 GCF_059813005.1 Mycobacterium sp. NGS27
TTCGGCTCAAGCGGTCGTGGCGATTGTCGCGGTGCTCAAAACCGGTGCGGCCTACGTGCCGATCGACCCGGCGATGCCCGCGGCGCGCATCGAGTTCGTGCTCGACGACGCCGACCCCGTCGCGCTGATCACCACCACCGGGTTGGCCGAGCGGCTAGCCGGCCACCAGCTGCCGCTCATCGACATCGACGACCCCCACACCCAGACCCACACCTACCCCGCCACCGCGATGCCACCGCCGGCCCCCGACGACACCGCCTACCTGATCTACACCTCAGGAACCACCGGAACACCCAAAGGGGTAGCCATCCCCCACCACAACGTCACCCAGTTGATGGCTCAGCTGGATGCCGGCCTGCCGCCCAGCGGGGCCTGGCCGCTCTGTCATTCGCTGGCGTTCGACGTGTCGGTGTGGGAGATCTTCGGCGCGCTACTACGCGGCGGCCGGGTTGTGGTGGTACCCGAGGAGGTGGCGGGCTCGCCGCACGACTTCCACGACCTGCTGGTCAGGGAACGGGTCAGCGTGCTGACCCAGACTCCGTCGGCCGTGGCTGGGCTGTCCCGGCAGGGATTGGAGTCGGCGGCATTGGTAGTGGTCGGCGAGGCGTGCCCGGTCGAGGTGGTGGACCGCTGGGCGCGCGGGCGGGTAATGGTCAACGCCTACGGTCCTACTGAGACGACGATGTGCGTGGCGATCAGTGCGCCGCTGGCCCCGGGTTCGGGGGTGCCGATCGGTGCGCCGGTACCGGGAGCCGCCCTGTTCGTACTCGATGGTTGGTTGCGTCCGGTGCCGGCCGGT
>NZ_JCALDT010000031.1:0-786 GCF_059813005.1 Mycobacterium sp. NGS27
GCTAGCAGCTGCGCCCAGGCCGCCTGCAGCACGGTGTTGACGGTGGTGTGCTGCGCGCGGGCCAGTTCGCTTATCGCGCCGGTGATGTGCTCCGACACCCGATAGGAGGCCACGCCACGACACCCCTGCCCCACCCGATCCGCTGGCCCGACCAAAGTGGGAACCTCAAAGCCGGCCAGCACCGCACCCCAGGCGGCGCGGGCGGCCGCGAGGTCCCTCTCGGCGAGCCAGCTGACAAAGCGGCGATACGGAACCGGCGCGGGCAGCCGCTGCCCCTGATAAGCGGCGAAGATTTCGGCCAGCAATAGCGGCAGCGACCAACCATCGAGCGCGATGTGATGATTTGTCAGCACGATGCGGTGCTGCTCTGGTGCGGTGCGAATCAATGCAACGCGAACGGGCGGCTCGTCGGTGAGGGCGCATACCGCGGCGCGTTCGGCGGCGCACAGCCACTCCACCCACTGCTCGACGTCCCCAGCCTTCAGCTCGGCATACCGCCAGGGCACCCCGGGATCAGCCGGGATGACCTGCACCGGCTGATCGAATTGCTCGAGGTACCGGGCCGCCAGGTGAGGATGCCGCTGAATCACGATCTGCACCGCATCGCGCAGCCGGTCCGGATCAAGCGGACCACTCACCGTGATACCAAGCTGCACCGCATAAACGTCGTCCCCCGTGCGCTGTGCGGCTCGGGCATGGAAGAGCAATCCCTGCTGCAGCGGGGTCAGCGGCAACACGTCGGCAATCCGGTATAGGCGTTGCAACTCATCGATCTGGTGTTGGTGA
>NZ_JCALDT010000032.1:0-786 GCF_059813005.1 Mycobacterium sp. NGS27
TGGACGCGGCACCGCAACTAACGGCTCTACCCGGCCCGTCTCCCCATGGATAAGCGGCGCCAACTGGCCGATCGTGGGTGCCTCGAACACCGCCCGCACGGAAAGACCAGTGTCCAGACCCTTGTTGATCGCCGCGATGACTCGCATCGCGGAGATGCTGTCGCCGCCGAGTTCGAAGAATGAGTCATCGACCCCGACTCGTTCGAGGCCGAGGATGTCGGCGTAGATGCCGGCCAGGATTTCCTCGGTGGGCGTGGAGGGGGCGCGGTAGTGCTCGGTGTCGGTGTAGTCGGGGGCGGGCAGGGCGCGGGTGTCGAGTTTGCCGTTGGCGGTCAGCGGGAGAGCGTCGATGGCGATGATGGCGGCGGGGATCATGTAGGCGGGCAGGTGTTCGGCCAGTGCGCTGCGCAGGGTTGCGGGGTCGGCGTGCCCGGTGATGTAGCCGATCAGGCGTTTGATGCCGGGTTGGTCTTCGCGGGCGAGCACCACCGCCTGCTCCACCCCGGCCAGGGTGGCGAGGGCGGCCTGGATCTCGCCGAGTTCGATGCGGTAGCCGCGGATCTTGACCTGCTCATCGGCGCGCCCGTGGTAGTCCAGCTGCCCGTCGGGGCGCCAACACACCAGATCCCCGGTGCGATACATGCGTTGTCCGGGGGCCTCGGGCCCGGCGAAGGGACAGGCCACAAACCGCGATCCGGTCAACCCCGCCCGGCCCACATAACCGACCCCCACTCCGGCGCCGGCCACATACAACTCACCGATCACCCCGACCGGCACCGGACGCAG
>NZ_JCALDT010000033.1:0-783 GCF_059813005.1 Mycobacterium sp. NGS27
CCACCAACACCAGCTGGACGACCTGGAGCAGAAGAGCCGGATCGCCGACGTGTTGCCGTTGACCCCGATGCAGCACGGGCTGCTTTTTCACGCCAGCACCGCACACGGCGGCGACGACGCCTATGTGGTGCAGCTGGACATCGCGCTGAGCGGGCCCCTCCACCGGCACCGGCTGCGGGAGGCTGTGTGCGCGGTCGTCGACCGCCATCCCAACCTCGCGGCCCGGTTCTGCCAACAGTTCGACGAGCCGGTGCAGGTCATCCCCGCTGATCCCGAGGTGCCCTGGCAGTATGTCGACCTGGACGGCGTCGAGGCCGACGAGCAGATTCAGTCGGCGTGTGCGGCCGAACGCGCGGCGGTCTGCGACCTCAGCGACCCGCCGGCGTTCCGGGTGACGTTGATCCGCACCGCTCCCGAGCAGCACCGGATCGTGGTCACCTCTCACCACATCGTCGTGGACGGCTGGTCGCTGCCGATTCTGCTGGCCGAAATCTTCGCCGGCTATCAGGGGCAGCGGCTGCCCGCGCCGGTCCCGTATCGCCGCTTTGTCAGCTGGCTCGCCGAGAGGGACCTCGAGGCCGCCCGCGCCGCCTGGGGTGCGGTGCTGGCCGACTTTGACAGCCCCACGCTGATCGGCCCGCCGGGGCGCGCACAGCTCGGGCAACGAGGCGTTACCTCGTACCGGTTGTCGGAGCAGACCACGCGGGCGCTCAACGAGCTGGCCCGCGCGCAGCACACCACCGTCAACACCGTGCTGCAGGCGGCCTGGGCGCAGCTGCTAGT
>NZ_JCALDT010000034.1:0-730 GCF_059813005.1 Mycobacterium sp. NGS27
CGCCAACTGCGCGATCGTGGGTGCCTCGAACACGGTGCGCACCGCAAGGTCGGTATCCAAGGTGGTGTTGATCGCCGCGATCACCCGCATCGCCGAGATGCTGTCCCCACCGAGATCGAAGAACGAGTCCTCCACCCCGACCCGCTGCACACCGAGCACTTCGGCGTAAATCCCGGCCAAGATCTCCTCGACCGCGGTGGACGGGGCGCGGTAGTGCTCGGTGTCGGTGTAGTCGGGGGCGGGCAGGGCGCGGGTATCGAGCTTGCCGTTAGGGGTCAGCGGCAAGGCGTCGAGCCCCACCACCGCGGCCGGCACCATATGCTCGGGCAACCGCTCGCCCAACGCGGCGCGCGCCGCCACGGGGTTGGCGGTGCCGGTGATGTAGCCGATCAGGCGTTTGATGCCGGGTTGGTCTTCGCGGGCGAGCACGACCGCCTGTTCCACCCCGGCCAGGGTGGTGAGGGCGGCCTGGATTTCGCCGAGTTCGATGCGGTAGCCGCGGATCTTGACCTGCTCATCGGCGCGGCCCAGGTAGTCCAGTTGCCCATCAGCGCGCCAACACACCAGATCCCCGGTCCGATACATCCGCTGCCCGGGCGCCCCGAACGGACAGGCCACAAACCGCGATCCGGTCAACCCCGCCCGGCCCACATAACCCACGCCCACCCCGGCGCCGGCCACATACAACTCACCGATCACCCCGACCGGCACCGGGCGCAGCCACCCATCG
>NZ_JCALDT010000035.1:0-698 GCF_059813005.1 Mycobacterium sp. NGS27
TGGACTCCGTCGGCGGTAGCGACGTTGTCGCCGCAGGGCTTGGGGCAGATGACGGTGGCGGTGGCCGGTGAGGCGTGTCCGGCTGAGGTGGTGGATCGCTGGGCTCCGGGGCGGGTGATGTTCAATGCCTACGGTCCGACTGAGACGACGATGGTGTTGACGCTGAGTGCGGCGTTGGCGGCGGGGTCGGGGGTGCCGCCGATTGGTGCGCCGGTGCCGGGGGCGGCGTTGTTTGTGTTGGATCAGTGGTTGCGTCCGGTGCCGGTCGGGGTGGTCGGTGAGTTGTATGCCGCGGGTCGCGGTGTGAGTTGTGGCTATGTGCGGCGGGCGGGGTTGACGGCGTCGCGGTTTGTGGCGTGTCCGTTTGGTGGTAGCGGGGCGCGGATGTATCGCACCGGGGATTTGGTGCGGTGGCGTGCTGATGGGCAGCTCGATTATTTGGGTCGGGCTGATGAGCAGGTCAAGATTCGTGGGTATCGCATCGAGCTTGGTGATGTGCGTACGGCGTTGGCGGGGTTGGACGGGGTTGATGAGGCGGCGGTGATCGCCCGTGAGGACCGTCCCGGTGATAAGCGTCTGGTGGGTTATGTCACCGGGGGCGCGGAGCCCGCTCGGGTGCGTGCGGCGTTGGCTGATCGGTTGCCGCCGTATATGGTGCCGGCCGCGGTGCTGGCGATCGACGCTTTGCCGTTGACGGC
>NZ_JCALDT010000036.1:0-667 GCF_059813005.1 Mycobacterium sp. NGS27
AGGAACTCAGCCAGCTGTGGATCCAAGCCCTGACCGGCATCTGCGCCCACGTCGCCGCCGGCGGCGGCGGACTCACCCCCTCTGACATCACCCCGGCCCACCTCAGCCAAACCCACATCGACGAGCTGTGCCACCACTACCCCGTCGCCGACATCTTGCCCCTCACCCCCCTCCAACACGGCCTGCTCTTCCACGCCCAACACGCCCACGACAACGACCCCGACACCTACGCGATGCAACTCGACATCGCCATCACCGGCCCCCTGGACCCCGACCGCCTCCACCACGCCGTGAACACCGTGACCAGCCGCCACCCCCACCTAGCCGCCCGGTTCATCACCCACTACGACCCCCCCGTCCAACTCATCCCCACCCACCCCACCCCAGGATGGCTCTACCTACCCCTGGACGATGCCGACGATGGCGAGATGGACTTCGACAGCGTCGATCTTGGTGCCGACCGCCATGGCGGTGGCGCCGATCTCGAAGGCGAGGGCGTCGATCTCGATGGCTACCGCGCCGGCGCTGGGGATGGCGGCATGGAGCAGCAGATCGCGCAGATCTGTGCCGCCGAGCGGGCCGCGGTCGGGGACCTGGCACAGCCCCCGGCGTTTCGGGTGACGCTGCTGCGCACCGCCGCCCACCGGCACCGCTGCGTGCTGACCTT
>NZ_JCALDT010000037.1:0-666 GCF_059813005.1 Mycobacterium sp. NGS27
CCGTGGTAATATCGAACGTATGTTCGACTCAAGGGCGGGTCTCGGGTCGTCGCCGGAGGCGATGGCCTGGTTTGACGACCTTGGCGAGCGGCAGTGTCCGTCGCGGACGCCGGAGTCCGTGGGGTTGGCGGATGAGATTTGCGTGTCGGCGCGGGCGGAGAATCGGGCCGCGGCCGCCCAGTTGGTCGCGATCGGGAAGTTGTTCGCCTACCGGTTGTCGCGGTGCTCAGAAACCGAGGAGTGGGCGATCGACACCCAGGAGGCCGTCGCTGCCGAGGTGGCCGCGGCGTTGCGGATCAGTCAGGGGTTGGCCGCCAGCCGGGTGCGGTATGCCCGCGCGATGCGTGAGCGGCTGCCGAAAGTGGGCGCGGTGTTCGCGGCCGGGGATATCGGCTACCTGATGTTTCAAACGATCGTGTTCCGCACCGATTTGATCACCGATCCCGACGTGTTGGCGGCGGTGGACGCCGAGTTGGCGGCCAACGTGGCGCGGTGGCCGTCGATGACCCGGGGCCGGCTGGCCGCGCAGGTGGACAAGGTGGTCGCTCGCGCCGATGCGGATGCGGTGCGGCGCCGCAAGGAACGTGCGGCCGGGCGCGAGGTGTGGGTCGCCGACATGGGGGAGGGGTTGGCGCATCTGGAGGGCACCTTGCTCGGCCCGGACGC
>NZ_JCALDT010000038.1:0-573 GCF_059813005.1 Mycobacterium sp. NGS27
GGGGCGGCGGTTGTCGTCGATCGAGGTGCTCGATGGGGCCGAGTATGCCGAGTTGGAGGTGTTGGGTAATCGGGCGGTGTTGACCGAGCCGGGTATCGGGGTGTCGATTCCGGTGGTGTTCGCTGCGCAGGTGGCGCGCACCCCGCAGGCGGTGGCGGTGAGCTTCGCGGGCGCCTCGATGACCTACCGCGAGCTTGATGAGGCCTCGAATCGGTTGGCGCATCTGTTGGCCGGTCACGGGGTGGGCCCGGGACAGTGTGTGGCGCTGGTGTTTTCGCGTTCGGTGCAGGCGATCACCGCGATCCTGGCGGTATTGAAGACCGGGGCGGCCTATCTGCCGATCGACCCGGGGTTGCCCGCGGCGCGCATCGGGTTCATGCTCGACGACGCCGCCCCGATCGCGGTGGTGAGCACCGCGCAGTTGCGCGCGCGGGTCGAGGGTTTCGGTGGGGCGGTCATCGACATCGACGATCCCCGCATCCAGGGGTGTGCGGGCACGCCGTTGCCGGCCCCGGCTCCTGACGATTTGGCCCACATCATTTACACCTCGGGCACCACCGGGATCCCCAAGGG
>NZ_JCALDT010000039.1:0-556 GCF_059813005.1 Mycobacterium sp. NGS27
GGTGGCGCGGTTGCAACGGCTTCTCACAGCCATGACCACCCAACCCGACCAACCCCTCGCCGACATCGACCTGCTCGGCCCGGCCGAGTACGCGGAGTTGGAGGTGTTGGGGAATCGCACCGCACTCACCCACCCCACCCCGACCGCAGACTCGATCTCGGCATTGTTCACCGCCCAAGCCACCCGCACCCCCGACGCAGTAGCACTCACCTGCGGCCAACACTCGGTCACCTACCGCGAACTCGACGACACCTCCACCCGGTTGGCGCACCTACTTGCTGGCCACGGCGCCGCTCCCGGACACTGCGTCGCACTGCTGCTGCCCCGCAGCGCCGAGGCCATCACCGCCATCCTGGCCGTCCTGAAAACCGGCGCCGCCTACCTACCCATCGACCCCGCCCACCCCCGCACCCGCATCCAGTTCATGCTCGACGACGCCGCACCCCTCGCCGCGGTCAGCACCACCGAGTTGCGCTGCCGGCTAGAAGATTTCGGTGGAGCGGTTATCGACATCGACGACCCCGCGATCGACCACCAGCCCAACACACCACTACCG